>NZ_CABPSG010000009.1:0-198058 GCF_902459595.1 Pandoraea soli | reverse complement strand
CAGGCTTTCCAGCCCGTCGCCTCCACCGCTTCGCCGCTTTCGCTGCGTCGCCGTCGTTGCGAGAGACGGAATATTAGACAGGTTCGACGAACCACGCAAGCCCTTTGTGAAACTTTTTTGAACGCGGGGTAATTTTCTGCGTTTTCGCGTTCCTGTTCCACCGCGTCCTATCTGTATCCAGACGCTATAGAGAAGAGAACCGGCGCCCATCGCACTGCCTTTGGCACAATAGCGCCCATGAACACCGATCTTTCCCAAGACCAAGACGCCTCCGGGCCCGCGCATCCTTTCTCCACTCTCCTGCCCGACACCGTCATTGCCGCCGTCGAGCGGCTTGGCTATTTCAGCGACGGGCGCCTGCTCGCCCTCAACAGTTATGAGAACCGCGTCTATCAGGTAGGGATGGAAGACGGCCCGCCGCTCATCGCGAAGTTCTATCGCCCCCAGCGCTGGACCGACGACGCCATCCTGGAGGAGCACGCCTTCACACAAGCGCTCGCCCATCAGGAGATCCCGGTCGTTGCCCCGCTC
This sequence comes from Pandoraea soli, assembly GCF_902459595.1. Classification (NCBI taxonomy): domain Bacteria; kingdom Pseudomonadati; phylum Pseudomonadota; class Betaproteobacteria; order Burkholderiales; family Burkholderiaceae; genus Pandoraea; species Pandoraea soli. The sequence continues at coordinate 197,527 of NZ_CABPSG010000009.1, read as the reverse complement.
GAGACGCAAGGCACGACCCTGCACCATTTCAACGGTTTCCGCTTCGCCCTCTTCCCCCGACGCGGCGGCCGAGCCCCCGAACTGCAGGATCCCGACACGATCAATTGGCTCGGTCGCTTTCTCGGCCGTATCCACGCAGTCGGCGCCATCCAGCCGTTCCGGCACCGCATCACCCTGGACATCGACACGTACGGACGCACCCCGGTCGACTACCTGTGGGCGAGCGACTTCATTCCGAACGACCTGCGCGACGCCTGGCGCAGCATTGTCGACCTGGCGCTCGCCGGTGTCGCGCGCGCTTACGAGCGGGCTGGCGACGTGAAACTGCTGCGCGTACACGGCGACTGTCATGGCGGCAACGTCTTGTGGACCGATGCAGGCCCGCACTTCGTCGATTTCGACGACACGTGCATGGCGCCAGCGATGCAGGATCTGTGGATGCTGCTTTCGGGCACGCGCGAAGAGATGACGGTCCAGCTCGATGAAGTCCTTTCCGGCTACGAGGACTTTGCCGACTTCAACCCGCGCGAGCTGCATCTCACAGAAGCCTTGCGAACGCTGCGCCTGCTGCACTATAGCGCCTGGCTGGCCCGGCGCTGGGACGATCCGGCGTTCCCCGCCGCCTTTCCGTGGTTCAACACGCAGCGCTACTGGCAGGACCGCATCCTGGAGCTTCGCGAACAGGTTGCCCTCATGGACGAGCCGCCGTTGCCCTGGCGCTGACCGATATCCGCGCGGGCCGACTCGCGGGCCTGTCAGCCGAGTTGGCCGAGTTGGCCGAGTTGATCGAGTTGATCGAGTTGATCGAGTTGATCGAGTTGGCCGTGTCAGCCGACGCCGCTACCGCTGGTTCCGCTGCTTTCACCGCGTTCACTTCCTCCTCAGCTTGCGCCGGCACGTCCGCCCGCACTCACCACCATCGCCACATGGCGAACGCGAGTGCCCCGGCCACGCACCACTCCGCCGCCGACCCGGTCGTCACGTAAAGCGGCGAACGGAAGCGCGTTCGCAACGGCCAGCACAGCGGCACGCCGGACGGCGTGAGCCAATCGGCCAGCAGATGTGACAAATACCCGGCCGCCAACGCAAGCATCCACACCGGCACATGGCCCCAGCCATACAGGCAGCCCACGACCGCCAGGATCGGCAGCAGCAGCGAATGCGTCATGCCGCGATGGCCGAAAAGACCGGAGACCAAAAGCGACACCGGCGCGACTCGGCGTCCCAGCATGCTCTTCGGGTGATCGATGTCGGGCAGCAATGCGCCAACGAGCGTCAAGGGCCAAGCGTGGACGCTGGCGGCCCACCCGGTGCGATGCATCAGCCAAGTTGCGCCGATACCGAAAATGAGATGACTTCTGGCTTGCATGGTGAGTCGGCGGCGGTGCGCCCGGCCCCGCTAAAAAGGGCCCGAAGTCTACCACTCGATACCCGACGTAGGCAGCCTCGGCGTCCCTTTCGTGCCCCGCTTCCCCCTCACATCTCCACCGCTGCGCCTCTCCACGTCTCTATCCCCTACCTCCCTACGTCTCTACGTCTCTACCGCCCTGCCTGCCAGCCTCCCACCCCGAAGCCCGGTCAACAAGCAACGCTCCCAAGACACGAATCTCGAATACCGCACATTCGGCGGGTTTCGGTTGACCGTGTCACACGCCCCCCCGTACGATCCGCGCGACGGATTTCCAGACTTACGCACCGGGACACACCCATCGCCCCGCAGGAGTTCTCAATGAAGAAGTTTCTGATGCTTGCCGCAGCGCTCGCGCCGCTTGCCGCTCACGCCACCAACCCGCTTGTAACGGACGACACCGGCACACAGGACACCGGTAACTGGCAGCTCGAGCTGAACAGCGAGTGGATAACCATGCCGAGCGCGCGTCAACAACAATGGAACAACACACTGACGTACGGCGTGCTGCCCAACCTCGACGTGGCTATCCAGGCGCCGTACCAACGCACGCGACCGGATGGCGAAGGCTGGACCAGCGGCGTTACCGACCTCCAGTTGCAAGCCAAATGGCGCTTCCTCGAAACCGAGCAGTGGAGCCTCGGCCTGAAGCCGTTCGTCTCGCTGCCGACGGCCAGTCGGGATCGTGGCCTCGGCAATGGGCGCGCGACCACCGGCGCCAATCTGTTGATGCAATACACCCTCGATCGCTGGACGTTCCTGGCCAACGCCGGCTATACGTGGAACAACAACGGCGCCGGTAACCGACAGAGCCTGTGGAACGCGTCCACGGCCGTGCTTTTCAGTGCGACGGACACCGTGCGTCTGGTTGCCGACATCGGTCTCGCGACCAATTCGGACGCCACAACCCGGACAAAGCCCGCTTACGCGCTGGTCGGCGCGATCTACAGCCCGACGAAGGACCTCGATCTGGACGTCGGTTACAAACGCGGCCTGAACCCGGCGTCGCTCTCGCACTCGGTGCAGGCGGGCGCCACGATCCGCTGGTGAGCACCGCCACGAGGTTGACTTCCGAGTGATGCGACGTGCGCGCGGGAGGCCGCAAAAATGCACACGTCGCGCATGTTTTTCCGAGGCCCACAAAATTAATGTCATAAATGCTTGACACGATGCGCGGAATTCTCGTATTATTTAGTTCTCAGACGCGGGGTGGAGCAGTCTGGCAGCTCGTCGGGCTCATAACCCGAAGGTCACAGGTTCAAATCCTGTCCCCGCAACCAAATTCGAAAGCCCGTCGGCCGCAAGGTCGACGGGCTTTTGTCATTCCAGGCGATCCTCCCCGCCGATGAATGCCGCAACGAGCGAGTCGTGGCCCGCCTAGAATGAAAAGCCGGCGGGGCAACCCGGAACCGTCGGCAGTGCATTCAAGGGGGCATCATGCTCGAGCCCGACAAGGTATTTGCAGGGTCGATTCCGAAGTGCTACGACACGCTGATGGTGCCGTTAATCTTCGAGACCTACGCCGTCGATACGGCAGCGATCGTCGCTGCCGTATCGCCCAAGTCCATCCTTGAGACAGCAGCCGGCAGCGGCGCGGTCACGCGAGCGCTCGCCCCGAAGCTTGGCGCTGACGCGCGCTACGTGGTGACCGACCTCAATCAGCCGATGCTCGATTACGCGGCCGGCAGGCAACCGACCGACGCCCGGATCGAATGGAAACAGGCCGACGCGCTCGCCTTGCCGTTCGACGATGCGTCGTTCGACGTCGTTTTCTGCCAATTCGGCGCGATGTTTTTTCCCGATAGAGCCGCCGGCTATGCCGAGGCACGTCGCATGCTGACGCCGGGCGGGCGCTTCGTCTTCACCGTCTGGGATCGCATCGAGGAGAACGCCTTCGCCGACGAGATCACTCAAGCCATTGGCGCATTGTTCCCGCGCGACCCGCCGAGATTCCTCGCTCGCACGCCGCACGGTTATTACGACGTCGCACGCATCCGGGAGGACCTAAGCCGCGCCGGGTTCGTCCACATGACGATCGAAACTCGCGAGAAGGTGAGTTACGCGGCCTCTGCTCGCGACGTCGCCACGGCCTATTGCCTCGGAACGCCGCTGCGCAACGAAATCGAAGCACGCGACGCCAGCTTGCTTCAACTCGCCACCGACCGGGCGACGCAGGCAATAGCCGAGCACCACGGCAACGGTCCGGTGGCAGGCAAAATTCAGGCGCATGTGATCGTGGCGACGGGGTAGCGGCAACGTCCCCCGTCGTCACGGCATCGGCGAGGCTCGCGCCGGTGTGCTGGTGCGCAGACAGCCTAAGCAGGCGAGCGCGACGACGGTGAAGTACCCGCGGCGCGACGGCAAAACCGTTGCTCGACAACCCGGCTCCCCCATTGCTCGCCTTCGGATTCGTCGGTCAGCGCAAAGCCGAACGACTCGTACAAATGACGCGCGGCATCGAGCCCCTTGAACGTCCATAGGTACGTTTCGCGAAAGCGCGCGTCGACGAAGGCCATGGCCTGCGCCATCAGACGCCGCCCAACCCCGGCCCCACGCAACGAATCGTCGACGATGAACCAGCGCAAATGCGCGACACCGGTATCAAGGTCGCCGTCGATCGCGAGCGAGGCCAGCGTGCGCCCATTCCCCACATGGCGCCACAGCGCTTTGCCTTCGGCGGGCAACGCGCTGGCGAACGCCGCCAGCTCCGTTGCCACCTTCTTCTCGAAAAACACGCCAAACCCCCAGTGTTCTGCGTAAAAGCGCGCGTGCAGGCTGGCAATGTCGCCGATACACCCCGGCTGATAGCCTTCGACCACTTGTGCGGAGACTTCCCCCTCGATCGCGCCTTTGGCCGAGTTGTCCTGTGCGAGCGCGTCCGCGTACAGGGCAAGCGCCCGGACCAGGGCCGCCTGATCCGCGGGCACGATGCGCCGCAGCGCGCTGGACACCTGATCGGTCGCAAAGCGGTCGATCTTGCTTCGAAGCCGCTGCCCCGCGTCGGTCAGGGAGAGTTCGGAGGCACGCGCGTCGTTGCTTGCCGTCGCGCGCCTCACGAGCCCGCTGGCCTCGAGCTTCGCCACTTGCCGGCTAGTGTTCGATTTATCCAGCCGCAGCAGGTTGCCAAGGTCCTTGGCACTGATCCCGGGCGTCGCCCCGATCTCGATGATGGCGTGAACCGCCGACGGCGCGAGATCGCTGTCGGCCAGCGTCGTTCGCATGAAGCCGAGTTCGCGAACCAGTCGACGCGAGAAGTCGCGGAGTTCCAGAATCTCCGCTTCGCGAGGCTTGCCAGGTAGATCGACGATATCCATATCTCAACCCCTATCAGTTGTGCATCGCAACCAATATAGTTGCGATACGCAACTTGCGCAAGCCGCTGATTGTGCCTGCCCGTGCCCGGCAAGCGAGGAAGACCGCCCAGCGTGACCGAGCGCCGCCGTCACGGCGTCATTGACCGCCACCCAGCAAATCGTGCGCATCCAGGATCGCGTAAGCGATACCGGGACGACTATCGAGGCATCGGCGAACCGCGGCGGGAATCGACGCCTGGAGCTTCCGGCAAAGGCCCGGTTTGGCCACCAACCGAATACTGATGCCTCGGACCGTCCGGACTTCGTTCACACTCGGCGCGATCTGCAGCGAAATCCCGAGCTGGGCCTGCATCAAATCGGCTACGCGTTGCAGATCGGCGTAACTGGTCACGGCTTCGATGCGCGCGATCAGCCGTTTCTCCTCCGCCTGCGTCAACAGCAGGAGGCGGCGATCACCGTGCGGGTCTTGCATGAGGCTTTCCCGATCACAGGTACAGGCGCCCGGGGGGCATTCCTTGCGGATTGGGAAGCGGGTCTCGTCGACCATAGAATACGAACAGAAGGCGTTGGCGGGACTGATATCGAATTTGCATTATCGATCGTTCGAGTGTCCGTAATCCGGTTGCTTGAATCAATTAGGGATGTCATCGAAGCCCGACCGTGATCGCGGCGCCCTGTCACGGGAGCACCGCTGCCCGGGCAAATCCGCCGACAGCGATATAATTTCGCGCTTTGATCGCCTTCGTCGGCCTTTCAGGATCCATCGACATGAGTACTTTGCCCGCTTGCCCGAAATGCAACTCCGAATTCACGTACGAAGACGGGGGGGTCTACATTTGCCCCGAGTGCGCGCATGAATGGTCGGCACAGGCTGCCGCATCAACGGAACCCACCGAACGCGTCTATCGCGACGCCACCGGAACGCTCTTGCAGAATGGCGATACGGTCACCGTTATCAAGGACTTGAAGCCGAAGGGGTCGGGTGGCGTCATCAAGATGGGCACCAAGGTGAAGAACATTCGGCTGGTGGACAGCGACCACGATATCGATTGCAAGATCGACGGCTTTGGCGCCATGAGTCTGAAATCGGAATTCGTCAAAAAGGTCTGATCCGGTCGCCACGCCGGTCGACATCACCGGGCCCGAATATCGAACCCATCGACGTACGCGCGTAAATCGCCGGCGACGGCCGCATCCCAGGCCTTGCCGTCGCAAAGCACCTCGTGCGCTGGCGTGGCCTCCACCGGCACGGCCTCGGCACGTGCCGCCGCCTCGAACAGCGCCGTCTGGCTCACCGCTGCCGCCGTTTGCGCGGCACCGGCCACCGCCGCATCGCCCACCATCCCCCAACGACGATATTGCGCGATGAACCACATGCCATCCGACGGATGCGGGTAATTCACCACGCCTTCGTCGAAGAAGCTCACGGGCAGCAACGCATGCCGTCCTTGCAGGCGACCGAAGTCGCCCAGCAGACGCGCCGCGATCAGGTCGCGTGGCGCCCCGACCCACGCCGGCTCCGCCAGCCATCCCGCCGCTTCCGCCCGATGCCCGGGCATATCCAGCCAGCGGCATGCGCTGAGCAGCGTGCGCACCAGCGCCTGTGCCGTTTTCGGATAGCGCGACACAAAGTCCCGGCGGCAGGCCAGCACCTTCTCAGGATGATTCGGCCAAATGTCGCTCGACACCACGACCGTGCGCCCCAGCCCGCGCGCCTGGGCCACGGCATGCCACGGCTCGCCGCAGCAAAACCCGTCGAGCCCGCCCTCTTCCATCGCGGCGACCATATGCGCCGGGGGGATCACGATGCTGGAGATCTCGGTGAGCGGATCGATGCCCTGCGCGGCAAACCAGTAATTGAGAAACATCGCGTGCGTGCCCGTCGGGAACGTCTGCGCGAAGACCGGCTTGCGCCCGAGCGACGCCAGCGCCGCGCGCAAGTCGCCCGTGCGCGCCATCGCCTCGGCCAGCGACGGCGTGACCGTCACCGCCTGCCCGTTGCGATTGAGCACCATGAGCACGGCCATGTCTTCGCGTGGGCCGCCAATACCCAACTGCACGCCGTACACGAGGCCATACAGCGAGTGCGCGGCATCCAGCTCGCCCGTGAGCAGCTTGTCGCGCACCGCCGCCCACGACGACTCGCGGCTCAGCTCCAGGGTCAGCCCGTGCTCGTGCCCCAGCTCCAGACGCTTCGCGACGACCAGCGGCGCCGCATCGGACAGCGCGATGAACCCCACGCGCAGATGACGTTTCTCTGGCGCACCGTCCGGCAATTGTGCGTCAGAAGCCAACCATGATGACGTCGACATGAGCAGTGTCTATCCCAGTAATTCGGCAATCGAGACGAGCTGGCGCGCCACTTCGACGAGCTTCTCGCCCTGATCCATCGCCCGTTTGCGCAGGATGGCGTAGGCCTCCTGCTCGGAAATCTTGCGTCGGTCCATCAGCAGCCGCTTGGCGCGGTCGATCAGCTTTCGGTCGGCCAGTTCGGTCTCGGCCTTGGCCAGTCGTGCGCGCAGCTTTTCCTCATGGGCGAAGCGCGCAAGCGCCACTTCGAGAATCGGCGCGAGCCGGTCTGCCGCCAGTCCCTCGACGGAGTATGCCGTCACCCCGGCATCGACGGCCGCACGAATCAGCGATTGATTGCCGTCGGCCGAGAACATCAGCACCGGACGCGGCGCCGCCGCGTTCATCACCGCGAGTTGTTCCAGCGTGTCGCGCGACGGCGATTCGGTATCGATGATGACGACGTCCGGGCGCTCACTCTCCACCACACGCGGCAGCGCCTGCGGCTTGGCGACTTCCACCAGCATCTCGCACCCCAGACGCGCGAGCTCAGTCCGCAACTCGCCAATCGGCTTGTCGGTATCGGTGACGAGCAGTACGCGCAGCATGCCGTGCGCCCCCGCTGTCGTGACAGGGGCGGCAGGGACTGCGGCTTTGCGGGGCGTGTCGGCCTGAGGATCGACGTCCCCGGCATCCGGTGTTTTCGGCAAGTTCGTGGGGGCCAATGCGCTCGGCCGGTCAGTGAAATTCCATCGACAACGCCGTGGCGGGGCAGCATCGGCTGCGACGCGTCGGCGATGTCTCGTGCGCTAGTCGAACGCGCGCTGTCCAGTATAGGTAGTGAAGATACAACGCATCAGGCCGCTCTGGCGATGACGTCGCGCACCGTGTCCGCGGCGACATCCCCGTCATCGACACTCGTCGCCATACTCGGCTCGACCGCCGCGAGTGCCGCTTCACCGACCGCGCCGCCCACGAGCAGGACGGTCGGGCTCGCAAACCCCGCGGCGCGAACGTCGGCCGCCAGCCGGCCCAGTGACGTGACCATTCGCCGCTCTTGCGGCGAGCCCGCCCACTGCACCGCCCCCGCCGGGGTTGCCGCATCGAGATGCGCCAACAGCGTTTCGCTCAGTTCCTCGACCCGATGCAGGCCCATGTAGATCGCCAGCGTGGTGCCGGTCGCCGCGAGCGCCGCCCAGTTGGGGGCACTGCCGTCCTGCCGGTGCGCGGTGACGAACGTCACGCCCGCACAGTGGTCGCGATGGGTGAGCGACATCCCCAAACCGGCCGCCGCCGCGAACGCCGACGACACCCCGTTGACGATCTCCACCGGCACCCCCGCGCGACGCAGCGCCGAGATTTCCTCGCCCGCACGCCCGAACATCAGCGCGTCGCCCCCCTTCACGCGCACCACGTGCGCGCCGCGTCGCGCAAAGCGGCACATCAGGCGTTCGATGAAAGCCTGTGGCGTCGAGCGGCAGCCGCCGCGCTTGCCCACGGCAATCACGCGTGCCTGCGGCGCGAGCGTGGCGATCTCCGGATTGGCCAGATCGTCGACGAGCAGCACATCGGCCTCTCCGAGCACGCGTGCCGCGCGCAACGTCAGCAGATCCAGCGCGCCGGGACCGGCGCTCAGCAGGGTGACTTTGCCGTTCTTCATGATCGTTCTCCCTCAATTCCTCGATGTTCTGCATGTCGCCCAATTCAAATCCCGTCGGTACGTTCACGATGCGCCGCCCATGCCCCGGCCTCAAGCGACATTCGTCGCGAACGGCTGCGTCGCAGCGTTGACCGGCGCAGCGCACATGCGCTGCAACTCCGGCACACACGAGCCGCAGACCGTCCCGCAGCCGAGCCTCGCCTTAAGCTGTGCGACGTCCGCTCCCGCGCCGATCGCCGCGTTGATGCTCGACGCCGTCACGGACTTGCACTGGCACACCGTGCGATCGCGTGGCACAGCCGGTCCGCTGTCGGCCACGAAGACCGCATGGCGCGCGCGCGTCCAGGGCGACGTTTCGCGAACACGCGCGAGCAGCGACGTCGACGCGGCGACATCGGCTTCACTGCCCGCCACCAGCACGCCGTCGATCAAGGTGTCGCACCATGCCACGCGCTTGGTCATCGACCGGCGCGCATCGCGATACTCCAGCAGCGATTCGTCGCGCGGCAGGGCCAGCGCCGTGTGCAAGCGCTCCAGCCAGTCGGCGTCCGGCTCGCTGTCGGCGGCCATGACCACGATCCGGTCGTCACCCTCCAGACGCACCGTCGCGAAGCGCCGCTCGGCCAGCAGCGGCTGCACCGCCGCGTGCAATTGCAGGGCGTCGCCGCGCCGCACCGCCGCCACCCGCCACGGCAGCGCGAGCGGATCGACGCGCACGGCGGCGTGCTTCAGTTCGGGCTGCTTCGAATACTTGTCGACGGCGCCGAGGGTCGTGTCGTTCACGCCCCCGCCGCCGAGAAACTGTCCGCTCCAGTGCATCGGCACGAACACCGTGCCCGAGGCGACGTCGTCGCTCACGGCCAGCGTCAACACCCGCTCGCCGCGACGGCTCGACAGCCGCACGACATCGCCCGCGCGCAGGCTGCGACGCGCCGCGTCGGCCGGATGCATGGTGAGCGCCGGCTCGGGTGCGTGCTCGAACAACTGCCCCACACGCCCCGTGCGACTCATGCCGTGCCACTGATCGCGCAAGCGGCCGGTAATCAGTCGCAGCGGATGACGGGCATTGATCGGCTCGGCCACCGGTTGGTATTCGAACGCATGAAAACGTGCACGGCCGTCGCTCGTAGCGAACACGCCGTCCTCGTAGCGGCGCGCAACGCCCTGCGACGCGCCGGCCGGAAACGGCCAATGTTGCGGTCCGCGCTGCTCGAGCAACGCGTAATCGATACCGCCGATGTCGAGGTCGCGTCCCACGGTGAGCGCGCGATGCTCGTCGAAGATGATCTCGATGGACGAGAACGCGAACGGTTCGGGCGACGCGGCGAGCTTGGGTGCAAGACGCCGGGCGACCTCGCTGGCAATCCACCAGTCGGCCCGGGTCTCTCCCGGCGCCGAGACGGCAGCCCGCACGCGCGAGATGCGCCGCTCCGAGTTCGTGACCGTGCCCGCCTTCTCGCCCCAGCTCGTTGCGGGCAGCAGCACGTCGGCATAAGGAACGGTGTCCGTCTGGTGAAACGCCTCCTGCACCACGACGAACTCCGCGGCAGCGAGCGCTTCACGCACGCGTTCACTGTCCGGCATCGAGTGCACGGGGTTCGTGCACGCAATCCAGATCGCTTTGATACGGCCGTCGCGCACGGCATCGAACATCTCCACGGCGGGCAGGCCCGGCTTGTCGGACAGCCCCTGCACGCCCCAAAGCTGCTCGATCTCCGCGCGATGCGCCGCGTTGCCGATCTCGCGATGTGCGGCGAGCATGGTGGCCATCCCGCCGACTTCACGGCCGCCCATCGCATTGGGCTGACCGGTGAGCGAGAACGGCCCGGCGCCCGGGCGTCCGATCTGCGCGGTGGCCAGATGCAGATGGATGAGCGCGAGATTCTTCTCGGTGCCGTGGCTCGATTGATTCAGTCCCATGCAGTAAAGCGACAGCGCCGCCGGGCTCTCGCCAAACCAGTCGGCCGCCTGACGCAATGCAGACTCTTCAATGCCGCAGATATCGGCCACGAGTTGCGGCGTATAGCCGCGCAGCATCTGCTTGAGCGCATCGAAGCCTTCGGTGTGGGCGTCAATGTAGCGCCGGTCGATGCGTCCTTCCCAGATCAGGTGATGCAGCATGCCGTGAAACAGGGCAACGTCGGTGCCCGGCACGATGGCCAGATGCAGATCGGCCATCGCCGCCGTATCGGTGCGGCGCGGATCGACGACGATCCAGCGAATCGACGGATCGGCCGCCTTGGCCGCTTCGAGTCGACGGAACAGCACCGGGTGCGCGTAGGCCATGTTGCTGCCGGCGAACAGCACGGTGCGGGCCGCTTCGAGATCGTCGTAGCAGGTGGGCGGGCCGTCTGCGCCGAGCGCCATCTTATAGGCGCTCACGGCGCTCGACATGCACAGTCGCGAGTTCGTGTCGATGTTGTTGGTGCGCACCAGCCCCTTGGCGAGCTTGTTGAAGACGTAATAGTCCTCGGTCAACAACTGTCCCGACACGTAGAACGCGACGGCGTCCGGGCCATGCCGACGGATGACATCGGCAAAGCGCGATGCCACCGTCTCCAGCGCGGCGTCCCAACTGGCGGGCGCGCGCTCGGCGTCGCGCGTGGTGCGCAGCTCGGGTGTCAGCACGCGTCCGGCAAGCGACTGTGCGGTGAGCGGCAACGTCATGCCCTTGCTGCACAGACGCCCGAAGTTCGCCGGATGCGCCGGGTCGCCCTGCACACCGACGATGCGCTCGCCGTCGCTCTCGACGAGCATGCCGCAACCGACGCCGCAGTAGCAGCAGGTGGTTTGCGTGAGGGTTGTCATGGGGGGCTCCGGCAATCGCGAGGGGTCAGGGGGTCGGGGGGAGCGGGTCAAGCGGCAGCCGTCGCCGCGCCCACCTCGGTACCGATCGCCTGGTCGAGCGACACATACACCTCGCCCGCGTCGATCCGCACGGCGAAGCGCTCTGCACAGCCCACATCGGGTGCGCAGGCTTCGCCGGTCGTCAGGTCGATGTTCCAGGCGTGCAGCGGGCACGTGACCTTCTCGCCGTGCACGATGCCCTGCGAGAGCGCCCCGCCCTTGTGCGGGCACTTGTCGCGCAGCGCGAAGACCTTGTCGCTCTCTGAGCGAAAGAGCGCGATGTCGCCGCTCGGATGGGTCAGCACGCGCGTGCCCAGGCGCGGGATCGCGCCCACGTCGCAGACATGCAGCCAGATCGGTTTGGATTGCGTCATGGTGTTCTCCTCAGGCAGTCGCGGGCTCGATGCTCACTGGCACGGTCGAGGTCAGCGGACGGTATTCATTGGCTTGCGCCCCGTTGATACGCGCTTGCCACGGGTCGGGCAGGCCATCGAGCGAGAACAGCAGCCGTTCGTACAGCGCGCGACGATTGGCGGCATCGTTCACCACGCGTTGCTTCACGTAGTCGAGGCCCACCCGGTCGAGGTAATGCACCGTGCGGTCGAGGTAATAGGCTTCCTCGCGATAGAGCTGGAGAAATGCGCCCGTGTACTCCTTGACCTCGTCGGCGGTCTTCACCTTGACGAGGAACTGCGCGACTTCGGTCTTGATGCCGCCGTTGCCGCCGACATACAGCTCCCACCCCGAGTCGACCGCAATCACGCCCACGTCCTTGATCCCGGCCTCGGCGCAATTGCGCGGGCAGCCGGACACGGCCAGCTTGACCTTGTGGGGCGACCACATGTTCGCGAGCATGGTCTCGAGATCAATGCCCATCTGCGTGCTGTTCTGCGTGCCGAAGCGGCAGAATTCGCTGCCCACGCACGTCTTCACGGTGCGGATCGACTTGCCGTAGGCGTGTCCCGACGGCATACCGAGGTCGCGCCAGACGCTCACGAGATCTTCCTTCTTCACGCCGAGCAAATCGATACGCTGACCGCCCGTGACCTTGACCATCGGAATCTGGTACTTGTCCGCCACGTCGGCGATGCGGCGCAGCTCGCTCGCGTTCGTCACGCCACCCTTCATCTGCGGGATGACGGAGAACGTGTTGTCCTTCTGGATGTTGGCGTGCACGCGCTCGTTGACGAAGCGGCTTTGCGGATCGTCAACGGCTTCCTTCGGCCACGTGCTGAGCATGTAGTAGTTCAGCGCCGGACGGCACGTGGCGCACCCGTTGGGCGTGCGCCATTCGAGGAAGTCGAAGGCGGCGCGGTGGGACGTGAGGTGATGCTCACGCACCGCGCGACGCACGTCGGCATGCGACAGATCCGTGCAACCGCACACCGCCTTCTCCTTCGGTGCCGCGTCGTAGGTCGAGCCCAGCGTGCTCATCAGGATCTGTTCGCACAGCCCGGCGCACGAACCGCACGAGCTGGCGGCCTTCGTGTGCTTCTTGACTTCGTCGAGCGTGAACAGACCCTTCTCGGTGATCGCCTTGACGATCGTGCCCTTGCACACGCCGTTGCAGCCGCACACTTCATCGGTATCGGACATCGCCGACGCGCGGTTCTGCCCTTGCGTGCCAACGTCGCCCACGCTCGACTCGCCGAACATGATGCGTTCGCGCAACTCGCCCAGCGAACGCCCGTCGCGCAACAGCTTGAAGTACCAGGCGCCGTCGGCCGTGTCGCCATACAGGCACGCGCCGACGAGCTTGTCGTCGCGAATCACCAGCTTCTTGTAGACGCCGCTCGCGGGATCGGACAACACGATCTCCTCGGTGCCTTCGCCGCCGAGAAAGTCGCCCGCCGAAAACAGGTCGATGCCCGTGACCTTGAGCTTCGTCGACAACACCGAGCCGCGATAGCTGCCGATGCCCATGAGCGCGAGGTGGTTGGCGCAGACCTTGGCCTGCTCGAACAGCGGGGCCACGAGACCGTAGGCCACGCCGCGATGGCTCACGCATTCGCCCACGGCGTAGATGCGCGGATCGTAGGTTTGCAGCGTGTCGGACACAACAATGCCACGGGCGCAATACAGACCCGCCGCTTCGGCCAATGTCGTGTTCGGCCGAATTCCTGCGGCCATCACAACGAGGTCGGCGTCGATTTCTTCGCCGTTGCTGAACTTCACGGCCCGCACGCTGCCGTTGCCGTCGTCGAGAATCGCTGCCGTTTGATGCGACAGCCGGAATGCGAGACCGCGCGCTTCGAGCGATTGCTGCAACAGCTTGCCCGCCGTACTGTCGAGTTGGCGTTCGAGCAAGGTGTCGGCCAGGTGCACAACGGTGACGTCCATGCCGCGCAGCTTGAGACCGTTGGCCGCCTCGAGTCCGAGCAGACCGCCGCCGATCACGACCGCATGACGCTTCATGCTCGCCGTCTCGATCATGATCTCGGTATCGCGAATGTCGCGATAGCTGATCACGCCAGCGAGATCCTTGCCGGGCACCGGCAGAATGAACGGGCTGGAGCCGGTGGCGATCAACAGACGGTCGTACGGCGCCTCGGTGCCGTCGGCGCAACGCACGACACGGCGCGGTCGATCGATCTGCGTGACTTCCTTGCCCAGATGCAACGTGATGCCCTTCTCGGCATACCAGTCGAGCGGATTGAGCACGATGTCGGCGAACGATTGCTCTCCGGCGAGCACCGGTGAGAGCAGGATCCGGTTGTAGTTCGGATGCGGCTCGGCACCGAATACGGTGATGTCGTACTGATGCGGTGCGATTTCCAGCAGCTCTTCGAGCGTGCGGATGCCGGCCATGCCGTTGCCGATGACGACCAGACGAGGTTTGCGCATGCTGTCTTCTCCTGTTGCAGCGCTTGCAGCGCCCGAAAAACAAAACGGCGTCCGACCGTGCCGAAGCACGGAGGGACGCCGTTGTCCTGTGGGTACGTCGCAGGCGATCTTGCCTGACGCCGTACCGGAATTCATGGCCGGCGACGTCTTTGCCGCTGGCACACACAGCAATGCAAAAAGCGTGCCAAGTGACGCAGAAAGATCGACAAAGCGTTGCTGGTCAACGCAGAACAGGTGGTTTGTCTATGGGAAACGCCCGAAAATCGGGTGGAATCTGTTGCACCGCAGCAGTGCAAGGCGGTGCAGCCCTGACATCGCGCGCACCAGCATGATGCGCCGCGTGTACGACTCGGCGCACCGCCAGCGGTGCGCGCGACCTCAATCGTCCTGCATCAGGGCGCGCCCGATGATCAGTTGTTGAATTTGCGTGGTGCCTTCATAAAGACGGAGCAGTCGGACGTCGCGATAGAAGCGCTCGACCTTGTATTCGTTGATGTAGCCCGCGCCGCCGTGCACCTGCACACCACGATCGGCCACGCGCCCGACCATCTCGGTGCAGAACAGCTTGGCGCACGAGGCCCGCGTGCTGACGTCGGCGTCACGCTTGCCCTCGGGCTTCGCGTCGTAACGCAGGGCACAGTCCTGCACCATCGACCATCCGGCGTACAGTTCCGCCTGACTGTCCGCGAGCATCGCCTGCACGAGCTGGAAGTCGCCGATGCGCTGCCCGAATTGCTTGCGTTCGCGTGCATAGGTCACGGACTCGTCGAGAATTCGCTGCGCCATGCCGCACGCCAGCGCCGCCACGTGCAAGCGACCGCGGTCAAGGACCTTCATCGCCGTCTTGAAGCCCTTGCCCGCCTCGCCGCCGATGATGTTCGCCGCCGGCACGCGCGCGCCTTGCAGCACGACGTCGCACGTCTTCGTTCCGCGCTGCCCCATCTTCTTGTCGGGCCTGCCCAGCGACAGGCCCGGCGTGTCGGCCGGCACGATGAAGGCCGAGATACCGCCCGCGCCCTCGCCGCCCGTGCGCGCCATCAGCGTGAACGCCCCGGCGCGCGGCGCGTTGGTAATGAAGCGCTTTACGCCATCGAGCACATAGGTGTCGCCGTCGAGCACGGCCCGTGTCTTGAGCGCGGCCGGGTCCGATCCCGCGTCCGGCTCCGTGAGCGCGAACGACATGATCAGGTCCCCACTCGCCACGCGCGGCAGCAGGTCGCGCTTTTGCGCCTCGGTACCGTCCATCAGGATACCCTGCGAGCCGATGCCCACGTTGGTGCCGAACACGGAGCGAAACGCCAGCGACGTCTGCCCGAACTCGTAGGCCACGCGCACCTCCTGCGTCATCGACAAACCGATGCCGCCGAATGCCTCGGGAATCGACAGGCCGAACAGGCCCATCTCCTTCATCTCATTGACGAGCGTGGCCGGCACGTCGTCGTGCTCTTCCACGTCGTTCTCGGCGGGCACCAGCCGCTCGCGAATGAAACGTTGCACCGCGGCGAGCAACAGCTCGAACGATTCGCTATCCAGTCCCTTCGATGTCATCGACCTTTCATCCTTGAAGAACGCCGCGCCGCATGCGGGCTTTCACTCGCCCGTCTGCAGCATCTCGCGCAATTTGAATTTCTGTATCTTACCCGTGGGGGTGGTCGGCAGCGCCTCGCGCACTTCGAGCCGTTCCGGCCAATACTGCCGGGCGACCTTGTGCGACGCCAGAAAAGCGGTGAGCGCCGGCAAATCGATCGACTGCCCGGGGCGCGGCACCACCACCGCACACGCACGCTCGCCAAGCCGCTCGTCCGGATACGCCACGATGGCCACCGTCGCGACCGCCGGATGGCGGTACAGCAGCGCCTCGATTTCGACGACGGGGATATTCTCGCCTCCCCGAATGATTACGTCCTTGCTGCGCCCGGCGATGCGCACGTAGCCAGTGGCATCGAGCCACGCCATATCGCCCGTGTCGAACCACCCGGCGGGGTCGGTGCCGTTCCATTGCGCGCGCTTGAGATAGCCGCCGAAATTCGAACACGAGCGCACGAGCAAGCGGCCGGTCTCTCCCGTGGGCAGATCACGATCGTCCGCGTCGACCACGCGTAGCTCGACGCCCGGCAGCGGACAGCCGTCCGTCGTCGACGCGCGCGCATCGTCATCGTCCAGACGCGTAAGCGTCACGGCGCCGTTCTCGGTCATGCCCCACGCCGACACAATCTTCGCGCCGAGCACCTTGCGCGCCTGCTCCACTACCGGCCCCGGAATCGGCGCCCCCGCGCACAGGAAGGCACGCAAGCTCGGCACGGTCTCGCCGCTGGCCGCCACCGCCTTGGTCAGATCGGTGAGAAACGGGGTGGACGCCATCGTGAAGGTCACCCCATGCGCCTGAATCAGACGCACGGCGTTCGCCGGGTCCCACACGTCGAGCATGACCGCACTCGCGCCGAGCATGATGGGCATCATCAGGCCGTACATGAAGCCGGTCTGATGCGCGAGCGGCGAGCCCATCAGAATCACGTCGTCGCGACCGAGGCGCATGCGCTGCGCGTAAGCGTCGATGTTCGAGAACGTGGTGTTCGCACTGTGCATCACCCCCTTCGGCTCGCCCGTGGTGCCGGACGTGTACATCAATTGCATCACGTCGTCCGGACGCACGCGCGACGCCTGCATCTGCGCGCGCTCCGCGTCGGTCGCCGCAGGTTCGCCAGCCATGAGCACGGCGTCGAAACTCTCCTCTGCGGCAGCCTCCCCTACGACGATCACATGCCGGAGCGCGTCAAGCTCGTGCTGCAACGCGCGCGCCATCGCCGCGTGATCGAAGCCGCGAAACTGCTGCGGCACGATGAACACTTTCGCCTCGCCATGGCGCAGCATGAAAGACAGCTCGCGCTCGCGGAAGATGTGCATGAGGGGATTGAGCACCGCGCCGATACGGGCGCAGGCCAGGTAGGTCACCGCGAACGGCCAGCCGTTGGGCAGTTGGCAGGCGACCACGTCACCGCGTCCGACACCGCGTCGCAGCAGGCCCAGCGCAAGACGCTCGGCCGCATCGGCCAGCGCGGCATAGGTCAGCGATGTGGTCTGGCCGGTGGCCGTCGAGACCGCCGTGAGTGCGACCTTGTCGGGCCATGCCGCGAGGGCCGCGTCGAGCGCATCGTTGATCGTGCGTTCGGGCCACCAGCCGCGCGCCACACTGTGCTCACGTCGAGGGGGAAGCAATACCGCATCGAACTCCATCGCATCGTCTCCTATGCTGTCGCGAATGTCATCCAGCCGCCGGCCGGTCAAACCGGCACTGCCTGTCGGCCGGCGCGCGTGCGCGCGATGATCGTCTTCATGATCTGCGCGGTGCCGTCACCGATCTGGAAACCGAGCACGTCGCGCAATCGCTGCTCCATCACGCCCCGGTCGTAACCGCCGTGGCCGAACATCAGCAGGCATTGATGGATGACGTCGTAAGCGAGCTTCGGCCCCCACCATTTGCACATGGCCGCCTCGGCGCTGTGCGGCAGTCCGCGATCCTTGAGCCACAACGTTTGAAGACAGAGCAGACGCGCCGCTTCGACCTGCGTGTCGAAATCCGCCAGCGGGTGCGAGACGCCCTGAAACGCCGACAGCGGTTTGCCGAACGCTTCGCGCTGGGCCACGTATTCCCAAGTCTCGTCGAGCGAGGTGCGGGCGACCGCCAGCACCTGCAAGCCGATGAGCGCGCGCGAGAAGTCGAAGCCCTGCATCACTTGCACGAAGCCCTCGCCCGGCGCACCCAGTACGTGGTCGACCGGGATCTTCACGTTTTCGAAGAACAGCGAGCCGCGGCCAATGGCGCGCTGCCCATGGCAATCGAAGCGTTGCCGAGTGATGCCCGGCAAGTCGAGCGGCACGAGGAATGCCGAGATGCCGCGCGCGCCCGACGCCACGTCGCCCGTGCGCGCGAACACCACGGCGGCGTCTGCCTGGTCGGCGGCGGAGATGGAGGTCTTTTCCCCGTTGAGCACGTAATGTGTCCCGTCGAATTCGGCCCGCATGCGCAAGTTGGCGGCGTCCGACCCGCCGCGCGGCTCGGTGAGTGCGATCGCGAGCAACGTCTCGCCGCGCGTGAGCTTGCGCAGCCAAGGCAAGACGACCTCAGGCTGCCCATGCGCCGCGAGAATCTGGCCATTGAGCGAGGCCAGCAGATTGACGTACGACAGGCTCAGGTCCGCGCGCGCAATCGCTTCGTGTATCACGCCCGCCGCGAGACGCCCCATGCCCTGCCCACCGAAGGCTTCCGGCAGCTCCGGCGCGATCAGGCCAAGTTCACCCATCTCGCGCATGAGTGTGCGATCGAGCACGCGTGTTTTGTCACGCTCGAGAAAACCGGGGGCGACCCGCGCCTGGGCGAAACGCCGCGTGTGCTCGGCCAGCGCGACGAGATCGTCGTCGAGATACGGATTTTGCATCGCGTTCGCCTCGCTCATTTGGCGTATTTACGGAACTCGGGCTTGCGCTTCTCCTGGAATGCACGCACGCCTTCGCGCGACTCCTCCGTCTCGTAGTAGAGCTTGAGCGCGTACATCCCCATGCCCGCGATGCCCGCCTGTTGCGCCGTGTCCATGTTGAACGAGCGCTTCGCAATGGCAATCGCCGTCGGACTGCGCTCCAGAATCTCGTCGCACCATTTCTGAACTTCCACGTCGAGTTGATCGTGCGGCACGACGGTGTTCACGAGTCCCATCGCCAGCGCTTCCGTGGCTGGATAGCGACGGCACAGATACCAGATCTCACGCGCCTTCTTCTCGCCGACGACGCGCGCGAGAAATGCGGTACCGAAGCCCGGATCGACCGAGCCGACCTTCGGGCCGACCTGCCCGAACACCGCCTTCTCGGACGCAATCGTGAAGTCGCACAAGGTGCAGATCACGTTGCCGCCGCCGATGGCATAGCCTTGCACGCGGGCAATGACGGGTTTGGGCACGTCGCGAATGGCGTTGTGCAGTTCCTCCATCGGCAGCCCGATGGTGCCGCGTCCGTCGTACTGCCCCTCGTGCGCCGACTGATCGCCCCCGGTGCAGAACGCTTTCTCGCCTGCGCCGGCAAGCACAATGCTGGCAATCTCGCGGTCGTAGCCAGCCTTGTTGATGGCATGAATCAGTTCGTCGCAGGTGCGCCCGCGAAAGGCGTTCATCTTGTCCGGACGATTGATCGTGATCCACGCCGCGCCGTTGCGCACTTCATACAGGATGTCTTCGTATTGCATAGTGTCGCTCCTTGCCGCTGCGCGTCGCTCGCTGTCGTTGGGTGCCGCTGAAAGCCGTGACGCGCGCCAATGGTGATATCGATATGAGAGATCGGGAAATGGTCTGGCTCAACCGCACATCGTGAGGCCGCCCGAGACGCTCAGCACCTGACCGGTGACAAACGCGGCGTCGTCGCTCGCGAAGAAGGCAATGGCCCCCGGCAAGTCGTCCGGCTGCCCGATGCGGCCGAGCGGAATGGACTTGGTGAACGCTTCCACCAGCTTTTCCGGATTGCCCGCGCCTTCCTTGTAATCGGCAAAGAGCGCCGTGTCGGTCGGCCCCGGGCACACCACGTTGACGGTGATGCCGTGGCGCGCGTGCTCGCGGGCAAGCGTCTTCGAGAACGCGACGAGCCCGCCCTTGCAGGCGGCATACACCGCCTCGCCCGACGACCCGACGCGCGCCGCGT
Source organism: Pandoraea soli (assembly GCF_902459595.1). Classification (NCBI taxonomy): domain Bacteria; kingdom Pseudomonadati; phylum Pseudomonadota; class Betaproteobacteria; order Burkholderiales; family Burkholderiaceae; genus Pandoraea; species Pandoraea soli. The sequence continues at coordinate 177,483 of NZ_CABPSG010000009.1, read as the reverse complement.
CCGACGCGATGTTCACGATGCGTCCGCTGCGCCGTGCCACCATCTCGGGCAACACCGCGTGATGCATATGCAGCGCCCCCACGAGGTTGATCGCGATGAGCGACTCCCATTGCGCCGGGGCGGTCTTGGTGAAGGGTTTGAAAATGTCCCAACCGGCGTTGTTGACCAGGACGTCCACCGGCCCGAATGCCGTCGACACCGCTGCGACGGCGCGATCAACCTGGTCACGCACGGTGATGTCGCACGCGAACGCCTGGGCACGTCCGCCCGCTTCCTCGATTTCGCCCGCCCGGCGCTCGGCCGCCGCCAGATCGCGGTCGAATACCGCCACCGCCGCGCCCTCACTGGCGAAACGGCGACACGTCGCCCCGCCGATCCCGCCCCCACCGCCCGTCACGATGACCGTCTTGCCCTCGAATCGCCGCATGTATCGCCTCCAGAGTCACAGGTGGGCGCGGTATCCTTGTTGACCTTGGAGATCCCGACCCACCGATAAAATTACGTCAATATGTTGACGTATACTAGACGCGACATCGACGATGCGCAAGCACGCGAAAGCGGAGAGATTGATATGGAAAACCCTAGCAACAATACGAAAATAACGCGCATGGAGCTGGCAAACCGGCTGTTCTTCCGTCTCTATCAATGCGCAAATATGTTGCATAAAACAGGCACGCGAGCGGTGGAAAGTCTGGGCCTGACGACGCAGCAATGGGCCGTACTCGGTGCCCTCTCGCGCCCGGAGGTGCCCGACGGCATGAGCGTGGGCGATCTCGCGCGCTATCTGATGGTGAGTCGCCAGAATCTGTCGGGCCTGATCGGCCGCATGGAGCGCGACGGCCATATCGCGAGCGCACCGGACGGCCGCGACCGGAGATCGCGCCGCATCACCATGACCGAGCACGGGCACGCGGTCTGGCACCGCGAGGCGGTGCCACGCATCCACGACTATTACGCGCAGGCGCTCGATGAGTTCTCGACGGGAGACATGACGCACGCGCTGCACTATCTGCTCAAATTGCTCGACAACATGAAGCGGATCGACGAGGCGGCAGGCGCCCCGCCCGATGGAGAAAGCGAGGGCAACCGCGCAGACGACGGGGACGCTCGCCAGGGTGCCTGAAATCGCCTCGCCAAAAATAAAACGGGCGAACGGCGCCGAAATCGTCCGTCGAAGCGCCGTCAAAAAGCCTGACGATCCCCCGCAAACCCAATACAGGCTTGGGTTTTCCGAGACTTCGCCATCACACGCAATACCCTATTAACTAGCATCCTAATTATTAGTTACCATATAATCTTTCTCATGACCTCCCTGGAATCGCTCCGCTTCGTCTTTACGAGCCATCTGCTGCTGGCCGGCAAACAGTGGCGCCAGCTATCGCAAGGCGCGATCGCCGAATACGGTATTTCCGCGGCGAGCGCCGGCCCGTTGCTGTTCATCCGCCGGCTGGGCCAGGGCGTGCGTCAGGTCGAGCTTGCCGAATATGTCGGGCTCGAAGGCGCGTCGCTGGTGCGACTGCTCGATCAGTTGTGCGGGGCCGGTCTCGTGCTGCGCGAAGTCGACGCAAGCGACCGCCGCGCCAATGCGCTGCGCCTGACGGCGGCTGGCGAAGCGCTCGCCGAAAAGCTCGAAATCGAACTCAGCGAGTTGCGCGCGAAGGTGTTCGCCGACATTCCGCGCGAGGATTTCGAAGCGGTGTTGCGCGTGTTCGAAGTGCTCTCTCGCGCAGCGGGCCCCGATGGGTCCATCCTCGCACTGGCTCCCCCCAAGAAGTAAACCGTGCTCACCTGGCCTTCCTCCCGCGACTGGATTTTCTCGATCAAGGCGTTCCTCGCCTCGATGCTGGCGCTTTACATCGCGCTCGCGCTCGGCCTGCCGCGTCCGTACTGGGCGATGGCCACTGTCTATATCGTGTCGCACCCGCTCACGGGCGCCACGCGCTCCAAGGCGCTGTATCGCGTGTTCGGCACGCTGCTCGGCGCCGCGGCGTCCGTCGTCTTCGTGCCGGCGCTCGTCAACACGCCCGAACTGCTGATGGCGGCCGTCGGGCTGTGGACCGGCACGCTGCTCTATATTTCGTTGCTGCATCGCTCGCCGCGCAGCTATGTGTTCCTGCTCGCCTCGTACACGCTGCCGCTGATCGCCCTGCCGGCCGTCAACACGCCTGGCGTCATCTTCGATATCGCCGTGGCACGCTCCGAAGAGATCATCCTCGGCATCGTCTGTGCGAGCGTGGTCGGCGCCGTGGTCCTGCCCACGAGCGTGGCCAAGGTCCTGCACGACCGCTCGGCACGCTGGCTGACCGACGCCGCGCGCTGGACGACCGACATGCTCTCGGCCGACCCCGACGGCAAGGCAACGCGCCACATGAGCCGGCACCGCATGGCGGCCGACATTCTGGCCCTCGACCAGTTGATCAGCCAGCTCTCGTACGACGCCGACACGTCCGAACGCGTGCGCGATGCGCAGGAATTGCGCGGGCGCATGACGATGATGATGCCCGTGCTCTCGACGGTCGCGTCGCTCGTGCAAGCGTTGCGCGAGCATCCGAGCGGCGCGCCCGGGGCGCTCGAGGCGAAGATGGCGGACGTGGTCGCCTGGCTGCGTCGCGGTGCGCCGATGCCCGCCCCGGCGCATTTGCTGAGTCCGGCACCATCGGCCGGCGAGGCCTCTGACTGGTATGGCGCCTTGGTCGCAGCCACCGAAGACCGCCTGCGCTCGCTTGTTCAGCTCTGGCAGGATTGCGCGTCGCTGCAGCGCCGCTTCGGTCAGCGCGAGCATCACGAGGGCGAGGGTGAATGGACGCCCGCCTTCCAGCACTGGGAGCTGGGCGGCGCGCGCCACTACGACCACGGTCTCCTGCTGTTCTCGACGGTGTCGGCGGCACTGTGCACGTTCCTCATGGGTCTGGCGTGGATCTACACCGGCTGGAACGATGGCGCCGCCGGCGTCGCGCTCGGTGCCGTGGCCTGCTGCTTCTTCGCCGCGATGGACGAGCCCGCGCCATTCATCCGCTCGTTTTTCTGGGCGACCGCCGTGTGCGTGGTGTTCGCCGCGGTGTACGTCTTCTTCATCCTGACGAATGCGCACGACTTCGGACTGCTCGTCGCACTGTTCGCAATTCCGTATCTGTTGCTGGGCACGCTGATTCCACAACCGCGCTTCACGATGGTGGCCATGCTGGTCGCGGTGAATACGGCGAGCTTCGTGGGCATTCAGGGCGGATACAGCGCCGACTTCCAGGCGTTCTTCAACGGCAATCTCGCCGGACTGGCCGGCGTGCTGTTCGCGTTGCTGTGGACACTGCAGACGCGCCCGTTCGGTACGCGCGTTGCCATGCGCCGACTGATCCATTCGAGCTGGCGCGACATCGCGCGCAACGCGCTCGGGCGCTCCGTTGCCGAACATAACCGTCTGCGCACGCGTCTGCTCGATCGGTTGGGCCAGCTCGTGCCGCGCCTGGCTGCGAGCGAGAGCGAAACGTCGAGCGATGGTTTTACCGAAGTGCGCGTCGAACTCTCGGCGCTGGCGTTGCAGCGAGAGCTGCCGCATCTCAATGCATCGCAGCGCGACGCCGTTGAGACCGTGCTCACCGATGTGGCGCGCTTTTATCAGGCGCGGCTCGACGAATCGGCAAGCACCCCCGACGCCACGCTGCAAGACAAACTGCTGGGTGCCGTGCGCTCGATGGTGGCGCACACCGACCAGGCGTCGCGCAGCGCGCGCGCGTCGCTCATGGACATCCACGTCGCGCTGTTCCCCACCACACGCCCCGGGAGTGCTCAATGAGCGGAGAGATCGATATCTACGGCGTGTTCGTACCGACGCTGCTCGTGCTGATGGTCGTGGCCTTCGTCCTGACCGGCGCGCTGCGCTTCATACTCGCGCGCCTGGGCTTTTACAAGCTCGTCTGGCACCGTTCCCTGTTCAACCTTGCTGTGTACATCATCGCGCTGGGCGGCATTGTCGCCCTCGCGCACGCCTGCCAACCATGAAACTGAAATTTCGCTCCATCGGCCCCGTCGCGCTGACGCTCGCGGTATCTTGCGTCGCGGTGTTCGTTCTGCTGCATCTGTGGGACTACTACACCGTCGCCCCCTGGACACGCGACGGCCGCATACGCGCCGACATCGTGCAGGTGGCCCCCGACGTCTCCGGCCTCATCACCGATGTCGAGGTCAAGGACAATCAGCCGGTGCACCGCGGCGACCTGCTGTTCGTGATCGACCGCGACCGCTACACGCTGGCGGTGCAGCAGGCCAAGGCCAACGTCGCGGCGCTGCGCGCCACGCTCGCACAGGCGCGGCGCGAAAATGCGCGCAACCATCAGTTGACGGAAGTGGTCGCCAAGGAAGTGATCGAAGCCGGCCAGGCCAAGGTTGAGTCGGGTGAAGCGGCGGTGGCGCAGGCCGACGCGGCCGTTCGACTGGCCCATCTCAACCTCGAGCGGACCCGGGTGCTCGCCCCTGCCGACGGCTACCTGAACGACCGCCTGCCGCGCGTGGGCGACTACGTCAGCACAGGCCGCCCGGTGCTCTCGATGGTCGATGCCAACTCGCTGCACGTGGAAGGCTATTTCGAAGAGACGAAGATGCGCGGCATCCATATCGGCGACAAGGTCGAGGTGCGTCTGATGGGCGAGCGCCAGGTGCTGCACGGTCATGTGCAGAGCATCGTCGCCGGCATTGAAGACCGTGACCGCACGAGCGGCGCGTCGATGCTGCCCAACATCAACCCGACCTTCAACTGGGTACGTCTCGCCCAGCGCATTCCGGTGCGCATTGCGCTCGACGATGTCCCCAATGACATGCGTCTGGTCGCGGGACGCACCGCGACCGTGACGGTCGTGGAAGGTCGGCAGGAAACCGCTGGCGCGTCGCAAGGCTCGGCACCGTCCGCACAGACGGCCGGCGCCCAACCGGGAGCCCAGCGGTGAACACACGCTTTTGCCTGATGAGCGCCGTGGCAGCGGCCGCCGCGCTCGTTGCCGGATGCACGACGGTGGGGCCTGACTATCATCTGCCCGACAACGCGGTGATGCGCTCACCCGAGGCGAACGGCCCCATTGCGCACGCGGCCCAACACGGTGTCTCGATGGGTGCGGTGCCCGACGACTGGTGGCAACTCTACGACGACCCCAGGCTCGACGCGCTCGTGAAAGCGGCGCTGGCGGCCAACACGAACGTTCGTGTGGCGGCTGCCAACGTGCAGCGCGCGCTCGCGATGTACCACGAAGTCGAATCGGAGAACCTGCCGCAAGGCGGCGTGCAAGCCGAAGCGGCGCGCGCCCAGATGTCCGGCGAGAGTTTCCTGAAGGAAGAAAAGCTGCCGGTGGTTAATCTGGCGGCTGCCGCCCTGTCCATCTCTTATCAGATTGATTTCTTCGGCAAACTGGCCCGCGCGGATGAAGCCGCGCTGGCGGCTGCCGAAGCCAGTCAGGCGGCCCTCGACGTCGTGCGCGTGAGCGTGGCCGCCGAAACGGTGCGCGCCTATGTGCAAGGCTGCGCAGCCAACCACGAGTTCGACATCGCCAACGAGCAACTGACGTTGCAGGAAAAGAGCGTCGCGATTACGCGCAAGCTCGTCGACGCCGGGCGCGATCAGCCGACCGATCTGCTGCGCGCGCAAGCGCAGGCCGACACCTTGCGCGCCGCCTTGCCGCGTTTCCAGGCGCAGCATGACGCGGCGACGTACCGACTGGCCGTCATGCTCGGCAAGGTGCCGGGCACGCTCGACCCAAGCGCGGCGCAATGCCGCCGCATTCCTCAACTCGTACAATCGTTGCCGGTCGGCGACGGCACGGCGCTGCTCAAGCGCCGCCCCGACGTGCGTCAGGCCGAACGCGAACTCGCGTCGGCCACGGCGAAGATTGGCGTTGCCACGGCGGATCTCTACCCATCGATCCGTATCGGGGCGTCGGTCGGGGCAAGCGGTGTCCTGGAACACTTCGGACAAGGGCGCACCGAACAGTGGAGCGTTGGACCGATGATCACGTGGTCGCTGCCGACCAATGGCGTGCGATCGCACATCAAGGGCATGGAAGCCGGCGCCGACGCCGCACTCGCGCATTTCGACGGCGTCGTGCTCAAGGCCCTGCAAGAAACGCAGACGTCGCTCTCGGCTTACACGCGTGAGCTGCAGCGCGACGACGCCCTGCGCGACGCACGCGACAAGTCGCGCGCCGCCGCCGAGCAGAACCACAAGCTCTACCAGGCCGGTCGCGCGCCGTATCTGACGAGTCTTGACGCCGAACGCACGCACGCCAGTGCCGAGGCCGCGCTGGCCGCCTCCGAGACACAAGTCGCGCTGGATCAGGTCAATCTGTTCCTGGCGTTGGGCGGTGGCTGGCAATCGAGTGCCGCGAATGCCACGCGCGAGAAGGCGTCGCCGACGGTATCCCGTGTTACGGCCGGCGGCCCCAACACGCCGGCAACCTCCACGGCATCGTCGGCATCCACTCGTTGAGATGAGGCAGGCGGCGTCTTCGCGACGCCGTGCCTCCAGAAACACACAAGCCCCGTCGGGAACGAATCCTCGGGCGGGGCTGTGGTAGGACGCGCTACGGCGTCGGTGGGGTGATTCGCGCGGCGCAGGCGGGACTCGGTGGCGAGTCAGGCGGGCCGTCGGCGAATCCAGGCACTGCCATCGATAACCTGTCGACGGTTATCGCATCACCTTCAGTTGGCGGCCGGGGTCGCCGTCTGCTTGCGCGCTTCAATCTGGGCCGTCAGGTTCTGCAATTGGACCGACTGCTCATAGGTGTACGGGAAGTTGAATTCCGTCACCGGCGAGAGGCCCAGTTCACGGGCTGCCTGAAGTTCGGCGCGCACATGGGCGCGGGTGACACCGGTCGTTTGCGCCTGACCTTCGGCGAATACCGAGCCGGCAGCCATCGTCAAGCCAACGAGGGCGACAGCGCTCAACAGGTTCTTTTTCATGGAAAACTCCTTTTATCGTTCATCGGTTACGCATGGACACGAAAACCGCACTCAATCAGTTTTCGCCATAGGTAAATTATAGTTTTCCCTCATTAATGAACCAGCCCTAAAGCGACAACACACTGTTTCACAAACGCTGTGAAATGCTCGTAATCCGATGAAGGAATTACGCGAAAACGAAACAAAACCGGGGCGGAGATGGCAGGCGAAACGACCGCGCGAGCGTCAAGTCGAGGACGCTCACGGGAGATGACGGCATCGACGATGCCTCAGGGTGATATCGCCCCACTGCTGATCGCCGCGGCAATGGCCTGGTGCCGATTGACCGCACCGAGCTTGCGCTTGGCGTTATTGAGGTGAAACGTCACCGTATGCTCGGAGATACGCAGAATCAAACCGATCTCCCACGCGGTTTTGCCGCGTGCCGCCCACAGCAGACTTTCGATCTCACGCGGGCTGAGTTTGCCGGTGCTGCGACTCGCCACCCATTGCATGTCGAGCTGCTGAATCGCCTGGTGAAAATACACTGCCGTCAGATAAATCTCGCCGAGCATGCGCGCTTCGTGCTCGGCCGATGCTGCCGGCGACGCGGCCGTCGCGGCACTGAAGATCGCGCGCTCGCCGGTCGCACCATAAATCGGAATCGACACCCCGGACCCGAGGCCGTGTGCGCGCGCGTCCGCGAAGATGGGGTGCGGCCGCGCCTGTGCGAGGAAGGTTCGCCAGAGAATCGGCAGCGGCGACAAATTCGCGGCAATCAATACGGGATCCACTTCGGCATATCCCACGCTTTGATAGCGCTCGATCCAGGCGGCCGGAAACGTCGTGAAAATGTGCCGGCTAGGCATTCCCTGCGAGGTAATGCGCTGGTCTCCCATCTGGAATGCAGCCGCCTCCCGTTCGCGACGCGGTGACAGCGGCGCATAGAACAACGCTTCATATCCCAGGGATTGCGTCAGCTTCTGAAACTCGGCGTCGAGTGCATCGACCGAACGGGCACCGAGCAGCCCTTCATATCGATAAAGGTGATGGTGCATTGCGAATTGCGCGCTTCTCAATGATTTCCGGCAAATTTCCCGTATTCTCGCATGGTAGTCCTATCTTTATGCGGTCACGGTTGGCAATTCTACGTTACCGGGCCACAAACTGATTTACCGTGAATTACCGATCATTTCCGCATTGCCATCACATCGCCCTCAGGCGGCATTGCCCAACGCCTCAAATGCCGACGCGACCCTGCGCAATCCCGGTGTCAGCGGTTTGTCGCGGCGCATGACGACCGCAAGCGTTCTCGTCAACCCCGGTGTGAGCGTCGAGACACGCAAGCCCCGCCGGTAGTGCGCCGCGTTGACGGAAAGCCTGGGCACGATGCTGTAACCCAAGCCGGCCGCGACCATTTCCTTGATGGCTTCGATGCTGCCCAGCGCCATGACCGGCCGCACGCGCAATCCCGCTTGCAGAAACCATTCATCGATCAACAGCCGGGTGCTGCTCCCCGGCTCGAATGCGACCATCGGTGCCGCGGAGAGCATCTGCGGCGTGACCTCCGTCGCCCAGTGCGAGTCGCCTGCCGGCGCGATGGCGACGAACGCGTCGCGCAATACGGGCGTGATATGCAGGCTCCGCCCGGCGGTGGGCAACGTGACAAGACCGATATCGAGCCGGTTCTCGCTCACGGCGGCGACCACCTCGTCGGTGTTCCCGGTGCTCACGCGGATGTCGAGCATCGGGTAGCGCTTGCGCATCGCTCGCAATATCGGCGGCAGCAAATGAATGCAGGCCGTCGCTCCGGTGCCGATCGCCACTTCACCGACTTCGCCGCTCGCATGGCTGGACAGCGCATGCATGGCGTCTTCGACGACAGCATCGATGCGGCGGGCATGGTCCAGCAGCGCCAGCCCGGCGGACGTCGGCTTGAGCCGCTTGCCAACGCGCTCAACCAGCCGGACGTTCAATCGCTGTTCCAACTGGCGAACCTGCAAGCTCACGGCGGGCTGCGACAGATCGAGCCGCGCGGCGGCCGCGGAGAAACTCCCCGCGTCGAGGACTTCGGAAAACGTGTGAAGCTGATCCAGATTCAGGCGGCGCATCTCAAGGTTTTCCTTATGAACCGTGTGGCATTCCAAGACTTTACCAAGAGATGCTTTCGATGCGCCATGTCGATGTTCTGCCCGCCATTCGGTCCCGCCGCTCACCGTCTCAGGACGTGCCACCCTCCGGCTGCCATCCTCCGCCCAACGCTCGGTACAGCGCCACATGGTTGACGAGTACCCGCTGCTTCACATCGATCAACTGTTGCGCCGCATGAAACGCACTGCGCTGCGCGTCGAGCAGTTCGAGGTAGCTCGCCACACCGTTGGTATAGCGATGATGGGCCAGACGAAGCCGCTCGCGCTCGCCGTCCGACACGCGCTTTTGCGCCTGGAACTGGCGCGATAGCAGCCCTTGCGCTGCCAGGGCGTCATCCACTTCGGCAAACGCCGTCTGAATCGCGCGCTCGTACGACACAACGGCCATCTCCTTGCGCACGTTCGCCAAATTCAACCCTTGCCGGTGACGCCCGCCCGCAAAAATCGGCACGGTAATCTGCGGCAGGAATGACCACACTCCGGTGCCCGCGCCGAACAGATCCGCAAAGCCCGCGCTGGCGGTGCCGACGTCGGTCGTCAACCTGATCGACGGGAAAAAAGCCGCACGAGCCGCGCCGATATCCGCGTTGGCCGCACGCAGTTGCGCTTCCGCCTGCCGAATATCCGGACGACGCATCAGCAACGACGACGGCAATCCGGCGGCCACGGGCACGACGAATGCATCGTCGAGCGACGCCGCCGCGACCGGCTTCGCACTCACATCGCCGGTCAGGACCTGCAACGCGTGCACGATCTGGCTGCGTTGCCGCTCGCGCTCGGCGAGCGATGCCCGCGCCACGTCGACCTGCGTGGTCTCGGCATTCAGGTCGAGATCGTCGACCAGCCCGCGCTCGGCGCGCAGGCGAACCACGCGAATGCCCTCCTCGCGCGCCGCCAGCACCTCGCGCGCGTACGCGATCTGTTCGTTGATGGCCACCAGTCCAATGTAAGACGTGGCCACTTCCGCCACGAGACTCACCTGCGCCGCCCGCTGCGCTTCCTCGCTCGCCAAATACGATTGCAGCGCCGCGTCGCTCAGGCTGCGCACGCGCCCGAAGAAATCGAGTTCAAATGCGCTCACGCCGAGCGTCGCTCGCAAGTCGTTGGCGACGTAACCTGCGGCGGTGCCTCTGCCCTCAGGCAGCCCCGCCGCCCCCGAGTACCGCTGACGGGAGAATGCACCGCCTGCCTGCACGCTCGGCAGCAGATTGGCCGCCTCGATGCCATACAGCGCACGCGCTTCCTGCACCCGTAGCGACGCCAGACGCAAGTCGCGATTCTGTGCGAGCGAGCGACGGATCAGCGTCTGCAAGGCGGGATCGGTGAATACGTCGGCCCAATCCGCGTCTGCCGCGAGCGACTCGGCGAGCGCCAGACGCGCACCGGTGCCCGACGGTGCCGCCTCGTACGTGGTCGGCACCGGTGCCGCCGGGCGCTCATAGGTCGGCGCCAACGTGCATCCGCCGACCAACGCCAGCAAGCACACGCCGGGCGCAGCTATCCCGCGCAAGCGGGGTCGAAACGTCTTCATACCTTCCCCTCGATGGCCGGTGCGGCATCGCCCGACGCGTTCGTCTTTGGCCGGCGCACGAAGCGACCGGCCCACAGGAAAAACAATGGCACCAGGAAGATCGCCAGCACCGTGGCCGTCACGATCCCGCCGAGCACCGCCACACCGATGGCGCGCTGTGCGCCCGATGCCGGGCCCGAGGCAATGGCCAGCGGCACCACGCCGAAGCCGAAGGCCAGCGACGTCATCACGATCGGGCGCAGGCGCAGACGCGCGGCTTCGACCGCCGCATCGAGCCAGGCCATGCCCTGTTTCGTCATATCGTTGGCGACTTCCACGATCAGGATGGCGTTCTTCGCCGACAGGCCGATGGTCGCAATCAACCCCACCTTGAAATAGATGTCGTTGGGCATGCCCAGCAAGCTCACCGCGCCGAGCGCCCCGATCACACCGAGCGGCACCACCATGACGACGGCCGCCGGAATCGCCCAACTTTCGTACAACGCCGCGAGCGCGAGGAAGACCACCAACACCGACAAGGCGAACAGCACCGGCGCCTGCGCGCCCGAGGTGCGCTCTTCGAGCGACTGGCCGCTCCACTCGTAACCGATGCCCTGGGGCAGGTCGGCCATCAGTCGCTCCATGCGCACCATCGCCTCGCCGCTGCTCTTGCCCGGTGCCGATTCGCCCTGGATCGTGAACGACGGGTAGCCGTTGTATCGCCTGAGCTGTGGCGAGCCGAGTTTCCACTTGAGCGAGACGAATGCCGAAAGCGGCACCATTTCGCCATTCGCGTTGCGCACGCGCAGATTGCCGACGTCCTCCGGCGACACGCGCTGACGTCCGTCCGCTTGCACGATCACGCGGCGATTCTCCGCGCCCAGCATGAAGTCGCCGACATAGTCGGAGCCGAACATCGTCGCGAGCGTCGTGTTGACGTCGTCCATCTTGACGCCGAGCGCTTCCATCTTGTGCCGGTCGATGGCGACGTCGATTTGTGGCACGTCGCCCTGACCGGCAAAGATCACGTTCCTGAGCACGGGATCTTGCGCCGCCTTCTTGAGCAGCGCGTCGCGCGCGGCGGTGAGCGCGTCCTTACCCACGCCGGCCCGGTCCTGCAAGCGCAGATTGAAGCCGTTCGACGAACCCAGTTCCGGCAGCGCCGGGCTGTTCATCGCCATCACCATGCGATCGGGCCGTCCGCCGAACTTGGCGTTGACGCGCTCGACAATGGCGCTCACCGCATCGTGTGCGGACGTGCGCTCGTGCCAGTCGTTGAGCGTGACAAAAAGCATGCCGCCCCCCGGGCCTGACCCGAACTCGTTCCACCCGCCCAGCGCAAAGACGTGCTTGACCGGCTCGTGCTGCATCAGATAGTGCTCGATGCGCTCGAGCGCCGTCATCGCCTCGGGCAACGTGGCGCCCTGCGGCTCGGACGCCATCACCATGAAGCTGCCGGTGTCCTCGTCGGGAATGAACGACGAGGGCAGACGCATGAACGCGAGCGGCACGGCGATCAACACCGCGCCATACACCAGCACCGCGCGCCACGGACGGCGCAGCGTCTTGCTCACGGTCCGTGTGTAGCGCTCGGTACCCAGCGCGAAAGTGCGATTGAACCAACCGAAGAAACCACGTTTGTCGTGATGACCGGCCGCGATCGGACGCAGCAGCGTGGCGCACAGCGCGGGCGTGAGCGAGAGGGCCAGGAACGCCGAGAAAGCAATCGACACCGCAAGCGTGATTGCAAACTGTCGATAGATGTTGCCCACCGCGCCGGGGAAAAACGCCATCGGCACGAACACCGCCACCAGCACCACCGTGATCCCCACGATGGCCCCGCTGATCTGCTTCATCGCCTTGACCGTGGCGGCATAGGGTGAGAGCCCCTCTTCCACCATGATGCGTTCGGTGTTCTCCACGACGACGATCGCGTCGTCGACGAGAATACCGATGGCCAGCACCATGCCGAACATCGTGAGCGTGTTGATCGAATATCCGAGCCCCAGCAGCACGCCGAAGGTGCCGAGTAGCGCGACCGGCACCACCAGTGTGGGAATAAGCGTGGCGCGCAGGTTCTGCATGAACAGGTACATCACCAGGAACACGAGCACCACGGCTTCGAGCAGCGTCTTCACGACCTTCTGGATCGAAACCTTGACGAACGACGCGGTCTCGTACGGGATCTGGTACGAAACACCGGCCGGAAACAGCGCCGATTGTTCGTCCATCACCTTGCGCACCGCCTTCATCACCGCGACGGCGTTCGAGCCGGCGGCCAGCTTGATGCCCATCGCGGTGGCCGGCATGCCGTCCACGCGCGACGAATAGGCGTAATCGGCCGCGCCCAATTCCACGCGAGCGACATCGCCGAGCCGGATCGCCGAGCCGTCGGCACGCACGCGCAACGGAATGCCGGCAAAGGCTTCGGGCGAGGAAAGCGAGCCTTCCGACACCACGTTGGCGTTGATCGGGGCCGACGCGGGCGTCGAGCCTGCGCCGATATCGCCGATGGTCACGCGCACGTTGTAGGCCCGGATCTTCGAGACGATGTCCGAAGCACTCAGGTCGAGGGCGACGAGCTTCGCTGTGTCGGGCCAGATACGAATCGCTTTCTCCGTGCCCCAGAACTGCACCTGTCCGACGCCCGGCACGCGTTTGAGCTGGTTGATGACCTGCGCCGCGGCGATCTCGCCGAGATCGGATTCGCCAATCGCTGGATTCGCAGACGCCAGCGTGACCACCATATGAATATTGTCGGCGGCGCGCTCGACGACGACGCCATCGCGGCGCACGACTTCAGGCAGCCGCGATTCGACCGTCTTCAACCGGTTCTGCACCTCGACGGCGGCCAGGTCGAGATTGGTGCCCTGCCGGAAGGTGAGGTTGACCGACGAACGACCGTTGCCGCTGGACGCCGACGTATACATCAGCCCCGGCGCGCCGTTCATCTGGCGCTCGATGATCGCCGTCACGGCGTCTTCGACCACCTTGGCCGACGCGCCCGGATAGCCGCTCCAGACACTGACCGTCGGCGGGGCGATGTCGGGGTACTGCGCAACGGGGAGCGCCCGGATCGCGAGCACGCCGACGAGCGTAATCAACAGGGCGATCACCCAGGCAAAGACCGGGCGATCGATAAAGAAGCGAGCCATGATTATTGCGTCTCCGCGTGGGAGGCCGGTCCGGCGCGCGCAGGCTCGACCGGTCCGCCATTGTCTTGCGGCTTCGCGTCACGGGACGTCACCGGCGTGGCCTTCGTGTCTTCCGTCTGCGTGGCCTCGGCCTTGACCTTGACGTGCATGCCGTCGGAGAACTGCGCGACGTTCTGCACGATGATCGTCTCGCCGCCCGCGAGGCCCTCCGTGACGAGCCACTCGCGGCCGTCGATCTCATCCGCATGCACCTTCGTGTCGCGCACCGTGCCCTGTGCGTCGACCACGCGCACCACGGCGCCATTGGCCGTGCGCGTGAGCGCCTCGCGGGGCACGCGGACAATATTCGGATTCACCGCCCCCTGCAGGCGCACCTGCACGAATGCGCCGGGCAGCAACACGCCGTCGGGGTTCGGCAGCACGGCGCGCATGGCGATCGTGTCCGTGCCCGGATCGACCGCCAGATCGGTAAAGAGCAATTTGCCCGGTAGCGCGTATCCACGGCCGTCGGGCAGCGTCACATGCACCGGCGGCGCGGCCGACGCGTTGCCGTGCTGCAGCTTGCCGGCGCGCAAATCGCGCGTCATCGCATACACCTCCGCGGCCGGCTGCGAGAAATTCACGTAGATCGGGTCGATCTGCTCCACGCGCGTGAGCAGCGTGGCCGAGTCGAGACCGACCAACGCCCCTTCCGTGACTTCGGCACGGCGCACGCGCCCCGCAATGGGCGAGACGACGCGCGTATAGCCGAGATTGAGTTCCGCCTTGCGGACCTCCGCGCGAGCGGCCAGCACCTCCGCGCGCGCACGCGCTTCGGCCGAGCGAGACTCGGCGTCCTCCCGGGCGCTGATGGCGCGCGCGTCTAGAAGGCCGCGATATCGCTCGACCTTGTCGCGAGTCGAGTCGTGGTCAGCTTGTGCCTTGGCGAGTGCGCCGCGTGCGGCGTCCAGCGCGGCCGACAACGGTTGCGGGTCGATGCGGAACAGCACATCGCCTTTGGCGACGGTCTGCCCTTCCTGATATCGGCGCTCGACGACGACCCCGCCCGCGCGCGCACGAACATCAGCGCTGCGGTAAGCGGCCAGACGTCCCGGCTGCTGCGTCGTAAGGGTCTGTGCACGGCGCTCGACGGTGCGCACGACCGCTTCCGGCGTCGCATCTGCCTCGTCCTTCGGGTCTCGGTCGATGCAGGCGGCGAGAACGAGAGCACTGGCGATCAGGCTGGCTGACACGCCGGTTAGCCGTCCGAAGCGAGTTCGGTAATGAATATTCGATGACATGTAAGTACGTTGGATTGACGACAACCGGTCGGGGTGTCGAGACCGCGCTTCGTGCGCGGCGTCGACCCATGGCGGAGCCACGGATGGGGTACCGGGGGCCCGCATCTCTCCAGGCTCGCCGTGGGTGGCAGGTGCGCATTGCGCGAAGGGGTCAGTACCCGAGACCACCGGACCGGAAGATCCGGTCGTCTGCCGCCTCGCCTATGTTGGCGATTCAATCTGGCGTCCTACATTGGAGAAGCGCGATTCTGCCGCGAAACTTCTGTTAGAAAAAGTTGGAACCTATCGATAAAATGGATGAATGAACTGGACAATAGAGCAATTGCGCTACTTTGTGGCTGCCGCGGAGGAAGGATCGATATCGGCTGCCGCCCGAAGACTCGGCAAAGCCCAGTCGGCGTTGAGTTCGGCGATTTCGCTGCTCGAGGCCGATTTGGGATTTGAACTATTCGATCGTAGCCGTCGCAACGCGAGACTCACCGCGCAGGGGGAGGTGATGTTGCTCGAGGCGAAGGAGTTGCTGCGTCAGGCGGAGGGCTTGAACCATCGGGCGAATGCGCTGGCGTTCGGCGAGCAGCCGCAGTTGTCGCTGGCGATCGACGAAGCGTTGCCGTATCAAGTCGTGAGCGAACTGGTGCGCGATCTTGCGTACCAGTTCGCTTATTTGGAGCTGACGATACTCAACGGGACCTCGACGGAAGTGGCCGAGTATGTGGAGAAGCAGCGCGCGGACATTGGCTTTCACGTGGATCGCGGCGCGATCTCGTTGGCGCTGGGGCACAAATATGTTGGGTCGGCCGTGCAAGGCGTATTTGTCGCTGGTGATCATCCGCTCGCTTACCGCGATCAGGTCACGCGCGGCGATTTGGCCAAGTACCGCCAGATTCTGCTGCAGATGGACGATTTCACGCCGTGGCAACTGAGCCCGTCAATCTGGCGGGCGGACAGTTCATACCTGATCGCCAGCATGGTGCTCGACAAACTCGGCTGGGCCGTGCTGCCGATCGACATTGCGAAGTACGATGAACTTCACGAACTGCGCTGCGACGACCTCGGCCTACCGCAACTCCCCGTGCGCATGCTCTGGCGTTTTGGGCGAGAGCCCAACGATGTGATGCAATGGTGCAACACTCGGTTTGGCGAACTGTTGCGGGCGAGTTCGGAAGCGGAGTAAGCCCGTTTTAGCGCGTTCCGGCGCGGATCGCTTACCGGCGCGACGCGCGATGACGGGCGAGGAAGCGATCGAGTTGCCCGGCGAACGATTGGCTGTCGCGCGCGCTGAAGGGGGCAGGACCGCCGGTCTCGATGCCCGCATTGCGCAGTTGATCCATCATGTCGCGCATGCTCAGTCGTTCCTCGATGTTTTCACGCGTGAACCAATTCCCGCGTGGATCGAGCGCCAGCCCCCCTTTGTCGAGCACCAGGGCGGCAAGCGGGATGTCCGCGGTAATCACCAGATCGCCCAGGACGACAAGTTCGACGATGCGGGCATCGGCCACATCGAAGCCTGCCGGCACCTGAATCGCCTTGATGAACGGTGACGGCGGCGTGCGCAGGAATTGATTCGCGATCAGCGTCACCCGCACCTCCTCACGTCGCGCGGCCCGGAACAATATCTCCTTGATGGCAAAGGGGCAGGCGTCAGCATCGACAAAAACTTGCATGGAAAGGTCGTTCCAGGGGAGTCAAAGACCGTTCATCATATGCCAACCGCCGATCTGCCACCTCGGCAGCAGGCGTTGTTGCCCCACTGGCAGGCCATGCCGACGCGCTTGCGCAACGCCCATTCATCCAATGATCTCTCGGCGCCCGGCCTCAGCCCGTATCGCCGCCGGCGACCGGCAAGACCGTACCGGTGATGTATCCGGCTTCGTCGGAGGCCAGGAAAAGAATGGGTGCGACTTGCTCGTCGAGGGTGCCGTAACGTTTGAAGAACGTCGATTCGGTCACCTGCGCGACCGCCTCGTTCATCCAGGCAACCTCTTGTTCGGTGTCGCCCGCGGCGTTACGTGGAGTCCGGCGTGGCGGCGCCGTGGTGCCCCCCGGCGCGGTCGCCGCGACGCGAATATTGTGTTCGGCGTATTCCATCGCCAGCGATTGCGTGATGGCGTTCACCCCGCCCTTCGCTGCGGAGTACGGCACGCGTCGAATTCCCCGAGTCGCATTCGACGAGACGTTGACGATCGTGCCGCCGCCACGCGTGAGCAGGTACGGCAGCACCGCGTGGCAGGTGTAGAGCGTTGGCATCAGCGAGCGGCGAATCTCCGCGTCGATCTGCGCCGGCTCGAACTCGGCGAACGGACGCATGCGAATCGCCCCGCCCACGCCGTTGATCAGAATGTCGATGCCCCCGAAGCGTTCGTTGGCGAACGCCATGGCCGCGGCAGCGCCTTCATACGTCTCGAGATCGGCGATGAATCCGGCCGACTCGCCGACCGCTTCGGCCGCCACTTCGGCAACGAATTCCGCACGATCCACGAAGACCACGCGCGCCCCTTCGGCCGCCGCGCGCAGCGCCACCCCGCGACCGATGCCTTGGGCCGCGCCGGTCACGACCATGACCTTGCCGGCAAATCGTGGTGTCGTCGTCATGCGTTCACCGTGGCAGCGTTGGGCGTGAATTTCTCGTAATGGAAGCTGTTGGGCTTCACGCCGTTGTCATCGAAGTATTTGCGCACAGCGTCGACCATCGGCGGCGGTCCGCACAAATAGACGTCAACGTTGCCGTCGTTGAGCGCATCCGCCGGGATATGTTGCGTCACCCAGCCCGTTCGCGGATGCTTCGATTCGGCGTCCGCCACCACCGTGGCAAAGGTGAAATTCGGCAGCTTGGCCGCGTAAGCCTCGATCGCTTCGACCTGGACCAGATCGAGATCCCGCGTCACGCCGTAGATCAGATGCACGCGCTGTTGCGACGACGAGCGCGCGAGGACTTCGAGCATCGACAGGAACGGCGCCAGCCCCGTGCCGCCCGCGAGGAACAGCAACGGGCGCTCGACGGCGCGCAGATAGAAGCTGCCGAGCGGGCCGGTCATCTCAACCGCATTACCGGGTTGCGCATGATCGAGCCACGAACTCATGGCCCCGCCCGGAATCTTCTTGATGAGAAAGCCGATACGCGACTCCCCCGGCGCGGACGAGAACGAATACGAGCGACGCACACCGCTGCCGGGCACATCGATGTTGACGTACTGGCCGGGCAGGAACACGGGCGCGGCGGCGCCCACATCGAGTTCAAGCACGACCGCCGCGTCGTTGTGCGTCTCGACCTTGGTGACGGTCGCGGCAAATCGGCTCTGCTCGGTCTTGCACGCCGTTGACGACGCCGGCACGGCAATCACGCAGTCGCTCTGCGGCACCATCTGGCATGTGAGCACGAGGCCGCTGTCCTTCTCGTCGGCGCTCAGGGCGTCCTCGATGTAGTCGTCGCCCATGTCGTAACTGCCGCTCTCTGCACGGCACTTGCAAGTGCCGCACACGCCGTCGGAGCAATCCATCGGCAGATTGATCTTGGCGCGGAAGGCCGCGTCGAGCACCTTCTCGCCGGCCTTGCATTCGACGAAGCGGGTTACCCCATCTTCAAAATTGAGCGCTACGTTGTAGCTGGACATATAGCCTCCTCGACTTCCAGTCCTGATGCGATAGTCAACGTCAAACGTGATAAACGTCGAGTACCTGACGGATATAGTCGTTCTTCAAAACGATCTTCTTCCTGGCGATCAACAGCGCATCGCCGTCGTGGCGCAACGTGACGAACATCGTGCCGAAGAACTGATCGGTCGCCTTGTAACGATGGCTCAGCGTGCTGAAGTTGTAGCGCACGTCGACTTCGTCGTCGCGTTGCGCCAGCACTTCCACATTCGCGACGGTGTGCGCGGTGCGGGGCTCCGGCATCGAGGCGCTGCTACGCTCGGTCTTGATGCGGAACACGCGATCCTCCAGCCCCCCACGGTCCGGGTAGTACATGAGCGAGATCTGGCTCTGGGGGTCGTCGGTCAGGCGATCGTCGTCGTCCCACGCCGGCATCCAGTACGTGACGTCGGTGGCGTAGCACGCCAGCCACTCATCCCACTGTCGGTCGTCGAGCAGACGGGCTTCGCGATACAGCGTGGCGCAGATCGTTGCGTAATCGAAGCTCATGCCGTGGCCTCCGTCTGTGCTTTCTTCAGGGCGTCGCGCATCACTTCGACCCAGTATTCGTGCTGGCAGACGAACAACCCTTCGTCTTCGCTACGCTCGCCGGACAGGCGCGGCGCCAGTCCCATCTTTTTGGCGTTGTCGTCCGGTCCGTCGATCCAAAGCGGTGCGCCGCGCGACAGGTCGTTCCACAGCGCCGTGGTGCCGGCATAGCCCGCCTGGCAGGCGCGGAATTCTTCGAGGTCGTCGGCCGTGCCCATGCCCGTGACGTTGAAGAAATCCTCGTACTGGCGGATGCGGTGGGCGCGCACTTCGGCACTTTCTCCCTTGGGCGCAAAGCAGAAGATCGAGACTTCCGTCTTGTCGACGCTAAGCGGGCGTACCACGCGAATCTGCGTACTGAACTGGTCCATCAGGAACACGTTCGGGTAGAGGCAGAGGTTGCGCGTCTGGTTGACGATGAAATCGGCCTTGACGTCGCCGACGCGAGCCTTGATTTCGTCACGATGCGCGTAGACCGGGCGAACTTCCGGATTCATCGTGTTGGTCCACAACAGGATGTGACCATGCTCGAAACCGTAGACACCCGCCACCGACTTGCTCCAGCTGTTGGCGTCGACGGCCTTCGTGCCTTCGTCCTTGCGTCGGCCCATGGTCGCCGCGTAGTTCCAGTGAACGGTGCTGACGTGATAGCCGTCGCAGCCGTTCTCCATCTGCATCTTCCAGTTGCCGTCGTAGACGTAAGAGGAATTGCCGCGCACGACTTCCAGCCCTTCCGGCGCCTGGTCGACGATCTGGTCGATGATCACGCGGGTCTCGCCGAGATAGTCCGCGAGCGGCATCGAATCGGGGTTGAGGCTGCCGAACAGGAAGCCACGATAGCTCTCGAAGCGCGCGACCTTGCGCAGGTCATGCGAGCCGTGCGTATTGAATTGCACCGGGTACTGCGTGGTCTTCTCTTCCTTCACCTTGAGCAACTTGCCGGTGTTGGAGAACGTCCAGCCATGGAACGGGCACGTGAAGCTGCCCTTGTTGCCGTGTTTGCGACGGCACAGCATGGCCCCCTTGTGCGCGCAGGCATTGATGACCGCGTGCAGCTCACCGTTCTTGTCGCGCGTGACGACCACGGGCTGACGGCCGATCCACGTCGTGTAGTAATCGTTGTTGTTCGGGATCTGGCTTTCATGCGCCAGATAGACCCAATTACTCTCGAAGATGTGTTTCATCTCGAGTTCGAACAACTCGGCATTGGTAAAAATGTCGCGACGGCAGCGGAAGACGCCGGCCTGCTTGTCGTCCTGGACGGCCGTATCGAGCAGCGCATCCAGTGGCGAGCGGGTTTGGGTGATGGAGGACATGGGGGCTCTCCCCGCGCGTGCTCCCACCGGGGAGCGATCGCGTCGGTATCAAAGGTGGAACGATGAGATGGGCGGCTGCGCACTGGCGCCGCCGCCGTGGCGGGCGGTTATGCCGCAGCCGAAGCGCGAAGGCGATGGACGATCTGGTTGTCCTTGCCATGCGTGAGCGGGCTCAACTGGATATCGAATTCGATTTCCTTGTAGTCGTCCGCCTTGAGACCGAGCCTGGCGCCACCGGTCTTCTCGACCACGTGCGGGATCAGGTCCTCGCGCGTCGCGTAGGCGAAGTCGTCCCAGATCAGCGGGTCGCCCTCGATGTTGATCTGCGTCGTGAGCTTGCGATGCGGCTCGCTGGTCACGAAGAAGTGCACGTGCGCCGGGCGATTGCCGTGACGGGCCAACGCGTCGAGCAGTTGCTGGGTGGCGCCTTGCGGCGGGCAGCCGTAGCCCACTGGCATCAGCGTGCGGAATTCGTACTGGCCTTGCGCATCGGTGCGCACGGCGCCGCGCAAATTGAAGGGCGATTGCGCGCCCGTCGGATCGAAGTGCGAATAGAAGCCGTTCGAGTTGGCATGCCAGCACTCGACGACAGCGCCCGCCACCGGTTGACCGTCAGGGCCGGTCACCTTGCCGCGAATCACCAGCGGGCCAGCGTCGGCATCTGCATCGAGGTCGATCTTCGACACCGTGTCGCGCAGCGGCGCACCGGCGACATAGAGCGGGCCTTCGATCGTGCGCGGCGTGCCGCCTTCAATCTCGGCGGCCCGGTCCTCGGCGTCCATGCGCACGTCGAGATACTTCTCGAGGCCGAGGCCGGCGGCCAACAGTGCCGCCTCGCCATCCTGGCCCAGTTTGTTGAAATAGTTGACGCCGGCCCAGATCTCATCGGGCGTAATATCGAGGTCGTCAATCGCCTTGAAAAGGTCGCTCAGCAAGCGATGCACGATTTGCTTGGTGCGCGCATCGCCGGACGGATTTCCGAGATTGGCAGCGGCGCTCAACAGCGCTTGCACTTCGCTCGTGTCGAATACTTTCACGCTCATGTCTTCTCCTACCTCTATTCGAATTTTGCTGGGGTTAACCCGTGCACCAAGCATTCATCGTCCATACGCGATAGGTATAATCGAGCACTGATGCAGAGCATGAAGTCAGGATAATGACGGGGTATAGCACCGTCCAACACTGATTTAGTATCGGCGCGATATCTGAAAGGTATGAAATGAATATTGAGTTGCGCCATATGCGCTACTTCGTGGCGGTTGCTGAAGAACGCAACTTCACGCGCGCCGCCGCACGGCTGCATATCGCACAGCCGCCGCTCAGTCGCCAGATTCAGCAACTCGAGGAGTTGCTCGGCGTTCAACTGTTCGAGCGCGACTCGCGTCCGCTCAAACTGACCGACACAGGGCGCTTTTTTTATTCGCACGCGGTGCAGTTGCTCGCGCAAACCTCCGAACTCGAATCGATGACGCGGCGCGTGGGCAAGATCGATCGCAGCCTGTCGGTCGGTTTTGTCGGCTCGACGCTCTACGGCATGCTGCCGAAGATCATCCGGCGTTTTCGCGAGGAGAACAGCACGGTTGCGCTGAGTCTGCACGAGATGTCGACAATGGATCAGATCCAGGCGCTCAAGGAAGGCCGCATCGATGTCGGCTTCGGCCGCATTCGCCACGAAGATCCGAGCATTCGTCGCGTGGTGCTGCGCGAGGAGCGCATGATCGTCGCCCTGCCGCTCGGCCATCCGCTGATCGACACCAAGCCGGTCCTGTCGCTGCACGACCTCGTGTCGGAAACGCTGATCATTTTTCCCCAAGCCCCTCGCCCGAGCTACGCCGATCAGGTGCTTGCGGCCTTCCACGATCGCGCACTCAAGCCGGAGCGCATCTACGAGACGCGGGAATTGCAGATTGCGCTCGGACTTGTCGCGGCCGGCGAAGGCATCGCCATCGTGCCGCAGAGCGTCAATGGCCTCAAACGCGACGACATCGCCTATAAGGAACTCGACGATCCCAATCTCGTATCGCCGATTATCCTGAGCATGCGATTGCTCGACGAGTCGCCCGATATTCGCGCCATGCTCGAATTGATCTACGACCTCTACGCCGAGGGGAACATGGAGCACCTCCCGCCCTCGGACCTCGGCTCACCCTAATCGACACCATACCCGGCAGGTATTGAACAAGACGCCATCGGTCTTGGACAGCGACATAACGCGGCTTGCATACTGCGATTCACTGTCCAACTGTATCTCCCGGGTATGAAACCAACCGTCAGCTCCATCGAGGCCATTCTGGTCGACCTGCCGACGATTCGCGCGCACCAGCTCGCGATGACGACGATGCAGAAGCAAACACTGGTGATCGTCAGGCTGCGTTGCAGCGACGGCATCGAAGGCATCGGCGAGGCCACCACGATCGGTGGGTTGTCCTACGGCGAGGAAAGCCCGGAGGGCATCAAGCTCGCGATCGACACCTATCTCGCGCCCGCATTGAGCGAGGTCGACGCCACCAATGTGCACTTGGCCATGGTGCGCCTGGACAAGGTCGCGCGCGGCAATCGCTTCGCCAAGTCTGCGCTGGAAACGGCCCTGCTCGATGCCCAGGCGAAACGTCTTGGCGTGCCGCTCGTCACGCTCCTCGGCGGCGCGGTGCGCGAGACGTTGCCGACGCTGTGGACGCTGGCCAGTGGCGATACCGCACGGGACATCGACGAAGCTGAGCGCCTGCTGGCCGAGCGTCGTCACAACACCTTCAAACTCAAGATCGGGCGGCGGGCCGTAAGCGATGACGTGGCCCACGTTGCCGCGATCAAGCGCGCCCTCGGCGACCGTGCGCGCGTCACGGTGGACGTCAACCAGGCATGGAACGAAGCGGAAGCGGCCACGGGCATCGCCGCGCTCGAAGCCGCCGGCGTCGACCTGATCGAGCAGCCGATCCCGCGCGACCAGCGCGCCGGTCTGGCGCGACTGGCCGCCCGCTTTGTCGTGCCGATCATGGCCGACGAAGCGATCCTCGGTGCCGAGGACGCCATTGAACTCGTGCGCGGCGGTTGTGCCGATGTGTTCGCGCTGAAGATCGCCAAGGCCGGCGGTCTTTACGGCACGCTGCGTGCCGCCGCCGTGGGCGATGCCGCGGGTGTCGCGCTCTATGGCGGCACCATGCTCGAAGGCACGATCGGCTCGATCGCGGCGGCGCACTGCTTCTGCACGCTTCGTCAACTCGCCTGGGGTACCGAGCTATTCGGTCCGCTGTTGCTCAAGGACGATATCGTCGTCGAGCGGCCGACCTACCGCGAGTTCGCCCTGCACCTGCCCACCGGCGTGGGCCTGGGCGTCACGATCGACGAAGACAAGCTCGCCCACTTTCGTCGCGACGCACAGCGCATCGTCACTGGCGCGCGATAAACCACGGTCTGCGAGCGACGTGCCTGTCGCGGGTCGTCAGGTGCTGCGCCGAGCGACACATGTACACATCCATCGCGTCCCATCCAAACCCTATGGCGCATCGAATTGCGGCGCACGCTTGCCGCATTTCACGCCGACCTTAGCGAGACACCGTATGCCTGCCATCCTCGACACAGCGAGCGCAACGCCTGGCGACACCCACATCGAAACGAGAAACGGCCGCTTTCGCGTCGCCATCTCCGGCCCGGCTTCGGCGCCAGTGCTGGTGCTGAGCAACTCGCTCGGCACGACGCTGGAGATGTGGGACGCGCAGGTGCCGGGTTTGGCGCGCGACTTCCGTGTCGTGCGATATGACACGAGGGGGCACGGCGGCAGCATCGTCACGCAGGGGCCTTACACCTTTGATCAATTGGGCGACGACGTCGTCGCGCTGCTCGACGCGCTGGATGTGCATCGCGCGAGCTTCTGCGGCGTGTCGATGGGCGGGCATACGGGCTTGTGGCTGGGGCTGCATGCGCCAACGCGCTTCAACGCGATTGCTGTGTGCAACAGCGCCGCCAGGATCGGCACGACTGAGGGCTGGACGGCCCGCGCCACGCACGTCCGTACGCATGGGAAGGCCGCGATGGCGGAATTGGCTGCGTCTTCGCCGTCTCGCTGGTTCACCGAGGGCTTCATCCATCGCGAATCGGCACGTGTGGCGCTTGCGCAGGCGAGAATTGCAACGCTTGCGCCGGAAGGCTACGCGTCGTGCTGCGATGCGTTGGCGACGTCGGATCTCAGTGACGAGATCTCGGCGATCAAGGTACCGACACTGTTGATCGCCGGCGAGTTCGACCCGGTGACGACGGTGGCCGATGCGCAGGCGATGCAACGCGCCATTGCCGGATCGACGGTGGTGTCGCTGCCCGCTTCGCACTTGTCGAACATCGAGGCGCCGACCCAGTTCGAGGCAGCGCTTGCGCAGTTCCTTGCCAAGGCACTCGCCTGACGCAAGGCACACCGGCGGTCGCATCGGGGGTGGTGCGGACCGTCGAACACGACAAGGGACCCGCCGGCGCCGACAGGTCCCATCAGAACAACCAGAGACACACGTCATGACAAAAATCACAAGTTTCTTTACCGAGCTGATGCGACGGTATCTGCCCGATCCGTTCGTCTTCGCCATCTTGCTGACGATCCTCACAATGGCACTGGCCATCGCGGTCGAAGGCCGCATGCCGCTGATGACGACCGTGGATTGGGGCAAAGGCTTCTGGAGCTTGCTGGCGTTCACGACGCAGATGGCCGTGATTCTCGCGATGGGATTTGCGCTGGCGGGCGCGCCGTTGGTCGAGCGGCTGCTTGACAGGATTGTGACGCGCGTGAGCACGCCCCGACAGGCGATCATCGTCGCGACGCTGGTCGGCTGCATCGGCAGTTACCTGAACTGGGGCTTCGGGCTGGTGATTGGCGGCATCATGGCCAAGAAGCTTGCGCGCAACGTCAAGGGCGTTCACTACCCGCTCATCATTGCCGCCGCGTACAGCGGCTTCACGATGTACGGACTTGGCTTGTCCGCCACGATCCCGGTGCTGATCTCAACCAAGGGACATGCGTTCGAGGGCAAGATGGGTATCGTGCCGCTGACGCAGACGATCTTCTCCGCACCGATCCTGACAGCCAGTCTTGCCGTGCTGGTCTTGCTGCCGCTGCTCAACGCCGCGATGCATCCGAAAGCCGGCGAACCCGTCACGGAAATCGATCCGGCGATCGACGGCGACGAAAAGAATTCGTCCGCCTCAGCCGATCTGCTGGGCGACAACACGCTGGCGTCGAAACTCAACCATAGTCGTCTTCTGAGCCTCGCCATTGGCGTGCTCGGCATGCTCTACGTCGGCCAGCACTTCTTGCAAGGCGGCACGCTGGACCTGAACCTGATCAACTTCTTCATCCTGTTCCTCGGCATCCTGCTGCTTGGCACGCCGATCCACTACGTCGAGAAACTCAACGAAGGTATCAAGACGGTCGGCGGCATCATCCTCCAGTTCCCGTTCTATGCCGGGATCATGGCCATCATGGCGGCCTCGGGCCTGGTGGGTCCGATCTCGGAGATGTTCGTCCATATCTCGACGCCCGCCACGCTGCCGTTCTGGGGACTGATCAGTTCGTTCGTCATCAACTTCTTCGCACCGTCGGGCGGCGGCCACTGGGTCATTCAGGGCCCGTTCATGATCGATGCGGCCGCGTCGATGGGCGCATCGATGGCGCAGACCTCCATGTCGGTGATGCTCGGCAACGCCTGGAACGATCTGGTCCAGCCGTTCTGGATCCTGCCCGCGCTGGCCCTGTCCCGGCTCAAGCTCAAGGACATCATGGGCTACACCGTCGTGTCGATGTTCCTGGTCGGGGCGATCTATATCACCGTCATTCTGGCGTGGCCCCACGTGTAACTGTCAAGGGCGCTACGCCCGCGTTTCAAGGAGAGTGAAATGCTGTATCTGGTTCATATGATCGTTCGGATTCCCGATACGGTGCCGACGGAAGAGGCTGCGCGTATCAAGGCGGCGGAAAAGGCGTATTCGCAATCGCTGCAACGCTCGGGCAAGTGGTCCAGCATCTGGCGCGTGGTCGGGGAATATGCCAACTACAGCATCTTCGATGTCGAGAGCAACGACGAGCTGCACACGCTGCTGAGCCAGTTACCCCTGTTCCCGTACATGGACATCTCGGTGACGCCGCTGGCGCGCCACCCGTCGGCGATTTGAGTTTGGGGCGGCGCGCCTGTCGCCGCCCTCGTCAGACAAGCCAGCGGAAATTCCGCCACTAGGCTCGCTCGCCCAGCACCGTGGCTCGCGTGAATGCCTCGATATTGTCCAACAGCGCATCGAGGGCGTCGCCTGCACGCTTCACTTCGCCCGCGGCAATCGCTTCCGCGACTTCCGCATGCAGGCGGGCCATCGTGGGCAAATCGGCCGCTTCCTTGTAGTGGTAGTACCAGAAGCGGCGCGCCAGTCCGTGCAATAAACGCATCGCTCCTTCGGCGAACTCGTTGCGCGCGGCGACCAGGCACAATTCATTGAATTCGCGGTCGGCACGGATAAACTCCACATCCTTACCGCTGCGTGCCGAACTCTTGAATTCCTTCGCCAGACGCGTGAAATGCTCGCGTTGTTCCGCCGTGGCTTTCTTCGCGGCGCTCCGGGCAATCAAGCGCTCCACCTCACGCCGCGTCTCCAGCAAACGCAGTTGCTTGGCGACGTCCATCGGCGGAATGAGTAGCCCGCGCTGCGGCAGCACCACGATCAAGTGCTCTCGGGCCAATCGCTGGACAGCTTCCCGGATTGGCGTTCTGCCAAAGCCCGTCATCTCGCTCAACTGCAACTCCGACAACGTCGAACCCGGCGCGAGCCGCAACGTCACGATCGCCTCTTCAATCCACTCGTAAGCCATGTCGACCATGCGACCTCGCGGGATGGATTCCCGCGCGTCGTCCGGTGCTTTGGTCTCCGGCTTCGCCGTGCGTTGCGTCGCTTTTTTTGTCGCCATTTGGTCAATGCTTCAGAGCAAATATTAATTGTATATCACCTGCTCTCAAGGCTTCGATGACGCACTGCGCTCAGCACGCCCAACGTTCGGACAGCCACGTGCGCCTTCCCTTCGTGACCCCACGCTCCCCCATCTACGCGTTTTCCCTCAGTATCGCCGACTTGCCCCATCCATCTAACATGCTATTATTAACCAACTAACATATTACTAATGCAAAGGGCGCTCGATGGATATACGTCGCATGGGAAAACCCGATGGCTTCCCGGTTGTCGCGCTGCACGGGATTCAAGGCACGAGCGACTCGTGGATCCCGGTGGCGACCGCGTTAGGCGACACGTTTGATTTCGTCTTGCCCAACATGCCGGGTCGCGGCGACGCCGAATCGCCAAACGAGCCAAAGGCATGCAGCGCCGACAACTTCGCGCGGATTGCCAGCTTGTCGATTGAACAGGAAATCGGCGCGCGTCCCTATGCGCTGGCCGGCTGGAGCATGGGTGTATCGGTCATCCTCGAGTTGATGGCGCAGTTGGCGAACGGCACGGCGCGTCATCACCCGCCGGCGGCCATTGTGCTGTTGTCCGGCACCGCGCAGTTGGACGAGGTTGCCTGGTTCAAGGCTTCCGAAGAGACGGCCCTACTCAACGAAATTCGGCACAGGCAAATGCGCTTGGGTCTGACGCAAGCGGCGGATCCGCTCACTGTGTCGTGGACATGGAATGCGCTGAAGCGGATTTCCCACCTCCGGCATCTGGCGCACGTCGACGTGCCCACGCTGCTCATCCACGGCAGCGACGACGAAGACTGTCCCGTCGAGCACGCACATCGCATGCGAGAGGGAATTCGCTGCGCAACGCTGCAAGTGATTCCGGGCGCGCGCCACTCGATCCTGACGCAGAACACGCAAGCGGTCTGCGTCGCCATGCGGCAATTTCTCACGCAATACAGCACGGCATCCCGATGCCCGAGCACCCCGGAGACGACTTCATGAGGCTTGACGATTGCATCCACTTTTGCGCCCCCTCCCGACTGATCATCGAGCGTGCCTACCGTCAAAAGCTTCCTGGTCTTTTGCAACGCATCGGCTATCGACGTGGCTTGCTCGTCACCGATCGCTTCTTTGCCGAGCAAACCCCTTGGGTGAGCGACTACGTGACGGCCTGCGAACGCCTCGGCATTCACGTCGATGTCTTTGCGGGCGGCCAAC
Organism: Pandoraea soli; assembly: GCF_902459595.1. Taxonomy (NCBI): domain Bacteria; kingdom Pseudomonadati; phylum Pseudomonadota; class Betaproteobacteria; order Burkholderiales; family Burkholderiaceae; genus Pandoraea; species Pandoraea soli. Next base: position 148,840 of record NZ_CABPSG010000009.1, on the reverse strand, counting down.
CCGACCCCACGACCGATCTGTGCGACCGTGCAACCGCCGAACTGCGCGTCCACCTTGACGGTCATCTGCCCGACCACATCATTTCCCTGGGCGGCGGCAGCAACATCGATCTGGCCAAGGCGCTGTGCGTCACCCTGACTGCAGGGCGGCCCATTCGCGACTTCAGTGCCGGCATTACGAGCGATACGCCGGTCATCGACCACGTATCGGTGCCCACGACGGCGGGAACAGGCTCTGAGCTGACCCCCGGCACCATTCTGTTCGACACGTCCACCGGTATCAAGACCGCCGTGATGGACAATCGGCTTCGCCCTGTCATCGCCGCCATCGACCCCGAACTCACTTTCACCTGCCCGCCCAAAGTCACCGCGGAATCCGGCATCGACGCCCTGACGCATGCCCTCGAGTCGTTTGTCACCCTTGACTCAAGCCAGTTCGAGCGAGGAGGCAACGTCGACCCGGGCTATAGCGGTCGCAGCGGCTTGACCATGATGTTTGCGCGCGAGTCCATCCAGCTTTGCGCCCGGTATCTGCTTCGTTCCTATCAGGATGGCAACGATGTCGAGGCGCGCGTGGGCATGTGCTATGCCAGCGTCTATGCGGCGATGTCCTACGGCAGTGCGGGGCTGAATGCGGTGCATGGCATCGCTTACGGCGTCGCCGCTCTGACGCACCAATCCCACGGGGCGACGAATGCCGTTGTCTTGCCCTATGTCATCGACGCCCTGCGCGAGTCCCGACATGCCGAACTTCTGGAGGTCGCCCGAATGTTCGGCATTCAGACGACCGACGAAGTCCAGGCGGTGCGCGCGTTACCGCACCAATTACGCGAACTGGTCGGCAAGCTTGGGATTCCCACCGATTTGAACGCGTTTGGCGTGGCGCGGACATCTCTACAGGACTTGCACACCGATTCGCTTGGCGTGACTCGGTTGGCGAAAGCGTTCCCGGTTGGGAATATTGAAGACAGCTATGCGGACATTATCAATAACGCGTGGCATAGCCGTTTTCAAGACGAGACGACAGCGAGATTCGCCGCAGACTGAGCATTTCGGCCCGGTGCTGTAGCGACGCAAAGACACCATTAAAATTCGGCCGGGCCTACCGGCCTCTTTGCGCCTCGATGTCTAACATGTTAGCTGATTATCAGCAACATACATTGGAGGAGACACAAGTATGGATATGTCCGTCGCCGCTTCGCGGCTGGGTGTTGGGGTTGCCGCGCGTCTAGAGCGGCTGCCGATGACCCACTACCAGAGAACGTTGTTCTCGATCATTGCCACCGCCTGGTTCTTCGATTCCATGGACCTGGGTCTGATGACCTTTGTTCTGGGGTCGATCAAGACGGAATTCGGTCTCTCGGCCTCGCAAACTGGACTGCTGGCCAGCGCCAGCTTCCTTGGGATGTTCGCCGGCGCCGCGATAGCGGGCCTGCTCGCGGACAAATTTGGCCGAAAGCCGGTCTTCCAGATCAGCATGATCTTCTGGGGCGTCGGTAGCCTGATGTGCGGCTTCGCGCACAACGTCGATTCGCTGATGTTGTATCGGGTGGTTCTGGGCTTTGGCATGGGCATGGAGTTCCCCATCGGCCTGTCGATGGTCTCGGAGATCGTGCCGGCCAAGAGCCGCGGCAAGTATGTAGCGATCCTTGAAGGTTTTTGGCCCATCGGGTTCATCGTTGCAGGCGCGCTCTCTTACTTCATGCTCCCGGTCATCGGGTGGCGTGGCATTTTCATCGCCTTGTCGGTCCCGGCCGTGTTTGTGTTCGTCATCCGGCGCGTGGTGCCCGAGTCGCCTCGGTGGCTCGAAGACACCGGACGGATGACCGAAGCCTCGGACGTGATGGACCGCATCGAGGCCAAGGTGGAGAAAGCCTACGGACGCAAGTTGCCCGCGCCCACATTGACACCGAGCGCCCCTCGCGCCCAAACCGGCAGGAAGGCGCTGTTCGCCGAGCTTTGGACCGGCATGTATGCCAAACGGACGGTCATGCTCTGGACCACGTGGTTCTTCGCCTTACTCGGTTACTACGGACTGACGACTTGGCTGGGGGCGCTGCTTCAACAGGCCGGCTATGAACTGACCAAATCGGTTCTCTACACGGTCTACATCTCGCTGGCGGGGATTCCCGGGTTCATGTTCTCGGCATGGTTGCTGGAGAAATGGGGCCGCAAGCCAACGTGCGCGCTGATGCTGCTGGGGAGTGCCGTGGCCGCCTATCTTTACGGTCAGGCCGCTGGCACCAAGGCCCCTATCGAACAATTGATTGCCGCCGGACTGATGATGCAATTCTTCCTGTTCGGCATGTGGTCGGTGCTGTACGCCTACACGCCGGAGCTCTATCCGACCCGCACGCGCGCGACAGGCTCCGGATTCGCGTCGTCCATCGGACGCGTCGGCTCCCTGGCGGGCCCCTTTGCCATCGGCGTACTGCTTCCTTCGTGGGGACAGGCGGGCGTCTTCACCCTGGGCGCCCTCTCCTTCGTCATTGCAGCGCTCGCCGTGTTGCTGCTGGGCGTGGAGACCAAAGGCCGATCGCTTGAGGACGTTTCGCATTAACGCGCGGGTATCGGCGGGCAATCGTGCCCACCGATACCCGCTATGCAGTGGCGGATGACCTGCCGAACCATAAGCGCCATCCGATTGATTTAAACGCAGGAGACAACCCATGATTACCGAGCGTCAACTGAAATTCCGAGAGCAGTACAAATCCGACATCAGCCCGATGTACAACGGCCTGTTGCACATCGTCGTGATGTATATCGTGGCCATCGGCGCGGTCGCCTATGCCGTCAGCCGATTGCAGCATCCGACCTGGGAATGGCTGTTGATCATTCCTGTCTTCCTGGCGGGCAACTTCGTGGAGTGGTTCATGCATCGCTTCGTGATGCATCGTCGCGTGAATGTCTGGGGCTTGCGCGAGATCTACAACCGCCACACTCGCCAGCATCACCAATACTTCAGCGACCAGTTGTCGACGATCGACACGACGCGCGAATTTCGCATCGTCTTCTTTCCGTGGCGCGTGCTGATGACGCTGGGTGTGGGCGGCGGCGCCCTGGGCTACGTGACCTCACTGATCCTGGGCACGAACGCCGGCTGGATGGTCTTTCTGACGATGGTCGGCCAGTATGTGATCTACGAGACGTTCCATTACTGTTGCCACTGCCATGAGAATTGGTTCGTGCGCAACATGCCGTTCATCAATACGATTCGCCGGCATCACACCGCCCACCACAACATGGGCATCATGATGAAATACAACATGAACCTGACGTTCCCGATTGCCGACTGGTACATGGGAAGCAGCGACTTGCGTCGGGGCCTGCTCGGCCACCTGTTCAACGGCTACAGCGAAAAGCACATCAAGAGCGAACTGAAGCCGATCATCGCGAAGTTCAAGGACGACCACTCCCAAGTCACTTTGGACGGTCCCATTCTCACGGAAGAGGAGCGGAGGGCGATGACAGCTATATGAGGTACTGATGTGCGTGGCAGCGGCGAGGGCGATCTCGCCTGAGTCGATCTGCGCCAGTAGATTGAGCGGCATCCCGGAACAATGCGAATTCGCCAACCCGGCGGTGCCTCACGGAATCGCTGAATCGCACTGGCCAGGATCGACGTCTGCGACGACTGTCAGTTTTCTCCACAGAGTACCCTTTGGGCACCCGCCGCGAACTTGTTCGGAGCAAACTCAATGATCTGATATTGAGCGATGCCTTCTCGGTAGAACGGATCCTGCGCCAACACGACATCCAACGCGTCCCGTCCTAGATTGCGCACAATGATAACGCCGCCAACCCGAGGTACTTGAGGCCCAGACGCCACGAAATGGCCGGCAGCGTATTGACGCTCAAGATACTCGCGATGCTCTTGAAGGAACGCCTCGATTTCGGCCAGCGGCTGAAGGTAATGCAAGAGAACAACGAACATTTTTCCTCCTGAAACGATCCGTGGAATTCTACCGAAAACCGAGCTTGCCTCATTTCGCTCAAGTTCCGAACCGGCTCATCCACGCCCACACAGTTCGGATGAAGAAATCGCCTTCGTCGATCCAACGACGACTTCCCGATATTCTCGCTTTGGCATGCAATACAAACACATCATGCTACACAGAAATAGTAGAGAACCCGCAATCGCCATTGCCGCGTGCATGCCATGCAAGAACGCGTGTGAAGCCGTGTCGCGAACCAGATAGCCAAACACGGCGACCCCTAACATTCCGCCGACCTGGCGCGCGGAATTAAGAACGCCGGATGCGATGCCTGCGCGCGACGCCTCCACCGATGAAAGTGTCACATTGGTCATGGTGGGAATCGTCAATGCGACGCCGCTACCCGCGATTAACATAGGTACGATCAGCATGCCGTAGCGCCCGTCGAAGCTTGCCAACAGCATCAGCAAATATCCACACGCGGCCAGCCCCAAACCAAGCACCATGATGCGACGCGCCCCGAGGCGTGTGATGAGCCTTCCCGCCACAATGTTTGCCGCGACCAATATGACGGTCATCGGCAAGAAGGCGAGTCCTGTCTGCTGAGGCGAAAACCGACACTGCGACTGGAAGAAAAGGCTCAGCACAAACACCAGGCCGTAATACGAGAAGTTCACGATCAGACCCGAAGCCGTTGAAGCCGTGAACGTTGGCGCACGAAACAACGTCATTGGCAACATCGGGTCTTGCGTGCGCCACTCGATCCAGATAAAGACAAACAGCGCGGCAACAGCCAGCAACAACCCCGATTGAACCCGCGTATCGCCCCATCCAAGGCTACTGGCTTCGATAAGGCTGGCAGTCAGCGACGCTAGTGCAAACACCACCGTTGCCTGTCCGGGCCAGTCCAAACGCCGTCGGTGACCTTCCCCGTCAGGCGTTACGTAGCGCAAGGTCAGGTAAATGCCAATCAACCCGACGGGTAGATTGACTAGAAAAATCGAGCGCCAACCCAAATGCGTCACCAGCAGGCCTCCCAGGACCGGACCGGCTGCCAGTGACAGGCCTCCCACTGCCCCCCACCATCCCACTGCGCGGCCACGCTCCTCACCCGGTTGGAACGCCCTTTGTAGTATCGAAAGCGAGTTGGGCACCAGCATTGCGGCACCCACACCTTGAAGCAGCCGCGCGGCAACTAACCCGCTCAGTTCATCCGTGAGCCCGCAGATGAGCGACGCCAATGTAAAAAGGATCAACCCCCAGGAAAAGACGCGCCGCGCCCCAAAGCGGTCGCCCATCGCTCCGCTAGTCAACAGCAACGCGGCAAACGCCAAGGTGTAAGCGTTGACCACCCACTGCAACCCAGCAACATCAGTCGAAAATTTCTGTCGCAAGGCCTCCAAGGCGACATTGACGACGCTAACGTCCAACAGCACAACGGCCAATCCCAAGGCGGAAGCCGCCAACGTACCACGCGACGAAGGTCTGGAAGAGAGCATGACGCACATCCTTGACGTAACAAACTGATGCCATGTTAGGCAGCCGATGTCTGTGCGTAAATTACCTATAATTGCAACTCAACCTGGAGAAAATGCACAGATGTTCGATTGGGAGAATTTACGTCATTTCATGGCCGTCGCTCATGCAGGAACCCTTTCCGGCGCAGCGCGTGCGATGCACGTCGATCACGCGACGGTGAGTCGGCGATTGAACGCTCTCGAGGCTGAACTGCAAATGTCTCTGATTGAACGGCTGCCGCGCTCGTGCCGATTGACGCCCGACGGAATGAAGGTTCTGGAACTCGCCAAGCATATGGAGACGGCTTCCTTTGACATTGCCCGACTTGCCCGTGCTCAACATGCCCCACTGGACGGGAAGGTCGCCTTGAGCGCGCCGCCGGTACTGGTCGCCCACTTCCTGGCAAAACGTCTGGCCAGCTTGCGTGAGACGCACCCCGGAATTCAACTCTCTCTATTGGCCCAGGCTCAGCAAATATCCCTTAGTCGCGGCGAAGCGGACATCGCACTGCGGTTGGTTCGGCCCAAAGAGCCCAGCAATGTTGCGCGGCGCATCGGCCGCATGCCCTTCGCGCTATACGCGCACAAAGATTACGCGCGTACGGTGCCGCCGGCCGATTGGACGTTTATTGCTTACGACGCATCGTTGGCCGACATGCCTCAGCAACATTGGCTATTGAAGATTGCCAACGGCCGCCCGGTGGGATGCACATTGAGCGACATCAGCGGCCATCTCGCCGCCGCGCGCGGTGGCGCCGGTGTCGCTGGACTTCCGTGCTTCATGGGCGATACCGAAGGGGATCTGGTTAGGCTGGAACACGACGGAAGCGCGTTCGCGCGAGATATTTGGCTGGTGGTTCATCGCGACTTACGCCGATCCAAACCTGTTCGCGTGGTGATGGATTACATCTCGACCATCGTTTCCGAAACCCCGATGTTGACCATCTAGATGCCTACGCTACGAGTTGTGTGCTAGCTGCCCGTGGACATGACGATGGTGCATTGGAAGATCGTTTGCGTCACCGATTATCGTCGGTCTTGGGGGGACTGCGTTGGGGTCGTCGACTGCGAGAAAGCCGGCGATGCGCCAGCACCGTCACGCAACACCAGCTTCACTGCTTGGTCTCAAAACAAGTTCGGACGAACCGACTGATGCATTCGATTCAGTCGTGCCGCAGATTCTCGAATTGTAGAAGCGTTGGCTTCCACACTTTCGGCCAACCTCTGCGCATGGGATTGCCGGAATCGCAGGCGGCCCCGGGGCAGCCCGGCTATGGAAATGCCCGCGTTACTGCTTCGTCCAAGAGACGCGACGCGCAAACTTCGCAATTTCGTCGGCCATCGCCTTCGGTTGCTCCGGGGCAAACGCATGACCGGCATTCGGCACGACCACTACGGTTACCCGATCTCCCAACATGGACTTGAGCACCATGGAGAAACGACGGGGAGCCACAGGATCGCTCTCTCCCTGCAAATCGAGAATCGGCGCGCTGCCGGCCGCAAAGTAGTCATCCACCGGCGTCACGTTTCGCGCGTGCGATTCAGCCTCGTGGGTATCGTGATGCCATCCGTCCAGCCAAACGGTCGGGTCATTGCCTGGCGCAAAAAATGCTTCCTTCAGGTAGATCAGGCGCTGGGCGCGCGATAGTCGAAGGTCTCCCGCACCGTCAATCGCCTTGCGCATTTCTGGACCAATCGGCTTCTCGGTCGAACCCGGCGGAACCTTGCCGGCGGATGCTGCGACGAGTACAACACCGCGAACCAAATCCGGGCGATCCGTCGCCACCTGGCGAGCCGGGAAGTTGCCCCATGCGTGCCCAACGACGACTGCTGGGCCCGCATGCTCGTTCTCGATCACGGCAGCGACGTCACGCGCAAAGTCGTGCATGTTCAGAGATTCCATCGGACCCACGCTTCGCCCAATTCCGCGCGGCTCAGGACGGATTACGCGGAACCCGTCAGCAACGAGTCGTGCCGCAACATCGTCATAGTCGCGTGCCGAGCGGCCAAGCGATGGCAACATCACGATCAACGGGCCTTTACCCTGGCGCATGACGTCAATCTGCACGTTGTCGTGCTTGACGAGGGTATGTTCCACGTTAGCGGCAAGCGCCCCGAAGCTCACGCCCAGCGCAACGACGGCAGCAGAGATGGTACGGATACAGGTCATTTTTCAAATCCTCAGTGAATGGTCTGGCAGTCAGAATGAATAACGATGGGTGGACTGGCGCTCCGGCTCAGTTGCGCGACGCGACGACCGAAGCACCATGTACGGCTCACAGCGCTGGCACAGTAGCCGGGGCTACACGTTGATGTAGTGAACTGGCGAGTGACGCACGTCCAAATTGGCGACGCCCCAAGCGATCAGCGATCGCGCGGTTGGATGCTGCGCATGCGTCGTCTCGATGACGGTTGAATCACCAGATCCCGTCATTGCTTCTGGCGACACGAGACACGGTCAGCGAAGCGTGTCCGACTGACCCGCAACGCCGTGAAAGCGTGGGGGAGCGGCCTACTTCGAGATCGGGTCCAGCCCACTGTGCGCCATCAGGGCACGCGCTTCGGGCGTTCGCAGATAGTCGATGAACGCCTGACCGGCTGCGCGTTCTCTAGCGTGCACGCCAATGGCCGCGGCAATCACGCTGGCCTTCTGCACTTGCGCAGGCAGCGGCCCCACGTACTGAATGCCGGAGATAGCGCGCAACTCGCTGATTTGCTGCAGACCCAGCTCCGCGTCGCCGCGGGCCAGTGCCGTGCCGACGAGTTCCTTGCCGCGGATAAGCACGCTCTTCGATTTCATCTGCTGTGCCACCCCAAGTCTCTCGAACAACGTTTGCGTGATGTAGGTACCACTCGCACCTTCCGAGAACGCCACCGACTTCGCCGCCAACAACGTCTTGCGCAGATCGTCGACCGTTGCCACGTTCGGCTTCGCCGCACCGGGAGCTACCGCAACACCAATGCCGCTACTCATCAGATCCACTAGCGACGCGGGGTCGAAGTAGCCTTGCTTGACATGATCGGTAAGCGCTGCGCCGATCATGAAACAGACATCCATGGGCTCGCCTGCGCGAATCCGCGTTGGAAGCGCATCGGCTGACGTGCCGTACGAGGGCCCCCACTCGATATCGACGTGATTGCCGGTCTCACGTTCGAACGCCGGTACGACCTGTGCAAAGGCAGCTCGCAACGCGCCGGTGGCGAGGACATGGACTTCCGCCGCCTGAGCAGCCACTGAAGCCATACACATGGCAAACCCACACATGCCAGAGGCAATAGCCGCGCGAGCGAATGGACGACGAATCATCAAGTTGTCTCCTACGTATCTCTTTTCTATTTATCGGTGGTCGGCGAGTCTGCTAGAAATCAGGTCATTCCGCGTGTGTTGACGAACAGGGAATATAGCGACGACGTCGCCGCCATGAAGAGACGATTGCGATGGCGACCACCGAAGCACAAGTTGGCGCAACGCTCAGGCAAGTCGATGTGACCGATCGGCGATCCGTCAGGCGCGAATACCCGCACACCATCGAGTTCGGCACTGCCTGTGCCCCAACCACACCAGAGGTTGCCATCGACATCGACACGGAAGCCGTCCGGCGTTCCGTCCTTCGCATCGATCAACACGCGCGGATGACGCAATGCCGCGCCACCCACCACATCAAACGCCATGATCGTTCGCGGACGCGCGCGTGACGCCACCACGTAAAGCATCGTCTCGTCGGGAGAGAACGCGAGCCCGTTGGGTCCCGGGATGTCGTCCGCCATACACGCGAGCTCACCGCTATGCGGGTCCAACCGGTAGAGGCCCCACGGCAGTTCGGCTTCCGCAACTTGCCCCATGTAGTCGCTTACCAGACCGAACGGCGGATCGGTGAACCACACGGCGCCGTCCCGCGCGACGACCACATCGTTGGGCGAGTTCAAGCGCTTGCCCTGGTAGCGGTCGGCGAGCACCGTGATACTGCCGTCGTACTCGGTGCGCGTCACTCGACGCTCGCCATGTTCACAGGCAATCAGGCGTCCTTCGCGATCACGTGTCAGCCCGTTGGCCTTGGTCGATGGGGCGCGATAGGCGCTCACGCTCTCGGTCACTTCGTCCCATCGAAGGATTCTGTCGTTGGGCAGATCGGTCCAGTACAGTGCGCGGGCGTCCCCAAACCAGACGGGGCCTTCCGCCCAGCGCGCGCCGGTCCACAAGCGCTCGACGCGCGCGTGAGGCAAGCGGTAGTGCGCGAATCGCTCGTCCAGGACCCGAATCGCCGGATCGGGGGTACGCAAGTTGGGCTGCCACGTATCGATCATGGTGTGTCAGGCCTCCTTGACCTGTGTCTTGAGATAGGCCGAGAGCAGCGTCGCGAGAACGAGCATCCCGCCCATCCCCATCAAGCCGGCATTGAACGATCCGGTTACGTCCTTTAGCCAGCCGACCATGGCCGGCCCGACCAGGCCGCCCAGACTGCCCACTGCGTTGATGAATGCGACGCCACCGGCCGCTGCCTGCTTGTCGAGGAAGGTCGCCGGAATGCTGTAGAAGCAGGTCCGCACGGACGACAGGCCCACAATCGCCACTGTCAGGCCGAACATGGCGGGCAACAACGAGCTGGACGCCACCGACGCAAAAAAGCCGATGGCCGCCACGGCGCACGTCAGCACGAGATGCTTGACGTAGCGACGCTTCCTGGCGAGCACGCGCGCCCACGCCAGCATTGCCAGGCTGCCGACAATGTACGGAATGGCCGTTGCAAGGCCAACCTGCATGTCGGTGAGATGATGTGTCTTGAGGATCGTGGGCATCCACACGCCGATCCCCAGAATCCCGATGATGTAGCTGAAGAGAATCGCGGCGAGCAGCCAAACGCGCGAATCCTTGAGCGATTTGCGGAAATCTCGCTCGTGCGTCGTTGAACGCTCGCGCTCCAATGCGTCCTGCAGCGCCCGCTGCTCGTCATCGGTAAGCCACTTCGCGTGCGCAGGCCCGTCGGGAAGCGCGAACAGACACACCACGCCAAGCACGCACGCGGGCAGACCTTGCAGAACGAAGAGCCACTGCCAACCGTGTAGTCCGAGGACGCCGTCGAGTTGCAGCATCGAGACGGAAAGCGGGCCGCTGAACACCGACGACAACGGAATGGCGGCTAGAAAAATGGCCATCATTCGTGTGCGAAACTGCGACGGAAACCAAAGCGTCAGGTAGAAGATCACGCCGGGGAAAAAGCCGGCTTCGCCAATGCCGGCCATCAATCGGATGAACGCGTAACTCGTCGGGCCGACGGCGAAGCTCGTGGCGGCCGCGAACAGTCCCCACGTAATCATGATACGGGCGAGCCAGCGACGCGCACCGTACCGATAAAGTGCCAGGTTGCTGGGCACTTCGAATAGGCAGTATCCGACGTAGAAGATCCCGGCGGCCAATCCGAAGGCCGATGCGCTCAGGCCCAGGTCCCGGTTCATGGTCAACGCGGCAAAGCCAACGTTGGTGCGATCCAGATAGTTGACGAAATAAGCAAACGCCAGCAGCGGGATCAACCGCCACGCGGCCTTTCGGCATGCGCTTTGCTCAGCGCTGTCTCTCGACGTGGAATTCAGAGCAATCGGTGTGGACATCGATATTCTCTCAGACGTACAACTTCAGCGGGTTATCGCAGAGCACCGCTTGCGCGGTAGCCTCGTCGGCGCACACCAGGCGAACGAATGCTAGTAGCGCATCGTCGTCAGGCACATCCCCCTTAATATTCGGATGCGGCCAATCCGAGCCCCAGATCGCCCGATCGGGCGCCACCGCGAGGAGGCGACGCGCGAGCGGCAACGCGGCATCCCACGGAGGTGGCGTGCCTTGCATCAATCGGTCGACGCCGGAGAGTTTGACCCAGCGCATTGGGTTTTCCAGGTGTCGTTCCAACGCTTTCATCGCGACTTCGTCGATCGGCAGCGTAGCGTCCTGCCGCCCCATGTGATCTACGACGATAGGAATATCCAGATCCGACCACGCGTCGAGCACAGGAAGGATCTGATCGAGACGACCGTGAACCAGAACGTGCCAATTCAATGCCTTCACACGCACCGCGGTCTCACGCAGTCGAGCGAAGTTGCGCTCGCCTGGCAGGTGCCCCATGAAGTTGAAACGAACGCCGCGCACGCCCCCTTGGTCGAGACGATGCAGTTCGGCGTCCGTGGTGGCATCGTCGACGAGCGCAACGCCGCGGTACCGCCCCCCCGACATGGCGATACCGTCAAGCAAGGCGCTGTGATCGCGTCCATAGCAAGCCGCTTGGACCAGCACGCCATGCGATACGCCAATGCGATCGTGCATGGCCAATAGATCGTCCATGGGCGCGAGAGCAGGCAGATAGGCGGCACCGTCAGGGAGCGGGAACGCTTTCCAAGGTCCGTAGATATGGGTATGGCAATCCCAGACGCCGCGATGTGTCGACATACGTCTGCGCTACCTCAATCGCAACGTGCGGTCATGCCGCCGTCGACCACCAGTTCGGTTCCCGTCACAAAACGGGCCTCGTCGGAGGCAAGGAACAATGCGGCATAAGCGGTATCTCGACCGTCGCCCATGAAGCCCAGCGGAATACGTGCAAGGCGGGCTTCCAGCAGCTTGTCGATATCGCCGCCCGTACGCTGACCGGCCAGACGCACTTCCACCATCGGCGTGTGCAATTGGCCAGGAACGACGGTATTCACACGAATGCCCTTCTTCGCATATTCGACCGCGACAACCTTCGAGAGCTGGATCACGCCAGCCTTGCAAGCGGCGTAGGCCACTTGCGCGGAGCCCGTCCAGCGAATGCCGGACGTCGATGCCGTATTGACGATGGCACCGCCCCCGGCACGTTCGAGTTCTGGAATAACGTGCTTACATGCCAGGAAGACGCTTTTCAGATTGAAAGCGACTTGGGCGTCCCACTTCTCTTCAGACAGATCTACCGGACCACCGGAGGCGGAGCCGCCCACGTTATTGACGAGTACGTCGACCTTGCCGTAGGTTTCGACACACGCCGCTACCATGGCCTTGACGGCCACAGAATCGGTGACGTCACACGTGTAAGGCGTCACCTCTCCGCCGGCCTCACGCACACGGCGAATGGTTTCCTCCATTGCGTCGAGACGCTTGTCGACGGCGAAAACGCGTGCGCCGGCCATTGCAAACAGCACGGTCACCGCACGACCGTTGCCCCAGCCCGGCCCGACGCATCCGGCGCCAGTCACAATTGCCACCTTGCCTTGCAGACGACCATTAGCAAGCGCGGCTTGCAGCTCAGTATTCGATTGCACGATTGATCCTTGTTACAGAGAAATGGGCAGTTCAGGCGCGACGCCAGCCGGCGCCGGCACGTTGAAGACCTTGATAGTCATGGAGATGAGCGTGTAGTAGCCCGCGATGCCGACAAGATCCACCAGGCCGTCCTGACCGATCTCGTCGATCAGCGCGGCATACAGCGCATCTCCGATGCTGCGTTGCGCGTGAAGCTGCGTCATGAATTCGTAGATCAGCGCCTCGTCGCGATTCACGAACTGCGGCGCCTTGCCGTCACGCAACGCATCGAGCACCTCGGGCGCAACCCCGGCTTCCAGCGCGAACGGCTTATGGGCGGCCCACTCATATTCGGCAAGCCAATGGCGGCCCATGCACATGATGGCAAGCTCGGAGAGTCGCGGCGGCAGGCTGCTGTCATAACGGCAGTAGCGCCCCAGTGCTTGCGCGCGATCAGCCAGAAGCGGTCGATGCAACCAGACCGCGAGCGGACCACGCACGCCCTTGCGGGGACCCGAGGCAATGGCGTCGTAGACGATGCGCTGCTCCGGCGAGAGTTGCGTCGGGTCGATGTCGGGAAGACGAAGTTCCATGGTGATTATTTCCGGCAGAATCAATTCGCCTGCGCAGCGGCTGCCGAATCCGGCGCGCCAGCAGACAGTTTCAGAAGCGAAGGGCGCGCGCGACGGCCGGTTTCCTGAGCAAACGCGTCGGCATCGAATGCGCCTTCCCAGCGGGCGATGGCGAATACGGCGACGGTGTTGCCGACTACATTCACGAGCGCTGTGGCGATAGCCATGATCCGGTCAATCCCGAAGAGCAGGCCGAGGCCGGCTACCGGCAGCGTGCGCATCGATTGCAGCGTGGCTGCGAGCTTCACGAAAGCACCGCCCGCGACGGTGGTACCGCCCTTGGAGGTCAGGCTGAGAATCGCCAGCAGGCCGAGCTGCTGCCAGAGCGAGAACGGCGTATCAGTGGCCTGCGCAATGAAACCGACAGCGATAGCCATGTAGATGGAAGTGCCGTCGAGGTTGAAACTGTAGCCCGCCGGCAGGACGAAGCCGACCACTGCCTCGTCACAGCCCGCACGACGCAGCTTCTCAATCAGTCGCGGGAAGGCCACTTCACTTGATGCCGTGCCGAAAATCAGCAGGATCTCGTCACGAATCAGGCGCAACACGCCGAAAAACGGCAGACCAATACCGGTGCTGATCGCGCCAAGGACGCCGAAGACGAAGATCAGGGATGCGGCGTAATACAGAATGATGACCTTGAGGAGGTACAGGAGCGTCGCGCCGCCGTAGCTGCCCACCGCTGCGGCCATCGCACCGAAGGCGCCGAGCGGGGCCAACTTCATGATGAAGCCGAGCATGCGGAACAGCACCGACGTGGCTTCGTCAATTCCGCGCAACAGCACCGAATCCGCACCGACCGACAGGTTCAGAGCCAGGCCGGCCAGCACCGAGATGATCAGCACCTGCACGATATCGCCCTTGGCAAAGGCATCGACCAGCGTGTGCGGAATCAGGCTAAGCAGGTAACTGACTGCGGAGACGTTGTGCGCACCGGAAGTGACCTTGGCGGCGTCGGCGGCTTCGGCCAGATTGCTCGCGTGCAACCCGACGCCCGGTTGAAAGACGTTGACCAACACAAAACCGAGCACCATCGCGATCGTGCTCACCACTTCGAAGTAGATCAGCGATTTGATGCCCATGCGTCCAAGCATGCGCAGATCACGCACGTGGGCCAACCCCTGGACGAGGGTGCAGAAGATGATCGGCGCCAGCATCATCTTGAGCAGCGCGATAAAGGCAGTGCCGATCGGTTTCATGGCGATTGCCCACGCGGGCGCCACCAGGCCGAGCGCGATCGCGCACGCAAGCGCAATGAGGACCTGAATGTGTAGCTTCTTGAGATGCTTCATGTTGTCTCCTGAGCCGACAGTACGTTCTCGCGCAGCGATCGCTGCAAACGCCGTCCGACTTCTCATATCGTTAGGTGCGATCCGACCATCAAGCCAGGATCACTGCGGAACAGCGTCGTCAGCTTTGTGAACTACCACGCTGCTCGCCATTCTCGGTATTTGTTAAAAGCATAGTTCTACGTAGATCCGCTGACAAACACCGTATAATCATAAGAAGCTATAACATGCAGGAATATCTTAGACGCTATGGAAATCAGGGAGCTGCGTAGCTTTATTCGGGTGGCCCGTGCCGGCAGCCTGAGCCGAGCGGCCGCCGAGCTTTATGTGGCTCAGCCAGCCCTCAGCCGGCAGATCGCGAAGCTTGAGGCCGAAATTGGTGTTCCCTTGTTCGTGCGCCACGGTCGTGGGGTTCGGATGACAGCTGCCGGCGCTCGATTGCTTGAGCGCGCAGAGATGATCACGCACCTGCTCAACGAAACGACCGAGGAGGTACGGGCAAGTGCCGATGAGGAGCGAGGTCACTTGGCAGTCGGCCTGCCTCCGACGATGAGCGTGCTGATCGGCGCAGAATTGACGCGCGAATTTCGCACTCAGTGGCCTAATGTGTCGTTGCATGTTCGCGAAGGGTTGAGTACTTCGTTGCAGGAGTGGGTAATGGACCGACGTGTAGATCTTGCCGTGGTCTACAACCAGCCGCCCCTCGAGGCATTTCAGATCCAGCCGCTCTATAGCGAGCCCATGATGCTTATCGGACCGCCTGGAGACGGCGGTGGATCTCGCAGCTACCACATTCGAGATCTGGCAAACACGCCACTAATTCTTCCCGGCATGCCCCACAGCAACCGTCTTCTGGTTGAACAGGCAGCGGCTCAGCATGGCGTGAGGCTCAGAGTTGCACTCGAAGTGGACAGCGTTGCCCTTACCAAGCAGTTGGTGAAGTCTGGCGAGGGGTATTCGATACTTGCCTATATCGCGGTTCAGCAGGAAATAGCGTCAGGCGAGCTCATTGCGCATCGCATTGAGCGACCGTCCATTCGGTCCAGCGTTGCCGTGACAACCCTGAGGGATACGTCTGCGTCGCGCTTCGCTCTGGCCTGGATCGAGTTGCTTCAGCGACACTTGAAGCGTTTTTTGGCGCTAGCACCGTGGGGTGCGGAGGTGCAGTGGATGGGCGTTCCCCTTGAGAAGTGAATCAACACGGCATGTGTCACCACCGGGAGGCGGGCTTCACAATGCTCCCAACGCCAAAGTCATTGCACGATCCGGGGGCGAACGTCGCGAGTCTTGGGCGTCGGAAAGCCGAAATACGGAAACGGCTTCCCTCAGGTTTGACGCTTGCTCCTCAAGCGATTGTGCCGCCGCGGCGGCCTCTTCGACGAGAGCGGCGTTCTGCTGGGTGCTTTCATCCATCTGCATGAACGCCTGATTGGCCAGTTCTATGCGCTTGCCCTGATCCGACGAGGCGGCGGCGATCTCTCCGACAATACTGGACAACTCGTTTATCGCTTGCCTTACGCGCCCCATTGTCGTGCCGACGTCGTGCGCCTGCCGCGAGCCGTCTGCGACGAGCGTTGACGAAGTCTCTATCAGCGCTTTTATGTCGCGCGCCGCACACGCTGCGCGCTGTGCCAATGCTCTCACCTCAGATGCAACGACGGCGAAGCCACGCCCGTGGGCGCCGGCGCGGGCCGACTCGACGGCGGCGTTGAGCGAAAGAATATTGGTTTGAAACGCGATCGCTTCTATCATTCCCGTAATCTCCGAGATCTTCGCCGAGCTTTCGCTGATTCGCCCGATCGTCTGGAGCATCGCTGCCACGGCCTGATCACCGGCATCAGCCAGACCGGCCACATTCGCAGCGAACATATCGGCGCGGCAGGCGTTATCGGCGTTATGTCTGATCGTACCGGCCAACTCGGCCAGGTTGGCGACAGTCTGGTTGAGCGAGACTGCCTGCGCCTCGGTTCGGATCGACAAATCGACATTCCCGCCGGCGATTTCATGTGCGGCAATAGACACCGACTCAGCAGACACCTTGATGACGCGAATCGTTTCCGCGAGGTGGTCCCGCATCCGCTTCATCGAGTGAAGCAAACTGCCGCTGCCCGCACGCTCGTCTTGCACTACAAACGCCAAGTCGTTCTCCGCGATGCGCGTGGCGATCTCAGCCGCGTACTTGGGCTCCCCGCCAAGCGAGCGCCATATCCCGCGGTTCACCCCGACGACGGCGATGCTCAGAAGCGTGCCGATGACGGCAAATACACCCAGGCTCCGCACGAGCGACGCGTAGAAGGCGGCATTGATGTCGTCGACATATACGCCCGTCATCAATATCCATTGCCATGGTCGATACGCGTCGTTGTAGGAGATTTTCGGAAAAATTCCGGTCGCGCCCGGCTTGCCGAAGGCGTATCGGGTAAAGCCGCTACCGTCCCGGTGGATCTGGTTCAGCACGTTCTGATTGAATGGTTCGCCATTCCGATCTCTGAAGCCACTGACGTTTCGCCCTTCGTCCTCCGGTTTCGTGGCACTCATGAGCAGGACACCGTCCGGGTTGAGGATCGTGAAATAGCCTTTCCCCCCGGCGTAACGCATCTTGCGGATCACACCGATCGCGCTGCGCTTGGCTTCATCGATCGTCAACGTCCCGGTGGCTGCCTGGTCCGCGTAGCTTTGGATGACGGACTTTGCAAGCTCCATCGCGTGAACGAGACCGGATTGCCTCTCTTCGAGACGAATTCCCCGACTACTAATGGCATCCGATATCGAAAGGCACGCAAAGCACGCGAGACTTAAGATCAGCGGCAGCCACAACTTCTGCGAAAACGACAACTTCATGTCTTCTCTCGAAAGGGAGCTTCAATCACAGAAACAGGTCAGTCCTGCACCTTCGTGACTCGTCGCTGCATGCGCAAGCGAAAGCGCATGAACAACGAATCGGAACCCCACGCGAGATATGAGCCAGCCTGCCAGAACACGATGATTGCGCCGATTCCAAGGACGGTCGCGCTGATGGGGCGATTCACGAAGACTCCCAGATCTCCATGCGACAGCAGGAGCGCGCGGCGTACATTCGATTCCAACATCGGGCCGAGCACGAAGCCCAGCACAATGGGCGCGATGGGAAAATCCAGGACCATGAACAACGCGCCAACGAGTCCAAACGCGGCAACGGAAGCGACGTCGAACAAGTCATTGCGCATGCTGTACACGCCGACGCAAACGAAAAAGACTGCGGCAGGATAAAGAATCCGGTAGGGGACCTGCAGCAGCTTGACCCACACCCCAATGAGCGGGACGTTCAGAATCATCAGGATGGCATTGCCAATCCAGAAGCTCGCGATCAAACCCCAGAAGATGTCGCGATGCTCGGTAATCAGCAACGGTCCGGGCTGGATGCCTTTCAGAATCAAGGCCCCCATGATCAGCGCCATAACGGCGTCGCCTGGGATACCAAGTGTCATCGTGGGGATGAAATCGACCTGTGTCTTTGAGTGCGAAGCCGCCTCCGGGCTGGCGACGCCTTCAATGGCGCCCTTGCCGAAACGACTTGGATCCTTCGCGATCTTTCGTTCCAGCGCGTACGCGATGAAGGTCGTGATTGTCGGCCCCGTTCCCGGCATGCCACCAAACAGAACGCCGACCAGCGTGCCACGAAGCGTAGGCGCGACCGCCTTGCGCAAATCGGCAAGCGAGGGGCGCATGTCACGCGCACGTACCTTCGCCCGCGTCACGACAATCTTCTCCCGATTAACGTGCATCAGAAAATCGGCGATGGCGAATACCCCCATGCAGATCGCGCCAAGTTCCACGCCGTCGTATAACGAAGCGCTGCCGAAGGTAAACCGGAACGTGCCTGTGATGAGGTCAGTCCCAACCGTTCCACACAGCAGCCCGAACAGCGTCATGGCGATCCCCTTGAGCGGCGAGCCCCGCGACATGGTCGAGCCGGAGATTAGTCCGAGAACCATGATGGCGGCAATCTCGGTGGGGCCAAACTTGAATGCCACACTCACCAGCAGCGGGGACAGGAAAATCATCACCAGAATGCCAACGGTGGCGGCAAAGAATGACGACAGCATGGCGACACCCAAGGCGGCGCCGCCCTTACCTGCACGCGTGAGCGGATAACCATCGATGCATGTGACGGCGTGAGGCGGATGACTTGGCAGATTCAGCAGGATTGCGCCAATTGCCCCACCGTACTGCGATCCATAGAAGATCCCGGCGAGCATGATGATCGATGGCACTGACGCCATAAAATAAGTCAGCGGCAGAAGGATCGAGATCGCAGTAATGGGCCCCATTCCAGGCAGCACGCCGATCAGGTTTCCCAACAGCACCCCAACGACAGCCCACATTAAATGAGTCGGCTGCAACGCGACGCTGAAGCCGTACATGAGATCCATGATGGTCTGGTGCATGATTACCACTCCCAGCGAAACGCCGGAAGTTGCAGGTGCAGCCCCCAACTGAAAACGACAAAGCAGAATACGGTAAGCACCGCGGCCATCAAAAACACGTCGCGCACGGGGTTACGCTGATCGGCAAAGCCCGCGATCACAACGGAGATGAACGTCGCCGGCAGCAATCCCATGTGCGCGGCAATGCCAACAAATGCCAAAACAGACAACAGCACAAGCCCGGCACCTCGCCATGCCTTGACAGACGGCTTCGCCAGTACTTCGGTATTTTTCGACGTCGCTGCAATCAGCGTTCCGATTAGCAGCAACAGGACGCCCAGGGCGGCGGGAAAGAAGCCCGGCCCCATCTGACCAAGCGTGCCGAAGCCGTAGCTCTTGCTCTCGAACAGTACAGCGCCCCCCAATAGAACGAGCAGCAACCCAGCCCACAAGTCCCGCCTTATCCACGCGTGTCTAGTCATTTTGTGTCTCCAATCTGTTCTGTATTGCTATTCGGCGCCAGGCCCTCGATCGGGGTCTACGGCGAAATTCAGGTGTTCAACGCAATCGTCACCGAATCTATTGCGGCCGCGTCCCCAACAACGATTGACGCATTCCGCCGTATGCTCAAGCGCCTCCGAGCCCAGCGACGTCGGGTCGATCTTCAAGACTCCACAACTGGCCCAGCAAATTGCGGGCCGACACCGCGCCAACGACAGGCGACACCAGTTCCATGAACTTCGCGTTCAATTCTTCGTCGCTGAGCGGTAGCTCGGGATCGCCCCTGCGGTGGCGCTGTACATGAACCAAACGCTCTCCCCCTTCCAACGTCACTTCCACGCGTGCTGAACGCTCACCCGGAAACGCCGCGTCCAATTCCGGACTCACGGTGACTTCCGTACAGGTCATCAAACGGCGAACAGTTGGGTCTGTCAGTTGCGCGGGCGAAAACGCCTGCTGGCGCACACTTCCATTGATCAGTGCTGATGCGACCATGTAGCGCATGCTGAAGCGGGCTTCATTGGGCGTCAGCGGGTTGACGTGGCACGCGATCTCGACGGCGGGGCGATACGTCTCGATGGCGATGCTGCGAACCTCATCAACGGCGAAGGACGCATTCCGGCGCAGTTCGATTGCCGCGTCCACTGCTGCAAACGTGTGACCACACCCGACGTGGTTTTTGACCGTGAGTCGAGCGATGTGAAAATCGCGTCCCAAGGTCAGCGCAATGTCGGACCAGTCCGCCTGACCGCTCATCGCCACCCCAAGACCGCCCTCCCCTTCCAGCACATCTCGTCCGCCCGTAACACCGACAGCGGCGAGCTGTGCTGCTAGATATCCCCCCTCGGCGGCCCGGCCGGTATGGAGGGGTTTTGACATCGAGTCTGTCCGGAACGCCTGCTGCAGTCCGGCCGCAAATGTTGCGGCAGTCGCGAGTGCATGCCCATGGCCGGCTTCACCAAGTGACAGGGCGACCCCGGCGGCAGTCGCTGCGCCGAACGTTCCCACTGTTCCGCTGTTATGCCAATAGCGGTAATGGGCACGTCCCAGCGCAACACCGATGCGGGTCGATATCTCGTAGCCGGCAATCACAGCATGCAGAAAGCGCAGTCCGCTGCATCCTGACTGTTGAGCGGCGGCCAGGGCTGCGGCCACCGTCGCCGCACCGGGGTGATACATGGCATCCCGGAAGCTGTCGTCCACCTCTGCCGCGTGCGCTGCGGCGCCGTGAATCAATGCGGCCGCACGTGCCGTTGCCTTCCCGCCGTTCAGCAAACATGCTCGACCATGCCCGAGGTCATCCGCCAGGACCTGCGCGAGCATCGGCGTCGGCGGCGTGTCCAACCCCGCGAACGCGGATGCAAACCAATCGACAACGGCGCGTTTCGCGTGATGCACGACCGCTTCCGGCGGGGGCGAGGTTTCCAATGAGCTGGCATAGCGCGCCAGGGCTTCCGTCACCTGCATACAATCATCTCCTGCTAATCTCGATGTGCTCGCGCAACCCGCGCTGGGCGCAAAACCATTGCCGGCCGTGCGACGCACGTATCGAACGGTCGGATTTCACACGCGTTCGACTATGACGGCCACACCCTGCCCTACGCCGATGCACATGGTGCACAACGCATAACGCCCTCGAATACGATGCAACTGTCTGATCGCGGTGGTCGCGAGGCGTGCGCCGGACGCGCCCAGCGGATGCCCCAAGGCGATGGCCCCACCGTTCGGATTGACACGCGGATCGTCGTCGGCAAGTCCCAAGTCGCGCAGGACCGCCAGACCTTGTGCAGCAAATGCCTCGTTGAGTTCGATCACGTCGAGATCGTCCAAACGCAAGCCCGTCGCCGCGAGTACCTTTCGCGTGGCCGGCGCCGGCCCCATCCCCATGATTCTCGGAGGAACGCCCGCGGTCGCCATTCCCACGACACGTGCCAGCGGCGTGAGTCCATGCATCGTGGCGGCACGTTCGGTTGCGAGCAGCAGGGCGCAGGCACCATCGTTCACCCCTGACGAATTGCCCGCAGTCACAGTTCCATCCGAAGCCACCACACCTTTAAGCCGCGACAACGCCTCCAAGCTGGTTTCCCGCGGGTGCTCGTCATGCTCCACAAGCACGGAGTCCCCCTTGCGCTGCGGAACAACGACCGGTGTAATCTCCTGGGACAGAATCCCCGACGCGCGGGCCGACAGCGCTTTGCGTTGTGACGCCAAGGCCATACGATCTTGGGCATCGCGCTCAATGCCAAACTCTCGCGCTACGTTCTCCGCCGTCTGCGGCATCGAATCGACACCGAACCGCGCTCGCATCGCGGGATTGACGAACCGCCACCCAATCGTCGTATCTTCGATCGAGTTGGCGCGCGAGAACGCGGTGTCGGCCTTTGGTAGAACGAACGGCGCCCGGCTCATGCTCTCGACGCCGCCGGCAATCATCAGTCCCGCTTCGCCGGCCTTGATCGCTCGTGCCGCAGTTCCCAATGCGTCCAGCCCCGATCCGCACAGCCGGTTAATCGTCGACGCGGAGGTCTGCTCGGGTAGCCCGGCAAGCAGTGCGCTCATGCGCGCAACGTTGCGGTTGTCCTCGCCGGCCTGATTGGCGCATCCGAAAATCACGTCGTCGATGGCTTCCCAATCGACGTTGGGATTGCGCTCCATCAACGCCTTGATCGGGACCGCGCCAAGGTCATCGGCGCGGATTGAGGCAAGTGCCCCGCCATAACGGCCGAAAGGTGTTCTAATTGCGTCGCAAATGTAGGCTTGCATGACTCAGGTTTGACTCTCGCTCAATGGGGATGGGTGGGGCGAAGCGGCCACCGAGGGCGCGCCAGTGTCGTTCTCCCGCCCCGTCAACTCTGCAAAACCGCGACGCCATCCACCGCACGCACGCCCCGCCCTGCCGGCAATACGATGACAGGATTGATCTCAGCCTCGACCAACCGTTCGCCCAGCTGCGCTACCATGCGCGAGAAGGCGACAATTGCCGCGACCATCATGTCGACGTCGGCTTTCTCAGCGCCGCGGTAGCCATCCAACAGCGGCCAGGTCTTGAGTTCGCGCAGCATGGCGCTGGCGTCTTCTTCCCTGAGTCCTCCTTGCGGCGGCATCAAACGAAGGGTGGTGTCTTGAAGCAATTCGGCACCCGTGCCACCCGCTCCCAGCAGGATCGCCGTACCAAGCGCGTCTCGATGCATGCCCAGGATCAATTCGACACCACCACTCACCATCTCCTGCACGAGGAAACGCTCGGGGCGAAAACCGGCTCGTCGTTCCACTTCGGCGCGCATCGTTTCGAGGCGCCCTCCCACCTCGGTCGCACTCAGGTTGAGCGCGACGCCGCCGACATCACTCTTGTGTGAAGTCTCGGATGCCAAGAGCTTGAGTGCGACACGTCCGCCGATCTGCGCGGCGGCCTCCGCGGCCTCCGCCGCATTGGTCACCACGACTTCGCACGGACCGGTAATCCCAAATTTGGCGAACAATGCCTTGGCCTGGGATTCGTCCAGCGCCCCCTTCGGCAGATCCTCAAGCGCGATGAGTTCGAGCGCCGGTTCGTCGTCGGCTCCCACCCACTGCGCATGCTGCAGCATTGCGCCAAGCGCTGCCGCGCATCCTTCTGCGGTGGTGAGCGCGGGAACACCTCGGCGGTTAAGCAGTGCGCGAATCTCCGGCGCGTGCGGACTCACATACGCCAAGACCGGCTTGTCGGACGTGTGCATGCAATCCTGGATCGCACCGACCACCAGCTCGGGCATCGCCAGCGCCGACGACCCGACGATGCTGATCAGAGCGTCGTAGCTCGCGCTTTCCAGCAACGTGCGAATGGCCCCGCGCAGCAGGTCGGGACGCAATCCGGCCAACGTCACGTCGATGGGATTGCGATCGAGCACGGCGTGGTCGCCGGTCTGAAGCGCGCGCAACGCCTCGCTCGTGGGTTCGTCGGGGGCCGGCGTCTCGAACGCCGCCACACCGAGTTCGTCGGAGACCAAGGTCCCGGCACCGCCCGTCGAGGTCAGGACGGCCACGCGGCGGCCTTGCAATCGGCGCCCAACGGCCAACGCGGCGGACACATCGAGGAGGTCGTCAAAACTCTTGGCTCTGATAATTCCGACTTGCTTGAACAATGCGTCATACATGCGATCGGCACCGGCCATTGCGCCGGTATGCGACACGGCCGCCTTTGCACCTGCCTCGGAACGGCCAATCTTGAACGCGACGATCGGCTTGCCGGCGTGGGCTGCGCGCAAGGCGGCCGTCCGGAATTTGGCCGGATTTCTTACCGTCTCCACGTACAGCGCAATCACGCGCGTCGCGTCGTCGTCAACGAGATGATCGATGAAATCGGCAAGCTCCAGATCGGCTTCGTTGCTTGTGGAGACCAATTTGGACAGTCCGATGCCCCGTGCCGCGGCGCGCGACAGGAACGAACCCAATATCCCGCCGCTTTGGGACACAACGCCAATGGACCCGACGGGGAACTGTTCCATTTCCAGCGCCCCCGTGGCCGATAGCACGATGCTGTCGGTCAGGTTGACGAGGCCAATCGTGTTGGGCCCGAGCAAGCGCATGCCACCAGCGGCATCCAGCAACTCCTGCTGCCGACGCTCCCCCTCTCCTCCCGCCTCCTTATAGCCGCTAGCGAGCACGATTGCCGCCGCAGTACCGCGGCGTGACAGGTCGCGCACCGCTTCAAACGCGCGCTCGGCCCCGAGCAAAACGATGCCGACATCCGGGACGGCGGGAAGCGCAGCAATAGTCGGATAGCACGCCAGGTCTCCAATGTGGCTGACCTTGGGGTTTACCGGATAGATATCTCCAGCAAAGCGGTGCTTGAGCAAATAAGAGACCGGGCGGCCAGACGTCTTGGCGGGATCCGCCGAGGCACCGATGACGGCAACGCTGCGCGGCTTCAACAGGCGATCAATCGCATCCATGGTGGGTCAATCCTTAGTGGCGGTTTTAGAGAGAAATGCTTGCACCGCCTCTCTGTGTTCGGTACTCGTGTAGCAAATGCCTTGCGCCTGGCTTCCTTGCGCAAAGATTTCGTGCACGCCAGACTCATAAGACTTGTTAAGAATCCCCTTGGCCAAGGCAAGCGCGGTTGGGGATGCGGCGCTAAGCTCGGACGCCCAGGCCTTGGCGTCCGCCAGCAAGGTGTCGGCGCCCGCCAAACGGTCGGCAATGCCGAGCCGCAAGGCCTCGTCGGATGACACTTTGCGCCCGGTAAACACCAGTTCCTTAGCTTTGGCAGGCCCGACGCGACGCGGCAGAAAATACATCCCACCGCCGTCCGGAATGATTCCACGAAGCACGTACGACCAAGCAAAGCTCGCGTACTGGCTAGCCATAATGAAATCGCACGCCAGTGCAATATCGGCCCCCAACCCTGCGGCCGCGCCGTTTACGGCGGCGATGGTCGGCTTGGGCATCGAGTAGAGCAGCGTCTGCGCGTGATGGACGCGCTGTTGACGGTGCCAGCCGTTGAATCCCACTTCGCCGGACGGCGCACTCATGCGACGTTGCATGCCGGCAATGTCCCCGCCAGCACAGAAGCCCTTGCCTGCGCCGGTCAAGATCAATGCCCGAATGCTCTTGTCGTTCGCCACCGCTTCAAGGGCGTCGATGAACTCGCTTCGCATTTCGTCGCTCATCGCATTTCGCTTATCGGGACGATTGAACGTAATGGTGGCGACCGAAGCGTCGCACTGATAGTCAATGAGTTCGTAGTTCATGAGTTGCTCGGCGATTCGACGCCGTCAGTTGGATTCAATGTGGTTTTCAACGATGACCTTGTGCCAACGTGCTTGTTCGGCCCGCACGAAACTCTCGAGCTCCTCGGGGGTACTCGCCGTAATGGACAACCCTTCATGCTTGATTTTTTCGGCAAACTCGGGCGTGTGCGTGGCTCGCGCCGCCGCGGCGCGCAACTTCTCAACGACCTGGGGCGGCGTACCGGCCGGGGCGAACAGGCCGTACCAGGCCTCGATCGAATAGCCAGGGACCGTTTGGGCAACCGTGGGAATTCCCGGGAATGCGGGCGATGGATTGGCGGTCGTCACAGCCAACGCACGCAGCTTGCCGGCTTTCACCAGGTCGGATACTGCGGCCGCAGTGCCGAACATGATTTGCACGTGTCCGCCGAGCAGGTCCGTCAGTGCCGGGCCGGCGCCCTTGAAAGGCACCTGGGTCAACGAAACTTTGGCAAGGTTTTGGAGCAACTCGCCCGCCATGTCTGCCGATGTACCAATACCTTGCGTCGCAAATGTCACGCTGCCCGGATGCGATCTGGCTGCATCAACGATATCCTTCACCGACTTGAACGGACTGTTGATCGGAACCACAAGCACCGTCGGTCCACGGGCAATCAACGAGATCGGCGCGAAGCCTTTCTCGGTCGAATAAGGCAACTGCTTGTGCAGACTGGGATTCACGACGAACGCGAACGTGTGCATCACGACGGTGTAACCGTCCGGCTTGCTGCGCGCAACCTCATTGGCGCCGATGATGGTGCCTGCCCCGGGACGATTGTCGATGACGACCGGTTGACCGAGCGTGCTTGCCATGCCGACACCGAGTGCTCTGGAGATCAAATCGGTGCCTCCGCCCGGAGAGAACGGTACGACGATGTGCACCGGCTGATCCGGGTACGCCGCGTGAGCCAAGGGAATAGTGACGCCGGTGGAAACGACCACGGCGCCCAGGCCGATCAGGGCCTTGCGCATCAATGCAAACATGCTTGTCTCCTATCTACGATTCGGTCTTATGCCTAAAGCCCCTCACGGTTCATGCACGGGCATGCCGAGTTGGGTAAAGCCAGTCTAGCCGCGGAGCCCACGAAATCCGATGGGCGATTTTCAAAGAGTGAAATTTCAATGCAGTGTCGATGCTGTTGGGGCAAAATGCCGTTCAGGCGCACAGAAGCGCAACAGTGACGCGCAGCAGCAAAAGTAGAGGGTGCCCAGACGCCTTCTGGCGCCAACATCGACATCGATCCGTCGATACGAGGCCTAGGACTCTCCTTCCTAAAAGGGATTGCCATCCATGACACGTCAGATCTCGCAAAGCGCGGCAAAATCGCTCCAGCCCGGCAAGCCGGGGCGCTCGCCTGCGAACCGCTCGCTTGAGCGAGGTATCGAAATCCTTCGCGCCTTTCGCCCGGGTTCGGAAGTCCTTGGCAACGGCGAACTCGCGGAGCGCACCGGGTTGTCGCGCGCGACGGTGACCCGCCTGACGCAGACGCTGACCGGTGCCGGCTACCTGCAACTCGATCGCAATGCTCGAGCGTACCGACTGGCGCCCGCCGTTCTGAGCCTTGGACATGCGATGAAGACTGGCTCTGGGCTACTGAAGATCGCCGCCCCCTTTATGCGGACGTTAGCGGAAAGTCAGCGCATCAACGTGGGCATCGCGGCACCGGATCGTGACGAGATGGTCTATCTCGAATCCATTCGGTACAGTCGCAGAGTGGCATTGCGCCAGGTGGTATCGGGCCAACGCGTGCCAATGGAGCTCACATCGCTCGGGCGCGCGTATCTGGCGACGCTCACCGACACGGAACGTCATGCGCTCCTCGGGTTCTTCGAGCGCAAGTGCGGAGCGCATTGGTCAACGATTTCCAAGGGGATCGACTTGGCGGCCGAGCAAATTGCCGCTCACGGATACTGCGCGGTTTCGTGGCAACCCGAAGTCGTTGCGGTGGCAAGTCCAATACGTTTGTCTGGCGCCATCTATGTGCTCAACGTCAGCACGTCCACCAGCGATGCAATGCAGCCTGAGATCGAGCGCCTGGCCTTTCATTTGTTGAAGCTCATGCGGGACGTGCGCCAAGGACTGGAAATGGAGCATCCGGGAGACAT
The DNA here is from genome assembly GCF_902459595.1 of Pandoraea soli. Taxonomy (NCBI): domain Bacteria; kingdom Pseudomonadati; phylum Pseudomonadota; class Betaproteobacteria; order Burkholderiales; family Burkholderiaceae; genus Pandoraea; species Pandoraea soli. Next base: position 121,444 of record NZ_CABPSG010000009.1, on the reverse strand, counting down.
CGGATGAAGGCCGCGCCCCCCCATTCCTGAGATCGGGAAATGAGATTTCCCGGCCGCTTTAGCCAGCTTGAACGCCCAAGACCCACACCGTTACCTCCGCCGGTTCCAGACGCCGGATCTGCCGAATCAATTTCAATGTATGGAATTGCTCTCTTGTAGACCGCTGCGCAGACGAACTAATAATGATCATGTGCGCTAAGCACATGACTCAAATAATGACGGAGACAAACGATGCACCCACCCAATTCCGGATCATCACGGCGAGCAATCCCATTCGTCCGTGCTTACCCCTCCATGGACAAGGCACACGCGCAGATGCGTGCTGCCACGATTCGCTGAGGGGGCTCCCATGAAAGACACGACCCGGTCGAGGATTCCGGCAATACTCCGCGTGGCGAGCGGAAACTTCATGGAGATGTTCGATTTCTTTCTCTATGGTTTTTACGCGCGATACATATCTGCCGCTTTCTTCCCTAGCGAAAATCATTATGCGTCGCTCCTTCTTACGTTCGCTACATTTGGCGCGGGATTCCTGGTTCGACCGATCGGCGCCATCGTACTTGGCAGTTACATCGACCGCGTGGGGCGCCGAAAGGGGTTGACCGTCACACTCGGCATCATGGCGATTGGCACTATCTCAATCGCCGCCGTGCCCAGCTATGCCAGTATCGGGATCATTGCGCCGATCCTTGTGGTGCTCGGACGGTTGATCCAGGGCTTTTCAGCAGGAGTGGAACTCGGCGGCGTGTCCGTCTACCTTTCGGAGATCGCACCGCCGGACCAAAAGGGATTCTATGTTGGCTGGCAGGCGTCTAGCTTGCAGGTCGCGACGATGGCCGCCGCAGGGCTCGGTTACCTCTTGAACACGCTCCTGTCGCCCGAGGTCATTCACGCGTGGGCTTGGCGCATCCCCTTCTTTATCGGCTGTCTGATCGTCCCGCTGATCTTTGTGCTGCGACGCTCGCTGGAAGAAACCGAAGCGTTTCTGGCCCGCAAGCGTCCGCCGACGTTCGCGGAGATTACAACTTCGCTGATCACGAACTACCGACTGATTGTCATTGGGATGATGCTGGTGGTGATGACGACTGTGACGTTCTATCTGGTCGCTGTCTACACCCCAACGTTCGGGCGAAGTGTGCTTGGGTTGAGCGCCGCCGACAGCCTGCTCGCCACGTTCTGCGTCGGGTTGCTTAGCTTCTTTTGTGTCCCCGCCATGGGCGCGCTCTCCGATCGAATCGGCCGTCGACCGCTGCTGCTCACCACCACCGGCTTGGCCATCGTGACGGCATACCCGCTGCTGTCGTGGTTGGTCTCGAACATTAGTTTCGGCAATCTGTTGATGACGGAACTCTGGTTCGCGTTCCTCTACGCGGCCTACAACGGCGCCGCGATGGTAACGCTCACGGAAATCATGCCGCCGGAGGCCAGAACAGTCGGTTTTTCGTTCGCTTTCAGCCTGGCCGTCGCCATTTTCGGGGGATTCACTCCGTTGATTTCGACCTGGTTGATCCATGCGACCGGCGACAAGGCTTCGCCCGCGTATTGGCTGATCTTTGCGGCGATTTGCAGCGGCATCGCAACGTTCATGCTACCGAAATCGAAAGCCGCGGCCGTTACGCCAAATGATTCATTTTCCCAATTGATTCCTTCCGCATCCCGGTCGGAAGACTAATCCCACTGAACAAGGCAACTCGACCGGGCTTTGCTCGGTCGCTTGCCAACCACCGCCTTTTCCCGACCACACAATAATGAGCGACACTCTCGAGAACGAACTGAAGGTTCTGACAACCGGAATCCTCAAGCAGCCTCTACGCGAACTTGCAAGGCAATTCGAAGCCGATCACGGATGCCGGGTTGCGGCTTCCTGGGGACCCTCCGCCGGTAACTCTCCCGAGGCCAACCAGGTTCGAATCAAAAATGGTGAACACGTCGATGTCCTGTTAATGGTCAGCACGGGCATGGACAATCTGATCCGCGAGGGCCATTTCACGCCCGTCGTCCGCCAGGACGTAGTGACTTCGAAGATTGGTGTCGCGGTACGTCAGGGACATCCGAGCGTGGATGTCAGTAGCGTGGAGGCATTACGGCAGGTGCTTCTGAACGCGCACTCCATCGGGTATTCCGAGGGCGCGAGTGGGAGCTATGTCGAGAACACGCTATTCAAGCGCATTGGAATTCAGTCGGAACTTGCCGGCAAGATGCATCTCGTCTTGGGGCAAAAATTCGTCGGAGAAGCTGTCGCGAGCGGTGAGGTAGAAGTCGGAATACAACAGATCAGTGAATTGAAGCTCGTATCAGATATCACTATCTTGGGGCCGTTGCCCGACGCGGTTCAATACACGAGCGTGGTGTCCGGCGCGGTGTCATCAAAAGCGCGCTGTCAGGACCTTGCCACGCGTTTCCTCGATTTTCTCTGCTCCGACGCAGCAACCGATACGTTGCTCAAAGCCGGGCTCGAAATTGCGCCGCGCCAGATCGCTCCGTAAGCGGCAGTGGGGGCGAATGTGATTTGCCGCCCCGCGCTTAGGGGCTCCCAGCCCCCGCTGGGTTGACACCGCAACATGGCCCCCAGCGAGCATCGCGCGAAATCACCCACTCGTCGGACGTATGCCGACGCCCACCGCCGGGGTGACGATCTAACCGTCATCCCGTATGCAGCAGGACTCCCCACGACCATGGAATCCAAAAATCTGATCCGTCATTTGGCTCAGCATGTGCACTCGACACGCTTTGAGGACCTGACGCCAGCCGAAGTCGATCGCACCAAGCAATGCCTTCTCGATTGTCTCGGCAATATGCTGGCAGGGCGGTTCAGCGGTAAAGCGGACGGATTTCTTCGACACGCAGCCAGTAGCATCCAGCCTGATGGCGCGACCATCTTCGGGTTCCAGAAAGTGACCCTTGAGAAGGCAGCCTTCTGCAACGCTGCCTTTTCCAGAGTCATGGACCTTGACGACGGACATCGCCGAGCCATGGGACATCCGGGTGTCGTCATCATTCCCACCGTGCTCGCCGTGGGCGAAGTACTACACGCCACCACCCAGGAAGCCATTGCGGCCATTGTTTCTGCCTACGACGTGTATGTCGAAATCGGTATGGCGATCAATCCGTATTCATACACCGTGAAGGGCTTCGATACTACGGGTGTCGCGGGAACCGTTGCCGCTGCGGCAGCCATTGCGAAGCTGAAGCACCTAGATATGGAGACGACCAAGCACGCCATGGCCATCGCGGCCCTGCATAGCGGTGGCTTTATCGAATATCTGAGTGACGGCTCTTCGGGAAAGTTGCTTTGCCCTGCGTGGACCGCGGCAACCGGGCTCAGAAGTGTCGAAATGGCGGAATGCGGCTTCACTGGCCCCGACAGTGTGCTTGAGGGAACGCATGGGCTATTCCGATGCTTTTCCGAGAATGCCGACCTATCGAACTTCGGCGCGACGTTGGGTACGACGCGACACATCATGACGGCCTACTTCAAGGCACATGCGTGCCTGCGACGCCTTCATGCCGCGATTGACGCGCTGCTGGCCGCACGCAAGCAGCATGCGCTTTCACTGGAGAACGTTCGGCGAATTGTGGTTAGCGCCGGCGACTTCGTCCTCAAGGCGGATGCACGGCGGCCATCAACGCTGGTGGCCGCGCAAGGCAGCATGCCATTCGTGCTTGCGGTGGCGTTGAAACATGGCAAGGTATCGCATGAGTCGCTACAGACGTCCATGGGCGACCCCGAGCTTGAAGCGGTCCAGGACACTATCTCGCTCAACTTCTCGGAGGCAATCTCGGCGCGCCAGGCTTCCGATTCCAGCCTATGGGGAGAAGTTCAACTGGAGATCGAAGCGACAGACGGCCGCGTCATTACTCAACATGCGGCGTTTGGCTCGGGAGAACCTGAGGCACCCATGTCATGGGACGAACTGCAAAGGAAGTTTGTGGATCAACTCCAGCGCACGCCCGCGGCGTCTGACGCGCTCCGACTGGCGTCGTTTGTCGCCCAGTTCGACGCTATTGCCGGCGTCGACACATTCGTCCAGACGATTTCGCTTGCGTGCCCCGCCCCGAACGCTGCGAACCCAGCCATAGCGCAGGGCAGTTGACGACTTCAGTGCCCGCCATCGACTTGCGTTGCCGGTCATCGGGCGCGGGAACTTGACGACCGGCGCTATCGCGGCGTGCTGAACCGCACGCCGCGACGAACCATCAACGCATCAGGACGGATTCGAGGTCGCCCAAGACGAATCCGTGCCCGGCTTCCGCCGCCAGTGCCTTCAGTTCCGCTTCCATCGCCGTGCGGTCTTGCTGCCGAGCCCAGAATACAGGCCCGCCTTCCCATCGAGGAAAGCCATAACCCTGCACCATCACCACATCGACATCGCTCGGGCGGCTTGCCACACCTTCCGCTAGCAGCAGCGCAGCTTCATTCACCATCGATAGCAAGGCGCGCCGCTGGATTTCGAGCGGCGATAGTTCCCGACGGACAATGCCGCGCGCTGCGCTTGCCCGCTCAATCAGCGCTCGAACGTGACTATCGGCCGTTCTCGATTGCTTGCCGTCAACGTAAGTGTAGTAGCCCGCTCCCGCCTTCCGACCGATGCGCCCCGCTTCGCATAGCTGGTCTGGAACGGTGACGTAGCGCTCGCGCGGATCGCGCGTCGATGCCCGTGCCTTGCGCATGCGCCACGCAATATCAAGTCCTGAGAGATCAGCGACCGCAAACGGCCCCATGGCAAAGCCCATCGTCGTCAAAGCGTTGTCGATGTCCTCCGGCCATGCACCGTCCTCAAGCATGAACTCGCACTGTCGCCGATATGCACTGTAGATACGGTTGCCGACAAAGCCGAACGCGTTGCCTGTCATTACCGGGATCTTTTTGAGGGCAACGGCGAAATTCATACCAGTCGCCATCACGTCGGCAGCAGTGTCGCTACCACGAACCACCTCGATCAGCTTCATCACCTGCGCAGGACTGAAGAAGTGCACGCCAAGCACGTCCCGAGGGCGCGATGTCACCGCAGCGATCGCATCAACGTCCAGGTACGATGTATTTGTCGCCAGAATGGCGCCCGCTCGCGCGTGGGCGTCGATCTGGCGGAAGACTTCCTGCTTGACTGCGAGATCCTCAAAGACCGCTTCTATCACGAGGTCTGCCTGCTCCAGCAGTGCCCATGACGTACTCGTGCAAAGTCGCTGTGCATTCGACGTAGCGGTATCGCTCAGAAGTTTGCCGGCAACCACGCGCGATTCATAATGTTGGAGAATGCGCTCGCGGCCTCGCGCAAGCGCTTCGTCATTCTGCTCAAGCAGTAGCACATTCAGACCGCAATCGAGTGCCGAGATCGCAATGCCGGAACCCATCGTTCCCGCGCCAATTATCGCAACGCACTTTATCGGGCGCGCAGTAACCTGAAGGTCAGGCGGCAGCCTTGCAGCGTCCCGTTCCGCCTTGAACTGGTAACGAAGCGCTTGCGCGGCTGTCGTTTGCATGAGCGCGAGGAACAGTTCGCGCTCCCGGTTCATGCCCTCATCGAATGGCAACGACGACGCGCTAAGCGCATCAAGCAGCGCAGCGTACGCCGGCTGCAACCGTTGCCGCACCGTCAATTTTTCCCGCTGCGCCTTGATGGCATCCTGGACTACACACACGTCAAGTGAGCGATCGCGTGCGCGCGGATAAGGGGTTCGTCGTTCGGCCATTTCGCTGGCCAGCGCAATGGCCGCGCCGATGACGTCGCTTGCCACAACCTCGTCAAACAGACCGATGTTCGCAAGTTGACGAGCCAACTGGGGAATTCCGCTGGACATCAGCGCGTGAGCCTGTTCGATGCCAATCAGGCGAGGCAACCGTTGCGTCGCGCCCGAGCCAGGGATAAGCCCCAAGTTAATCTCTGGCAAGCCAATCCGCGCATTCTCTTGAACGACGCGACCGTGACAACCGAGGGCGAGCTCCAGTCCACCGCCCAACGCCACGCCGGCGATGGCGGCAACGACGGGCTTCTCGCTCGTTTCGAGGCGCGTAATCACCGTGCGCAGGATCGGTTCCTTCAGTTGAATTGGCTTCCCAAACTCCCCGACGTCCGCACCCGCGGAGAAAGCGTTGTCATTGCCCGTCAGAACGATCCCACGAATCGCGGGATCTGCCAAAGCGGTGTCGAGTTCATCGAAAATGCGCTCGCGCAGCGCGTGGGACAGACAATTGACAGGCGGATGATCGAGCGCGATGACCGCGATGCCGTTCAGGTTGTTGTACACGCTCACGCCCTCGTCATCGTGCGGATGTGATGGCGCTCGCTTGCTCGCCCTCGATGTGGATCAAGCTCCGTCGTGGTGTTAGACGCGATAGTCATGAACCGCGCGCGCGCGTCGGTTTTCCCATCGATAAGCAAACGCCCCACGCGAATTAAGCGCTGAGCGGTTTCAGTTCCGATTTCGCCGGTTTCTATGGCAAATGGCATTACGTCTCCTTGTGAACCCAACGTATTCTTCACTCATCGATTCGACTTGACAATCACAAGGATCATTAACAATATGTTCAAAATTTTTTACATATAGAGATGCGATGGATGCCCACTCGCTGGTACTTTTTGTCGCAATCGTGGAAGCGGGTAATCTCAGCCTTGCTGCGCGAAACATGAAGATGACCCGCGCCAATGTCAGTTACCACCTCACTCAGCTCGAGAAATCGGTCGGCATGCAATTGATGCGACGTACCACGCGGCGAGTGGAGCTCACGGAGGTCGGTCAGCGGCTTTATCAGCACGGCCTGGTCATTCGTGACGAAGTGTTGGCCGCCAAGGAGTCCGTAGCGATGTTTGGCAAGAGCTTGCATGGATCGGTGCGCCTGAGCGTGCCGACCGGATTCGGTCACGTCGTGATGTCGGCATGGTTGATCGAATTCAAGCGTCGCTACCCCGAGATCTCGTTGGATTTGCTGTTCGACAACCGCGTTGACGACCTATTGCGAGAAGAAGTTGATATTGCCGTTAGAGTCATGTCGGAGCCGCCTCAGAACATGGTCGCTGTCGAGCTGGTGCAGGTCCGCCACATCATATGTGCCTCTGCGGATTATGCGCATGCACATCAAATGCCAGTTCGCCTGGACGACCTCCGCAACGTTCCTCTGATCACTTCATCCGTCGCCGGGCGCGACCTGCGCGTTTCTGCGTATGAGGGTGAAGAACGACGGGAATTGACGCTACATCCCACGTTGGCTTCAGAGAATTTTCAGTTTCTGAGGGAGGCGATCCTTGCGGGGCTCGGCATAGGGCTAGTCCCCGACTATGTCGTCGAGCATGACGTAAATGAGGGGCGGATGGTGATAGGGCTACAGAACTGGCGTCTCAGCGTATTCGGCGCTCGTATGTTCCTGCTTCGAATGCCGGGTAGATACCAGACACTTGCCGTTCGAACACTGATCGACTTTGTCGTTGAAAAGGCCAGGGCCTGGGGGAAGGGTAGCGGTCCAATGAATCCTGACACGGATTAACGCGAGAACGCTCACCGAAAGTCACTGGCATATGCCATCTGGCAGAGCAGATGGCAGCATCTGCAATTACGGTAGCCGAATTTGGCATTGAAACAGATGAGCAACACCTTTATATGCCGATGGAGCGAACCGGAACGTGTAAATTTCGTTGTCAATCGATGCGAACCGCGCGATCGGCAATTGGTGCAATGGCCGCACGTTCTACGTGCCGAAAATCGCGGACACAAGTAACGCATCGCAAACCGAAGCCCGCGCAATCGAATGGAATTTCAGGGGGGAAGCTGGCCTGCCCAGAGGGATTCGAACCCCCGACCGTCGGCTTAGAAGGCCTCGCGTTTGGGCGGCGGCGGGGCTGAGAGCCCCTTGCCTTCTATCCAACTGAGACGCGTGTGTCAGCGGATTATAGCGGGCGGTGTGATGGGAGTGTGACGAGTGGCGTGCGAAGAGACGGAGGGAGGGTCGCCGCTGGAAACGCGAAAAGGGAAGACGGATACGTCGTCCTTTCGAATCCGGTGGGGGCACAGGGCTCGAACCTGTAACCACTGCCGTGTGAACGGCTCCCTTCGCGTCCACGCTCCGCGCAGCCGCTCCTGCTCTACCACCGGGGTGCTAACTTCCGGTGAAAATCAGCAGAGTGTCTCGGAAAACGTCTCCGGGACTTGGTGCGAAAGGTATCTTGCCTGCCGTGTATCGTCAATCGTAAGTTTGTCGGGCAAGCTATGTCGAACACAGCTCGCCTCACAAATCTTTCCCGTCAGGTATCATTCGCTCCGAGCTTCAAATCAGAAAAGAATAATCAATCATGCCAATCATCAAAAATTTCGGTTTTCTTTGGGAACGGAAATACATTTATCGCGGAATGGGTGGCGATGCCGGGCACTTGAAGGGCGAAGCGCCAGCTAGACCAATCGCTGACTTTCGCGAGCAAATCGGAGTCTATGTCCTCTACGATAGGAATCAAACCATCGTCTACGTCGGGCAGGCGGGGAACGGCAACGCAACGCTGTTCACTCGACTTAAAAACCATATGGATGGGGCTCTCTGGAATCGATGGGAATATTTCAGCTGGGTTGGATTCCGTAGCGTTAATGCAGGCGGAGCATTAAGCGACCATCAATCAGTCGATTCCGGCGTTTCGGGCTTCAAATACGCCGATGCCTTGAACGAGATTGAGGGCATCCTGATCGAAATCATCGAACCAAAACTTAACAAGCAGGGCGGAAAACTCAAAGGGGCAACCGAGTACTTCCAGCACATTGACGATAAGGTGGCAGGAATCTCTCACAACGATCTGTATGCCGAATTGCGGCAACTTACCAAAACGGTCGAGTCCCTCCATAGATAACCGCGCACGGTCGCTCTGAACCCGCCTTGCAACTGGCATCGCTTTCCACATACCGGAAATCTTTTCGCCAGCCCGATAATCTCGTTTTTAGTCTCGCCGTCGGCTTAGAAGGCGCTCGCTTTAGGCGCCAGCGGGGATCGGGGCCCCTTGCCTTCAATCCAACTGAGACGCGTGTGTAAGTGAATTATGGCGGGCGATGTGATGGGAGCGTGGTGAGTACCTGCGTCGACACACGGTCCCAGCCCCCCCCGCCCACACACACATGATTAGCGATACGCAGATCAATCAATTACAAGTTATCAAGCAGGTCGCCGGTCTGCCCCGAAAAAGGCTCAAGATGGCTGAAAATTAGTTTAGGCCGCGTCGCACCGACCCCGCCCTTTTCGTCCAGGCGGTCCACAACCCCAACAAGCCTACATTTCTCGAACAGCATTGGCTTAAACGGTACGATGTTTCGCGTCTCCGGATACGCAGTAAGGATATGCCCCCGGTACTTGAAGCCCATTGACTGAGATGTCTTGTTCTCTCGTGTAACTTCCCCGCTCAACACAACTGATGCTCCGTGAATTAGCTCAGGGAACAGCACTTCATCCGTCACGTCATCTTCTTCGTCTACGAAAATTGCTTTGTCATCGACGGTAATAATCTCTTCATCGATCGATTCTCCCATTACTACACCAATCGAAAGGGTAGTTTTAGAGTCAACATTTGATGCCAATCGCTCGAGAATCCGGGGACTACAATTGGCGTAAAAATCTAGGTATTTCCGAGGGACATATAGATATTCCCCCTTGTCATTCTGGATGCCAATCAGCTCGTTGTTATCCGAGAATTTGACATTTTCAAATTGTCGTTGGAACAGATTTCCAAGGTGCTTACCAATTTTCGCCACCCATTTGACTGCTTCTAACGCCGTCTTGAATACGTCTTTGAACCCAACACCGTCGAAATCCTTCTCGGCCATCTTCTTCGCGGCATTCGTGACGTATGCGGTCGCTGCTATACCCGCCCCGAGCTTGAGCAAAGTCTCAATATCTGAGGGGATAGCAGCTAACCACGATCCCTTTTGGATACGAACTGGAATCTCAAAGTCGACGTCTCGCAAGTCCGGGGCCTGTGCAAGAACAAAATATCGGAGGGCGTCATCAAATCCAAGGAGTGCATTGGCGGACTTCCTTGCGTCGAAGGCGCCGGACTCTAGGCGCGGCCCCTCGTATTTTACAAACCCGATAAATTCGTCCGCATCCTGATTTTTCAACCCTTCAGACTCCGCTGCTTTTATCGAGTTTCCTGTTGCCATATATTAGAATCCTAAGTATCTGGTCATGTGTCCCCACCCGAAAGTATAACCAAATGTCAGGAGACTGAGGCCGTGGCTGGCACATAGAGATGCATTTGTGCGACATCGGTTCTACCCCTGAGATTCGCGCACCACCATATAGCAGTTCAAGCAGCCCGGACCAAAGTTCGTTTCGGATTTGCGCGAAGGTCGCGCCGCTGCCGCTGCGCAGCCCTCCTACGCCGCCCGGCCCGTAACTTGTTGCGTGACATCTGCCAGTCAACGGCTTACGCCGGGGAAACTGCCCCTGCCCGCAATTGCCTCGTCAACCGATGTCTCGTGGACCGTAAATCGTTGCGCGCATAGAAACACATCAGCAGCGAGGGATGGGGGGGCGCCCACACTGCCGTGATGCAACTCAGCGTTTCTCTCCGTATTCGTAGGGACCGCAAATGAATTCATTCGCTGATAAGCCCTGTCAACATGGTTGACAACTTCGGCTCATGCGGGAGATATGGACCGACCAGCCTTTCGTAGACATCTTCGAGCCATAATTTATGGCAACCGAGGAGGTCAGCATGAGCGGCAAGCGGTACACGGATGAGTTCAAGATCGAGGCAGTCAAACAGGTAACCGAACGGGGTCATTCGGTGGCGGATGTGGCGCAGCGGCTGGGTATCACGACCCACAGCCTTTACGCCTGGAAACTGAAGCTCGGCAGGCCCGACGTCGTGCGGCAGGCGGAGCTGGATCAGAGTGCCGAGGTTCGGCGACTGAAGGCTGAACTCAAGCGCATGACCGAGGAGCGCGACATTCTAAAAAAAGCCGCCGCGTACTTTGCAAAGGGATAACGGCAAGGTACGCGTTCATGCGAACCCATCTCGGCGAGTTCCGCCTGCACTCGATGTGCCGAGTCCTTGGAGTGCATCGCAGCGGCTATTACGTCTGGCAGCGGCAGACAGTCGGTGCCCGCAAGCGTGAGGATGATCGATTGCTCGGTCTGATCAAGCATTCCTGGTTGGCCAGCGGCGGCGTCTATGGCTACCGCAAGGTCACAGTGGATTTGCGTGAATCGGGCGAAACGTGCAGCCGTCACCGCGTCCATAGCCTCATGAAAGGCGAAGGTCTGCGGGCAGAAGTAGGCTATGGCAGTAAGCCCCGCTATCGGGGTGGTCCGGTCGGTGTAATCGCCAACGTGCTGAACCGTGAGTTCGCGCCAACCGCACCGAACCGGGTTTGGGTAACGGACATCACGTACATCCGGACCTACGAGGGCTGGCTGTATCTGGCGGCTGTTATGGATCTGTACTCGCGCCAGATCGTCGGTTGGGCTACGCGCTCGACGATGACCAGCGATCTGGTTTTACAGGCGCTGTTGGCTGCGGTTTGGAAACGCAAACCGGGCCCCGGAGTCATGGTGCATTCCGATCAGGGCAGTCAGTTCACCAGCGATGACTGGCAGTCATTCCTGAAGGCGCACCATATGGTGCCAAGCATGAGTCGGCGCGGTAATTGCCACGACAATGCCGTGGCCGAGAGCTTCTTCAGCGCCCTAAAAAAGGAGCGAATCAAGCGGCGCATCTATCCGAGTCGGGCGACGGCGACCTCGGACCTGTTCGATTACATCGAAATGTTTTATAACCCGGTTTGTCGGCATGGTTCCGCCGGCGATCTTTCACCGATTGAGTTTGAGCGGCGCTACGCGCTAAACGGCTCGTGAGTGTCTATGAAACTCTGGCCGGTCCAGTTTTGTGCCGACAGATTGCCTCGGGAGTGTGACGGGGATGTGTCGCGGATAAAGCCGCAGCAGTGCCGCTACCAAAGCTTCTTCGCCAAGTCCTCTGCCCTCAGATGCGTATATCGCTGCAACATCGAGAGAGTCTTATGGCCCGTTATTGCTGCGACCTCCATCATCGCAAGACCTCGCTCGAACAGCCGACTCGTCGCCTCATGACGTAGATCGTGAAATCGGACATCCGTCAAATACCCGGGGCTTGCCCCGCCCTCGCCCACATACTGATTTCGGGCGCGGGCCGATGCACGGTCGAACGCCTGTGTAATCGAGTCAGCCGCCAGTCCGAACACGGTGCCAGCGTCACGCGGCCCCGCTTGTGCCAGCACAGCAACAGCTCCGGACGAGAGAGGTACGGTGCGTGGCACATCCGTCTTGGTGCGCGGAATATGCGCGGTGCGCCGCTGAAGATCGACATACTCCCAACGCAATCCCGCGATTTCGCCACGCCGCATTGCCGTCTCGACCGCAAACCGGATGACAAGCTCAAGCACCGCAGAATGCGACGCACGGCCGATTGCTGCCATTTCGGCCCCCCGTCACCCTACGAGTTCGGCCGGGAGGTTTCTGAGGCTTCCTGACCAGCGCCGTCGGGATTCCCGCAGGCAAGGCGACGCCCCATTCGGATACGGCGTGTCGCAAAGCGCGACTTATGAGGTTCAGTTCATGGATAACGGTCTGCGGACCGACTGCGCGCAGACGCATGTTCCGATACTCAACCAACACGGCCGGGGATAGCGCAGGAAGACTGTACGCGCCGAGAGTCTGCTTGATCGTTCTAGCCCGGCCGAGATCACTCTTGCCGCTCCGCTTCGTCGGGGATACTTCGGCACAGTAGCGGTCGAGCAACGCCGCCAGAATCTCGCCGTGCACAGGTGGAGGGAGGAACTGTCCGCGATCAATTTGCGCTTCAAGCTCACGCCCCCATTGGGCGGCATCTGCCCGGGTACTGAAGGACTGAGTACGAGGCGGGTGCCCCTTCTTGCGCACTTGGCATTGCCACTTCGCGCCAAGCTTCCGGATGGTCGCCATGTGTCCTCACTGTGATGAAAGTGTGATGAACACGCGACTCGATGGAACCGGGCGACCGTAGGCCCTTGAATTGGCTGGCCTGCCCAGAGGGATTCGAACCCCCGACCGTCGGCTTAGAAGGCCGATGCTCTATCCAACTGAGCTATGGGCAGTGCGTGATGGCGGCGACAAGACGTCGCTGCCGGCGGGTTTTGCTGTGACGCGATAACGCATCACGTCCAAGCAATCGACGATTATAGCGCACGCGCATGCCAATTTCATCGGCGTCGCTTCAGGAGATGTCCCCCTTTGCGTGCCGTCTCGTTCGCCTTTAGACTGGCAACGTGGAGGAGCGCGAGCATGAACGAAATCGAACGCGAACAACGCTTTGGCGCCCACAACTACGCGCCGCTGCCCGTCGTGCTCTCGCACGCCAAGGGCGTCTGGGTCTGGGATGTCGAGGGCAACCGCTATCTCGACATGATGAGCGCCTACTCCGCCGTCAGCCACGGTCATGCGCATCCTCGCCTGGTCGCCGCGCTCACCGCGCAGGCACAACGCCTCGCCGTCGTCTCCCGCGCCTTCTACACCGACCGGCTCGGCGCCTTCCTTGAACGATTGTGCGACCTCACCACACTTGGCGGCGCACTGCCGATGAACACCGGCGCGGAAGCCGTCGAAACCGCCATCAAGGCCGCCCGCCGCTGGGGCTACAGCGCCAAACGCATTCCCGCCGACAAAGCCGAAATCATCGTCGCCGACGGCAACTTCCACGGTCGCACCACCACCATCGTAGGCTTCTCGTCCGAACCCGCCTATCGCGCCGACTTCGGACCGTTTGCGCCCGGATTCGTGCGCGTGCCCTTCGGCGACATCGACGCCGTGCGCGCCGCCATCACCCCCAACACCTGCGCCGTCCTGTTCGAAACGATCCAGGGCGAAGGCGGCATCGTGGTCCCGCCCGACGGCTTCCTGCGCGCTCTGCGACAGCTCTGCACAGAACACAACGTGCTCATGCTGCTCGACGAAATCCAGTCGGGCCTCGGACGCACCGGCCGATGGTTCGCCTATCAGCACGAAGACATCGTGCCCGACGGCGTGATGCTCGGCAAAGCACTCGGCGGCGGCCTGCTCCCTGTGTCCGCCTTCGTGGCGCGACGTGACATCATCGACCTGTTCGAACCCGGCAGCCACGGCTCGACCTTTGGCGGCAACGCGCTCGCCGCGACCGTCGCGCTCGAAGCGCTCGATGTGATGGCCGACGAAGACCTGCCGGGACGCAGTGCCGAGATGGGGGAATACCTGCTCTCGCGATTACACGCGATTCACTCGCCGCTCATTCGCGAAGTCCGCGGCCGCGGCCTCTGGGCCGGCATCGAAATCGACCCCGCACACGCCGACGCACACGACCTGTCCGTGCGCATGCTGCGCCGTCGTGTGCTCGCCAAGGAAACGCGCGCGACCGTGCTGCGCCTCGCACCGCCGCTCGTCATCGAACGCACGGAGATCGACACCTGCATCTCCGCCCTCAAGGCCGTGCTGGCCGAAGCGGAAAACGAGGTCTGACACGAAGCCTGACGCGAGGCCAGACCAGACACATGCGCGCCAGAGCGCTCGTGCATTCAAGCGCAGCGCCCGTCAATGCGCCGACGACTTCGACCAGAGATTCATCACCAACACGCCCGCGATGATGAGCGCCATGCCGATCAGCGCAGGGGCGTCGAGCTTCTGACCGAACAACACGCGTGCGGCGATCGAGATGAGCACAATGCCGAGTCCCGACCACATCGCATAAGCCACGCCCACGGGAATCGTGCGCAGTGTGAGCGACAGCATGTAGAACGCCACGCCGTAGCCCACCACAACCAGCGCCACCGGCCCCACGCGCGTGAATCCCTCCGAGGCCTTCAGCGCCGACGTGGCAATCACCTCCGCCACGATCGCCACCAGCAGGTATAGATACGCCATCGACACTCCTTTTCCTCGAATTCGCGGCCGATCATCATAACCGACGGGTTCTCCGCCTGGCCCCGCAAAATTCACTTGCCCAAGCGCCCCGCGTCGCGCTACAGTCACCGTCACGGTGTGGCCAGCACACCGGCGTCGCTCGGACGGTTCCGGGCGCTTACGTTCCAGGATTCTCATGTCCAGCTCTCAGGGCTCGCGCAGCTTTACGCGCATCAATCGTCTTCCCCCTTACGTTTTCAATATCACCGCCGAGCTGAAGATGGCCGCGCGCCGACGTGGCGAGGACATCATCGATCTCTCGATGGGCAACCCCGACGGCGCGACCCCGCCGCACATCGTCAACAAGCTCGTCGAAGTCGCGCAACGCCCCGACACACACGGTTATTCGACGTCGCGCGGCATTCCGCGTCTGCGCCGCGCGATCACGCGCTGGTACAAGGATCGTTACGACGTCGATCTCGATCCCGAGCGCGAAGCCATCGTCACGATCGGCTCGAAGGAAGGCCTCGCTCACCTGATGCTCGCCACGCTCGATCAAGGCGATACGGTGCTCGTGCCGAATCCGTCGTACCCGATTCACATCTACGGCGCGGTCATCGCGGGCGCGAACATCCGCTCCGTGCCGATGACGCCCGGCATCGACTTCTTCACCGAACTCGAGCGCGGCATTCGAGAAAGCCATCCGAAACCCAAGATGGTGATCCTCGGCTTCCCGTCGAACCCCACCGCCCAGTGCGTCGAACTCGAATTCTTCGAGCGAGTGGTCGACCTCGCGCGCAAGCACGACATTCTCGTCGTGCACGATCTGGCCTACGCCGATATCGTCTACGACGGCTACAAGGCGCCCTCGATCATGCAAGTGCCCGGCGCGCAGGACGTGGCCGTCGAATTCTTCACGCTCTCAAAGAGCTACAACATGGCCGGCTGGCGCATCGGCTTCATGGTCGGCAATGCCGAACTCGTCGCCGCGCTCGCGCGCATCAAGAGCTATCACGACTACGGCACGTTCACACCTTTGCAGGTCGCCGCCATCGCCGCGCTCGAAGGCGATCAGCACTGCGTCGAAGAGATTCGCGCACAATATCAGCGCCGCCGCGATGTGCTCTACAAAGGGTTGACGGAAGCGGGTTGGGAAGTCGATCTGCCGCGCGCGTCGATGTACATCTGGGCGCGCATTCCCGAACCGTATCGCGCGCTCGGCTCACTCGAATTCGCGAAGAAGCTGCTCGCGCAGGCCAAGGTCTCGGTCTCGCCGGGCATCGGCTTCGGCGAGTATGGCGACGAATATGTGCGCTTCGCCTTAATCGAGAACGAGTCGCGCATTCGTCAGGCCGTGCGCGGCGTCAAGCACATGTTCCGCGAAGACGGGCTGGTGCACCCGACGGTCGCCTGAGCCGCGACGGCTTACGCCCCAAAGCAACGGGGAGTCCGAAGACTCCCCGTTTGCCTTGCCCTGATCGATGCCTACGCCCCCTATGCGGGCAACCACTCCTGCAACGTCACTTCAATGGTGATGAACGAGAGGTTGCCGCCGCGCACGAAGCGCCCGGCGAACATGCGCCCGTCGGTGTCCGCGACCATGCCGTGCAGCGTGGGAAGCTCGCTCACCGCTTCGGGCCGTACGTCGACCTCACCGAACACATTGAGGATTTCCACCCCGGGCCCACTCACCCGCTGCTCACGCCAACCGTCGCCCGCGCGAAACGCCAGACGCGCGTCGATCAGGCTTCCGACGGCACCGCGCACGATGGCGCGCGAGATGGCATGCTCCGCACATAACGCTTCGATGCTTTCCGTCAAGTCCTGATTGGGTTTGAGACGGGCTACGACCAACCTGCCGAGCGTGCCGTTCTCGATGTCGACCGGGATATCCAGTGCGGCGCTCATGAGAGATCTCCCGCGATGGGATGCAGCAGACGGAAACGCGTTTCCTCGTCATCCGCACTCACGTAGCCGCCGCGCTCGAACAGACACAGGCGAATCACGACCGGCTCGTCGCCGGCCCATGTGTGATCGAGAATCAGATGGCCGCCATGCAGCTCGCCGCTCGGGTCGGAAAACCCCGCATGGCAATGCAGCAGCGTGGCGCCGTCGGCCGTGCGGCCCACAGTGATCGCGCCACCGATCAGATCCACCTCCCGGATTTCGTCGACCGGCGCCCCATAGCCAAAGGGACGCTCCGCGTCTGCGGTGGTCTCGATCATGTGATACCGCAGACCTCGCGCGGTGCCCGCGCAGAAACGGCCGACGCCGCCACCATACGCATAGCGGGATAACGCTTCGCGTAAGGACTCGCCGAGATTCGCACCCGACCGGATCGTGACGCGCAGTTCGTGCTGCCCGCTCAACACGCAGTCTTCCACACGGGGTAACGTGGGGGCGCCTGCATGTTGATAGATCCGTGAAAGCGCAGGTTTCATAGTCGATAGTCTCCTTGCTCTTCGAGCATCGTCTTGATTTGCTTCTTCACGATCTTGCCGTAGCCCGACTTGGGCATGGCATTCCAGAATACGAAGCGCCGCGGCCACTTGTAGCGGGCGATACGCGCTTCGAGATGTCCGAGCAGTTCATCGGCCTGAGCGGCCATGCCTTCCCGGGCGACCACCACGGCAAGCCCGCTCTCGCCCCACTTGGGGTCGGGCACACCCAGCACCGCGCACTCCGACACGGCCGGGTGCGTGAGCAACGCTTCCTCGATCTCGCGCGGATAGACGTTCGAGCCGCCCGAGATGTACATGTCCGACGCGCGGCCCGTGATGTACAGGAACCCCTGCGCATCGACGTGTCCGAGATCGCCGGTGTGAAACCAGTCGTCCTTGAACGCCTTGGCATTCGCCTCCGGATTGTTGTGATATCCCATGAAGACGGCCGGACCGCGCACGCAGATCTCGCCCGACGCGAACGGCGGCTGACGCTCGCCACGCTCGTCGAGAATCGCCACCTCCATACCGGTACGCGGCACGCCGCAGGTGCCCACGCGCGCGTCGGGTGCGTCGTCGTCATCGGTGTGCAGCCACGGCGGCAACACGGTGATGTTGCCCGTCACCTCGCCCAGCCCGTAGTACTGCACCAGCACCCGCCCCAGCTTGCGCAGCGCATATTTCTGATCGGCACGATACATCGGCGCCCCGGCGTAAATCACGAACCGCAGCGAGCGATGGTCGTAGCGATCGACGGCCGGGTCTTCGACCAGCATCTTGACGATGGTCGGCACCGTGAACATGTTGTCGACGCCATGACGCTCGATCGCCTGCCAGACTTGTTCGGCATCCATTTTCTCGCCCGGCAGCAGCACGCTGGCCGCCCCGCGCGCCGTATTGACGATGGCGTGAATGCCCGCCCCGTGCGAGAGCGGCGCCACCACCATCGAGCGGCTGCGATAGGTAATGCCCGGCATCAGGTCGGCCAGATGATTCGTCACGACGAACGCCATCTGTCCATGCGAGAGCACCCCCGCCTTCGGATGCCCGGTCGTGCCCGACGTGTAGAAGAACCACAGTGGATCTTCGTACTCGACTTCCGCCTCGTAGCCGGGCGCGCCATGATGTTCCGTGATCAGCGTCTCGTAATGCAATTCCCCTGCGCGTGGCTCGCCCAGCGCGATCACATGACGCAACGCGGGCGACGCGGCGCGCACGGCTTCGACGTGCCCGTCGAAGCCAGCGTCGTAGATCATCACGCACGCACCACTCGATTGGCCCAGGTACGCCGCCTCCGGCGCGGTAATTCGGAAGTTCGTCGGCACCCACACCGCGCCCAGTCGAAAGGCGACCCATGCACTCTCGAAGATGGGCAGGTTGTTGCGCGAGTGAACCAGCAGCTTGTCGCCCTTGCCCACGCCCAGCTTGCGCAGCGCATCGACGGCGGCGTTCACGCGCGCATCGATCTCGCCCCATGTGCTGACCTTGTCGCCGACAATCAGGCCGGGCTCGTCCGGATGACGTCGGGCAACGTCGGCCAGCAGGCGGCCGAGATTCATGACCTTCTTGAGCATGTCGCTCGTCTCCTCGTTCTTTTCGCTCAGCCCCGCCCGGCAAATGCCGGGCAGCCTGCCTCACCACCGTTCAAGCGAAGCATCAGCGTGCTTCGAGGATGCTCACGTAATTGGCCACCGCCGCGCCGCCCATGTTGAACACGCCCGCGAGCCGCGCATTGGGAATTTGCATCTCGCCCGCGGTCCCCGTCAGTTGCATCGCGGCCATCACGTGCATCGACACGCCCGTGGCGCCGACCGGATGGCCCTTCGCCTTCAGGCCCCCCGACGGGTTGACCGGCAGCAGACCGTTCTTCTCCGTCACGCCCTCGGCGACCAGGCTCGCACCCTGCCCCGGTTTGGCCAGACCCATCGCCTCGTACTCGATCAGCTCGGCGATCGTGAAGCAATCATGCGTCTCGACCAGCGACAGATCCCTCAACGAGACACCAGCCACCCCCAATGCCTGACGCCACGCATGCTGGCCGCCTTCGAACGCCAGCGGATCGCGCCGCGAGAGCGGCAGGTAGTCGTTGACCTGCACCGCCGCGCGAAAACCGACCGCCTTTGGCATCGTGCGCGCCACGTCGGCCTTCGAGATCACGAGCGCTGCCGCGCCGTCCGACACCATAGAACAGTCGGTGCGCTTGAGCGGCCCGGCCACGAACGGATTCTTCTCGGAGACGTTGCGGCAGAAGTCGTAACCGAAGTCGCGACGCATGTGCGCGTAAGGATTCACCGACCCATTGCGATGGTTCTTCGCCGCAATGCGCGCGAGCGCATCGGACTGATCGCCATAGCGATCGAAATAGGCCTGCGCGATCGTCCCGAACACGCCGGCGAAGCCGCCCGGAATGTCGGCCTCTTCGCGTGCATACGAACACTTGAGCAGGACCTCGCCAACCTGCGGCGTCGCCAACTCGGTCATCTTCTCAAAACCGATCACGAGCACGTGAGTCGCCTTGCCCGCCTCGATGGACTGCAAACCACCGTGCACGGCCGCCGACCCCGTTGCGCATGCATTTTCGTAGCGCGTGGCCGGCTTGAAACGTAGTCCGGGAATGCGATTGAAAACGAGCGACGACGGAAAGTCCTGGTACAGGAAGCCACCGTTGAACGTGCCGACGTGAATGGAATCGATCTGCTCGGGCGCGAGACCCGCGTCGTCGAGCGCGGCTTGGGCGACATCGGCCAGCAGGACTTCGGCATCGACGTTATCGAGTTTTCCGAACTGGGAGTGGGCCCAGCCGGTGAGGCATGCAGCTACCATGAAGTGTCTCCGGAAAAATGAGGTCATCCCGCTCCGGTGAGCAATTTCAATGCCAGACCTGTGCGGCACAGCCCCGCCGTGCGCGCCCCACGAGCGCCCGCGCTCCATCGCCGTCTCGCTGCGTCCTCCTCGCCGCGTTCGCGTGCGTGGCGCACTCGCCGTTGACGTAAGCGTAAAGCCGCCGTCGATGGCCCATCAAGCGAATTTGTCGGCGCGCCGGGTCAGCGCTGCTTGCTGCACCGCAACGCGATATCTCGCACCTAAAACCCAGCGACACCTGTCGCATCGTTGTCGTCTGCCGCATGCGACAGGTGTCGCAGCACGGGCAGCCGATGCGACAGGTGTCGCACAATCTGTCGGCCAACCAAACAATGTCCGCGGCGCGGGAGGTCAACAATGCTTAATAACGTAAGGGTTTTCCCGTCCGAACGACGATCTGGCACTCGATTTGCGTAAGATAGCCAAGCCACTTGCGAGCCGCGTCACGCTCGCCTTACGAGATGGCCGAGGCGTTGCAGGGCAACACGTCCGCCCACCTCGCGCTTCAGACGCAGTCACCAAACCTAAAATCAGGAGACATGCAGTATGAGCAACATGGATCGCCGCCACTTCATCAAAGTCGTGGCAGCCACGTCGGCCGCCGCCGCCACGGGCTTGTATCAGACGCAAGCGCACGCTGCCGAATTCACGCTGAAGTTCGCCAACAATCTTCCCGTCAGCCACCCAATGAACGTTCGCGCCAAAGAGATGGCGCAAAAGATCGCGGAGCAGTCGAAAGGTCGCATCGACTTCCAGATTTACCCGAACAACCAGTTGGGCAGCGACAGCGACATGCTGAGCCAGGTTCGCTCGGGCGCCATCGACTACTTCACACTCTCGCCGCTGATTCTTGGCACGCTCGTGCCCTCGGCGCAGATCTCCGGCGTGGGCTTCGCGTTCAAGGACTACGGTCAGGTATGGGCCGCGATGGACGGCGACCTGGGCGCCCACGTACGCAGCCAGATCGCAAAGACTTCAGTGTTCGCCTTCGACAAGATCTGGGAAAACGGGTATCGCCAGATCACCACCAGCAGCCGCCCGATCAATTCGCCGGCCGACCTCAAGGGCCTGAAGATCCGCGTGCCGACGAGCCCGCTGTGGACGTCGATGTTCCGCGCCTTCGACGCGTCGCCCACGTCGATCAATTTCTCCGAGGTGTATTCCGCCCTGCAGACGCACATCGTCGAAGCCCAGGAGAATCCGCTGGCCATTCTGACGACGGCCAAGCTGTACGAAGTGCAGAAGTACGTGTCGATGACGAACCACATGTGGGACGGCTTCTGGTTCCTTGGCAACAAGCAGAAGTGGGACAAGCTGCCGAAGGATCTGCAGGCGATCGTCACCGCCAACGTGAACGCCGCCGCGCTCGCGCAACGCGACGATGTGCGCAAGCTCAACGACAGCGTGACGACCGAACTCAAGCAGAAGGGCCTCGTGTTCAACGCACCGAACAACGAGCAGTTCCGCGACAAGCTTCGCGCCGCCGGCTTCTATGCCGAATGGCACAAGAAGTTCGGTGACGAAGCGTGGGGGATGTTGGAAAAGTACACCGGGAAGCTCGCGTAAATGGAAACGTTGACGATGACGGCCGAGCCGACGCATGCGCTTGCCCGCCTCTTCTGCCACGTCAACCGCGCGGTGATGAAAGTCACCGAAGCGGTTGCCGTGCTGCTGGTGGTGGCCGAGACGCTCATCCTGCTCGCGGGGGTGATCTCGCGTTATGGGTTCGACAATCCGCTCACGTGGTCGGACGAACTGGCACAGATCCTGTTCATCTGGTTATCGATGCTCGGTGCTGTGCTGGCCCTCGACCGGGGCGAGCACATGCGGCTGTCCGCCATCGTCAACAAACTTCCCGCGGCATGGCGTGACTGGTTCCAGACCATGGCCGCGCTCACGGTCTGCGTATTCGTCGCGCTCATTATCGTGCCCGCGTATTCGCATGCCATCGAGCAGATGGACATCACCACGCCCGCGCTCGAAATTCCCGACGGGCTGCGCGCCGCGGCCCTGCCGGTGGGCGCGGTGCTGATGCTCCTCGCCGCCGTCTCGCGCTTGGCGCGCTGCTCGAGCCTGCGTCAGCTCGGTCTGGGTGTGCTGGTCGTGGCCGCGCTAGGTGCTGCGCTGTGGCTTGGGCGCCCCGCGCTCATCGCCATGGGCAATTACAACCTGCTGGTGTTTTTCGTGCTGATCGTCGGCGTATGCGTGGCAGGCGGCATTCCGATCGCGTTTGCTTTCGGGACGGCAACACTGGCGTATCTGGCGCTAGTGACCGACGCCCCGCTGCAGATCGTCGTCAGCCGCATGGACGAAGGGATGTCGGGCCTCATCCTGCTGTCGGTGCCGCTGTTCGTACTGCTCGGCGCGCTCATCGAAATGAGCGGGCTGGCACGCAGCCTGATCGAATTCATGGCCGCGCTGCTCGGTCACGTGCGCGGTGGCCTGCAGTATGTGCTGCTCGGCGCCATGTTCCTGGTCTCCGGCATTTCGGGATCGAAGGCAGCCGACATGGCGGCCGTCGCGCCCGCGCTCTTCCCCGAGATGCAGCGACGCGGCTCGAAGCCGGAAGATCTCGTGGCGCTGCTCTCGTCGACCGGCGCCATGACGGAGACGATCCCGCCGAGCCTGGTGCTCATCACGATCGGCGCCGTGTGCGGTGTATCGATCACCTCGCTCTTCGTCGGCGGCCTGCTGCCCGCGGTCATCGCCACGCTTGCCATCGTCGTGGTGTGTTTCGCACGTTCGCGCAAGGAAGCGCCGAGTGCGGCCCGCCGCGCGCCGTGGCGCGTGATCGGCAAGACGTTCATCGTGGCCTTGCCGGCGCTCGCGCTGCCGATTCTCATCCGCACGGCCGTGATCGAGGGGGCCGCCACGGCCACCGAAGTCTCGACCGTCGGCATCGCCTACACGGTCGTGATCGGGCTGATCGTGCATGCGTTCAAGAAGCACCTGAACTTCAAGCGCCTGTATCCGCTGTTGACGGAAACGGCCGCGCTCTCCGGCGCGATCCTGCTGATTATCGGCATGGCCACGGCCATGGCCTGGGCGCTCACGCAATCCGGGTTCTCCGCCGCGCTGGTCAGTCTGATGCACGGCATGCCCGGCGGTCAGGTCGGCTTCCTGCTCATCTCGATGGTCGTATTCATCATCCTGGGCAGCGTGCTCGAAGGCATTCCGGCCATCGTGCTGTTCGGACCGCTGCTGTTCCCGGTGGCACGCTCCCTGGGCATTCACGACGTGCATTACGCGATGGTCGTGATTCTTTCGATGGGCATGGGACTGTTCGCCCCGCCGCTGGGCGTTGGCTTCTACGCCGCGTGCGCCATCGGCAAGACATCGCCCGACAAGGTGTTCAACCGGATGTGGACCTACATGGGCGCGCTGTTCGTCGCATTGCTGCTCGTGGTGCTCGTTCCCTGGATCTCGATCGGCTTTCTGAAGTAAGGCAAATCCGCTAACGGTTTCGCAATATCACCGACGGGCTCCGCCGCACTGCTGGCGGCGGAGCCCGATCTGTAAAAATCATCAAATTTAGGAGTCCATATCATGACGGAGAAAGTGGCGATAGTGACGGGCGGCGGAATGGGCATTGGTGCCGCCATCTGCGAACGCTTGATGAATGACGGCATGACCGTGGTGGTCGCCGATCTGAACGAAGGCGCCGCGGCCGAGACGGCGGCAAAGCTCGGCGCGGCAGGCGGCACCGCGTGGGCCCTGGGCATGAATGTCGGCGACGCAGCGTCGATTGCCGACGGCTTCGCAACGATTGCGCAGCGCCACGGCCGCTGCGATGTGCTCGTGAACAATGCCGGTATCGCCAAGACGTTCCCGTTTCTCGACTATCCGCTCGATCACTGGCATCAGGTCATGGCCGTGAACCTCACGGGCACGCTGCTGTGCGGGCAGCACGCTGCGCGACTCATGCGCGAGCAGCGCTGGGGGCGCATCGTCAATCTGGCGTCCGTGGCGGGCATTCTGGCGAGTGCCGGACGCACGGCCTACGGCACCTCGAAGGCCGCCGTCATCGGGCTCACGCGTCAGATGGCCATCGAACTCGCGCCGTTCGGCATCACGACCAACGCCGTCGCCCCCGGTCCCATCGACACGCCGCTCACGCAGGCGCTGCATTCCGACATTTCTCGTCGCCACTACACGGAGACGACACCTCTCGGCCGTTATGGGCAGCCGCGTGAGATTGCCGGTGCCGTGAGCTTTCTCGCGTCGGACGACGCCTCGTATGTGACCGGCCATGTCCTGCCGGTCGACGGCGGCTTCGTGGCCGCCGGCATTCTGGAAATCTGAAGGCAGCGCTTGTCTCTCGCGCCGCCTTCAGCGCGCGCTGGTGTCCGGCCCATCGGGCACCAGCCGTGCGCCCGGCGCGCGCTGCATATCGCGCCACACCGCTCGCGCGTTCTCCACAAACGTCTCGACGCACGGATTGTGATTGTCGCGGCTCCAGAGTAGCGCCACTTCCGCCACCGGTGCGTTGCGCAACGGCTTGAAAACCGCATTGCCGAACGCGCTCGTGCTGCTCATCGACATCGGCACCATCGCCACGCCCAGCCCTTCCCCCACCAGGTTGATAATCGTTTGCTGCAGATTGGTTTCGAGCCGGATATGCGGCGAAAAGCCCGCACGACGGCAATGGTCGACGACCAGGTCATAGACAAGCGGCGCGATCTCACGCGGAATGCTCACGAACGACTCTTCGGCCAGTTGCGCGGCGTCGAGCACCCGCGCCCTCCCCAACGGGTGCGTGCGCGGGAGCACGGCCACCATCTCCTCGCGAAACACGGTCGCCGTATCGAGCCCGGTCAGGTCTTCTGGGCGATACATGATGCCGACGTCCGTCTGCCCGGCCCGCACGGATTCGGCGAGCAGATTCGGTAACGTCTCCGCCAATTTCATGTCGACGCGCGCATATGCGGCGGCATACGTACGGGTGAGCGCGGGCAGGATGTTGTACGCGGAGGACATCATGAAGCCGACTGTGATCGCGCCATCCTCTCCCCGGCTTGCCGCCACGACGTTGCGGCGCGCCCGATCGACCGAGTTGAGAATTTCCACCGCGTCCTGATATAAGCGGGCGCCGGCGCGCGTGAGGCGCACGCTGCGGCGCGTACGCTCGAAAAGCTGCACACCAAGCTCCGCCTCCATCAGCGCAATCTGGCGCGACAGCGGCGGCTGGGAGATATGCAATTGCTGTGCGGCTCGGCCGAAGTGCAGGGTCTCTGCGAGCACCACGAAGTATTGGAAATGGCGCAGCTCAATCATCTGATACCTCAAAGGTATTAATAGCGCATCTATATTGTATTGGATGTTATGACAGCGCGGTCGTATCCTGCATCAGCGGTTGGCCACCCGAGCCGGCTGCGACATAAAGAGACGTCAGGAATCGCCAGGCCACAAGCCACCGTCGGCGACCTTTCGTACCGATACGAGAAGGAGACAAGTCATGCCCGCTCACCTCGCTGTAGCGCCAGCCCCCGCTCGACCTGTCGGCCACGCCAGCCCCCTCGGCGCCGCCACTGCCAATACCGCCTTCAGCCACATCACCGCGCTCGCCGAACGCATCGTTCGGGTACCGGCCACCCCCGCCGCCGCATCTCAGATGCGCCCGGACTACCTCGCCATCGACGATCTGTGCGGCACCGACGCCCGCATGCGCGAGTTGCTCTCGCGCGGCAAGCGCTTCGTCGATCGCGGACTGCCGGTGTTGATCCTCGGAGAGACGGGAACGGGCAAGGAGTTTCTGGCCCGCGCGCTGCACGAGTACAGCGAGCGACGCGCACAAGCGTTCGTCGCGATCAATACGGCATCGCTGCCGGAACATCTCGTCGAGAGCGAATTGTTCGGCTATCAGCGCGGCGCATTTTCGGGCGCCCTGCCCGGCGGAATGAAAGGGAAGTTGCAGCAGGCCGACGGCGGTACGCTGTTCCTCGACGAGATCGGGGACATGCCTTATGCGCTGCAAACACGGCTCCTGCGCGTGCTCTCGGAGCGTGAAGTCACGCCGCTGGGCGCGAGTCACCCGGTGCCCGTCAACGTCCAGCTCATCTGCGCCACGCATCAGGATCTCGCCAGCGCGGTGGCACAGGGCACGTTCCGCGAAGATCTTTACTACCGCATTGCCGTGGGCGTACTCACGCTGCCGACGCTGCGCGAGCGCGACGACAAGCGCGAGTTGATCGCGCGCATGCTGTGCGACGAGTGGCCGGGATTGCGCGCCGATCAGGCACTGGCTCGCGTAGCGCCGCACGCCATGTCGTGCCTGCTCACCCACGCGTGGCCGGGCAATCTGCGCCAGATGCGCGCCGCATTGCGTTACGCGTGCGCGGTGATGGCTGGCCATATGCTGGGGATGGACGACCTGCCGCCAGAACTCGTCATGCTGCCGTCGACGCGCGGCGTGGATGGCAATGTCGCGATGCGTGTCATGGAAGCACGAGATGTCGTGGCGTCGAGCCCCGTCGCCGCCCCGAACGAAGCAAGTGCGCAGGCATCACCGCACGACCGCGAGCGTGAGCGCATTCTGCAGGCGCTCGCGCAACACCGCTGGAACATCTCCGCAGCGGCACGCACCCTCGGCTTCTGCCGAGCGTCGCTGTATCGCAAGCTCAAGCAGTTGCGCATTCCGCACGTGCGCGATTGCGGCGACGCCTTCGGCGCGAGCCATTACGCGTAGCCAAACATGCGGTAAAAAACGCAGGCAAAAAACGCAGACAAAAAAAAGCGCGGCCAATGAGGCCGCGCCAAGGTTTGGAGACTTTTCACTCAACGCAAAAGTCTACTTCTCGCGGAACGTAGTATAGGGTCTGGCCTCCCGAATCATTCTCATCATTCGGCGCAATGCATTATTCGGCGACTCGCAATAGTCCGTAAAACGCTATCAACAAAGGACTTTTTGGCGCGAATCCATTTTTCACGCCTGTCGGCATCTCGGATTTTCCTCATCGCATGTGCTTCAGTACGCGCAACGACGCGATCATCACGGCTACCCGCACCGCGCCCCTACACTTCTCCCTATAGCCACCACAAAACCTCACTGATCACGCAATGAAAGGTGCCTCTGTCGACGGCATTATTTCGTTCGGCGCGTGACGTGGGTCAATGATCGCCATCGCGGAGATCACGTGTCGCCGGAACTTAACGCCTTGCCCCATGTCGCGTGTAGATCCAGTGCTGGCAATGCTTCGCGAGCGATGCCGCTTGCCCTCTGCACTGTGTCCCAAGCGCAACACACGTCGCTTGCGTGGTCATTTATCGCCTAGGCTTAATCAAGCCAATCCCTTATTGGACAACGCTTTTCGGCACATTCGGCGGATTCTTCCCGTATCCGAAATAGATTCTTGCGGATTCTGAAATAGGCGCGGATCTCGCTCACTCATACACTGCCCCCTGTCAACAGAGCAGTGCCGATACTTGATCGGGTCCGCGAATGACAAACCGTCACCTCGACATGTTCTGTTTCGCCGCGTTCTGTTTTCACGCGAATTCTGCGATTCGTGTCACGTTACTGGAGCTTAAACCATGAAAAAAACTCTTCTTGCCGCTGCCGTTGTCGGCGCGTTCTCCGCGAGCGCCCAAGCGCAAAGCAGCGTCACCCTGTATGGCTTGATCGACGCTGGCGTCGCTTACACCAGCAACTCGACGACCTCGACGGCTTCGGGTTCGAAGAACTTCCGCGCAACGAGCGGCCTGATCAACGGTAGCCGTTGGGGCCTGAAGGGCGCGGAAGATCTGGGTGGCGGTAACAAGGCCATCTTCGTGCTGGAAAACGGCTTCTCGATCAACAACGGCACGTCGGGCCAGAACGGCCGCATGTTCGGTCGTCAGGCTTTCGTTGGCCTGCAGAACGACAAGTTCGGCTCGGTGACGATCGGTCGTCAATACGACTCGCTGGTTGACTACCTGGCACCGCTGACCCTGAACGGCTCGTCGTTCGGCGGCACGATCGCAGCGCACCCGTACGATAACGACAACACGAACAACTCGTTCCGTGTGAACAACTCGGTCAAGTACTCGAGCGCCAATTACAACGGCCTGACCTTCGGCGGCCTGTATGGCTTCTCGAACAAGGCTGGCGATTTCGCCAACAACCGCGCCTTCAGCGCCGGCGTGAACTACGCGAACGGCCCGCTGACCGTGGCCGCTGCCTACCTGGAACGCCAAGGCAACACGGGCGCCAACAACACCAGCGGCGCAGTCGACACGTCGACTGGCGGTGACTCGGTGTTCAGCGCCTCGAAGCAACGCGTCTGGGGTATCGGTGGTAACTACGCCTTCGGCCCGGCAACCGTCGGCCTGGTGTACACCCACACGCAACTCCAAGGCCTGACCGGCCTGAACTTCAACAGCACCGCAGTTGCCTTTGGCAACGACGGCCTGAAGTTCGACAACTTCGAAGTCAACGGTCGCTACATGCTGACCCCGGCAGTCTCGCTGTCCGCCGCGTACACGTACACGATGGCCAAGCAAGATTCGACGGACAAGAAGCCGAAGTTCCACACCGTGACGCTGCAAGCCGACTACCGTCTGTCGAAGCGTACCGATGTGTACCTGACCGGTTCGTACCAGCACATCTCCGACAACGAAGGCACGGGCCTTCAAGCCGGTGTCGGCGCTGCCGGCGGTATGTCGTCGACCAGCTCGCAAACCGTTGTGGGCACGGGCATCCGTCACCGCTTCTAATCGACGCGGCGCGCGCACCGGCGGCATGATGCCGGTGCGCCTGACATGAAAATGGGCAGCCTCGCGGCTGCCCATTTTTCATTGCGTCGATCGCGGTGCGATCAAACGCCCAATCAGAAGCGCGTTTCGCGCGCGGCGCGCAGGAAGTTGTCGAGCACCGGTGTGCAATCGAGATACTCCGGCCCGCCCGCCCGGTGAAATTCCGGGTGCCATTGCAGCCCCATCACGAACGGCGCCTTGCGGTAGCGAATGGCTTCCACCACCCCATCTTCCGAGCACACCGCCTCCACACTCAGGTCGCGCCCAAGCGTTCTCACCGACTGGTGATGGATCGAGTTGACGATCGGCACATCGACCGGCCCGAGCATCTGCGCGAGCGATGAGCCCTCGGGAAACGTCAGCGTGTGACGGTTGTGTTCGTAGGTATCGGTCACGTGCGGGATCGCGTCGGGCAGATCCGTGGCGATGTCCTGGTGCAGCGTGCCGCCAAATGCCACGTTGATGAGCTGGCAGCCGCGACACACACCGAGAATCGGCTTGCCCTGCTCCACGAACTCATGCAGCAATTCGAGTTCGTACATGTCGCGCATGCGATCGCCCTGCCATTCGTGGCGCGTCGCCACTTCCGAATAGCTGTGCGGCGAGACGTCCGCCCCGCCCTGCAACACCAGCCCGTCGAGATGCTTCGCATAATCGTGAAGACGGATATGGCTCGGATGCAGCAGACCCTGCGTGTCGACCGTGGGAATCATGAACACCAGCACGTCGCGCGACATCACCCAGTGCGCGATCGACTCTTCGAGGTACTGAAGCGTCTTGCTGCGCAGCCCCTTCGCCCCCGGCTCCGGATGAAAAATGCGCGCTGAAATGCCGATCTTCAGGGTGCGCTGCGTGATGCGCTGCCCCGCGCGGTCGTACCACGCGCGAAACCGTGCCGACGTGATACGACGCAGCACCGACCACGGCGAATCGCCCGCCTGCAGGTACGACGGCTGAGTACCCATCGAGGCGGGGCTGCCAGGACGCGCGGCACCGGGGCCGAATGTCGGCTGATGCGGCGGCTCGTCGCTACCGGTACTGCCGGCACTGCCGGGCGCACTCTCACTCCCCGTGCCACCAACGCTGCTGGGCACACCGGTAGCTTCGCTCGGCTTTGGCGCCGGCGTGCCAATCGGATTATGGTCGGCGGCCACTTCGGCTGCCGACGCCCGGACTGAGGGGCTCGTCGCTGAGGCAGGAGCCCCTGTCGACGCCTCGGGCGCGGGCGCTGGACGCGTGAGCGTGTCGGGGTTCGCTGGCATGTTGCCCGATGCCTCGGCCGTGCCCGCAACGGGTTTCGCCGTCGCATGAGACGTCGCCGTTGTCGGCGGCTCCACGTACTCGGACGCGCCCTGCGAGGCTGGCGTTGGCGACGTACCGGCGTCGGTGGACGGCGGCGTCTGCGGTGGGGTTGCGCTCGTACTCGTATCGGGCTCGGGCTTATTCGAAGGCGGCGAAGGCTGCGGCGATTTCGGATCTTGAGCGTCAGTCATGGTGGCGTTTGGATGGCGTCCGCGAAGGGGGAAAAATGGATGGACCACTGCGGCTGGCAAATTATCCCGCTGGCCTGATCCTGCCGCAACCGGGAAAGCCGATCGTCCGTCAGATCCGGCACCAAGGCACCGGCCAGGACTCGATGTACGATGAAACCACCCCGACTCGGCGTGGTCGAAGCACAATATCACGCATCGTGCGTATGAGCCCACATGCTACGGACGACGCAGCCCGGCAGAGGGATAAGCACACGATGCGATAACTTAAAGAATCAATGAGCGACGTTTCCATCAATACAATGAAGACGCCTGCCACATTCGGCGGCGATATTCATTCAGGAGCCTGCAAGTGAAGCGTTTTATGCGTCTTTGGCAAGTTGCGCGCCACGATTTCCGGGTTCTCTGGCACGCGGCTCGCGATCCGCGCCGCCCGCGCTGGTTGCTGCCCGCGCTGGCGCTGCTCGCCGTCTATTTGGTCAGTCCATTCGATCTGATTCCGGACTTTGTGCCAGTCTTCGGCCTGCTCGACGATGTCGTCGTGATCGGGCTGGTCGTGCATTGGCTCATCAATCGTCTGCCCGAGGACGTGCGCGAGGATGCGCGCGCCCACGGCGCCCACGGCTTCAGGCAGCAAGCCTAAGTCGGGTCGTTGACGACGTCGTCGGCCATGAGCAACGGACCTTGGCCGAGTCTCCCCGAACGTTGGACCGGCGTCCGGCGTCCGGGAGCACATCGCATTGATGCCTGCTGGCGTTAGCGTCATTCGCCCCCACTCAGGGCATGAGCAACGTCGACCCAGTGGTTTTGCGCGCCTCGAGATCGCGATGGGCCTGGGCCACGTCGGCCAATGCGTAACGCTGATTGACCTCGATCTTGACCGAGCCCCTGGCGACGACGTCGAACAGGTCCTTGGCCGTCGCTTCCAGGTCGGCCCGCTTGGCCGTGTAGCTGAAGAGCGTCGGTCGCGTGAAGAACAGCGAGCCGCGCGACACAAGGTCGGCAGTGTTGATCTGCGCGACGGGCCCCGACGCGCTCCCGAAGTTCACCATCATGCCCAGCGGCCGCAGGCAGTCGAGCGAGCCGATGAACGTGTCCTTTCCAATGGAATCGTAGACGACCGGCACACCTTCGCCACTCGTGATCTCCTTCACCCGTTCGACGAAATTCTCACGCGTATAGACGATCGGATGGTCGCAGCCATGCTGGCGCGCGAGCGCCGCCTTCTCGTCGGAGCCGACCGTGCCGATCACCGTCGCGCCCAAGGCCTTGGCCCACTGGCACACGATGAGCCCCACGCCGCCGGCGGCCGCATGAATGAGGATCGTGTCGCCCGCCTTGACCGGGTAGGTGCGGCGCAACAGGTACTGCGCGGTCATGCCCTGCAGCATCATCGCGGCGGCCTGATCGTCGCTGATGCTGTCCGGCAGACGCACGAGCGACGCCACCGGCATCACGCGGGCCTGCGAGTAGGCGCCGCAAGGACGGCTGGCATAGGCGACGCGGTCGCCCGCCTTGACGAGCGTCACGCCTTCGCCCACAGCCTCGACCACGCCCGCCGCTTCCATGCCCAGACCGGCCGGCAGCGGCTGCGGGTACAGGCCGGTGCGGAAATACACGTCGATGTAGTTCAGCCCGACGGCGTTGTGGCGCACACGCGCCTCGCCCGGCCCAGGGTCGCCCACTTCGACGTCGACATACTTCATCACTTCCGGGCCGCCATTCTGTTCGATGCGAATTGCCTTGGTCATCCTCGCTCCTCTCACTCGTGTGAAGTGTGTTGTGAACTGTCGGTTCTCGGCGTCACGCCGCCGGCTGCGCGGCCAGACGCACGATCAACTGCTCGAGCAGCATGCGCGCCGTGGCGCTGTTGGTCGCACACGGCACGTTGTGTACGTCGCACGCCCGCACAAGGGCGTTGATATCCGGTTCGTGCGGTTGCGGCGTCATCGGGTCGCGCAGGAACAGCACCATGTCGACACGCCCCTCCGCCAGTTGCGCGCCAATCTGAAGGTCGCCGCCGTGCGGACCGGAAAGCATGCGCTCGACGTCCAGGCCAAGCTCGGTGGCGATGCGTCCGCCCGTCGTGCCCGTCGCGACGAGCTTGCACTGGCGCAGCACGTCGACGTAGTCGTGCGCCACCGCCAGAATGTCGTCTTTTTTCTTGTCGTGCGCGATGAGCGCAATCCGGACTTTAGGTGCCGTCGATACAGTCATTGAAGCCATCTCAGAAAGGTTAAAACGTGCCCGGGTACGCGCCACCGTCGATCAGCACGTTCTGTCCGGTAATGTAGCCCGCCTGCGCGCTGCAGAGAAACGCGCAGGTCGCACCGAACTCGTCCGGCTGCCCGAAGCGGCGGGCCGGAATTGCGGCAGCCCGCTTGGTGCGAACTTCTTCGACCGTCTGTCCGCTCTTCGTCGCCGATGCCTGCAGGGTGGCCGCGAGGCGGTCGGTATCGAAAGCACCCGGCAGCAGATTGTTGATGGTCACGTTGTGCCCAACGGTCGTGCGCGCCAGCCCGGCGACGAACCCGGTCAGCCCGGAGCGGGCGCCATTGGACAACCCGAGGATGTCGATGGGCGCCTTCACGGCCGACGACGTGATGTTCACAATGCGGCCGAAACCGCGCGCCATCATGTCGTCCACGCACGCCTTGATCAGTTCGATGGGGGTGAGCATGTTCGCGTCGAGCGCGCGAATCCAGTCGTCGCGTTGCCAGTCGCGGAAGTCGCCCGGCGGCGGGCCGCCTGCGTTGGTCACGAGAATGTCGAGTTGTCCGCACGCCGCGAGCGCCTGCGCGCGCCCCTCTGGCGTGGTGATGTCGCAGGCCACGGCGGTGACGCTCACGCCCGTGGCCGCGCGAATCTCGTCGGCCGCCGCGTTGAGCGTCTGCGCCGTGCGCGCAACGATCACGACGTTCGCGCCCGCTTCGGCCAGCGCCTGCGCGCACGCGCGTCCCAGCCCCTTGCTCGCGCCGCAGACCAGCGCGGTGCGCCCCTTGATTCCCAGATCCATGTTCAGCCTTCAAGACAAGTGACACGTTGGACGACGGCGGTGGCACCGCCGTCTTGCAGCGATTCTAAGGGAATCGCGC
Source organism: Pandoraea soli (assembly GCF_902459595.1). NCBI lineage: Bacteria > Pseudomonadati > Pseudomonadota > Betaproteobacteria > Burkholderiales > Burkholderiaceae > Pandoraea > Pandoraea soli. The sequence continues at coordinate 87,972 of NZ_CABPSG010000009.1, read as the reverse complement.
GCGCGCCGCTTTGTGGGGGCAATCGCTTGGGCAATCGGTCCCGAACGACAGCGAAACCCGGACCGACGGCGCCGCATCGGCTAAAATCGCGGCCATGCGGGCCACACCGGCCCTGCCCCGGATTGCCAGCCATGAAACAAGATCCCCGCTTCCCGAATCTCTTTATCTGCGATCACCCGCTGATCCAGCACAAGCTCTCGCACATGCGCGACAAGGAAACGTCGACGCGCACGTTTCGCGGCCTGCTGCGCGAGATCACCTTGCTCATGGGCTACGAGATCACGCGCGACCTGCCGCTCACTACCGAGCGCATCGACACGCCGATGGTCGCCATGGACGCGCCCGTCATCGCGGGCAAGAAACTCGCGATCGTGCCGGTGCTGCGCGCCGGCGTGGGCATGAGCGACGGCCTGCTCGATCTGGTGCCGTCGGCACGCGTCGGTCACATTGGCGTGTATCGCGACGAGCAACATCGTCCGGTCGAATATCTCGTGCGCCTGCCGGATATCGCCGAGCGCCGCTTCATCCTGTGCGACCCGATGGTGGCGACCGGCTATTCGGCCGTGCACGCCGTGGACGTGCTGCGCAAGCGCGGCGTGGCCTCGGAAAACATTGCGTTTCTCGCCCTGGTGGCCGCGCCCGAAGGGGTGAAGGTGCTGCATGACGCGCATCCGGACGTGAAGCTGTATGTCGCGTCGCTCGACGAGCGTCTGGACGATCACGCCTACATCATTCCGGGCCTGGGCGACGCGGGCGACCGCCTGTTCGGCACCAAGAACTGACGCAACACGGATCCCACGCCCCGGCCCGCCTGCGCCGGGGCGACCCTCCCCGCTCTACCGCTCTCCCCGGTGTCCCCGGCCCGGGCGCCGTGTGGCCATCGCCACGCCTACGGCTGCCAGCCCCATCCCTCCCCAAGCGAGCGGCGGCATGTGCTCCCCGACCATGAGCCACGCAGCAAGCGCCGCTGACGGCGGCACGAGGAAAAACAGCGCCGAGACACGCGACGCCTCGCCACGCCGGATCATCGCCAGCAGCAACGAAATCGCGACGATCGAGTTGCCGATCACGAGGTAGACGAGCGCCGCGCCGAGCTGCCATGTCCATTCGATGCGCATCGGCTCCAGCCATGCGGCCAGCGGCAGCGTCGCCGCGAAGCCCACGGCGTATTGCACCAGATTGGACGTGACCGGGTGCTGGCCCACGCCGAAGCGCTTTTCGTAGAGCGTGCCGCACGTGATCGCGCCAAGCGCCACGAATGTCAGTGCCAGCCCCAGCGCGGAAGTCGCCTCCACCGCCGAGCGCGCCACAATGACCAGCGCCGCCCCCGCCAGCCCCAGAAACAGTCCGACCCAGTTCAGTCCGCTCACGCGCTCGCCCACCAGATGCGGCACAGCCAGCGCCACGAGAATCGGTTGCAGCGAGGTAATCAGCGCCACGCTGCCGGCCGACACGCCCAGGCGTAGCGCCAGATAGGTCATGCTGAAGTACAGCGCCTGAATGAGCAGGCCGATGACGACGAGATGACCCCAGGCGGCCGCCGTCTTCGGCAATGGCGGGCGCATGACGAGCGCCAGCGGCGCGAGCAGCACGAGCACCAGCCCATAGCGAAGCGCGAGGAACGTGAGCGGGTCGGCATAGATCAGGCCGATCTTGGCGACGGTAAAGCCGACCGACCATAGAAACAGAAAAATGAGCGGCGCGGCGCGCAGCCACAAGGGGTCGTGGGCGACACCGGTGCGCACCGGTTCCAGCGACGATTTCAGCGACATGAGGGGACGAGCGTTCGATGTAGGGGAGACGGTGCCGGCGATACGTCAGTGGCAAGGCGTACGCCACGCGCCACCGATCGTCGGACGGGGGTGTTGTCGCGGCGACAGACAAGCCCGGTCATCGCCGCCTGCTGCCGCCGAGAATGCTGCCCAGCACGCCGCGCACGATCTCGCGGCCCAACTGGCTGCCGATGGTGCGCGCCGTACTCTTGACCATCGCTTCGACGAGCGTGTCCTTGCGACGCGAGCCGCCCGCACCGCCCAGCAAGCCGCCGAGCGAGTCCCTGACCGCGTCGAGCAGACCGCCGCCGGCCGTTTCGCCGCCGGTCGGCGGCGGCGCGTCCGGCGCCTGCGCCCCACCGCCTGAGGCGGGCGGCACGTCGCCCTGACGCGTCCGGGTGCGCCCGACCAGCGTTTCGTAAGCCGACTCGCGATCCACCGTTTTCTCGTACACGCCAGCCACGAGCGACGCGGCGATGAGCGCTGCACGCTCCTGCGGGGTAATCGGTCCGATGCGCGAGGCCGGCGGCGCGATGTACGCGCGCTCCGTCACGGCGGGACGCCCCTTCTCGTCGAGCAACGACACCAGCGCTTCGCCCACGCCCAGCTCGCCGATCACCGTTTCGATATCGAGCGACGGATTGGCGCGCATTGTCTGCGCCGCCACCTTGACCGCCTTTTGATCGCGCGGCGAATACGCCCGCAGCGCATGCTGCACGCGATTGCCCAACTGGCCGAGCACGGTGTCCGGCACGTCGACCGGATTCTGCGTCACGAAGTACACGCCAACGCCCTTCGAACGAATCAACCGCACCATCTGCTCGATCCGCTCGAGCAACGGCTTCGGCGCCTCGTTGAACAACAAATGTGCCTCGTCGAAGAAGAACACGATCTTGGGCTTGTCGGGATCGCCCACCTCCGGCAAACGCTCGAACAGCTCGGCGAGCAGCCACAGCAGGAACGTGGCGTAGATGCGCGGCGCGGCCAGCAGTTTGTCCGCCGCGAGAATGTTGACGACGCCCCGCCCTTGCGCGTCCGTCTGCATGAAGTCGTCGATATCGAGCATCGGTTCGCCGAAGAACTTGTCGGCGCCTTGTTGCTCGAGCGTGAGCAACCCGCGCTGGATCGCGCCGACCGACGCGGCCGAGATGTTGCCGTACTGCGTGGTGAAGGTCGAGGCATTCTCGCCCACGTGCTGGAGCATGGCGCGCAGGTCCTTGCTGTCGAGCAGCAGAAGGCCGTTGTCGTCGGCAATCTTGAAGACGAGATTGAGCACGCCGGTCTGCGTCTCGTTCAAGCCCAGCAGCCGCGAGAGCAACAGCGGACCAAGATCGGAAACCGTTGCGCGCACCGGGTGGCCCTGCTCGCCGAACACATCCCAAAGTGTGGCGGGGCTGGCATGCCAGTCGGGCGTTTCGAAGCCGAACTGGGCAATGCGCTCCTTGAGCTTGGGCGTCTCGGCGCCGGGCTGCGCGATGCCTGTCAGGTCGCCTTTCACGTCGGCGAGGAACACGGGCACGCCGATGTCGGAGAAGGCCTGCGCCATGACCTGGAGCGTGACGGTCTTGCCCGTGCCGGTGGCCCCGGTAATCAACCCGTGGCGATTGCCCATGGCGGGCAGCAGGCCAAGAACGTGCTGATCATTGCGTGCGATGAGAAGCCGGTCGCCGGGGTCGCCGGCGGGGCTCGCGGCCCCGGCGGGCGCGAGCGGGGATGCCGTTGAGGAAGCGGCAAGCGACGAGGCTTGCGGCGGCACGGGCTTCTGGGGCATGAGAGACCTCGGCGGTAAACGCGGCGCGGCTCGTGACACGGCGCAGCAAACACCCGTGGCACGGTGCGGCGGCATGATAAAATTGCCTCCGATTATAGCGGCAGGTTGCCGCTCTGACTTCGCCGCACAGCGCGGCACGACGGAGAAATTCATGGCGGGTCATTCCAAATGGGCCAACATCAAACACAAGAAGGCAGCGGCAGATGCCAAGCGCGGTAAAGTCTGGACACGCCTGATCAAGGAAATCACGGTGGCCGCGCGCCTGGGCGGCGGCGATGTCGACAGCAACCCGCGTCTGCGCCTGGCTGTGGAAAAGGCCGCCGACGCGAACATGCCCAAGGACAACGTCAAGCGCGCGATCGATCGCGGCGTTGGCGGTCTTGACGGCGCCAACTACGAAGAAATCCGCTACGAAGGCTATGGCATCAACGGCGCCGCCGTGATCGTCGATACCATGACGGACAACCGCGTGCGCACCGTCGCGGAAGTGCGTCATGCCTTCTCCAAGTTTGGCGGCAACATGGGCACCGACGGCTCGGTGGCGTTCCTCTTCACGCACTGCGGCCAGTTCCTGTTCGCGCCGGAGACGCCGGAAGACAAGCTGATGGACGTGGCGCTCGACGCCGGTGCCGACGACGTGATCACCAACGACGACGGCAGCTTCGAAGTCATCTGCCCGGCGAACGACTTCCAGGCCGTGAAGGCCAAGCTTGAAGCGGCCGGTCTGAAGGCCGAAGTCGCGGAAGTCACGATGAAACCGCAAACCGAAGTGGTCTTCACCGGCGAAGACGCCCTGAAGATGCAAAAGCTGCTCGACGCGCTCGAAAACCTCGACGACGTGCAGGAAGTATTCACCAACGCCGTCATCGAGGAATAAGATGAAGATTCTGGTTGTCGGCTCGGGCGGCCGCGAACACGCGCTGGCGTGGAAGCTTGCCCAATCGCCTCGTATTCAGTTGGTTTATGTCGCCCCGGGTAACGGCGGCACGGCGCTCGACGAGCGCCTGCGCAATGTCCCGATCAGCGATCCGAACGTGCTCGCCGAGTTCGCCGTGCGCGAAGGTATTGCGCTGACGGTGGTCGGCCCGGAAACGCCGCTCGCCGCCGGTATCGTCAACATCTTCCGTGCGCGTGGCCTGAAGATTTTCGGCCCGACGAAGGAAGCGGCGCAGCTCGAATCGTCGAAGGACTTCGCCAAGGCGTTCATGAAGCGTCACGGCATTCCCACCGCCGATTACGAAACGTTCTCCGACGCGGCCAGCGCCCACGCCTACATCGACGCCAAGGGCGCGCCGATCGTCATCAAGGCGGACGGCCTCGCCGCAGGCAAGGGCGTGGTCGTGGCGATGTCGCTCGACGAAGCGCATCACGCCGTCGACATGATGCTCGCGGACAACAAGCTCGGCGACGCCGGTGCCCGCGTGGTGATCGAGGAGTTCCTGCAAGGCGAGGAAGCCAGCTTCATCGTGATGGTCGACGGCAAGAACGTGCTGCCGCTGGCCACATCGCAGGATCACAAGCGCCTGCTCGATAACGATCAGGGCCCCAACACCGGCGGCATGGGCGCGTACTCGCCCGCACCGATCGTCACGCCGCAGATCCATGCGCGCGTGATGCGCGAGATCATTCTGCCGACCGTGCGCGGCATGGAAACCGACGGCATCCGCTTCACGGGCTTCCTGTACGCCGGCCTGATGATCGACGCGCAAGGCAACGTCAAGACGCTCGAATTCAACTGCCGCATGGGCGACCCCGAGACGCAGCCGATCATGGCGCGCCTGAAGGGCGACTTTTCGGTCGTGGTCGAGCACGCGATTGCGGGCACGCTCGACAAGGTCGAACTCGACTGGGACCGCCGTTATGCGCTGGGCGTGGTGCTCGCCGCTCACGGCTATCCGGACACCCCGCGCAAGGGCGACCGGATCTCCGACGTGCCGGCCGAGACCGCCGAATGCGTGACGTTCCACGCGGGCACCCAGATCGAGAACGACGTGCTGACGGTGACGGGCGGGCGGGTGCTGTGCGTGGTTGGCCTGTCCGATACCGTGCGTGGCGCGCAGAGCGTGGCGTACCAGACCGTCAATCAGATCAATTTCGACGGCATGCAGTATCGCCACGATATCGGCAACCGCGCACTGGCGCGCAAACCGGAGTAAGCCAGCCGAAGTCAGGCAACCGGCGTCAGGTCGGCCACGCTTGAAGGCAGACCTTGAAGCGCCAAATCGTTGTGCTACGGCCCGGAGACGTCATGTCGTCCGGGCCGTTGTCGTTTTGGCGGTCGTTTTGGCGGCACCTCGTCCGCGAATGCCGTCACAGCGTCGCGATTGACAAGCGCCGAGCAAGTTGGCACGCTGACACCGCGCGGGCACGTCACCGCCGCGCGTCCGGCCAGCCCCGGCGGAATGTATACAGTTTTCCCGACAGACCCTCGCTCGACGGAGACTTACATGTTCGATCTCGACAAGCTGGTCAACGATTATCTGATGCCGTTCGGCCTGAAGATCCTGATGGCCGTCGTCATCTGGATCGTCGGCGGTATCGTCATCAATGTGGTGGCGCGGCTCGTGCGCAGCGCCATGACTCGCCGGGCCATCGACCCCACCCTCGTTCGTTACACCGAATCGACGCTGCGCATCGCCTTGCGCATTGCGCTGATCATTTCCATCCTCAGTGTCTGCGGTATCGAGACGACGTCGTTCGCCGCGCTGCTCGCCGCCGCCGGCATCGCCATCGGCGCGGCCTGGTCCGGACTTCTGTCGAACTTCGCCTCAGGCATCTTCCTCATCGTGCTGCGCCCCTTCAAGACCGGCGACATGATCAGCGCAGGTGGCGTGACCGGGGTGGTCGACGAGATCGGCCTGTTCGTCACCACGCTCACGACGGCAGACAATCTGCGGGTGTACGTCGGCAACACGAAGGTCTTCGGCGACAACATCACGGTGTACGACGCCAACGCGTTTCGCCGCGTCGACTTGACGGCGCAGCTCGCCCACACGGTCGATGTGCAGGACGCGATAGCGCGCCTGAAGGCACGCATCGCGCAGATCCCGAACGTGATGAGCACGCCCGCGATCGATGTGGTGATCCTCGAATTCAATCCCGCCGGGCCGGTACTCGCGGTGCGTCCGTACTGCCACAACCGCGATTACTGGCAGGTGTATTTCGATACCAACCGGGCCATCGCCGAGGTGGGTGGCACGGCCCAGTGGCCGGTGCCGGCGCCGCGTCAGATCCTCATGCCGCCGCCGGGCGACACCGGCAAAGGCATGCCCATTGCGCCCGCGGGCGGCGCGCCAGCGACCAGCCCCTTGCCCAACGCGCCAGCGCCGTGACCGCCAAGGCTTGATGCAGGTCATTCGGGCGGCATTCGGCGAGGCCGTTTGCCGCGTCGGCCTGCCCCCGACCGCGTGGCTGCCGGTACAATCGCGGTTATTACCACGCATCGGGACGTCACAGAATGACAGCGCAAGACGCCGCACCGGCGCCGGATACGGGCGCAGTGCGAACTTATCTGCTCGGGCTTCAGGACCGCATCGTCGAGACGCTCGGGCGCCTCGACGGCAAACGCTTCCTCGCCGACGACTGGCAACGCCCGGCCGATAGCGCGCTGCGCGGCGACGGCCGCACCCGCGTGCTCGACGATGGCGACTTCTTCGAGCGCGGCGGCGTGAACTTCTCTCATGTGGTCGGCGACAAGCTGCCAGGTTCGGCCAGCGCCTCCCGCCCTGAGTTGGCCGGGCGCGGCTTCGAAGCGCTCGGTGTCTCGCTCGTGCTGCATCCGCGCAATCCGTACTGCCCGACTGTGCACTTCAACGTGCGCATTCTGATCGCCACGGCTCCCGGCCAGTTGCCCGCGTTCTGGTTCGGCGGCGGTATGGATCTCACGCCGTACTATGCGTTCGAAGAGGACTGCCGGCATTTTCATCAAACCTGCAAGGACGCGCTCGATCCCTTCGACACCGCGTGGTATCCGCGCTTCAAGACGTGGTGCGACGAGTACTTCTACCTGAAGCATCGCCAGGAGCCGCGCGGCATCGGCGGCATCTTCTTCGACGACTTCTCGGGCGGCGGTTTCGACACGGGCTTCGCTGTCATGCAAAGTGTCGGAGATGCCTTCCTCGACGCTTATGTCCCGATCGTCGAGCGCCGTCGCGGCATGCCCTACGGTGAACGCGAACGGGATTTCCAGGCCCACCGGCGCGGCCGCTATGTCGAATTCAATCTGGTCTGGGACCGTGGTACCCATTTCGGCCTGCAATCGGGGGGACGCACCGAATCGATTCTGATGTCGATGCCGCCGATCGTGAAATGGCACTACGACTGGAAGCCCGAGCCGGACACCCCGGAGGCGAAGCTCTATACCGACTTCCTCGTGCGCCGCGAGTGGGTGTGAAGGCTGGCCGCGCATGACCGTCTCCTCCCCTGCCGCACCCCACGCCACGCATGCGTCGCCCACCGGTTCGATCCGGCGCATCGGTGTGCTCGGCGGCACGTTCGATCCGATTCACACCGGGCACCTCGCGCTCGGCGCGCTGTTCGCCCGCACGCTCGCGCTCGACGAATTGATCCTGATGCCGGCCGGCCAGCAGCCGCAAAAGCAAGGCAGCACAGCGGCCGAACATCGTCTGGCCATGACACGCCTCGCCGCCGAGCAACTCGCCGCAGAGCTCGCGCGCACGCAACCGTCCACCCGGTTGCGCGTCAGCACGCGCGAGATCGAGCGCGCCGGGCCGAGCTACACCGTCGATACGCTGCGCGAGATGCGCCGTGACGTCGGCCCGCAGGCTTCACTGTCACTGCTCATCGGCTCCGACCAACTGGTGCGCCTGGATACCTGGCACGCCTGGCGCGAGCTGTTCGACTACGCGCACGTCTGTGCGGCCGCGCGCCCCGGTTTCCGCTGGGCCACGGCCTCCTCGGAACTGCGCCAAGTCTTCGCCGAACGGGAAAAGTCCGCGCTCGGGGTACAATCCACGCCATGCGGCGGCATTCTGATCGACAACTCACTGGCTGTCGACATCTCCGCCACCGAGTTGCGCGCCACGCTGGCGCACGCGCGAGACGCGGCCACGCCCCCGGCGAACCTGCCCGAATCCGTGTGGCATTACATCCGCGCGCAACACCTGTATCGCGCCTGACGGCCCCTGGCCCTTACCCGGTCGCCGCCTCGGCGCTCCCTGTTTCACCAAAAAGACGCACTATGGATATTCGTAAACTTCAGCGCCTGATCGTCGACGCCCTCGAAGACGTCAAGGCCCAGGACATCAAGGTGTTCAACACCGAGCACCTCACCGCCCTGTTCGAGCGCGTGATCATCGCGAGCGGCACGTCCAATCGCCAGACCAAGGCGCTCGCCGCCAGCGTGCGCGACAAGGTCAAGGCCGCCGGCGGCGACATCATCAGCATGGAAGGCGAAGACGTGGGCGAATGGGTGCTGGTCGACACGGGCGACGCCATCGTGCACATCATGCAGCCGGCCCTGCGTCAGTACTACAACCTCGAAGAGATCTGGGGCGAAAAGCCCGTGCGCCTGAAGGCGGCCGGTACCAAGGCCGGCGCCAAGGCCAGCGTGGAAGATCACGACGACGAGGACGACTCGGTCGAAGCGCCGCCCCCCGCACGCCGCAAGGCAAAGTAAGCCGGCACTGCGCGGAAGTCAGCCGACATGCGCCTGTTCATTCTCGCGGTCGGGCACAAGATGCCCGGCTGGATCGAGACCGCTTTCGCCGAGTACGCCAAGCGCATGCCGCCCGAGCTGCGCATCGAACTCAAGGAAATCAAGCCGGAGCAACGCTCCAACTCCCGCACGGCCGAGACCGTCATGGCGGCCGAAGCGCAGCGCATCGACGCGGCCTTGCCGCGCGGCTGCCGTCTCGTGTGCCTGGACGAACGCGGACAGGACCTCACGACGATGCGTCTGGCCCAATCGCTCACCGGCTGGCAGCAAGACGGGCGCGACGTGGCGTTCGTGATCGGCGGCGCGGACGGCCTCGACCCGGCCCTCAAGGCACGCGCCGACACCCTCATCCGGCTCTCCAGCCTGACGATGCCCCACGGTATGGTGCGGGTATTGCTCGCCGAGCAGCTCTACCGCGCGTGGAGCATCAATGCCAATCACCCCTATCACCGCGTCTGACGACACCCCAAGTCAGAAATAAGTCGGAAATAAGTCAATTCGTCTTGTGCGGTGCAACGCCGCGTTGCGCCGCACGCCAAATCGCGCGTAGCGCCCCGCTGCCCGGCATCCCCCGAAGATTGTCAATCCCCTCAGACGCCGCCATGCAACACGCGTTGTGCGCTGCGGGTGGAAAAAACACAATGACGTGGTAGTCTAGCCCGCGCTGCAAGGTTCGCACCGCGAACAACAACTAGACTTCTCGTGAACCACCGGAGATTGGCATGAAGCAACCGTCCCTGCGAAGTATCGTTTTGGCCGGCGTTGGCGCTGCAATGGCGTTCGGCATGAGCACGTCGGCCCTGGCCGCAACCGAGATTCAGTTCTGGCACTCGATGGAATCTGCCCTCGGCGATCGCGTCAATCAGATCGCCAACGATTTCAACGCGTCGCAAAGCGACTACAAGATTGTCCCGATCTACAAGGGCAACTACGAGCAGGGACTGGCCGCCGGTATCGCCGCGTTCCGCGCCGGTAACGCGCCGGCCATTCTTCAGGTGTACGAAGTGGGTACGGCCACGATGATGCAAGCCAAGAAGGCGGTCAAGCCGGTGTGGCAAGTCATGAAGGACGCCGGCGAGCCGTTCGACGAAGCGGCGTTCGTGCCGACCGTGGCGAGCTACTACGCGGACAGCAAGACCAACCATCTCGTGTCGATGCCGTTCAACAGCTCGACGCCGGTGCTGTATTACAACAAGGACGCCTTCAAGAAGGCGGGCCTCGATCCGAACACCCCGCCGAAGACCTGGGCCGACGTGAAGACCGACGCCGAGAAGCTCAAGGCCGCCGGCCTGTCGTGCGGCTTCAGCACGGGCTGGCAGGGCTGGACGCAACTCGAAAACTACAGCGCCTGGCATGCCCTGCCGTTCGCCACGAAGAACAACGGCTTCGACGGTCTGGACGCCAAGCTGAACTTCAACGGCCCACAGCAGATCAAGCACATCCAGTTCCTGGCCGACATGGCCAAGGAAGGCACGTTCACCTACGTGGGCCGCAAGGATGAAGTGACCTCGAAGTTCTACAGCGGCGACTGCGGCATTGCCATCACCTCATCGGGCGCTCTCGCCAACATCGCCAAGTACGCCAAGTTCAGCTATGGCGTGGGCATGATGCCGTACGATGCCGACGTGAAGGGTGCACCGCAGAACGCCATGATCGGTGGCGCCAGCCTGTGGGTGCTCGCTGGCAAATCGTCCGCCGAGTACAAGGGTGTCGCCAAGTTCCTGAACTACCTCGCATCGCCCGCGGTGGCGGCGAAGTGGCACCAGGATACCGGTTACCTGCCGGTAACGAAGGCCGCCTATGAACTGACCGAGAAGCAAGGCTTCTACGCGAAGAACCCCGGCGCCGACGTGGCCATCAAGCAGATGCTCAACAAGCCGCCTCTGCCGTTCACGCGGGGTCTGCGCCTGGGCAACATGCCGCAGATTCGCACCGTGGTCGACGAGGAACTCGAAGGCGTGTGGAGCGGCAAGCAAACGCCCAAAGCCGCTCTGGACAAGGCCGTCGCCCGTGGCGACGAGCTGCTGCGCCGCTTCCAGAAGCAGGGCGGCTAAGCAGTCCTCGAAACGCACGATCGCGCACGCTAAGCCGGCGAATTGGCGAATGAATGGCGTTCGCGGCGCGCATTGCGGCGTTACCGTCGCGACGTTACTATGACCACCCGGCCCGTCGACAACACGGGCCGGGTTGGTTTTTTCTGCTCATTACGTTATGGCGCATAACTCCAGAGAACGCCCTCGCTTCGGAACCGGCTGGCTGCCCTACGCTCTCGTAGCCCCGCAGCTCCTCATCACCGTCGTGTTCTTCCTGTGGCCTGCGGGCGAGGCCCTGTGGCAATCGACATCGACTCAGGACGCCTTTGGGCTGTCCAGTGAGTTCGTCGGCCTGGACAACTTCGTGTCGCTATGGCGCGATCCGCTCTACCTCGCGTCGTTTCGCACCACGATGATCTTCAGCGGGCTGGTGACGGTCTGCGGACTGGTCATCTCGTTGCTGCTCGCGGCCATGGCCGACCGGGTCACGCGGGGCAAGCGCACCTACCAGACGCTGCTCATCTGGCCGTACGCGGTGGCACCGGCCATCGCGGCCGTACTGTGGGCCTTCCTGTTCAATCCGAGTATCGGGCTCGTCACCTACGGTCTGGCGAAGCTCGGCATCGAGTGGAATCACGCGCTCAATGGCGGCCAGGCGATGTTCCTCGTAGTGCTCGCCTCGATCTGGAAGCAAATCAGCTACAACTTCCTGTTCTTCTACGCGGGTTTGCAGGCGATTCCGCGCTCGCTCGTGGAAGCGGCGGCCATCGACGGCGCCGGGCCGATCCGGCGCTTCTTCGGGCTGGTGCTGCCGCTGATTTCGCCGACGACGTTCTTCCTGCTCGTGGTCAACCTCGTGTACTCGTTCTTCGACACGTTCCCGGTGATCGATGCCGCGACCGGCGGCGGGCCGGGCCAGTCGACCATGACGCTGATCTACAAGATCTACTCGGAAGGCTTCAAGGGGCTCGACCTCGGCAGCTCGGCTGCCCAGTCGGTGGTGCTGATGGTCATCGTCATCGTGCTCACGGTCGTGCAGTTCCGTTTCATTGAACGCAAGGTGCAATACGCATGATCGAGAATCGTCGCGGCCTGGATATCTTCTGCCACGTCATGCTGGTCATCGGCGTGCTGTTGGTCGTCTTCCCGCTCTATGTGGCGTTCGTCGCCGCCACCATGAACGAGCGCGAAATCTTCAACGTTCCGTTGTCGCTCATCCCGAGCACGCACCTGCTCCAGAACCTTGCCACCGTGTGGAATCAGGGCACGGGCGATTCCGCCATGCCGTTTGGGCTAATGCTCGGCAACAGCCTGTTCATGGCGCTGGTCATCACCATCGGCAAGATCTCGGTGTCGATCCTGTCGGCCTTCGCCATCGTGTACTTCCGTTTCCCGTTGCGCAATCTGTTCTTCTGGCTGATCTTCGTCACCCTGATGCTGCCGGTCGAAGTGCGGATTTTCCCGACGGTGCAGGTGATCTCGACCCTCGGACTCATCAACACCTATACGGGGATGACGCTGCCGCTTATCGCGTCGGCCACGGCCACGTTCCTGTTCCGGCAGTTCTTCATGACGCTGCCCGACGAACTCGTCGAAGCCGCGCGCATCGATGGCGCCGGCCCGATGCGCTTCTTCGTCGACGTGGTGCTGCCGCTGTCGAAGACGAACATCGCTGCGCTGTTCGTCATCACCTTCATCTATGGCTGGAATCAGTACCTGTGGCCGATTCTGGTCACCAACGCGCCGTCGATGACAACGGCCGTGGTGGGTATCAAGAGCATGATCGGCAGTGGTGACACCGCCACCCAATGGCAACTCGTCATGAGCGCCACGCTGCTCGCCATGTTGCCGCCGCTCGCGGTGGTCCTGCTCATGCAGCGTTGGTTCGTGCGCGGTCTGGTCGATTCGGAAAAGTAATCATGGCAAATCTCAAACTCCATCGCGTCAAGAAAACCTACGACCGGAAGAACTATGTCCTGCACGGTGTCGACATCGACATCGAAGACGGCGAATTCGTGGTCATCGTCGGCCCCTCGGGCTGCGGCAAGTCGACGCTGCTGCGCATGGTGGCCGGCCTCGAATCGGTCAGCGAAGGCAGCATCCTGATCGGCTCGCAAGTCGTCAATGAACTGGAGCCGAAGGATCGCAATATCGCGATGGTGTTCCAGAACTACGCGCTTTATCCGCACATGGATGTGCGCCAGAACATGTCGTACGGCCTGAAGATTCGCGGCATCGACAAAAAGACCATCGACGAGCGCGTACTCGCCGCCGCACGCATTCTGGAACTGGAACCCCTGCTCGCACGCAAGCCGCGCGAACTCTCGGGCGGTCAGCGTCAGCGCGTGGCCATGGGCCGGGCGATCGTGCGCGAGCCCGCGGTGTTCCTGTTCGACGAACCGCTGTCGAACCTCGATGCCAAGCTGCGTGTGCAGATGCGCCTGGAGATCCAGCGACTGCACGCCCGGCTCAAGACCACCAGCCTGTATGTCACACACGATCAGATCGAGGCGATGACGCTGGCCGATCGCGTGATCGTCATGAACAAGGGCTACGCCGAACAGATCGGTACCCCGACGGATGTGTACGAGCGCCCGGCGTCGCTGTTCGTGGCAAGCTTCATGGGCTCGCCCGCCATGAACCTGCTGAAAGGCCGCGTGGACTCGGAAGGCCGTACGTTCGAGGTCGACGGTGGCGGACCGGCCCTGCGTCTGCCGCCCACGAGCATGGCGTACGCCAACCGTGAACTCGTGCTCGGCGTGCGTCCCGAGCATCTGGTGCCCGCCGAGCAGCACAACGGCCTGGGTGCCTTCGCCGCGCAGACCAACATCCTCGTCGATCAGCTCGAACTGCTCGGCGCCGACAATCTGGCGCATGGCCGCTGGGGCGAGCAGCCCGTCACGGTGCGTCTGCCGCACGAGATGCGGCCGGCGGCAGGCACGGTGGTGCCGCTGGCCATCTCGGCCAAGGCGTTGCACCTGTTCGATCCGGCGACCGGCAAGCGAGTCGAAGCATGACCGAATCCTCGACACGGACACATTTGTGGCCCGCCTGGCCCTATCCCCGCATCGTCGCGCACCGTGGCGGCGGCAAGCTGGCCCCGGAAAACACGTTGGCCGCGTTCGAGATGGGGGCGTCGCTCGGCCTGCGCATGGTCGAGTTCGATGCCAAGCTCTCGGCGGATAACACCGTCTTCCTGCTGCACGACGACACGGTCGATCGCACCAGCAACGGCCACGGCGCCGCCGCGCAGATGACCTACGCCGACATCGCGAAGCTCGATGCCGGCAGTTGGTTTGGCGCCCGCTTCGCGGGTCAGGTGATGCCGACCCTCGCCCAGGTGGCCCAGCGCTGCCTTGCGCTGGGGCTGGCGGCGAACGTCGAAATCAAGCCATGCCCGGGCCGCGAGGCGGAAACGGGCAAGCGGGTCGCCCAGGCCGTTCAGGCGCTCTGGGCCGGGCAGGCGCAGCCGCCATTGCTCTCGTCGTTCTCGTACGAGGCACTCGAAGCGGCGACGGCCGCTGCCCCCGATCTGCCGCGCGGCATGCTGTACGAAGCCGTTCCGGCGCATTGGCGCGAGGACGCCCGCAAGCTCGGCACCGTCTCGCTGCACGCGAGTCATCAGTCGCTCGACGGCCCGCAGGTCGCACAGATCAAGGCGGCCGGCCTGCAAATGCTGGTCTACACGGTCAACGATCCGGCCCGCGCACGTGAAGTGGCGGCGTGGGGCGTCGATGCCATCTGCACCGACCGCATCGATCTGATCGGCGCCGACTTCCTCGTCGACGCCTGAGCGCTCGGCCCGGCGAATCCGCGGCAATCCGCCCGTTTCCCCGCCGGCATCGCCGTCCGGCCTCCCCCGCGCGCTGGCGGGCGTGAGCGCAAGGCGGCATAATAGGGCGTTCCCCTCGCCCAGCCCATCCCGCGGCCCGGTGCACGCGATTGCAATTCATTGCGAAGTCGTGTGCCGGGCTGGACGAATTCAAGCCAAGCCGCCATGCCGTACATCTATCTCGCGTCGCAAAGTCCCCGCCGTCAGGAACTGTTGCAACAGCTCGGCGTTCGTTTCGAACTGTTGCTGCCAGACGCCCACGAGGACGCCGAAGCGCTCGAAGCCGTGTTGCCGGGCGAGCCGCCCGACGACTATGTGCAGCGCGTCACGCGTGCCAAGGCCGAAGCGGCGCTCGCGCGTCTGGCCCGCGCCGGCCTGCCCGGCGCCCCCATTCTGGCCGCCGATACGACGGTGTGCCTGGATGGCACCATCCTCGGCAAGCCTTTCGACGACGCCGACGCCTGCGCCGTACTCGCCCGTCTGTCGGGCACACGTCATCGCGTGCTGACCGCCGTCGCCGTGTGCGCCGACGGCCAGATCCATCAAGCGGTGAACATCTCGCACGTTTGGTTCCGGCCGATGCGTCGTGAGGAAATCGAGCGTTACGTCGCCTCGGGCGAGCCGAGAGGCAAAGCAGGGGCCTATGGCATTCAGGGCAAGGCCGCCGAATTCGTGCTGCGCATCGATGGCAGCTACTCCGGCATCATGGGGCTACCGCTGTGCGAGACCGCCGCGCTGTTGCGTCAGGCCGGCGTCGACTTCTGACGCTTACCGAATTTGCCAAGCCTTATTGAGTCAGGTCGACACTTTATGAACGAAGACATTCTGGTCAACATCACGCCACAGGAAACCCGTGTGGCGCTCATGCAGCTCGGTGCGGTGCAGGAATTGCACATCGAGCGCACGCTTTCGCGCGGTCTGGTCGGCAACATCTATCTGGGCAAGGTCGTGCGCGTGCTGCCAGGCATGCAATCGGCGTTCATCGATATCGGACTGGAGCGCGCGGCGTTCCTGCACGTGGCCGATATCTGGCATCCGCGCACGAACAACGACACCTCCACGCCGCACCCGCAGCCCCCTATCGAGAAAACAGTGTTCGAGGGGCAGACGCTGATGGTGCAAGTCATCAAGGATCCGATCGGCACCAAGGGCGCACGCCTGTCGACGCAGATCAGCATTGCCGGGCGCACGCTCGTCTACTTGCCGCAGGAGCCGCACATCGGCATCTCGCAGCGTATCGAGAGCGAAGCGGAGCGCGAGGCGCTGCGCAGCAAGATCCAGGCGCTCGTGCCGGCGGATGAGAAAGGCGGCTTCATCGTGCGCACCATTGCGGAAGACGCGGCCGACGCCGAACTGGCGAACGACATCGCCTATCTGCGCAAGTCCTGGCAGACCATCGGCGAGCAGAGCACGCGCATGCCGGCGCCTGCGCTGCTGTATCAGGATCTGAACCTCGCTCAGCGCGTGCTGCGCGATTTCGTGCACGAGGAGACGGGCAAGATTCTGGTCGACTCGCGCGAGACGTTCCAGAGGCTGGCCGAATTCGCGGCGACCTATACACCGGCGGTGCTCGGCAAGCTCACGCATTACACCGGCGAGCGGCCGCTGTTCGACCTGTACAACGTCGAGACGGAAATCGAGAGGGCGCTGTCGCGTCGCGTCGATCTGAAATCAGGCGGGTATCTGATGATCGATCAGACCGAGGCGATGACGACCATCGACGTGAACACCGGCGGCTACGTCGGTGCGCGTAACTTCGACGACACGATCTTCAGGACGAACCTGGAAGCGGCCTTGATGATCGCGCGCCAGTTGCGACTGCGCAATCTGGGCGGGATCATCATCATCGACTTCATCGACATGGAGAACACCGAGCATCGCGACTCGGTGCTTGCCGAACTGAAGAAGGCGCTCGCCCGCGACCGCACGCGCATCACCGTGAACGGCTTCTCCCAGCTCGGACTCGTCGAAATGACCCGCAAGCGCACACGCGAGTCGCTCGCCCACGTGCTGTGCGAGCCGTGCGCCGTCTGTCAGGGCAAGGGGCAGGTCAAGACGCCGCGCACGCTGTGCTACGACATTCTGCGCGAGATTCTGCGCGAATCGCGTCAGTTCAATCCGCGCGAATTCCGGCTGATCGCTTCGCAGGAAGTCGTCGATCTGTTCCTCGAAGAGGAGTCGCAGCATCTCGCGATGTTGATCGACTTCATCGGCAAGCCGATTTCGCTGCAAGTGGAATCGTCGTTCCATCAGGAACAGTACGACATCATTTTGATGTAACCCCACTCAACGCTCGCACGTTCCGACGTCATGCCCTACTCGAACTACGACAACCTGGCGGCATCGAGCGAGGCGCTCGACAAACACGCCGTCGCGCGCAAGACAACCTGGGTCAGCATCTGGGTCAATATCGTGCTCACGACGGCGCAGATCGTCATCGGCATCTTTGCCCGTTCGCAGGCGTTGATTGCCGACGGCATTCACTCGCTCTCGGACATCGTCTCGGACTTCGTCGTGCTGGCCGCCGCACGGGGCAGCGCCCGCGCGCCGGACGCCGACCACCCCTACGGTCATAGCCGCTACGAAAACGCGGCGTCGTTGTTTCTCGGCGTCATTCTGTTCGTCGTAGGGGCGGGAATGCTGTGGCGCGGCATCGAGCGGCTGCTGCATCCGGAAGACATTCCGGAAGTGCACATGATCGCGCTGGTCGTTGCGGTCCTGGTGCTGGTCAGCAAGGAAGGCCTCTTTCGCTACATGCTGCGCGCCGCGCAGCGCGTGCGCTCGGCGATGCTCGTGGCCAACGCGTGGCACGCGCGCTCCGATGCGCTCTCGTCGCTCGTCGTGGCGTTCGGTATCCTGGGCAACCTTGCGGGGTATCGCATTCTCGATCCGCTCGCTGCCGCCCTCGTGGGACTGATGATCGGACGCACCGGGTGGAAGTTCGGCTGGAACGCATTGCAGGACCTCATCGATCGCGGCGTGGACGACGCCACGACCGTCACGATTCGGGAGCGGCTGCTCGCGACGCCCGGCGTGCGCACCATCGACATGTTGCGCACGCGACGCATGGGTGATGAAATCGTCGTCGATGTGCACATCCTCGTCGATGCGCGGCTGTCGGTCTCCGAGGGGCACTACATCGCGGAACAGGCGCGCGCGACGGTCATGCTGGAGCCGCAGATTCTCGATGTGCTCGTACACGTCGATCCGGAGAGCGACACCAAGGGCACCGCGTTGCAGCAATGGCCTGCGCGCTCGGCCGTGGTCGGCGCGGCAGAGGCATTGTGCCGCGCCAATGCGCTGGCACTGCACGACGTCAAACTGCACTATCTGAACAACGGGCTGGAAGCCGACGTGATCGTCGAAGGGCTACATGAACCGGCAAGTTCGGGCACGGAGGGCGCCGATGGCGTGCCCGTCGGCGACGGCATCGAACCGTCGTCGCAGAGCGTGGCCGATGCGCTCACCGCGCGCTTTGGCCTGCGCGCCGTAAGGGTACTGCGGGTCACAGGCGACACGTCTGCCGCACGGGACGAGGTTGATGTCGCGAACATCACAACACCGCCTGCAAAAGCAACGGCCGCCGGTCCCGCCGTCGATTGACGACTGGGCCGCGGCGGCCGTGGATACCCCTACGGAACGGTGCCCCGTAGGCGACATCAGTCTTCGTGCCGGTACTCCGAGAACAGCATGCCCTGCCGATCCTTGTCCGAGACGATCGGCGTGATGCCGTCGAGCGGCCAGGGAATCGCGAGCGTCGGGTCGTCCCAGCGAATGCAGCGCTCGAACTGCGGTGCCCAATAGTCCGTGGTCTTGTACAGCACTTCGGCCGTCTCCGACGTCACCACGAAACCGTGGGCGAAGCCTGCCGGGATCCACAATTGCTTCTTGTTCTCGGCGCTCAGCACTTCCGCGACCCACTTGCCGAAGGTCGGCGAGCCCTCACGAATATCGACCGCCACGTCGTAGATTTCGCCGTGCAGCACGCGCACGAGCTTGCCCTGCGGTTGC
Organism: Pandoraea soli; assembly: GCF_902459595.1. NCBI lineage: Bacteria > Pseudomonadati > Pseudomonadota > Betaproteobacteria > Burkholderiales > Burkholderiaceae > Pandoraea > Pandoraea soli. Next base: position 68,876 of record NZ_CABPSG010000009.1, on the reverse strand, counting down.
TTGACCTGGTAGTGCAGGCCGCGCAGCACGCCGCGCCCCGAGCGCGACTGGTTGTCCTGCACGAAAGTCAGCGTCTCGCCAAGCGCGTTGTCGAAGCCGCGCTGGTTGAAACTCTCGAAGAAATGGCCGCGAGTGTCGCCAAAGACCTTGGGTTCGATCACGCGAACGGCAGGAATGGCGGTGGGAGTCACTTGCATATCGAAATACCTGTAAAAATCGAAAGTGAGCGGTGTGCGAGACTCAGAACAACCGCTCGCGCAACATCGAGAGCAAGTATTGGCCGTAACCGGTCTTGGCGAGCGGTTGTGCGAGTGCCTCGATGGCGGCGGCATCGATCCAGCCCCGCCGGTATGCGATCTCTTCGGGGCACGCGACCTTCAGGCCCTGACGGCTTTCGATCGTCTGGATGAACGTGCTCGCTTCGAGCATCGATTCGTGGGTGCCGGTATCCAGCCATGCATAACCCCGCCCCATGATCTGGACGTTGAGCTTGCCGCGACGGAGGTATTCGTTGTTGACGTCGGTGATTTCCAGCTCACCCCGCGCCGACGGCTTGATCGAGCGAGCAATCTCGATAACGTCGTTATCGCAGAAGTACAACCCGGTCACGGCGTAGCGCGACTTCGGCTCCTTGGGTTTCTCGACGAGGTCGATGGCCTTGCCGTTCTCGTCGAACGTCACCACGCCGTATCGCTCCGGATCGTGCACCCGGTACGCGAACACGGAGGCGCCGTCCGTCTGGGTATTCGCTGCTGACAGCAGTGACGCGAAATCGTGTCCGTAGAACAGATTGTCGCCCAGCACCAGCGCGCACGGGTCGCGACCGATGAAGTCCGCGCCGATCAGGAATGCCTGCGCCAGACCGTCCGGCGACGGTTGCACGGCATATTGCAGGTTCAGGCCCCACTGGCTGCCATCGCCAAGCAGTTGCTCAAAGCGCGGCGTGTCCTGCGGCGTCGAGATGATCAGCACGTCGCGAATCCCCGCCAGCATCAGCGTGGACAAGGGGTAGTAAATCATCGGCTTGTCGTAGACGGGGAGCAACTGTTTGGAGACGGCCAGCGTCGCCGGATACAGTCGCGTGCCAGAGCCGCCGGCGAGAATGATGCCCTTGCGCTTGATACTCATGCGTGCCTCAGTCGTTCTTTTGGTAGTGTGTTTCGATCCAGCGCTGGTATTCGCCCGACTGCACTTGCCGCACCCATTCCCCGTTGGCGAGGTACCACTGCACCGTCTTGCGCATGCCGGTTTCGAACGTCTCGGCCGGGCGCCAGCCCAGTTCGCGCTCGAGCTTGCGCGCGTCGATCGCATAGCGCCGATCGTGGCCCGGGCGGTCGGTGACGAACGTGATCTGATCGCCGTACGATCTGCCGTCGGTGCGCGGCGACAGTTCATCGAGCAGTGCACACAGGTGCTTCACGACCGACAGGTTGTTCTGCTCGTTCCAGCCGCCCACGTTGTACACCTCGCCCGTGACACCTCTAGCGAGCACCTCGCGTATGGCGGAGCAATGGTCGCCGACATACAGCCAGTCGCGCACGTTGCTGCCGTCGCCATAGATCGGCAACGGCTTACCGGCCAGCGCATTGGCGATCACCAGCGGAATAAGCTTTTCGGGGAATTGGTACGGGCCGTAGTTGTTCGAGCAGTTGGTCGTGAGGACCGGCAGGCCATACGTGTGGTGATAGGCGCGCACCAGATGGTCGGAACCGGCCTTTGATGCCGAGTACGGGCTGTTGGGCGCGTACGGCGTGGTCTCGGTGAAGGCCGGATCGCTCGGGCTCAGCGAGCCATAGACTTCGTCCGTCGAGACGTGCAGGAAGCGGAAGGCATCGCGCGCCTCGCCGTCGAGCGCTCCCCAATAGGCGCGCGCGGCTTCGAGCATCGTGAACGTGCCGACGATGTTCGTCTGCACGAAGTCGCCCGGCCCATGGATGGAACGGTCGACATGGCTTTCCGCCGCGAAGTGCAGCACCGCGCGCGGGCGATGCTCGGCATAAAGCCGATCGAGCGCGGCGCGGTCGCAGATATCGACTTGCGCAAAGCGATGCCGCGGATCGTGCTCGATACTGGCAAGATTGGCCAGATTGCCCGCGTAAGTCAGCTTATCGATGGTCAACACAGGCTCGTCATGCTGGGCGAGCCAGTCAAGAACGAAATTCGCACCGATAAACCCGGCACCGCCAGTCACAAAGATCATGGGTCGAAAATAAAGGAGTGTGGGCGGCGGCCTTACTTGCGCGGCACGCGTCCCATCAAAAAGAATTCGTCGTTCGGCCGCATCGAGATGGCATTGGCAATGCGGTTGGACATGCCGAAAAACGCCGTGATCGCGGCAATGTCCCAGATGTCCTCGTCGTCGAGACCATGTTGGCGCAGCGCCACGTAATCGTCGTCGCCGACTTCGTGGGAGCGCTCGCACACCTTCATCGCATAATCGAGAATCGCCCGCTGACGCGCGCTCAGGTCCGCCTTCAGGTAGTTGACGGCCACCTGATCGGCGAGCAACGGCTGCTTCTCATAGATGCGCACCAGCGCACCGTGTGCAACGACACAATACAGACACTGATTCACAGCGCTCGTGGCGACCACGATCATCTCGCGTTCGCCTTTGCTCAGATTGCCCTCTTTGAGCATCAGCGCATCGTGATAGGCAAAAAAAGCGCGGAATTCGGCGGGACGATGCGCCAGCGTGAGGAACACGTTCGGGATGAATCCGGCCTTTTCCTGCACGTCGTCGATACGTGCCCGAATATCGGCCGGCAACGCGGCAAGGTCGGGCACAGGGAAACGGCTGATCGGCGGCTGACTCATCGTGATCTTCTCCAAGACAGGCGGATAAGCGCTGACGTTCGCGACGCGACGGCGACGTCAGGCATCCTGCTGCTGTGCGTACTGAATACGGTGCAGATGCGCGTAGAGGCCATTATGCGCCACCAGCACCTGGTGCGAGCCCTGCTCCACGATGCGGCCGTGTTCGAGCACAACGATTCGGTCGGCGCGCTCAATGGTCGAGAGGCGGTGTGCGATCACCAGCGTGGTGCGCCCTTCCATCAGGACTTCCAGCGCGGCCTGCACGTGACGCTCAGACTCCGAATCCAGCGCGGACGTTGCTTCGTCCAGGATCAGGATCGGGGCATCCTTGTAGATCGCGCGTGCGATGGCCAGACGTTGACGCTGACCGCCCGACAGGCGCATGCCGTTGTCGCCCACGAGCGTCTCGACGCCGTCGGGCATGGCCGCGACCGCGTCGGCCAGATTGGCCGCCCGCAGCGCCGCCTGCACGCGCTCGGCGTCGATCTCCTGGCCGTAGGCCACGTTCGCGGCGATAGTGTCGTTGAACAGCACGACGTCCTGACTCACGAATGCAATCTGACTACGCAGATCGGCCAGGCGCAAGTCCGTCAGCGGAATGTCGTCGAGCAGAATCCGGCCGCCGGTCGGATCGTAGAAGCGCGGCACCAGATTGACCAGTGTGGTCTTGCCGCTGCCGGAGGGCCCCACCAGCGCCACCATCTCACCGGGCGCCACCTCGAGCGAGATCCGATCGAGCGTCGGACGCTCGCTGGCACCATAGTGGAAGCTCACCTGATCGAACGTCACGCGGCCCTTGGCGCGCTCGAGCGTGCGCTCTCCGCCGGTCGGTTCGACTTCGACGTCCATGACTTCGAAAATCAGCTCCGCGGCCGTCACGCCGCGCTGCAGCGGTTGATTGACATCCATCAGATGCTTGAGCGGGGAGACGACAAGCAGCAGTGCCGTGACAAAGGCGGTGAAGCCGCCCACGGTCATCTCGCCCGACGACGACTCGATCATCGCCACCGTAATGACGATGGCCAGTGCCAGCGAGGCGAGGGCCTGCGTCACCGGCTGCGCCAGACCGCCGGAGACCGTCACACGCATGGCGTAACCGCGCAGCGTGCTCGTCATCTTGTCGAAGCGCGACTTTTCGTACGCTTCGCCGTTGTGTATCTTCACCACCTTGTAGCCACCCACGGCTTCTTCGACCACGTACGACAGTGCATTGGTCAGCGTTTGCTGCTCGCGGTTCAAACGACGCAAGCGCCGGTTGATCTTGCCGACCAGCCAGCCGATGAACGGCAGAATCACGGCCACGACGAGCGTAAGGCGCCAGTTCAGATAGAACAGGTAGCCCAGCAGGCCGACGACAGTGAGCGAATCGCGTACGAGCGTGATGAGCACCGTGGTCAGTACGCCGAGCACCTGATTGACTTCATAGACAAGCGCATTGATGAGCGTGCTCGTCGTCTCGCGTTGATAGAAGACGGCCGGCGCATGCAGCAGGCGGTCGAACATGCGCACGCGCAGGTCGAGCAGCACGCGGTTGGACACCCACGAGAGCATGTAGTTGGCCGAATATTGCGCTACCCCCCGGATGACAGCCAGACCGATCACGGCGGCAGGCACGTACCACAAATTCCATGGATCCTGGCCCGAGAACCCCTTGTCGAGCACCGGCTTGAGGACGGCCGGAATGGCCGCTTCGGTCGCGGCCACGAGCGCCATGGCGAGAACGGCCAGCAGGCCCATGTGCCAATACGGCTGAAGATAGCCCAGCAGACGCCGAAGAATCGGTCCGACGGGCTTGTGCGGTGCGCTCATGTAGGTGGGGGACGGCGGAAAAACCGCTATTCTATCGTACCGGCCGGTCTTGCCGGGACACGTCCGAGCCTGACTCGGACATCACCGCAAAATTCACCACAATGGCCGCGCTCGGGGGCCGATGCGCGCCGCAGCCGGGGGGGGAACCGGTATACTCCCGCCCATGGCAAGCGCACTCGAAGTCCTCCGTACCGTATTCGGCTATAACGCATTCCGTGGCGATCAGGCCGCTATCGTTGACCACGTGGCCGACGGGGGCGACGCGCTTGTGCTGATGCCGACCGGCGGCGGCAAGTCCCTGTGCTATCAGATCCCCGCGTTGCTGCGCCCCGGCGTCGGCATCGTCGTCTCGCCGCTCATCGCGCTCATGCAGGACCAGGTCGATGCGCTGCTGCAAGCCGGGGTGCGCGCGGCCTACCTGAACTCCAGTCTCGGCTTCGACGAAGCGCTCGATACCGAGCGCCGCGCCGCCCGCGGCGAACTCGATCTGCTCTACGTGGCGCCCGAGCGCTTGCTGACCGATCGTTTTCTCGATCTGCTCGACCGACTCGACGAGCGCGGGCAACTGGCGCTGTTCGCCATCGACGAGGCGCATTGCGTCTCGCAATGGGGGCATGACTTCCGTCCCGAATACATTCAGCTCTCGGCGCTGCACGAACGTTATCCGCGCGTACCGCGCATCGCGCTGACCGCCACGGCGGACGCCGCGACGCGCGAGGACATCCAGACGCGGCTTGGCCTGACCGAGGCGCGGTTGTTCGTCTCGAGCTTCGACCGGCCGAACATTCGCTACGAGATCGTCGATCGCGACAATCCCCGCAAGCAGTTGCTCGCGTTTCTGGGGCGGCATCGGGGCGAGGCGGGCATCGTCTATTGCCTGTCGCGCAAGAAGGTGGAAGAAACCGCCGCCTGGCTCGAGACGCAGGGCATTCCGGCCCTGCCCTATCACGCCGGGCTGGACGCGGACGTGCGCCGCACGCACCAACAGCGCTTCCTGCGCGAGGAAGGGCTGGTGATGTCGGCCACGGTCGCCTTCGGCATGGGCATCGACAAGCCCGACGTGCGTTTCGTCGCCCACCTGGATTTGCCCAAGAGCCTCGAAGCCTACTACCAGGAGACGGGGCGCGCGGGGCGCGACGGCGAACCCGCCGAAGCCTGGATGACGTATGGGCTGAACGACGTCGTGGTGCATCGCAGCCGCATCGACGAGTCGAACGCGCCCGACCAGCAAAAGCGCATCGAACGCCAGAAACTCGACGCCCTGCTCGGCTATTGCGAAGCGCCGCGCTGCCGCCGCACGGTGCTGCTGTCGTATTTTGGCGAGTCGAGCGAGCCGTGCGGCAACTGCGATGTCTGCCTGAGTCCGCCCGAAGTGTTCGACGGGACCATCGCCGCCCAGAAGGCCCTCTCGGCCATCTTGCGCACGGGCCAGCGTTTTGGCGCCGGGCATCTGGTCGATCTGCTGCGCGGGCGCAGCACCGACAAGATTCGTCAGTTCGGGCACGAAGCGCTGCCGACGTTCGGCGTTGGCGGTGAACTCGACGATCAGGGCTGGCGCGCGGTGTTCCGGCAGTTGATCGCGCATGGCATCATCGAGCCCGACAGCAGCCAATACGGCGCGCTGACGCTCAACGCGGCGGCACGCCCGGTGCTCAAGGGAGAAACGACACTGTCGTTGCGACGCCAGCGGGCCTCCGTCGGAAAGAAAAGCCGTTTTGCCGGGTATGCGTCGTCGCAGGCGATCGAGCTGGATACTGCCGATCAGCAACTGTTCGAAAAGCTGCGGGCCTGGCGGCAGGAGATCGCCAAGACGCAGCAGGTGCCCGCCTACGTTATCCTGCACGACCGGACACTGCGCGAACTCGCCCAGCGCCGCCCCCGCCATCGCGAGGGGTTGGCCGATATCACCGGACTCGGCGAAGCCAAGATCGAACGCTACGGTGAAGCGCTTGTCGAGTTGCTCAACGACGTTGCCAACGCTTGATCACCGCGCGGGTCCGGAAATCGGACACTGCCATTTCGTGAGTTGTCATGATTGAAGCTTCATCGCCTGCCGCCTCGCTCGAATGTTCGCCGCGTCTGCCGCTCACGGTCACGATTCTCACGCGCAACGAGCGTCACAACATTGCCGATTGCATCGCGTCGGTGCAGTCGTTGGCGTCGCAGATCGTCGTGCTCGATAACGCGAGCACGGACGGCACGACGGACATCGCTCGCGCCGCGGGCGCGGAGGTGCACGTCACCGCCGACTGGCCAGGCTTCGGCCCGCAGAAGAATCGCGCACTGTCGCTTGCGACACAGCCCTGGGTGCTGTCGCTCGACGCCGATGAACGCGTCACGCCCGAACTGGCGACCGAGATTGCGGCGGCGATTGCCAGCGGTGACCGCGGTAGCTACACGGGCTACCGCATGCCTCGCCTGTCGCAGTTCCTCGGTCACTGGGTTCGGCATTGCGGCTGGTACCCGGACTACGTGTTGCGACTGTTTCGACGCGAGGCCGGGCGCTTCTCCGACAATCTCGTGCACGAGCGGGTGATCGTCGACGGCGAGATCGGCACCCTTGCGCATCACCTGCTGCATTACAGCTATACCGAGGCGCGTCAGGTCGAGGACAAGGTTCAGCGGTATGCGCGCGCGGGGGCGAAGGAGATGGCGTTGCGCGGCAAACGCGTCTCGCCGCTGAAACCTTGGGTCAATGGCGGATGGGCGTTCGTGCGCACGTATTTGCTGCGCAGAGGTTTTCTCGACGGCGCCACCGGCGCCGCGATTGCGCGGATGAATGCTCGCAGCGCGTTTCTGAAGTACGCGCTACTGCGGCGCGCAGACGCCTGACGCACCCTCACCGGCCTATCGCAAATCACGATCGGCTAACTGCGCACATTGAAAGCAAAACGGACGCCGATGGCGTCCGTTTTGTTTACCCCGACTTCGGCGTTACTTGGCGAGCGCCCGCTTCACGCGCGAGCGGAACAATTCCCAGCGCAGCTTGCCGTCATCGACCGGCTCGGGCAGCCGTCCGTCTTCACCTGCCGGCACGGGCTTGCCACGGCGCAGGTAATAGCGGTCGAAAATGGATTGTGTCATGCCCCACTTGCGCAGAAACTGCGTGCGACCGTCGTTCTTCACCACCTTGCCCGTACTCTTGCACTGAAAGTGGTAAACAAGGCTCGCGCCAACGCCAACGAAGCGGCGTGCGCCCGCCGCCCACATCTTCATCGAGAAGTCATTGTCGCTGCTCATGCCAGGGCTAAGCTCGGTGCTGTAGCCGCCGACGAGAAACCACCAGTCGCGGTGCACGAGCGTAGGTGGCCAGGTGGCGCCGAACCAGTCGGGCTTGCGGTAGGTCGGGACAGTGGCGAGCAGTCCCGCCTCGTCGAACGTATCGACATCGCGGCCGAAGTCCTGCACGAGCACGCACGGATTGCCGGTGTCGACCGGCTCGATCATGGTGCCCGAGAGCATGAAGGCCTTGTCGGGCATGGCTTCGGCACGCTCGATCAGCGCACGATCCCAGCCCGGGCAGCAATACATGTCGTCGTTCAGGTAGACGATGTACTTTTCCCGCGCGAGCGCTGCCGCCTGATTCACGGCGTAGCAGATACCGATGTTGTCCGGCGAGGCCGTATGTTCGATCCCCTCCGCCCGCACCCAGTCGAGCGAGCCGTCGGAGCCGTCGTTGATGTGGACGATGATCTGATGCGGATGGCTCGAATTCTCGCGAATGCTGCGCACGCAAAGTTGCAGCAAGGCGAGATTGTTCCACGTCGGAACGATGATGGAGAACATCCGGATTTCCTTGTTGTATCGAAAGACACGCGGCATCGCGCGGCGTCATGCAACGCCGCGCCCGCGCCGCCTGCCTCAATAGATGATTTGCACCGAATCGGTCGTGAGCCACTGGCGAAGCTCGCCGAGCAATTCGTCGCCCGGCTGGACCTTCCAGTCGTCGCCCAATCGCGACTCGCATTCGGCATCAGGACGGCGATACACAATGTGCACCGGCAAGCCGTTCTGCTTGTCGTTGTCGTCGTCATTGCGACGTCCGAAGGCACCGCCCCGGCCACCGCCACCACCACCGCCGCCTCCGCTGCCGTTGAAGCCGACGCCACGGGAACCGCCGCCCGCGCCTGCCATTGCCGCGACGCGGTACATCGTGCAGTGCGGTTGCAGCGTGGCGCGCAGACGCGTCCAATCGGCATTGCCGTTGAACGACAACTTGAGCGCACGCGCGAAGCGCGCCCGCGCACGGCCGAGATCCATCAAGCTCTCCACGGTGAAGCGCAGGCCACCGGTGAAGCTGTCCGGGCGTGCGTTGCCCTGCACGATGAGCAGTTCGTCTTCCTTGAAGAGGTGCTTGTTCGCCTCGAACTGCTCGTTGAAGATCGTGACTTCGAGCGTTGCCGTACCGTCGTCGAGCTGTACGATCAGCATCTTGCCGCGCTGGGTCATCATCGTGCGCATGCTGGAAATCACGCCGGCGACCAGCCTGTCGCGGCCCTCTGACAGATCTCGAATGCGGGTACGGACGAAGCGCCGCACTTCCTCGGCGTAGGAATCGAACATATGGCCGGACAGGTAGAAGCCGAGCGCCTGCTTCTCCTCCTGCAACTTGCGCTTGTCGGTCCAGGCCGGCTCGTCGGCCAACTCCAGCGGCGCTTGCAGGCTTTCGTCACCGAGATCGAACAGACTGACCTGATTGGCCGCCGCACTCGCCTGCTCGGCGGCTTCCATCGCCAACGGCACCGACGCCATCAACTGCGCACGATTGGCATGAATGCTGTCGAAGGCGCCGGCACGAATGAGCGCTTCGATCGTGCGACGGTTCACCACGCGACGATCGATACGTGCGCAGAAGTCAAACAGATCGGTGAACGGTTTCCCTTCGCGCGCCCGCAGAATTTCTTCGATGGCCGACTGACCGCTCCCCTTGATCGCGCCCAGGCCGTAACGCACCGTCTTCGCGTCGGCCGGTTCGAATCGATAGGCGGAGACGTTCACATCCGGCGGCAGCACGCCCAGGCCATTGGCGCTGGTCAGGCAGTCTTCGTAGAGAATCTTGACCTTGTCCGTGTCGTCCATGGCCAAGCTCATATTGGCGGCCATGAATTCGGCGGGATGGTGTGCTTTGAGCCACGCGGTGTAATACGCCAGCAGTGCGTAAGCCGCCGCGTGCGACTTGTTGAAACCGTAGCCCGCGAATTTCTCCATCAAGTCGAAGATTTCGTCCGACTTTTCGCGGGTGAGGCCATTCCCCGCGGCTCCCTGCGCGAAAATCTCGCGATGCTGGGCCATCTCCTCGGCCTTCTTCTTGCCCATCGCGCGACGCAACAGGTCGGCGCCACCGAGCGAGTAGCCGCCGATGATTTGCGCCATCTGCATCACCTGCTCCTGGTAGACCATGATGCCGTAGGTCTCCTGGAGCACCGGCTCGACGCGCGGGTCGGGGTACTCCACCTTCTCGCGGCCGTGCTTACGGGCACAGAAGCTCGGGATCAGGTCCATCGGGCCCGGACGATACAACGCCACCAGCGCGATGATGTCCTCGAACCGGTCCGGCTGGGCATCCTTCAACATGCCCTGCATGCCGCGGCTTTCCAACTGGAACACCGCCACCGTGTTGGCTTTCTTGAGAATGCTGAAGGCGGCCGGGTCCGTGAGCGAGACCTGGTCGAGCGACCAGTCCGCCATCTCCGGGTGCAGCCGCTTGATGTAACGCTCGGCCCAATTCAGGATCGTCAGCGTGGTCAGTCCCAAAAAGTCGAACTTCACCAAGCCGACGGCTTCCACGTCGTCCTTGTCGTACTGGCTCACCACGCCGCTGGCATCTTCGCCGCTGCCCTGCGTGTACAGGGGACAGAAATCCGTCAGCTTGCCCGGTGCGATCAACACACCGCCCGCGTGCATGCCGACGTTCCGCGTGAGGCCTTCGACGCGCTGTGCCAGCTCGATCAACTGCTTGACTTCGTCCTCGGTCTGGAAGCGCTCGGCAAGTTGCGGCTCTTCCTTGAGCGCGTCGTCAATGGTGACGTGCTTGCCCGGCTTGAACGGAATCAGCTTGGAGATACCGTCGACGAAGTTGTAGCCCAGATCGAGCACGCGGCCGACGTCGCGCACCGCCGCCTTGGCGGCCATCGAGCCGAACGTTGCGATCTGCGAGACGGCGTCGGCGCCGTATTTGTCCTTCACATACTGAATGACGCGATCGCGCCCGTCCTGACAGAAGTCGATGTCGAAGTCGGGCATCGAAACGCGTTCCGGATTCAGGAAGCGCTCGAACAGCAGGTTGTACTTGAGGGGGTCGAGGTCAGTGATGCCCAGCGCATAAGCCACGAGCGAACCCGCCCCCGACCCGCGCCCCGGCCCTACCGGCACACCATTGTTCTTCGCCCACTGGATAAAGTCCGCCACGATCAGGAAGTAGCCGGGGAAGCCCATCTTGATGATCGTGCCGGTCTCGAAGTCGAGCCGCTTGTAATACTCGGGACGCTGCGCGTCGCGCTCGGCCTCGTCGGGGAAAAGTTGGGCGAGACGCGTCTCCAGCCCTTCCTTGGACAGATGCACGAGATAGTCGTCGAGCGACATGCCGTCCGGCGTGGGGAACAGCGGCAGCTTCGGCTTGCCGAGTTCGAGCGTCAGGTTGCAGCGCTTGGCGATCTCGACGGTATTCGCCACCGCGGAGGGCACGTCTTCGAACGCGGCGATCATGTCGTCCTGCGTGCGGAAACTCTGATCCTGCGTGAACCGCCGCACACGGCGCGCGTTGCCCAGCATCTCGCCTTCGGAAATACACACGCGCGCCTCGTGCGCGGTGAAGTCGTCCGACGTCATGAACTGAATCGGATGCGTGGCAACGACCGGCAGGCCCGCTTTCGCCGCCAGTTGCACCGCTTGCTGCACATACATTTCCATGCCCGCCTGGCCGGTGCGCTGCAACTCGATATAGAACGCACCGGGGAAAACGTTCGCCCAGTGCTGCGCGCATTGCAGCGCCTGCTCGGGGTTGCCGGCCGCCAGCGCCGCGCCGACATCGCCCATCTGGGCTCCGGAGAGTGCCAGCAGACCGCGTGCCAGACCGTCGGCCTGGAGCCATGACGATTCGATCTCCGCCCGCCCGCGCCACTGGTTGCCGAGCCACGCCTTGGAGAGCAACTGGCACAGGTTCAGGTAGCCTTCCCTGTCGCGTGCGAGCAGCAACAGCCGCGACGGCTTGTCGCGGTCGGCCGGATTCGTGATCCAGGCATCGCAGCCGATGATCGGCTTGACGCCCTTGCCGCGGGCTTCCTTGTAGAAACGGATGGCGCCGAACATGTTCGCGAGGTCGGTCAGCGCGAGCGCGCCCTGACCATCCTTGGCGGCGGCCTTGACGACGTCGTCGAGCCGCACGATGCCATCGGCGATCGAGTATTCGGAATGGAGACGGAGGTGGACGAAGCGAGGTTCTGACATGGGCCGTATTGTAACGCGCCGCCCCCGGATACAGCGCCCTGCGTCGCGAAACGTCCCGCGTTGCCGCGCTTTTCGGATGCGGCCGGGCGGGCACTAGGAATTTCTCCCCGCCACGACTGGGATGCCGTCCGATTCGGCGAAATCCGGGGTGAAATCAAAGTGCGTTCGCGCCGAATCGGCGATAATGGCGCTTTATTGCTTCACGCTTTTGCGAAATCCCGTTGCCATGTCTATCGTCAACATCGCTGCGTACAAGTTCGTCACGCTCGACGACATCGCGACCCTGCGTCCCGCCCTGCAGGCACACTGCCAGGCGCTCGACCTGAAGGGTACTATCCTGCTCGCGCCGGAAGGCATCAACCTGTTTCTGGCCGGCTCGCGCGACGCCGTCGACACCTTCCTCGCCGAGCTGCGCGCCGACACCCGGTTCGCCGATCTGGCCGTCAAGGAAAGCCTCTCCGAAACGCAACCGTTCCGTCGGATGCTGGTGCGCCTGAAGAAAGAGATCATCACGATGAAGATGCCGGTCATCAAGCCGGCGGACGGCCGGGCGCCCGGCATCGATCCGGTCACGCTCAAGCGCTGGCTCGACGCCGGCCATGACGACGAAGGTCGCCCGGTGGTGATGCTCGACACGCGTAACGACTTCGAAGTCGATGTCGGTACGTTCGACAACGCCGTCGACTACCGTCTGACCAAATTCTCGGAATTTCCCGACGTCGTGGCCGCTCACCGCGACGACTTCGAAGGCAAGACCATCGTGTCGTTCTGCACCGGTGGCATTCGTTGCGAAAAGGCCGCGATCTACATGCGCGACATCGGCCTCGAGCATACATATCAGCTCGACGGCGGCATTCTCAAGTACTTCGAGGACGTTGGCGGCGCGCACTATCAGGGCGACTGCTTCGTGTTCGATTACCGCACGGCGCTCACGCCAGAACTTACGCCGTCGACGACCCAACAGTGCTTCGCCTGTCGCGCCGTGGTCACCGCCGAGGATCAGCGCAGCCCGGCTTACGTCGAAGGCGAGTATTGTCCTGCGTGTGTGGGCAGCCGCACTGAGGGCAACACGCTTGAGAAGGCCATCACCGCGGCCCCGTCAGCGCCGCCTGCCCCGTCTGCCTGAGTGCGGCGGTGGCTCACGCTTACCCGCACGACGCCGCACCGCCCGCCAGCCCTGAGCTGCGTGCCCCGGGTCCGCGCTACCGGGGCCGCTTCGCGCCCTCCCCGACCGGGCCGCTGCACCGTGGCTCGCTCGTCACCGCCCTGGCCAGTTGGCTCGATGCCCGCGCGCACGACGGCGTCTGGATCGTCCGCATGGAAGATCTGGACGAACCGCGGTGTGAGCCGGGGGCGGCCGACGCCATTCTCGCGACGCTGACGCGTCTGGGCCTGCATTCGGACGAGCCCGTTGTCTGGCAAAGTCAGCGACATGCCCAGTACGAACAGGCGCTCGCCTCGCTCATCGCGCGCGGACTCGTGTACCCCTGCGGCTGCACGCGGCGCGAAATCGCCGATTCACTCACGCGCGTGCACGCGCGCCACAGCACGCTCGCGTATCCGGGCACGTGCCGCCACGGCCTGCACGGCAAAACGCCGCGCGCCTGGCGCTTGCGAGTTCCCGACGGCGAGGCGGCTCGCATCCGTTTCGAAGATCGCTGGATGGGCCCGCAGACACAGGATCTGGCGACTGAGGTCGGTGACTTCGTGCTCAAACGCGCCGACGGCCAATGGGCTTATCAGTTGGCCGTGGTCGTTGACGATCACGCACAAGGCATGACCGATATCGTGCGCGGGGCGGATCTGCTGGATTCAACGGCGCGCCAGATCTACCTGCAGGCGTGCCTCGATGCCCCCACGCCACGCTATCTGCACGTACCGTTGGTCATGGCCGACGACGGCGAGAAGCTGAGCAAACAGAATGGCGCGGCCCCGCTCGTCCTCGACACGGCAGACGCGACGCTCTCCGCGCTCAAGGACGCCGCGGCACACCTCGGATTACCGGCAACGCTTGCCCACGTCGCCCATCGTGAAGACTTCTACGCGGCAGCGACACACGCGTGGCGGGTTCAGCACGGGCAATGACGCCCACATCCGCCTTTGTTCGCATTCCCCAAAATGAAAAAGCCAGCGCAAACTACGCTGGCTTTTCAACTTCAACAGGCAACGTCAGCGCGCGACGCGCGCAACGCCGTCAAACGGTGCTCAGTGACTCGCCTTGCGCGGGAAGCCCGCGAGCAGGGCCGCCACCTGGCGCTTCGGCGCCTTGTCAGGCAACCCGCCAAACGACGTCGGCACGCCGGATTCCTGCGACGACCGGGCATCGTGTTGCGGCTCACTCGCCGACGGCGACGGCTCGTACGGCTTGTAGAAAAACTCGTCTTCCGGACGGACACGGCGCGGTGCGGCGCTGCCGCCGCTACGGCTGGCCCGCAGCCCGTCGTGGCGACCGTGGCGCTCGCTACGGTCACTGCGCTCACCGCGCTCGCTACGATCACCGCGGTCACCGCGGTCAACAACGCGCTCGCCACGGTCGTCGCGCGACCGGCTACGACGCTCCAGCACCAACTCACCCCGCTTGAGTTCGTGCTTGATCAGCTTCTCGATTTCCACGATTTGCTTGCGCTCGTCGGGGGCGCACAGCGAGATGGCCTCGCCCGACGCACCCGCACGCCCCGTGCGACCGATACGGTGCACATAGTCTTCCGGGTTGTACGGCAGATCGTAGTTGATCACACCCGGCAGATCGGAGATATCCAGGCCGCGCGCTGCAACGTCGGTCGCCACGAGTGCCTGAATGCCGCCTTGCTTGAACGCTTCGAGCGCTTGCATACGCTCGTTTTGCGACTTATCACCGTGAATCGCGGCCGTTACGATGCCCTCGCGCTCCAACTGGCGCGCCAGTCGGCTCGCACCGACCTTGCTGTTCACGAACACGATGACCTGCTTGAGATCCCGCTCCTTCAGAATCTGCACCACGGCGGCGCGCTTGTCGTCTTCATCCACTTGATAGACAACCTGCTCGACATTGTCGGCCGTGGCATTGCGGCGGGCGACTTCGATCGTGAGCGGATTCGTGAGGTAGCTCGACGCGAGCTTTTTGATCTCGTTCGAGAACGTTGCCGAGAACAGCAGCGTTTGGCGCTGCTTCGGCAGCAAATTCAGAATGCGCTGAAGGTCAGGCAGGAAGCCCATGTCCAGCATGCGGTCGGCCTCGTCGAGCACGAGCATCTTCACCTGGCTCAGATTCACCGTCTTCTGTTCAACGTGATCGAGCAAGCGCCCCGGCGTGGCAATCAGGATCTCAACGCCGCGTCGCAACGCATCCTTCTGCGGGTTCATGTCAACGCCGCCGAACACCACTGTGTTGCGCAACGGTGTGTGCCCTGCGTAGGCACGCACGTTGTCGGCAACCTGATCGGCAAGTTCGCGCGTCGGCGTGAGGATCAGCGCACGCACCGGGTGACGGGCGGGCGATGCACTCGTGTTGGCCTCGGGCAGCAAACGTTGGATGATCGGCAGCGAGAAACTGGCGGTCTTGCCCGTTCCCGTTTGCGCGGCGCCCATGACGTCACGTCCGGACAGCACCACCGGGATGGCCTGCGCCTGGATCGGCGTCGGCTGGGTGTAGCCCTGCTCGGCGATGGCCCGCAAGATGTCCGCATGCAGCCCAAAGCTATCGAAGCCGGGGGTCGGAACAGCATTTACATCAGCCATGATGGAGGGACATCTCTTTTAAAAAACGGGGGCCGCCACGCGGAAGGATTCCGCATCAAAGCTCACTCGCGAAGATTCAAGGGGCGCTGCGCGCCATGCTCTGGGCTGGCGCGAGAGGGGCCTGTCGAGGGACAGATGCGTCGGGCGCCGCCGGACCAGGGAGGTCATGAAGAAGCAAAACAAGCGCAATTCTAGCACTTGCGCACGACCAACGTGTGACAGTAGCCGTCAACGGGCTGTGTTTTGCCCGGATTTCGCGCTCGGCGGTCAGTGCTCAGCGACCCACGCCGGCGTTGGCGCTATTGTCGGACTTGCCGTCACGCACAGCCGGCTTGGCAGCGCCGGCCTTGACCGTCCTGCCCGTCTGCGCCGCACGCTGGCGATTGGCGTAGCGCTGCGCAAGCACGGCGCACACCATGAGCTGCATCTGATGAAACAACATCAGCGGCAACACAATGGCGCCGAGCGGCCCGGTCGCGAACAGCACCTTTGCCATCGGAATACCGCTCGCAAGACTCTTCTTCGATCCGCAGAAGACGATGGTGATCTCGTCCTCGCGGGAGAACCCGAGCCAGCGGGCGGAATAGGTGGTGAAGGCGAGCATGATCGCCAGAATCACCGCGCAGCAACCGAGCAGGCCAAGCAACGCCAGCGGCGAAATCTGGTGCCACAAGCCCGTGTTCACGGCTTCGCTGAACGCCGTGTAGACCACCAGCAAAATCGACCCCTGATCCACGATCTTGAGCAATCCTCGATTGCGCTCGACCCACTTGCCGATGGCCTTGCGCGACACTTGCCCCGCGATGAATGGCGCGAGCAGTTGCAACATGATGTTGCCGATGGAGTCGAACGGCGACGCGCCGTTCGCACCGTTGTGATGGATGACCACCAGGCCGACGAGCACTGGCGTGATAAATATGCCGAACAGGCTCGACGCCGACGCGCTGCACACCGCCGCCGGCACATTGCCCCGGGCGATCGAGGTGAAAGCGATGGCGGACTGCACCGTTGCCGGCAGCGTGCACAGAAACAGGATGCCCAGATACAAATCCGGCGTCACCATCCACGAGAGCATCGGCTTGAGCGCCAGGCCGACGATCGGGAAGACGGCAAACGTGCTGGCGAACACCAGCAGGTGCAGACGCCAGTGCGTCGCACCGGCGAGCACCGCCTCGCGCGAGAGCTTGGCGCCGTGCAGGAAGAACAGGGCGGCAATCGCCACGTTGGTGAGCAGGTTGAAGGCGACTCGACCCTCGCCGTGCGCCGGCAGGAAGCTGGCAAGCGCGACAGTCGCCACGAGCATCAACGTGAAATTGTCGGGAAGGTAACGCAGTCTGGCCATCGTCGATCTCGAATCCGTCGGAAAAGACAAAGCCCGTCCGCCAGAACACAGGACGCGACGGCGTGGCGGCCGCCAGCGATCGTAGGTCAGTCGATCGACAGACGATCGAGGGTGACCGGAAGTGTGCGCTCGCGATACGGGTTTTTACGTATTAGAGCGCAAGGGCAGTTAAAATACAAATTCATTTAAAAAAATTATTCATACCAAACACGCATGAATATTTCGCTGCGCCAGCTCAAAGTGTTCCTCGCAGTGGCCAATCACGGGAGTTTCAGCCGTGCCGGCGAGGACATCGGCCTGACCCAGCCGGCCGTCAGCCGATGTATCCGTGAATTGGAGCAAGAACTCGGACTCAAGTTGGTGGACCGGACCACGCGGGAGGTCACGCTGACCGAAGTGGGCGCTAGCCTCTCGGCAACGCTCGCCCGGGTACTCGACGAGCTGGAGAGCGCCCTGCGCGACACCCACGGTTTGGCCGAAGAGCGGCGAGGCCGGGTACGCGTCGCCAGCGCACCCACGATCTCCGCCAATCTGATGCCCGAATGCATCTCCGCCTGTGCGGCCCGCTACCCGGACATCACGCTCTTGCTGCGCGATCAGGTGCAGACGCTCGCGAGTGACAGCGTGCGACACGGTGAAGTCGACTTCGGCGTCGTCGTCGCTTCGGAAGGGACCGAGGATCTGGTCGGCGAGCCCATCATGGTGGAACCGTTTCTGGTCGTGTGCGACCGCTCACATCGTTTTGCGACGCAGGCGCAGGTGACGTGGGAGGAACTCAATGGCGAGAAGCTGGTGCTGCTCGACTACGCATCGGGCAGCCGGCCGCTGATCGACCGGGCGCTGGCCGAACATGGCGCCTATTGCCAGGTGGCTCAGGAAGTCGGGCATGCGATCACCGTTTTTCGGATGATCGAAGCGGGTATCGGCATCAGCATCATGCCGGCCCTGGCACTTCCCGCGATGCCGGGGCTGCCGGCGCATGGGGGCCGCCTTGTCGCCCTGCCGCTCGTGCCGCAACTCGACCGCACCATCATGCTCGTGCGCCGCAAGAACCGCACGCTCTCGCCCGCCGCACAGTCGGTCTGGGCGCTGATCCAGGACATCACGGCCGAGACGTCGCACGCGCTGACTGCCCCGTCGGGAAAACGCGGGGAGGCACACGACAGCCCCGCCTGCCCCTGACATGATGGGAGATGCGACATGATGCCGAAATTTCGAGGAGAATTGCACGAATTTCGGTGAAATTTTCTCTTTTCTCTCCGCACACCAGCGCTACAAAGTGAGTGAGTGCCTGCTACAATTATCGAGCGTCGACTCCCACAAAGCGCATGACTGTGCCATCGGGCGTCTGCCCCGCCATCGTGCCTCGACGACATGCCCGCGCCCTGCGGGCATTATGTTTCCGGTATGGCGTCATGGACTTGTTCATCAAATACTTCAGTCCGCTGTGGCTCTTCCACGCGGCGGCCGATCTGTCATTCTGGCAACGGCATCAACTCGACGCACGCATGCATGTCATCAGTCGCTTCATGTGGCGATATGTGATGCGTTGGTGTGTCGTGAGCGCCATGTTGCTCGTCCCGGCCGCGGTCATGGCGCATGGCACGGCGGCCACCGGGCTCGCACTGGTGGGCGGGGTGTCGGCGAGCGTGACCGTGCTCATCGCGGCGCTCGCGCTCGGCTGCCTCATCGGCTCGCGCCTGCGTTAAGCGCGCTTGGCCCCCAACGAATTCGGTGTTCCGTCCCGAGCGTCGACTATCATGGAACGGCTCGCCTCGCGCGGCGAATTGCCCGTGACGCCGGCCTCTCTCGACCCCTAAGGAGATTCACATGGCCAACGCCAAGATCCTGGTGGTGTTCTACAGCATGTTCGGACATATCCACACGATGGCCGAGGCGGTCGCCGAGGGCGCACGCAGCGTCGCCGGCACCGATGTCACCGTCATGCAAGTCCCTGAGCTGGTACCCGACGAAGTCCTCGAAAAGAGCGGCGCGAAAGCGGCGCGCGCTGCGTTTGCTAACGTGCCCGTCGCCCGCGTCGACCAACTGGCCGACTACGACGCGATCCTGTTCGGCACCCCGACCCGCTTCGGCAACATGACCGCACAGATGCGCAACTTCCTGGATCAGACCGGTGGCCTATGGGCCAAGGGCGCGCTCGTCGGCAAAGTCGGCAGCGTGTTCGCCAGCACGGGCACGCAGCATGGCGGACAGGAAACGACGATCACGAGCTTTCACACCACGCTGCTCCACCACGGCATGGTCATCGTCGGCGTGCCATACACCGAGCCTGGCCTCACCAACATGGGCGAAATCACCGGCGGCACGCCGTACGGGGCGACCACGCTCGCCGCAGCCGACGGCTCTCGCAAACCCAGCGAGAACGAGTTGAAGATCGCGAGGACGCAAGGCCGTCACGTGGCGGAAATCGCTGCCGCACTTAAGCACGGACGCGCGCTGTAGCCCGCTTTCGTCGCGCGGCGCGCCGCCGGGTTGGCGTACGCACCGCGCGAGGCTCACCACGGCGCCCGCCGTCCTCAGATCAGCTTCAGATCCCGCAACACGGCCCGCACGATGCGCGCGCGCTTCGGCGCATCCGCGGCCCCCGCCATATCGATGTGCAGCGCCACGCTCGTGATATTGCCGTCGCGCTCGATCCAGCCGATCCACCAGCCGATATTGGGCGTCTTCTCGTCGAACCAGCCCGTCTTGGCGTGCAGCACATAGTCCGGCGTGGCTTCGACAATCGAGATCTGACGCACGATGTCCTGCGTGTGCGCCGAGA
This sequence comes from Pandoraea soli, assembly GCF_902459595.1. Taxonomy (NCBI): domain Bacteria; kingdom Pseudomonadati; phylum Pseudomonadota; class Betaproteobacteria; order Burkholderiales; family Burkholderiaceae; genus Pandoraea; species Pandoraea soli. The sequence continues at coordinate 48,963 of NZ_CABPSG010000009.1, read as the reverse complement.
ATGGCAGTGTGCCGCGTGCGAGCCGTTGCAGGAAGTCGACCTGTTCGCGGGCCGAGATCCGCAGGCTGTCGTCGACCCAGTAGGCGTCGGCGGCGGCGCCGATGGTGCGATTGCCGTAGCCGGTTTCGTCCAGCTTTGCCTGCGCGTATTCACGCGCGATCTTGTGCGAGACGACCTGATAGCACGGCAGACACGACACCCGGAACGCACTGCGTAGATCCATCGCGGCATTCCAGGACTTCACCTGACGCGGCTTGCCATCCCAGGGAATGATCTCGCGCTCGTTCTCGAGCGCGCCCGACTCCAGCGCGAGCAGACTGTTGAAGACCTTGTACGTTGATGCGGGCGACACCCGCCGCTCGGCACGCGCAGTGTCGAACGCCTGATACGCTCGCGTGCGACCGTCGAGCACGATGATCGTGCCCTTCACGCCTTCCGCCGCGAAACGTTCGCCCCAGTCGACACGCTCGATAATGCGCACCGGTGCCGCCTGCGTCGATGCCTTGGTTTCCGCCGCCTGTGCCGGCGGGGTGAACAAAGTCGCCGAGACGAGCGCGGCACCCGCAGCCGCCTGTAGGGCAACAACACCGCGTCGCCAGCGAGAGATTTTCATTTTCATTTCGTTGTCCTGATTTCAATGCGTGCCATCTGGGTGGTAGGAAGAACGTCGGTGGCGCCGGCCAGGCGCCCGCTTCCGGGAGCGTTTGCAGCATAGTCTGCGTTTCGGCAGGCACAAAGCAACGCTACCGTAACCGTCGTAACCGCCGTATCATCGGTGCACCTCATTCGTAGATTCCGTCGCGTGTGCGGCCGTCGTCCGTGGCCCGACGCCACTCGACTCGCCTCGACGCCATGTCCGACACCCCTCCCTCGCGCAGCACAACGCCCGTCACGTCGGCCTCCGCCACGGGCGCACCAACGCTCGTCGTCCGCCTCGACGCCCCTCAGCATATCGACGGCCAACCGGTGCGATATCAGAGCCTCTGGTTGTTGATGCGGGTCTACTATGCGGCGCATTACGAGATGTCGTCGGTCTCGCTTGCCTCGTTGAAGATCCGGTTCAGTCAAGCCGGCGCGGCGGGCGATCTGCGTATGCTGATCAGCCGCGCGTTCTCCGATTTCGCACGTTGGGGCGTTGCCGTGGGCTGGGGCGACGATGTACTCGCCGATGCGCGTCTGCTGCCGACGCGTGGACGGGGCAAAGGGCCATTCTGGCTCGCTCGCGATGAGATGTCGCGCATCGCCGTGACGATCGGGGACTCGACGCCCGCCGACCCGCGTCGCGCGATCGCCTCGTTTCTCGGGCTTGCACAGGATGCGGCGTCGGATACCCCATCGCCCGCGCTCGATTACGTCATGCAGGACATCGCGTTCTGGCATCACCTGACGCTGGGCAAGCGCGATATGCAGGATGGCGTGTTCTTCGCGCCGCCCCAAGCGCCATCGCAGAGCGAGGTACGTCGCCAGCCGCGCACCGGCGCGATTCCATCGTTTCATGCCGCGCAGGTGTGTGCCGTTGACGACGTGCAACGCGGCATCGCCCTGCTTGCCGAGACGATCGCCTGGCGTCGCATGGGCGACGCGGCACGCACGAATCGAACGCTCGCAACGCTCGCCGCGACCTTTGGCGCGAACCCGCCGGGCTCGCCCACGTTACGCGCCATGCACTGGATCGTGCAGGCCTGGCAAGCCTACGCGTCACGCGACGAGGCCGGCGCTTTCGCCCATCTGCAACGCATCGCCGGCGACACCTCGCTCGCCCCCTGTCTCGTCTACAACCCGCGCATTCGCTTCGAGAGCCGCAACCTGCAGGCGTTGCTGCACAAGTCGCACGCCGCGCGCGGCGGCCCGATGCCCGCGCGGGAGCAGTCGGCGGCGAACGCGCTGGCCGCCTTTTCCGACGCCCTGCAAGCCGCGTTCGAAGCCGACTCCATTGAACTCGCGCAGCATGTCGCGGCCAACATCGGGCTGTCGTTGTGGCTGTTTTGGCAAGGCGCGCTCATCGATCCCTGCCGACGGCTCGCCGCCGCGGACGTCCAGCGGCAGGCGCTGCGCTGGATCGGACTTTCGGAATGGATCTGCGACCGGTTCGGTGTCGGTGGCAATTCCGTCTGGAACACGGTCTTCCTGCTGCGCATTGCGCGCGGCGCCGTGCCGGCGCGGCGCGACCCCGATCTGGCAACGCTGCGCGCGAGCACGCCGTTGACGGTCGACGCCTTTCTCGACGCCGTGCAGCCATTCGGCGCGCCCTTCTCGCGGGCGAAGGGTTTCCAGCGCTGGACCGATGTGCTGGCGACGACGCTTGCCGACCATGAAGAGGGGCGCGTCTGCTTCGAGCCGTTGCAGCTCGCCAACTTGTGGTTCGAGATGCTGTGGTTCGCGCTGCACCAGGACGGCGACTCGCCGCAGGCGGTGCATGCCGCCCAGTCGCTGGGCCGCGTGCTGCCACTGCTGCCCCCGCCCGACCGGCGGTTCTTCCGCGACGCGCTACGGCTGATGCCGCGCGAGTTTCAGCGCGAAGTGCGCCTGGCGCAGTAGCGATGGCGTCTGGCCGCGCTTCGCGTCGGGTCAGCGCTCAGCGCACGCCGTGCGGTGTCTTGGGCAGCGGCGCGCGAAAGGCGATCGCCATACGGTTCCACGCATTGATCGTGGCGACGGCGAACGTCAGATCGGCGATCTGCTTGTCGTCGTAATGAGCCCGCAGATCGGCGAACACCTCGTCAGGCACATGGCCGTCCTGCACGTTGGTGACGGCTTCCGTCCACGCCAGCGCGGCACGCTCGGCCGGCGAGTAAAGCTCGGTCTCGCGCCAGGCGTCGAGCAGATGCAAACGGCGCGGCTCGATGCCCGTTTTCAGGGCGTCGACCACGTGCATGTCGATGCAGAACGCGCAGCCATTGAGTTGCGAGGCTCGCAGCCAAACCAGCTCGACCAGGCCGCCCGGCAGGCCGCAGTCATGGAAATACTGGCTCAGCGCGCTCATTTGTTCGTAGGGGCGCGGGGCGGCCTTGATGTAGTTCAGTCGTAGCATGAATCGATTCTCCGTTCCGTTCAATTCCGTTCAGAATAGGCTTCACCCACCGGTGGCATGCCGTTGTCACGCTTGCGATGCCTCCACGCCTTCGACGATACGCACCCCTTGTCGCATCCGGAAGGGCCAAGACCGCAGCGAATTGTTAGGCCAAAGTGAGCCAAGCCGCACATCCAGGTGTGCGGTACCCGACGCGCCGGCCGGTGACATCGCACAATGACTGACGCGCACGCTCTACGACGACAACGCAAGCGCCGTCGCCTGACGCCACCGCTGGAACTGAGTTTGCGTCCCTTGGCACGTGTTATGTCGCATCGCAGCATCGGTCGTTCACGTTTTTCGGGACGTATCGTGCTTGTGTTTGCCGGGCATGTCAGTGTATTGTTGCCGCAAAGCTAGCGCAGGGGTCCTGCAACGTGAGTTGTGGGTGAGAAATACCCTTAGAACCTGATCTGGATAATGCCAGCGCAGGGAGCGTAGAAATTCCTCGCCCCCGTTCATGCTCCTGAGCCGCTTTTCGCCGAAATTGTCGGCGTCAACACGTGCCCCGCCAGGAGACATTGCATGAACGCCAATCCGAAGTTCCTCTCAGCCAATGCGCGCGTGGATGAAGCCGCGATCGCACCGCTGCCGAATTCCCGCAAGATTTACGTCGAAGGCTCGCGCCCCGACCTCCGTGTCCCGATGCGCGAAATCTCGCAAGCCGACACGCCGACAAGCTTTGGCGGTGAAAAGAACCCGCCGATCTTCGTATACGACACCTCCGGTCCGTACACCGACCCGGACGCCCAAATCGACATCCGCTCCGGCCTGCCTGCCCTGCGCGCGGCATGGATCGAGGAGCGCGGCGACACCGAAGCGCTGCCGGGCATGACGTCCGCCTACGGCCGGGAGCGTGCCGCCGACGACGCCACCGCCGAGCTGCGCTTCCCGGGCCTGCATCGCACGCCGCGCCGCGCCAAGGCCGGCAAGAACGTGACGCAGATGCACTACGCGCGTCAGGGCATCATCACGCCCGAGATGGAATACATCGCCATTCGCGAAAACCTGCGCCGTCAGGAATACATCGAGAGCGTGCGCAACGCCGGCCCGCAGGGCGAGCGTCTGGCCAAGCTGCTCTCGCGCCAGCATCCGGGTCAGCATTTCGGCGCGAGCCTGCCCGCCGAAATCACGCCGGAATTCGTGCGCAGCGAAATCGCACGCGGTCGCGCCATCATCCCCAACAACATCAACCACCCGGAATCGGAGCCGATGATCATCGGCCGCAACTTCCTCGTGAAGATCAACGCGAACATCGGCAATTCGGCCGTGACGTCGTCGATCGGCGAGGAAGTCGACAAGATGACGTGGGCGATCCGCTGGGGCGGCGACACGGTGATGGATCTGTCGACCGGCAAGCACATCCACGAGACGCGTGAGTGGATCCTGCGCAACAGCCCGGTGCCCATCGGCACGGTGCCGATCTATCAGGCGCTCGAGAAGGTGAACGGCAAGGCCGAAGACCTGACGTGGGAAATGTTCCGCGACACGCTCATCGAGCAGGCCGAGCAAGGCGTCGACTACTTCACGATTCACGCCGGTGTGCGCCTCGCGTACGTGCCGATGACCGCCAACCGCATGACCGGCATCGTGAGCCGCGGCGGCTCGATCATGGCCAAGTGGTGCCTCGCGCACCATAAGGAAAGCTTCCTGTACACGCACTTCGAAGAGATCTGCGAAATCATGAAGGCCTATGACGTCGCGTTCTCGCTGGGCGACGGCCTGCGTCCGGGCTCGATCTACGACGCCAACGACGAAGCACAGCTCTCCGAGTTGAAGACGCTGGGCGAGTTGACACAGATCGCCTGGAAGCACGATGTGCAGGTGATGATCGAAGGCCCGGGCCACGTGCCGATGCAGCTCATCAAGGAGAACATGGATCTCCAGCTCGAGTACTGCGACGAAGCCCCGTTCTACACGCTCGGACCGCTGACGACGGACATCGCCCCCGGCTACGACCACATTACGTCGGGCATCGGGGCGGCGACCATCGGCTGGTACGGCACCGCCATGCTGTGCTATGTCACGCCGAAGGAACACCTCGGTTTGCCGAACAAGGACGACGTGAAGGAAGGCATCATCACGTACAAGCTCGCCGCGCACGCCGCCGACCTCGCCAAGGGCCACCCCGGCGCGCAGATTCGCGACAATGCGTTGTCGAAGGCGCGTTTCGAGTTCCGTTGGGAAGACCAGTTCAATCTGGGTCTCGATCCGGACAAGGCGCGCGAATTCCACGACGAAACGCTGCCGAAGGACTCCGCCAAGGTTGCCCACTTCTGCTCGATGTGCGGACCGCACTTCTGCTCGATGAAGATCACGCAGGACGTGCGCGATTACGCCGCCAAGCAAGGCATTTCCGACGAGGCGGCCCTCAAGCAGGGCATGGAAGTCAAGGCCGTGGAGTTCGTCAAGAACGGCGCCGAAATCTATCGTCGCACCTGACGATAGGCACGCGGCGGCGAGGGTTTCGCCTCGCACCGCTGCACTGCTGCCCGTCGTCAACGATGGCAACTAACGCGCCCGGGTCGAACCGGGCGCGTTTTTTCATGGATGACGCCTGGCCATCAGACGGCGAGCGCGCTTAGCCGTGCGCCGACGGGTCGATCGTAGTGCTGGCCGGAACCGTCGGCACACCGCGCATCGCCAGTTGATTGCGCAGGCGCTGCGTCGCGATATGCGGCGGCCGCGACGACATCGACGTCGCCAGTGCCGTGAAGGCCTTCGTGTTCGTCGCGGGCAGCGCCGCCGCATCCATCACCTCCGTGTGGCGCAGCTCCCAATGACGCTCGCCCAGTTGCTCGACCCCGAGGGCGAGTTTGACCCACTCGTCCGTGCCGAGTCCGACGGACGGCGGCAGATCGGCGCGCACCATGGCCTGATGCATCGGCAAACCGTCGGCAAACCCCACGCGAAGCATCCATTCGGTGCTCTCACGCGACGGCAGAACGCGCGATCCCTGGTGCAGTCGATCGTTCACTTTCCCGATGAACGTCGCGGGCGACTCCAGTTCCTCGCACGCCTTCGACCACTCCTTTCTCCCTGCCAGTGCCGGCTTGCCCGTCCATCGGCGCGCGGTATCCGCGACGATCGTCGCCACGTCGTCGCGACGGGTATCGAACGCCACCGTTCCGTTGCGACCGCCCGTGCCGAGCAGCGAGCCGCTCACAATCTCACGGCAGATCTGCGCACGCTCGCTGCGCCCGTCGGGCATGAACACGGGATGATTGCGACCGTCCGGCGATACGCCGCGTGTGTGGGTGTCCTGCGCGCTGGCGCACGCATGAAGCGTTTGCACGGCGGAAGCGCTCAGGACCGGTTGCGCGCCACGCGTTGCGCCATTCGTGGGAACGTCGAGCCCAAGTGCGGCCAGTTCGCCGCTGTCAATGCCGGCCCCCTCGGATAGGAACCGGCCGGGAGCGACGTCGCCGGAAGCCTCGACTTCCGCCGACACGCCCAGGAAGTCATTGCCGAATGCCTTGTCCATGCCACGAGACACCGGCACGGCATGCACCGCGCGCGCCATCCACGGGTGCGCCAGGCTATCGGCGCCGCGTGCGTTGGCGATGCGCACCAGCGGAATGCCGGCGGCGTTGGCGAGCCCTGCCTCTGGCGCCAGCGCAATGGGGGCCGCTGCCGCAACGTTGCCCAGCCCCGGCGAATAGTGGAATGCCTGGATGCCATTCATCATCGTGAGATCCTCAGAAGGGAGATACGTGGCCGGTCGCCACGGCCTCGACAAGGTGTCGCGGCGAGGTTCACGATGCCCGAGGCGGCGTGCGCCCATTGTCGGTTCTGAACGCGGTGTCGCGCAGCTCGCGCAAGCCACCGTCCGAAAGTAGACAGCGGCGCCCCAGCGCTCGCCCAATCGTTGGGGCATGGGTGTCGGCAAGCCCCGAACTTATGGCATGCTATCGGACAGCGGCACAGCCTACGCGGCTGACGCGGCCCGCAAAAATGGCGTCGACGGCAACTTTGGCTCGCCGACGACACCGCGCCGGGTACGCGCCTTCCGCGCACCCGCCTGAAGGCATCTCAAAATGACGGCCCGCCGGGCTTGTTTTGAAATGTCTCCCTGCCCACCGGACCCTTTCCCTTGCTCATCGGTCCGGCCAGCGTTGCGGCTGTGTACCCGCCTTCGCATTTACAGGGATGACAACATGAGTGGTTACGGCTTTCTTTTCAGTATCTTCGTGCTGGTTCTCGCCAGCGCATTCTTCTCAGCCGCCGAAATCTCGTTGACCGCCGCCAAGCGCACCAAGCTGCACGTGCTCATCGAAAAGGGCAACCCGCAGGCAATCAAGGTGCTCGCCCTCAAGGGGCAGCCGGGCAATTTCTTCACCGTTGTGCAGATCGGGGTGAACGCGGTCGCCGTGCTCGGCGGCGTGCTTGGCGAGAGTTTCCTGACCGGCTATCTGTTCGCATGGCTCTCGCCGCTGACCGATCAGGCGCTGGCCTTGCGCCTGGCGGGCATTGGCTCGTTCCTGTTCATCACGATCGCTTTCATTCAGTTCGCCGACCTGATTCCCAAGCGTCTCGCAATGGTCAACCCCGAGCGTGTTGCCATGGGCATCATCGATCCGATGTTGCTGTGCCTGAAAGTGCTGCGGCCCCTCGTCTACCTCTTCAACGGCGTGGCAAACCTGTTTCTGCGTCTGTTCAAGCTGCCGACGCATGCCATCGAGAACATTACGTCCGAAGACGTCGCGGCGATGGTCGGTGCGGGCGCCCAAGCTGGCGTGGTGCGCAAGCAGGAACTCCATTTGATCGAGAACGTCTTTGAGCTGGAATCGCGCACCGTCGGCTCGGTCATGACATTTCGCGACGACGTGGTGTACTTCACCATCGCCGAGGACGAGCGCAGTATTCGCGAAAAGATCATCCAAAGCCCGCATTCGAAGTACCTCGTGTGCCGGGACGAAATCGACAACGTGCTCGGCTACGTCGACTCGAAGGATTTGCTCCAGCGTATTGCGAGCGAAGACCTGTCGAGCGTGATTCGCAATCTGGACCGCCTTTATGCGAAGAAGCTGCTGGTGATCCCCGACACCCTGAATCTTTCGGAAGCGCTGGCCCGCTTCAAGGAAACCCGCGAAGGCTTTGCCGTCATCATCAACGAATACGGTCTGGTCGTCGGTGTGGTGACGCTCAACGACATTGTGGGCGCGCTCATGGGCAACGTGATTCACCCGGCGGACGAAGATCAGATCGTGCAGCGCGACGAGCACTCATGGCTCGTGGACGGTGTCACGTCGGTCGAGGATGTGAAGAAAGCACTCGATATCGACGAGCTTCCTGGTGAAGGCGAATTCGAGACCATCGCGGGATTCATGATCTACCAGCTCAAGCGCATTCCGAAGAAATCGGAAGCCACCGAGGCCGCGGGTTTCAAGTTCGAAGTGGTCGACATCGACAACTACAAGATCGACCAGTTGCTCGTCACGCGGCTGGGCTCGGTGGCCGAGGCCGCTATCGCGGCTGCGACGGCGGCGGCGCAGACACCGAAGGAGGCATCGTAGCCAGCACCTCCATCAACCGGTCGGTCAACCCGCCATCGCGCTGCGTGGGCCGCGCGATGGCCGACGCGATGACCTGCCACGGCGCGTAAAGCCATACCTGACGGCGCGCCCGCGTCACCCCCGTATAGATCAGCTCCCTCGACAGCACCCGGCTCGCCTGTTCGGGCAGCACCATCGCCACGCGTTCGAATTCCGAGCCCTGCGACTTGTGGATCGTCATGGCGAATGCGGTTTCGTGCGCCGGCAGACTGGCTGGGGAATATAGGCGGTACCCCCCATCCGGCGTGGCAAACGCGACGCGCAACGTGCCGGACGGTCCGAGCGGCAATGCGATGCCAATGTCGCCGTTGAACAAGTTCAGCGCGTACTCGTTCTGCGTTACCAACACCGGGCGCCCGGCAAACCAAGCGCCGCCGCCGGCCCCGAGCGCCATGCCGGCTCGACGCGCGAGCACCGCCGTCAGTTGCGCGCCGAGCAACTCGACGCCGCGTCGCCCGCCACGTGTCGCGCACAGCACGCGAAACTGACCGAACGCCGCAAACACCGGCTGCGCGACCATGGCGACATCGGCGGCGGTGACCGCCGCCGGATCGCCGAGTTGCCCGATCGTCGTTACCGCGTCGGCCAAGGCGGCGAGATAGGCCGAATACCCGTCCGCCAGCGTGTGCAGACTGGCGGGGGACAACTGCACGCCGCCGTCCTCACTGAACATCACGCGGTCGGCGTCGCTTGCCGCTGACGCTGCCCCTGAATCGATGCCGGCGAGCGCCCCATCGTCCGCAAGGGTGCAGGCCTTGCGCGCCTCGATCACTTTGCCCGACTTGATGGCGGTTGCCAGGCGACCAATCGCAGAATTTTCCCCGAAGCGATAAGTACGCTCCAACCAGACGACGGTGTCTTCCAGCCCTCGCGACACTCGGGCGCTTCCTCCGGCCGCATCCGGGGCGCCGTTCCCAACGACGGCAGCCAACGGCCCCGACCGGGGCGGCGCATCGACGGGCCATTCGAGCGCGGACAACAATCGCCCACGCATGTCCGGTGAGAACATGCGTTGCGCGCTCAACTCCCCGAAGACGGCCCCCGCTTCAACCGCCGACAACTGATCCTTGTCGCCCAACAGGATCAGGCGTGCGCTTTCCGGCACTGCTTCGAGCAATTGCGTCGCCATCGACAGATCGATCATCGACGCCTCATCCACGACGATCAGATCGTAGGGCAGCGGGTTGCCCGCGTGATGGCGAAAACGCCGCCCAGCTTGCTCGGCCGACTCCGGCAAGACACCCAGCAGCCGATGCAACGTGACCGCCGCCTCGGGCAATGCCCTGCGCACCGTTTCCGGGAGATCCCGACGGGCCGTCAACGCCTCCTGCATGCGCTGCGCCGCTTTCCCCGTAGGCGCGGCGAGCGCCACGCGCAGGTTGGCGTCTCGCTCGAGCAGGCAGGCGAGCAACCCTACTACGGTGGTCGTCTTGCCGGTGCCGGGTCCGCCACTGAGCACGACCAACGGGCGTTGCAGTGCCAGCGCCGCCGCCGCCATCTGCCAGTTGGGTTCCTGCTGCCCGTCGGACGACACAAGCGCGCCTTCGCCAAAGTAACGGTGCAGACGAGCGCGATCCGCAGCGGTGACCGGTGTGCGTTCGGTCAGCGACAACTTACGTCCGAGCGCCGTCGCCAGCCGCGCCTCATAGCTGTAATAACGTGCGAGATAGAGGCGATCGTGGTCGTCGAGCAATAGCGGGAAGGCGTCGGCCTGCGCGTCGCCAGTGCGTGCCAGCGCCAAGCTGGCGGGGGCACACAAACCGCTGGCGAAGAGCGCCTCGCGCCAGACGGACAAGGCGGGCGCGTCCCCCGGAAACAGTTCGCCGCTGGCTTGCCCGTCGAGCAGGTTATCGAGCGGCACGCAGACGTGACCCTCGGCCGTGGCGAGGCTCACCGCGAGGGCGGCGCGCCACACATAGCGGCACGTCGGCTCATCCGCCCCGCGACCGCGCGCGAGCAGTGCCATTCGACGCGCGAACCCCTGCGCCAATCGCACCACGCCGCTGTCGGCCAACGGTGCGCCGGCCACGCCCCCGCGATCTCGTCGCTCGCTCATGCGCCCTCTCCGTCGGCAGCACCCACGTCGTCACCCTGAACGTCCAGCGACAATGCTTGTGTCAGTGCAGCGTTGTCGCCCGAGGCAAACAGCCGGTCGAGGGCGCCGACCATCTCGCGCGACGGCTTGTCGAAGAAGACCCCCGGGACATCGTCACCGGCCAGATGCGCACTCGCCCAGTCAGGCCGAACGCCCCGGACAAACAGGTAGAGGCTGCCCCCCATATCGCGGTCGTATTCGTAGTCGGGTAATCGGCGTTGCAAGTAGCGATGCAACGCCAATGTGTAGAGCAGGTATTGGAGGTGATAGCCGTGCTCGGCCATCGCTTCGCGCAGGCCGTCGGCGCCGTAGTTTTCCGGGGCAGTGCCGAGGTAGTTCGACTTCCAGTCCAGGATCCACCACTGGCTGCCGTGCCGGAACACCAGATCGATGAACCCCTTTAGGTAGCCTCGCAGCACCGTGGCGTCGAGCGGCAGGTCCGGGTAACCGAACTGGCGCAACACCCCGCGCAACGCCTCGAGCGACACGGCATCGGCCGGATACGTAAATTCCATTTCGGTGAGCCGTTCGGTCATCGCCACGTCGGCCAGTTGCATACCCGGTCGCAACGGTGTGGCGAGCGTATCGGTCAGCATGCTCATCATCATGGCGCGCCACGTATCGTTGTGCTCGGCTCCGCGCCCAGGCGGGCGCTCGCGCAAGGCTCGAGCAACGGCATGCGGCCATTGCGCGCGCGCCTGGAAATCAGCCAGTTCGAACACACGGTGCAAACTCTCGCCGGCCGCCGGTCCGCGCGGAAAACGAAGAATGTCGTCGGCAGGCGGCCAGGCATCGTCTCCCTCGGGCGGCAGAGCGAACGTCGGCCCGGCATTGGCCTGCGCATCGTAATCGGGACGTGTACGCTCCGGCGCACTGAGTTGACCGCCGCCCAGTTGCGGACCGGCATGCATCCCCGCCAACAGCCCCGAGAAGCTCCCGATTCGCCAGACTTCGCGCAACGCGCGAGCGCTCGCGCGCGGGGTGAGTTGCGGCGCCGCGTCGTGAACAATACGCGTATCGGCCTCCAACGCATCGCCCATTGGCAACGGCACCACGGCAAGTGGGCCGCCGACCAGCGCCTTCCATGCCGACCGGATCGCGGCCACCCGCTCGTTGGTATCGAACGTCGAGGAGACCCACGCATCGAACGTACTCCCTTGCCCTGCTGCGAGCCAATTGAGCATGCCGCCGCACGCCTCCTTCACGCTGCGTCGCGACGCATAAATGCCGGCCGCCAGGTAACAACGGTAGACCGCGCGCGTCAGCGCTACGTACAACAACCGCGCCTGCTCGGCCGATTGCTCCTGCCGTAGCGCGGCGGCGGCGGGCGACCCCTTACCCGCCGCATCGGTGAAGTCGATGACGGCCGAGGGACCATCGTGATACTCGAGTCCGTCGAGACTCCCACCGTCGCGCAGCGCGCCGTCCCAAAGAAACGGACAGAACACCACGCCGTACTCAAGCCCCTTCGACTTGTGAACGGTCACGATCTGTACCAGATTCTGATCCGACTCGAGACGCAACTGCGCTTCTTCACCGCCGCTCGCATTGCGCTGCGAGGCCAGCCAGCGCAGCAGCGCCGGCATGCCGGGCTGCTCGGCCCAGCGGGCCTGCGCAAGCTCTGCCAAATGCATGAAGTTCGTCAGACGCCGCTCGCCGCCGGACTGTGCGACCAGACGTGCCGCGAGGCCCAACTCGCGCATCAACGTGCGCCACATCGCCGAGAAGCCACGGTCGATCCACAACTGACGATAGCGTTGCAACCGCTCGATCCACGCGATCGCTTCGGTGTCGGAGGCTTCGCTGGTCTGCATGCGATACAACGCCGTGGCATCGAGCCCGAATAGTTCCGTCGCCAGCGCAGCGCGCAGCGCCCGCACGTCGCCGGGAGACTCCACCGCCCGCAACACCCGCAACAGCGTTTGCGCCTCGTCACTGGCAAATACCGAATCCTGCGTCAGCTCCACGCTGCCCACCGCGTGCTCGGCAAGCATCGATTTCATCAGCGCCCCCTGCCGGTGCGTCTGCACGATCACGGCAATATCGCCCGGTGCCAACGCGCGGTCGCCCACGCGAATGTCACCGCGCGACGCACCCGCGAGCAAGCGCGCCACCTCGGCCGCCGTCGCCCGCGCACACGCCTGCTGCGCATCGTCCTTCGACAGCGGTTCGTCATCGTCCGGCAACCACCAGACAGTGAAGTCGGCCACTTCACGCGCGTCCGTGAACGGCGCACGCTGCCGCGCCCCCGCGCGCACCGGCGGATACTCGAGCCCGTCGAGCACGAACGCCCGGTCGTTGGCCCCGAACAGGCGATTGCCCGCCTCGATGATGGCCGGTGTCGAGCGTTGATTCACCGCCAGTGTGTACGCCGCGTCGGCGTTCTCGCGCGCGGCCAGATACGTATGCAGATCCGCTGCCCGGAAGCTGTAGATCGCCTGCTTCGGGTCACCCACCATGAACATCGGCCCGCGCCCGACGTTCGATGAGGTTGCCTCCCGCTGCCCATATACGGCGCTGAAAATGTCGAACTGCAGCGGGTCGGTGTCCTGGAACTCGTCGATCAGTGCGCAAGGGTATCGCTCGCGCAGGGCCTCGGCCAGATCGGGGTGCTGGTTCAGTGCCCTTGCAATATTGCCAAGCAGGTCGTCGAACGACACCACACGCAACTCGCGCTTGCGAAGCGCCAACTGGTCGGGGGCTTGCATCAGCCACTCGCGCAACATCCGCAGCCACAGCATCGCATAACGCGCGTGCGCGTCGGCGCGCGCTTGCACCAGCGCATCGGCCATGCCGAAGAACCGGTGATCGGGCGGCGTCTCGCCCTTTTTGATGTCCTTGGCGAGACGCGTGGTGGTGAGCAATTCCGCCTTCGGACTCAACGGCGACCCGGCATCGCGCGCGCCCAGATAGCGTTCCCAGGCCGATATCGCTTGTGCGAGCGATGCCTCGTGATAAATGTTCTTCTTGTACGACGGCAACGCCGCGCGCATCAGATCGGTAATTGCAGCGGCCTCGGCATCCCAGCACTCGCAGGCCGCTGCATAGGTCGCTGCATAGGTCGCGAACCACCCCGAGTCCGACGACGCTTGTTCGCCCGCGTCGACCGCCGCCGGCCAGCGCAATTCCGACATCGGTTTCTTCAGCCGACGCGCCAACTGGTCGGTGAGCGTGCCAGGCGAGCGTTTCGCATCGACCAGCCACGCAGCGAAGCCGTCGTCCTGCGATGCCAGCGGTTCGACCACACGGCGCCAGAATTCGACCGCGAGGTCGTGACGCACACCGTTGTCGTCCGGCACCAGCTCATAGGCGAACGGCAATCCGGCCGCAAACGGCACCTCCGCCAGGGCACGTTGGCAAAACCCGTGAATGGTGTGAATCGACGCCTGATCGAAGCCGCGCAATGCCGTTTGCAGGCAATCGCGAATGGCCTTCGGCGTCATGTCACCCCGCTCGATCAACCCCGCGATCATGACGTTGAACAACGGATCGTCGCTGGCGTCCGGATCGAAGTCGGCGACATCGTCGTCCTCGCCCTCCTCGTCGTCGAAGACCGGTGCCATTGCGGCCACCAACGCAGCCAGCCGTGCGCGAATCCGCTCACGTAATTCCGCCGTGGCGGCGTTGGTGAAGGTGACGACAAGAATCTGCTCGACCGTCAATCGCTTCTCGAGCAGCAACCGCACGTACAGCGCGCATATATTCCAGGTCTTGCCGGTGCCGGCCGACGCTTCGATCAGGCAAACGCCGTCGAGATCGCAACTGAAGACGTCAAGGTCGATGAGCTGCGTCATGCGCCCTCCGCCACGTCAAGGTGTTGCACCAGAGGGCCGAGCAGGAGATTGGCGAGAGAATCGAATGGCGGCGCCAGCGGATCCTCCACCCCGCGCCAGATCAGTCGCGTGTACGGGTCGTCCGCGTCGCCCCGCGCGAATGCCGAACCGAGCCACGCGCTTTGCGCCTCGCCCAGCTTGCCGGTGCTCGCCAACTTCCAGGCACTTCGCGCGAAGAATGGCAACGGCCGCGTCTGACCGAGGCGGTATAGCGCTACCCATTGCCCCAACAGCGTCGCCGCGTCCTCCACCGGCCGCAACGCGAACGTCTCGTCTTCGCCGTACCAGAGCGTTCTGGCGGCCACGTCCAGCCCGGCCTGCTCGGGCTGCTGGAGATGCGCACAAAGCGCCAGATGGGCCAGCCATGCGGCAAGCAGATCGCTCGGACGCACGCTGCCGTATCGATACATCACCAGCCCATAGCGCGACACCGGGGCCAAGCGCCCCTGCAACAGGCATTCCGCGCGCAACGTAGCATCGCCGTGCCACGCGGCGTCCGTCGATTCGCGCCATGACGGCGGCAGCGCCGGCGTCAAAGGCAGCGTCACCAGCAGCTCCTGCGTGCCTTCCGCCTGCGCGTCTCGCACCTGCGACGCCAGCGCGCGCAGGCCGCCCAACGCTCTGCGGCGCCAGACGGCACCGGTCGCCCCGCCTGGCAACTCGTGACTGACCTTCGCAATACGCTCAATGGCGTCGGCATGCGCGCGTGCATCGTGCCCGTCGCGTTCGTCGGGGCGCATCAGGCGCGGCAGCAGACGCGCCGCCAGCGCGTCGCGTCCGGCCCAGTCGAGCACGAACGGCTCTTCGTCGTCGACCTCCGTGAGCAGTTCGCCGAGCGAGAGTCCCAGCCGGTCACGCGCCCACGCTCTGCCGGGATGACGCCAGAAACGCAGCAGGTCGTCCAACGTCAAATGGGTTTGTACGATCGCCGGTAACGGTTCGTGCACGAATGGCGCGGCGGGCGCGTCCGGTGCGGGGGACGCCAATTGATCCGCCAACTGCTGTGCCGCCTCACCGTTGGCCACGTCGTAGCTGTAGAGCGATGGGTCGTGCCCGTCGAAATACGCCGGCGAAAACGGCTGAAGCGGATGCGACACGGCAAGCCGCTCGCGGGCTTCGCGCTGATCGTCGAGGCTGTACCCCTGGGAGACCGGTGCCAGCAACTGCCCGGCGAAGTCGAGCAATTCGTCCACGGCCGTCGATGGCGGCAGCGGCGCATTGTCGCGCACGCTTCGGCCCGTGTAGGTCATCAGGAACCGGTCCTGCGCGCTCAACATCAGATCAAGGAAAAGATTGCGCTCGTCGTCGCGCCGCTGGCGATCGCCACGTTGCGGCAACGCGCGCATGAGGTCGAATTCGTCGGCGCGCACGCGCCCCGGCAGCACCCCGTCGTCCATGCCGATCATGCACACCACCCGGTACGGCAGCAGGCGCAAACTGGGGATCGCCGCAAATGTCACACGTCCCGATGGCACGCCGCCACGCGTCGGATCGTCGAGGGCATTGGCCAACACGCGCGCCACCACGTCGACCGGCACCTGCACTTCGGGCGCGCCATCGGCAATGGCCGAGCCGATCTGTTCGATGGCCACACGCACCTCGGCCACATCGTCGGCAAAACGGGGCTCGTCGGAAAAGAATTGCTCCAGCATCGCCAGCAACTGATCGCGCCACGCGAGTCCCGTGCGGGTCGTTTGCAGCGTGACGACGGTGGCGTCGAGATCGTCGACGAGCCGCGCCAACTGCCCGAGCCATTCGGCACGCCCGCCCTCGATTCCCCCGACAGGAAGCCAATCGTCGACCGGCAAGGCGTCATCGGGCAAGGCGTAGCCGAGAAACAGCCGCATCATTGCGTCGCCCAGGGTGTGCCGCTCCAACGCCGGCGAGACATCGGCCCCGGTCGGCGCGCACGCCTGCGGCGCGTCGAGGCGCAGCAGGGCGTCACCGCGCCAGCCGCGTCGTGCACCGGCGGCATGCAACCAGTTTTGAATGGTGTCGAGCCCGTTGCCGCCGAGATCGTAGCGTTGTGCGATGGCCTCCGTGCGCGCCAGTTCCACCAGACTCGACACCGCCACCCGCTGCTGCGCCAAGGCCAGGATGGAGGCGAACGCACGCGCGACGGGATTGGTCCGCGTCGGCGGCAACCCGGTCACCAGATAGGGAATGCGAGGTGTTGCCGTACCAAACACGGCGTCGATCAGCGGAGCCGCGCGCCCGAGATCCGGCACGGTCACGAGCACATCGTCGGGACGCAAATCGGGAATCTCGTCGAAGCATGCCAACAACCGGTCATGCAGCACTTCGATCTGACGCGCCAGGCTATGGCACACATGCACCTGCACCGACCCGTCGACGCTCACGCCATCGGGCGCGCCGTGACGGCCGTCGTCCAACGTGAGAATGCCGTTTTGCAGGGCAGCGAGCAGCGTCGGCGCGGGATTGGGCTGAAACAGCGCCCGATCCTCCACCGCCTGAGGTGCAAGGTCGGCATACAGCGCATCGATATGCGATTGCGTCTGGCGCCCCCATTCGGCGAGCAACGGATGCCCCACTTCCCGATGCGCCCCCCCATCGCGCCGCGCCAGATACGACAGTCGTGACGGCGGCACGATGTCAAACCAATAGCTCTCGCACGGATTCAGGACGTACAGGTGCACCTCGATCAGACGAGACATCGCCTTGAGCAGCGCCATCGAGAGCGGCGGCATCGACGACAGCGCGAACACCGACACACGCGACGGCCATCCGGCAGGCACGGTCTCCGGCGTCAATGCCTCGATCCGGTCGATGGCCCGCAACGTCGGGTGACGCTCGCGAATCTCCAGATGCGCCAACACCTGCCGCCACAAGGCGCTCTGCCACACTTCGTCGGCACGCTGCGTCTCACCCCAGCCCGTGGCGGCCCCCGGCGCGATCGTCTCCCCGGATTGCCAGCGCTCGAGCCAGTTCGGCCGATAGGTCAGATATTGGTCATAGAGATGCGCCAGTCGGTCGGCCAACTCGAAGCGCATGACATCGTCCGCCCCCGCCAGATAGCCCGCCAATCGCGGCGAGGCGTCCCCCCACGGCTGGGCAAGGCACTGATACAGCGGCCAGACGAGCCGGTCCGGCGCAAACGGCGAACTCTCGGGCACCGCGACCAGTTGCCCCGCCATGTCCCACAGCCACTGGGCGAGATAGGTCAGACGAACGTTGGCACACACGCCGAACACATCGGCATAGTCCAGCTCGAGCCGGCGCCGCACCGCCACACTTGGCACGACGATGGTTTCCGTCTCGAACGGATTGCCGGATTTCCCCGTGCTGCCGGGCGCCTGGGCGAGATCGCGCAACAGGGCGGCTTCAAGGGTGGTGAACCGGTTGGAAAAGAATAGGTGGAGCATGCGGGCGTGGCGGCTGAGCGAGTCTGTTCGCAAGCATAACAAAAGCCTCCTCGCGAAGCCCATCGGGCAGATCCGAAAACTTGCCCCGTCATGAGTGTCGGCGGCATCGCACGTCGCTGCCCGTCGGTCGGCACGGGGGGCGTCACCGGCAGTATCCCCTCTTCGCGCCACGCGGGGCTTCGGCTAGACTCTGTCTGCACCGCGCCCTACCCCCGCCGCGCGGCCAGCTTTGCTGCGGAACCCTCGCACCGGACGCATGGACTACCAGACCGATATCAAGAAGTTCCTCTTCAGCCATTACTTTTTCACCGGCACCCGCCAGGCCTTGGGGGTCGTGCTGCCGGCGCTCGTGCTGTTCTGGGGGATGGACCAGCACCTGCTCGGCATCGAGGTCGCCTCGGGGGCGCTGTGCGCGAGCGTGGTCGATATCAACGGACCGCTGCGTCACAAGCACGCGGAACTGCTCAGTTGCACACTGCTCGGCGCCCTTACGGTACTGATCACCGGCATGGCCACCGCCGCACAGCCGTGGCAGCTCTGGATCACGTCGCTGATCCTGACGTTCGGTCTGTCGATGCTCGTGATCTATGGCTATCGCGCGTCGCTCGTGAGCTTCGCCTGCCTGATGATGATGGTGCTCAACGTCGAGGGCGATCTCACCCGGCATCAGGCCGTGCTCGATGCCGGCGCCGTGCTCGCCGGCGGCCTCTGGTACACCTACTTCAGCCTCGTCGTCTGCCGCGTCTGGTGGTTTCGCATCGAACAGCAGACGCTGGCTGAGTGTTTCTTCGTCACGGCGCAGTATCTGGAAGCCAAGGCGGCCTTCTACGACACGTCGACCGATATCGACGAATGCTACCGGCGACTGATCGCCGCGCAGGTCAACGTCGTGGAAAAGCAGCAGGCGGCGCGCGAGATCATTCTGCGCAACCTGCCCCGCTTGCGCACCGGCACGCTGGAGCCGCGCCGCACGATGTTGTTCAACCTGTTCATCAACATCGTCGACCTGCATGAGGTCGTGGTGTCGGTGCACACCGACTACCCGATGCTGCGCCGGGCGTTCGCCGACCACGACGTGCTCCTGTTCTTTCGCGACATGATCCGAAAGATCGCCAATGAAGTCGATGCCATCGGCTATGCCATCGCCACCAACGAACCGTCGCGAGCGCAGCGCAGTTGGCGCGCGGAATTGCGGGCCATCGAGTACGAGATCGAACTGATGCGCAAGCAGTCGCTGCCGCAGCGCGCACCCGAAGCCTATCAAGCGCTGACGAGCACCTTTCGCCGTGTCTGGAGCAGCACGCGTGTCGTGGAACGCATGCACCGCAACACGAATCTCGCCACGGCGGGGACGGCCACCGAAGTCCAGATCGATCAGGCGCTCGTACGCTTTACCTCACGACAGAGCTACTCTCCGAAATTGCTCTGGAAGAATCTGACTTTTTCCTCACCGAGCTTTCGCCATGCCTTGCGGGTGACGATCGCCATCACGGCCGGAATGATCATTTGCGAGAACTGGTCGCTGCTCGCGGGGCAGGCACATAGTTACTGGGTGTTGCTCACGATCATCGTGATTCTGAAGCCCGGCTTCAGCCTGACCAAACAAAAGAACGCGCAGCGTCTGACCGGCACGCTGGTGGGATGCGTAAGCGTGTTGGTCATTCTGGCTTTCGTGCACAAGGCGTGGGTGCTGCTCGCCCTCATGTTCTTCTGCATGGTCATGGGTAACAGCCTGTCGCTGTTCAATTACGGCCTGTCGGTCGTGTTCATGTCGTCCTATGTGCTGTTGCTGTTCCACTTCCTGCTCCCCGGGTCGCTGTCGGTGATCGGCGAGCGCGCGATCGACACGCTGATCGGCTCCGCCGTGGCGCTGGTGTGCTCGTATCTTTTCCCGTACTGGGAATACCGCCTGATGGGGCCGCTTATCCGGCAGGCGGTGCAGTCGACGCGCACGTACCTGGAATCGTGCACCGGCCGCGACGGCAAGCGCGACGACCTCGCCTACCGCATGGCGCGCAAGGACATGCACATCGCGTTCGGAAATTTCGGCGCGGCCTTCAGGCGCATGATGCTCGAGCCCAAGTCCAAACAGGTCTCGGTCGGGGAGCTCAACGATCTGCTGGTGCAGAACCATGTAATGGCGTCGTACATCACGGGGATGTCGGACCTGCTACCGCGTCAGATTGCAGCGGACAAGAGCGGCGAGCTGGCGCAGGTCGTCTCCGCGATCAGCGATCTGCTTTCGCAGGCCGTGGCGGCCCCGGCCGCGTCGGTGCCGACGGATGCGCAGGCCGCGAGCGAAGCGATGCGCGACTACACGCGGCGCCTCGATGCACTGGTCGTGGCCCAGGAGCAGCAACCCGACGCGCCGGAGGCCCACGTGCAGGAAATCAAGCAAGTGGTGCATCAGCTCAAACAGATGCTCCGCGCGGGCGAGTTGATCCTGCGCGATATGCGGGCCATTCGCCTGCCGGCCTGATTGCGCGCGGGGCATCGCTGCCCCACCGCCCAGTCGCCCCCTCGCCCCCGCCACCCGCCCGGGGGGCAACGGTTCCCTCACGCGATGCCCGTGCGCGTGGCGTAGTGATACAGGTCGACGTCGCGGTCCAGCCCAAGTTTGCGCATGGCGTTGGTCTTCTGCGAGCTGACCGTCTTGACGCTGCGACTGAGCTGGAACGCGATTTCGCTGATGGTGAGCCCAGAGACGAACAACCGAACCACCTCCACTTCGCGGCCCGAGAGCTTCGACGCGTCGATCTCGGTATCGTCGACCACCGAGTCGTGCAGCCGCGTCGCCAGTCCTGCCGGAATATAGCGGCTGCCGTCCGCAACCACGCACACGATATCGGCAATCGAACTCTGCTCGTCGAGCTTGGAGAGAATCGAATGCACGCCGAGCTTGAGCATGCCGCGAAGAATCGCCAGGTTTTCCAGCATCGTCACGACGATGATCTTGATGTGCGGGAAATACCGGCGCACGTAGCCGATCAGAAACAGTCCGTCCTTGAAGTTTCCCCCTGGCATTGAAAAATCGGTCACGAGAATGTCGCATGGCGCCTTGGCCAGCAAATTCACGAGTTCTGACGAATTGGCCGCCTCGCCGACCAGATGAATCATTTCCCGCTCTTCGAGCAGACGTCGTATTCCATAGCGCACAATCGGATGGTCGTCCGCGACCACGACATTGATCGTCATCGTTGCCTCCTCCCCTTATTCGTCATCTGGCAGTACCGTCATCGCCGCACGACACGTACGGTGCTTCGCGCCTGCCATTGCCGCGAAGCGAGTCCATTCTGGCAAAAAGGGATCATCCCGACCGGCTGGGAAACGTCACATACACGATGCGCACGGGCCGCCTTGCCACGCGGTGTGGTCAATGCGCGCGCGCCCCGCATGCTGCCCGATAGAGCGGGTACTGCGACCTAACTACTTGACGGGGCTCGCCCGGAGGTGAAATTGCTCAGACGTCCGGCAACGCAGTCTGTGCTACTCGCGTTACCGGTATTCGGACGATTCGCGGCGAGCGCTTCCGACATTCCAATCTCGAAGTTCGGAATTACCTTAAACACCAACGCCCGATTTAGTGATCGGCTCGTTGTGCGCGTCGGAATATGCGTAGTTGGCGCAGGGAGACATGCCGAGGGGGTGCCGGTCGAGGATCGACTCGACCGGCACGTGGCGAGGGGGTTCGGACGGCGCGTTACTTCTGCCCGTCGCGGCCGTCGGCAGGGCTGGCGCCGGCGGAGGTTTTCACTGCCTGCGGTGCGCCAAGGCTGTCGCCTGCGGACGACAATCCATGCCAGCCGCCGCCGAGTGCGGTCACGAGCAGCACGTTGGCCGTGAACTGACGGCCGAGAATCGTCAGCGCCGTACGCTCCGTGGTGTACGCCGTCGTCTGCGCCGTCAACACGTTCTGGAACCCGACAGTGCCCGCCTTGTACTGATTGAGGATGAGTTGCAGCGCCTCGCGCGACGACTGCACCGCCTGATTCTGCACGGCAGCCTCGCGGCCCAGATAGTTCAGCGCGGCGAGGTTGTCTTCGACCGCCTGAAACGCCGTGAGCACCGTCTGACGGTAGGTCGCGACCTGTGCGTCGTACGCCGCGATGGCCGCGTCGGTCTGCGCGCGACGCAGGCCGCCGTCGAAGAGCGTGGCCGCCAGCGCCGGGCCAACCGACCAGAAGCGGCTCGGCAGCGTCAGCCAGTCGGCGAAGCTGCTGCTTTGGAATCCGCCCGTCGCCGAGAGCGAAAGCGTCGGGAAGAAGGCCGCCTTGGCCACGCCGATCTTCGCGTTCGCCGCCGCCACCGAGCGTTCGGCCGCCGCAATATCGGGCCGCCGTTCCAGCAAGGTCGACGGCAGGCTCACCGGCGCCATCGGCAAGGCAGCGCGCAGCGGCGTCGGCGCGAGCGAGAACACCGCCGGCGCCTTGCCGACGAGCAGCGCGATCGCATGCTCCAGTTGAGCGCGCGTCACCTCGATATCGAGCGCCGAGGCCTGCGCCGATTGCAATTGCGTCTGCGCCTGAATCACGTCGGAGCGCTGCGCCACACCGACGGCGTATTGATTCTGCGTGAGCTTGAGCGTTTGCTCGTAGGCGGCAACCGTACGGTCGAGCAGCGCCTTCTGCGCGTCCGTTACCCGCAGGTCGAAATAGTTCTGCGCGAGTAGCGCCTGCGCCGACAGACGTGCATTGGCCAGATCCGCCGCGCTCGCCTCGGCGCTCGCGTTGCCGGCCTCGACCGAGCGGCGCACGCTACCCCAGATGTCCGGTTCCCAGCTCGCCGTGCCCGACAGGCTGTAGCTGTTCGAGATCCCGCCCGCGCCCGATCCGCTCACCGCCGAGCTGCTCACGCGCGAGCTGGCGCGCGTGAGTCCGGCGTCGGCGCCGATTGTCGGAAAGAAGGCAGAGCGCGCCTGCGAGGCCACGGCCAGTGCTTGCCGATAGTTGGCCTCGGCAACCTTGATGTTCTGATTGTCGACGTTGACCTGCGCCATCAGGTCGGCGAGCACCGGGTCCTGATAGATCGCCCACCACTCGCCCTTGGACGCCGCGTCGCTGGGCTCCGCGAGCTTCCAGTCGCCGGTCTCCTTGAACGCTGCCGGCGTGTCGATGGTCGGACGCACATAGTCCGGCCCCACCGCGCAGCCCGCGAGCCACAGCACGGCGCTTGCCGCAATCCACGTGGCGGCGCGACGCAGGCGCGGCGACGTCGTCGCGCCTCGCCCTTGCCGCGCAACCACAGCGGCGCCGGCGGGCGAATGAGAACCAACGGAGGCGACTTGACGATTCAGGTTACGGGACATGGCACACAGCGGCCCTTCGGCCAGAACAGAAGTTTCAGAAGACGCCTCGTGACGCGACGCCCACGGACGCGCATAACGCAAGCGATGAGCGGCATCAACCATGCCCCACCTCCCCAACGTCGCCCCGGTCACCTCGACCACGCGCACGCCATCGTGCCCAGCGCAGCCGCAAGCGATCGAGATAGAGGTACACGACCGGCGTCGTATAAAGCGTGAGCACCTGGCTCACGAGCAGGCCGCCCACGATGGAGATCCCCAGCGGCTGACGCAGCTCCGCCCCGTCGCCCGCACCCAATGCGAGCGGAATCGCACCGAGCATGGCGGCCATCGTCGTCATCATGATCGGGCGAAAGCGCAGCACACACGCGTGGTAGATGGCCTCGCGCGGCGGCATGTTCTGGCGCCGTTCGGCATCGAGCGCGAAGTCGATCATCATGATCGCGTTCTTTTTCACGATACCGATCAACAGAATCACCCCGATCAGCGCGATGATGCTGAACTCGGTATTGAAGAGCAGCAACGCGAGCAACGCCCCGACCCCCGCCGACGGCAGCGTCGACAGAATGGTGAGCGGATGGATGTAGCTCTCGTAGAGCACGCCGAGCACGATATATACCGTGAGCAGCGCAGTCAGAATGAGTATCGGCTGCGACGACAAGGCCGACTGGAACGCCTGCGCCGTGCCCTGGAAGCTGCCGTGCACCGACGTGGGCATGCCCAGCCGGCCCACGGCATCCTGGACCGAGGCTTGCGCCTGCGACAGCGACACCCCCGGCGGGAGGTTGAACGAAATCGTGCTCGCCGCGAACTGCCCCTGATGCGAGACCCCCAGCGCCGTGTTCGTCGGCCGATACCGCGCGAATGCCGAGAGCGGCACCTGGGCCCCCGCCGAGGTCACCACGTAGATGTCCTTGAGCGACTCGGGGCTTTGCCACCATTGCGGCGCGACTTCCATCACGACCTTGTACTGATTGAGCGGGTTGTAGATGGTGGAGACCTGCCGCTGCCCGAACGCATCGTTGAGCACGTTGTCGATCTGGCTCATCGTCAGACCGAGGCGCGACGCCTGATCGCGATCGACGTCGAGTGTCGTCTGCAAGCCCTTGTCCTGCTGGTCCGTGTTGACGTCGACGAGATTCGGCAGGTGCGAGAGCGCATTGCGCACCTTTGGCTCCCACTCGCGCAATTGCTGCAGATCATCGGCCTGCAACGTGTACTGGTACTGCGCGTTACTCGCCCGCCCGCCTACGCGAATGTCCTGCACGGACTGCAGATAAAGCATTGCGCCAGGCTCCTTGGCCAGCTTGCCCCGCAATCGCGCAATCACCTGATCGGCCGAGATTTTGCGCTCGCCCAGCGGCTTGAGCGTGACGAACATCAAGCCGCCGTTGCGGTTCGATCCGCCGGTAAAGCCCGTGACGGTCGACACGTCCGGATCGGCCTGCACGATCTTGATGAAGTCGGCCAGCTTCTTTTCCATCGCCTGGAACGAGATCGCCTGATCGGCCTGAATGAAGCCGATCATCCGCCCCGTGTCCTGCTGCGGGAAAAAGCCCTTCGGCACGACGGTGTAAAGCCAGACGTTCAGGCAGATGGTGGCAAACAGAATCCCCAGCATGAGCGGCCCATGGCGCAACGCCCACGAGAGCGAGCGTTCATATTCGCGCAGCATGCCGTCGAACATGCGCTCGGTCCATCCGCCGATCCGTGCCCAGACGGACGCGCGCGGCGGCGGCTCGGAGGCACCCCGCGCAGGCTTACCCTTGAGCAGACGCGCGCACATCATCGGCGTTGCCGTGAGCGAGACGACCAGCGAGACCAGGATAGCGGCCGAGAGCGTGACGGCGAACTCGCGGAACAGGCGCCCCACGATGCCGCCCATGAGCAGCAGCGGGATGAAAACCGCCACCAGCGAAATGCTCATCGAGAGCACCGTGAAGCCGACTTCGCGCGTGCCCTTGAGCGCGGCGGCGAACGGACTCAGTCCGTCTTCGATATGGCGGGAAATGTTCTCGAGCACCACGATGGCGTCGTCGACCACGAAGCCCGTCGCAATGGTGAGCGCCATGAGCGACAGGTTGTCGAGACTGAAGCCGCACAGGTACATGACCCCGAATGTGCCAATCAGCGAGACGGGCACCGCGACGCTCGGAATAAGCGTGGCGCGCCAGTTCCGCAGGAAGAGGAACACCACCATGATGACGAGCGCAATCGAAATCAGCAGCGTGCGCTCGACTTCCTTGAGGGATGCCCGGATCGTCGGCGTGCGGTCCATCGCCACGTCGAGATTGATGGCCGCCGGGATCGAGGCGCGCAGCACCGGCAGAATCTTGTTGATACCGTCGACGGTGTTGATGATGTTCGCGCCGGGCTGCGTCGTGATGATGAGCACCACCGACGGCTTGCCATTGACCGAACCGGCGTTGCGCAAGTCCTGCACCGAATCGACCACGTCGGCGACATCGGACAGGCGCACCGGACGGCCGTCCCGATAGCTGACGACGACCGGCAGATAGTCCTTGGCCGTCTTCGCCTGATCGTTGGCGAGAATCTGCCAGCGCTGATCGCCCTCTTCGAGCGCGCCCTTCGGCCGGTTTGCGTTGGCGGCCTGAATCGTCGTGCGCACCGTCTCGAGCGGGATCTGGTACTTGTTGAGCGCCGTTGGGTTGAGTTCGACCCGCACCGCCGGCAGCGAACTGCCGCCCACGGTGACATCGCCCACGCCGTCGAGCTGGGAGATCTTCTGCGCGAGGATGGTCGACGCGGAGTCGTACATCTGCCCGCGCGTCATGCTGTCCGATGTCAGCGCAAGAATCATCACCGGCGCGCTCGCGGGATTCACCTTGCGATAGGTCGGGTTGCTCGGCAGACCCGACGGCAGCAGGCTGCGCGCCGCGTTGATCGCCGCCTGTACGTCGCGCGCCGCGCCGTTGATGTCGCGCGAGAGATCGAACTGCAGCGTGATGCGGGTCGAGCCCAGTGTGCTGTTCGACGTCATCTCCGTCACCCCGGCAATCCGACCGAGCGAGCGCTCCAGCGGCGTGGCCACGCTCGCGGCCATCGTCTCGGGACTCGCGCCGGGTAGCGACGCCGAGACGGAGATCGTCGGAAAATCGACCTGCGGCAGCGGAGAGACGGGCAGCAACCCGAACGCGACGATGCCCGCCAGCGTCACCCCGACGGTGAGCAGAACGGTCGCGACCGAGCGCTTGATGAAGACAGCCGACAGGTTCATCGCGCTGGGCCGCCTGTGGTGGCCGGGCCGTCACTGCCGCCGCCCGGCGTGCCATGATCGCCGTGCCCCGGATCGTCCGGCGGCCCCGAGGTGCCGAAACGCCGATCGCGCCAGGCGCGCGCCCGAGCGGCCAAGCGGTCGAACCACAGGTAGATCACGGGCGTGGTAAAGAGTGTGAGCACCTGACTGACCATCAGCCCGCCCACCATGGTGATCCCGAGCGGCTGGCGCAACTCGGACCCCACGCCCGAGCCAAGCATGAGCGGCAGCGCCCCCAGCACAGCGGCCATCGTCGTCATGAGGATCGGACGAAAACGCAGCAGACACGCCTGATAGATCGCCTCACGCGGCGCCATGCCCCGTTCGCGCTCCGCCTCGAGCGCGAAGTCGATCATCATGATGGCGTTCTTCTTCACGATGCCGATCAGCAGGATGATGCCGATGATCGCGATGATGCTGATGTCGTTGCCCGAGACCATCAGGGCGAGCAGCGCGCCGACACCGGCCGACGGCAGCGTCGACAGGATCGTGATCGGGTGGATGTAGCTCTCGTAGAGCACCCCCAGCACGATGTACATCGTCACGACCGCCGCGAGAATCAGCCACAGCGTGTTCGAGAGCGACGCCTGGAACGCCTGCGCCGCGCCCTGGAACGTCGTCTGCGTGCTCACCGGCAAGCCGATGGACGCCTCGGCCGCGGTAATCGCCTTCACGGCGTCGCCGAGCGACGCGCCCTTGGCGAGGTTGAACGAGATGGTGGCGGCCGGGAACTGGGCCTGGTGATTGATCGCCAGCGGTGTCGGCTTCTCCACGATCTTCGCGAACGATGTGAGCGGCACCTGTACCCCCGAGGTCGACGCAACGTAGATGCCCTTCAGTGCGTCGGGGCCGCGCTGGAAATCGTTACCCACTTCGAGCACCACGCGGTACTGCGACGCCTGCGTGTAGATCGTCGAAATCAGTCGCTGGCCGAACGCGCTGTAGAGCGTCTGGTCGACGGCGGCCGGCGTCACGCCCAGGCGGCTCGCCGTATCGCGATCGATGTCCACGTACGCCTGCAAGCCATTGACTTGCAGGTCGCTCGTCACGTCGGCCAGTTGCGGTACGTGTTGCAGCTTGTCGACGAGCTTCGGCACCCAGATGCCGAGCGTATCGAGACTCGGATCCTGCAGCGTGAACTGATATTGCGTTCGGCTGATGCGGTCTTCGATGGTCAGATCCTGCACCGGCTGCATGTAGAGCGCGATGCCGGGCACGTTCGCCACCTCGGGCTGGATGCGGCGGATCACGGCCGAAGCGTCGAGTCCGCGCACGGCCTTGTCTTTCAGATTGATGAGCAAACGCCCGCTGTTGAGCGTGGTGTTCACCCCATCCACCCCAATGAACGACGACACCGATTCGACGGCCGGGTCCTTGAGCACGGCGGCGACCAAGGCCTGCTGGCGCTCGCCCATCGCCGCGAATGAGATCGACTGCGGCGCTTCGGAAATCCCCTGGATCACACCCGTGTCCTGCACCGGGAAGAAGCCCTTCGGCACCCACAGATACAGCAATACCGTGAGCACAAGCGTGCCTAGCGCGACGAGCAGCGTGGCCGTTTGACGATCGAGCACCCATGAGAGCCACTCGCCGTACTTCGCGATGATCCGATCGAACATCTCGCCGGTCTTGCGGTAGAACTTGCCCTGCTTCTCCTCGGGCACGTGACGCAGCAGCTTCGCGCACATCATCGGCGTAAGGGTGAGCGACACCACGGCCGAGATCAGGATCGACACCGCCAGCGTGATCGCGAACTCGCGAAACAGGCGCCCGACGACGTCGCCCATGAACAGCAGCGGAATCAGCACGGCGATCAGCGAGAACGTGAGCGAAATGATGGTGAAGCCGATCTGTTCCGCGCCCTTGAGCGCCGCCTGCAGCGGCTTTTCCCCCTGCTCCATGTAACGCGCGATGTTCTCGATCATCACGATGGCGTCGTCGACCACGAAGCCCGTCGCAATGGTGAGCGCCATGAGCGTGAGGTTGTTGATCGAGAAGCCGGCGAGGTACATCACACCGAACGTGCCGACGAGCGAGAGCGGCACGGCCACGCTCGGGATGATCGTCGCCGAGACGTTACGCAGGAACAGGAAAATCACCATGACCACCAGGGCCACCGCGAGCAGGAGTTCGAACTGCACGTCGGAGACCGAGGCGCGGATCGTCGTGGTGCGGTCGGTCAGCAGCTTCACGTCGATGCTGCCGGGCAGCGAGGCCTGCAACTGCGGCAGCAACGCCTTGACCCGGTTGACCGTCTCGATCACATTCGCGCCCGGCTGACGCTGCACGTTGAGCACGATGGCCGGCGTAGTGTCGGCCCACGCGGCAAGCTTGGTGTTCTCCGCGCCGTCGATGACGTCGGCAATGTCGGAAAGACGGATCGGGCCGCCGTTCTTGTATGCGATGACCAGATTGCGATACTCGTCGGCCGACGCGAGCTGGTCGTTGGCGTCGATGGTCGAGGCACGCAGCGGGCCGTCGAAACTGCCTTTCGCCTGGTTGACGTTGGCCGCCGCGATGGACGTGCGAACGTCCTCGATACTCAGCCCGTACGACGTAATCGCACGGGGATTGACCTGAATGCGCACCGCCGGGCGTTGGCCACCCGAGAGGCTCACCAGACCGATGCCGGGCAGTTGCGAGATCTTCTGCGCCACACGTGTGTCGACCAGGTCTTCGAGCTTGGGCAGCGGCAGGGTCTTCGACATGATCGCCAGCGTCAGGATCGGCGTGTCGGCCGGATTGACCTTGCTGTAGATCGGCGGCATCGGCAGATCGGTGGGCAGCAAGTTGCTGGCGCTGTTGATCGCGGCCTGCACTTCCTGCTCGGCAACGTCGAGCCCGAGATTGAGCGAGAACTGCAACGTGATCACCGACGCGCCGCCCGAACTGGTCGACGACATCTGGTTCAGGCCCGGCATCTGGCCGAACTGACGCTCCAGCGGGGCCGTCACCGACGAGGTCATCACATCCGGGCTGGCGCCCGGATAGAGCGTGACCACCTGAATGGTGGGGTAGTCGACTTCCGGCAATGCCGAGAGCGGCAGCAGACGGTAGGCGACGAAACCGGCAAGCAGGATCGCCACCATCAGTAACGAGGTGGCGACCGGTCGGAGAATAAACGGGCGGGACGGATTCATTGGCTACGTCGAAGGGTGTTTCTGGCGGCCGTGGGCCGAGCATGGGTGGGGCGTGGGCACGCGATATCGTGCGACGTCACGCAAGGCCGCCCTATTGCGCCGGACGGCGATGACCGCCGTTGCGCTTGTCCCCCGGCGCGGGCGGGGCAACGGCCGCCGCGCGGCTCGCGGCCGTGATCACCTCCACCTTGGCACCGTCGCGCAGCTTGTCCATGCCGTCGATCACCAATTTCTCGCCCGGCGCGATGCCCGACTCCACCGCCACTTGGGTGCCGTCGGTCGGTCCGAGCTTCACGGTCTTGAGCTTGACCGTCTGATCCGGCTGCACCGTGTACACAAAACTGCCCTGCGTACCGCGCTGCACCGCCGCGCTCGGAATCAGCGTTGCGCCCTTGAGCGTGTCGACGAGCATCTTCACGTTGACGAACTGGTTCGGGAACAGCATGCCGTCGCGATTGGCAAATTCCGCCTTGAGCTTGACGGTGCCGGTTGTCGTGTCGATCTGGTTGTCGATGGAGGCCAGCTTGCCAGTGGCCAGCTTCACCTTGTCGGCACGGTCGAACGCTTCGACGGGCAGCGTCTCCCCGTCTCGCGAGCGTTTGAGGACCTTCGACAGGTTGTCCTCGGGAATCGTGTAGACGACGGTAATTGGCGTCACCTCGTTGATGATGACGATGCCGTTGGTGTCCGACGCGTGAATGATGTTGCCCGGATCGACCTGGCGCAGCCCCGCGAGCCCCGACACCGGCGCGATCACGCTGGCATAGTTCAGTTGCAGGCGGGCGTTGCCGAGCTGCCCCTCGTCGGATTTGACGGTTCCTTCGTACTGCTTGACGAGCGCACGCTGAGTGTCCACCGTCTGCGCGGCGATCGAATCCTGCTTGAGCAGTGTCTCGTAACGGGCGAGGTCGAGTTGCGCATTCTTGAGCAACGCCTGGTCGCGGGCGAGTTGGCCCTCCATCTGGGTGACCTGTACCTGGAAGGCACGCGGATCGATTTCGGCGAGCAACTGGCCTTCCTTGACGATGTCGCCTTCCTTGAAGTGCACCTTCATGAGCTGTCCGTCGACACGCGAATGCACGGTCACACTGCGCGTGGGCGTGACGGTGCCCAGCCCGTTGAGGAAGACCGGCAGGTCGCCCGTCTTCGCCTCGACCGCCGTCACCGGCGTGGCGGGCGCACCCGCGCCGGCCATGCCGCCCGGCGCACCGCCGCGACGCCCGCCCGCTTGAGCCGGGCCTTGCGCACTTTGGGAATGCAGGCGGTAGTAAACGCCCCCGGCGATGACCACGACGATCAGCCCGATCACGGCGGGCACGAGCCAGCGGCGCGTACGCGAAGCCGCAGGGGCTGGCCCGGTGTCGCGTTGCGTGCCAGCGGTGGCGGGTGCGGGCCGATCAGAACCGTTCGGTGGTTCGGAACCGTGGGGACCGTGCTCGGTCATGACTTCCTCATTACAGCGCAGTAGTAGGTGGATTCGTCCCGTATGGACGACGGTCTTGCGATCGGGTGCCGCGGCGCAGCAAAACGTCCGTAAGCCCCGGGGGCCTTGCCTCACGCCAGATCCGGCCAATCAGCATAGCAGACCGTTGTCAAAGCCCGATAGGACGGCTGATTACACCCGCTTTCCTCAAGGGGAATCGCGTTTGGCGCAGCAGAGGAAAGACCGTCCGCGCGCGCGATGGTTCGCATGGCAGCGTTGGCAATGTGCTGCATTGCCTTGTCGCAGCGCTCTCGCAGCGCGAGACGTACGGCTGAGTGTGCGGAACTGGCCACTGACAGGGTGGCTCGCCGGTTCGATCGAACCTTATGCGATGGGGGCGAATTTCGTGTATCGCCGGCGCTGGCTCTATTATTACGCAACGTTACGGGTGACCAATGCTGTAATGTCTGGAAACAATACCCGCGTCAAGCCGCGCGGGGAGGCCACTATCATGACAACACTCCCTGTCCGAACGAATATGAAGATTCTTGTTGTCGACGACGATCCCGATCTGCGTGATCTGCTGCGCGAATATCTGAGCCGCCACGGCTTCTCGGTGGCCGTGATGCATGACGGCGACGGATTGGCCGCACGCCTGGAGCGTGAGCGTCCGTCGCTGATCGTGCTTGACCTGATGATGCCCAAGGTCGATGGCCTCACCGCCCTGCGGGACCTGCGCGCGCGCAACGACGATGTGCCGGTGATCCTGCTCACCGCACGCAGCGACGAGATCGACCGCATCGTCGGGCTGGAAATCGGTGCCGACGACTATCTCGGCAAGCCGTTCAGCCCGCGCGAGCTGCTCGCCCGGATCAATGCCGTGTTGCGCCGTCGCAAGCAGCCCGATGCCGCGGTGCCCGAGCAACGCGAGAACTACACGTTCGGCCCGTTCGTGCTCGACTTCCGCAGTCGCACGCTCACCCGCGATGCGCAGTTGCTCACGCTCTCGGATGGCGAATACGGCTTGTTGCGCCTGCTGGTGAACCACGCCATGCAGGTGCTCTCGCGCGAGCGCATCATCGAATTGCTCTACGGCGCGGACAGCGATGTCAACGATCGCGGCATCGACGTGCAGATCTGGCGCCTGCGCCGTCTGCTCGACGAAGACGCGCAAAGCCCGCGCTTCATCCAGACCGTGCGCGGGCGCGGTTACATCTTCGTTCCTGACGGTCAACGCGCCGACATGGCCACCGGTTGATGGCCCGGCGCCGGACGCCACGCTGCGACGTCGCCCTGTGCGACGACGTCACCTCCCGGTCTGACAAGGACTCCGGCATGCCGCCGATACTGTTTACCCCAGCCCACGGGCAGAGCCCTGCATGAAAGGCCGTTTCGACACCCTGTTTGGCCGGCTCGCGCTACTCATCATCGCAGCGCTGGTCATCAGCCATTTCTCGTATCTCACGATCCTGCGCAGCGATCACGATGAGACGCGCGTGCAAAATGCCGCCGAGCAAATGGCCTTCATCATCAAGGCGGCGGCCGAAGTGCACGACGGCAGCTCCACGCTCACGTTGCCCGATCTCGTGCAGGTCGTGCCGGTCTCGTTCGCGCATGGCGACGTCTTCGAGCCCGCCAGCAAGACCGCCCGCCTGACGACCGAACTCGCCCGGCGCCTGCCTGCCGGCACACAGTTGCGCGTGGAGCGCACGCCACCGCCTCGCATCTGGGCACGCCTGCCGGGCCGCGACTACTGGATCGCCACGCCGGTGCTGTCCGTGCGTAACCCGCCGGGCACGGCCATGATTTTGCCGGGCCTGGCCGCGGTTCTCGGCATTACCGTCATCTTTGCGCTATTCGCGGCGTGGCAGTTGCAGCGGCCGGTGCGGGACATGGCCGCCGCCGCCGAGCAACTCGCCACCCATCGTGTTCGCACCCAGGTCAAGGAGCGTGGTCCGTTGGAGTTGCGTCAACTGACCGAGCGCTTCAATCGCATGAGCCACGACATCGTGCAAACCGACCGGGAGCGCAACACCATGCTTGCCGGCATTGCCCACGATCTGAAAACGCCACTTGCACGGTTGCGCCTGCGTGCCGAAATGCTCGACGACGCGCAGATGAGCGAGGGCATTACACGCGACGCCGAATCGATGACGCGCATCGTCGATCAGTTCCTGCTGTTTGCCCGGGGCATCGAAATGGAAAGTGCGACGTCGCCGGTGGAAGCCCGCATTCCCGCACTGGTCGCTCCGTTCCTCGATCAAGGTTATGCCATCGAACTGGATCTTCAGGCCGGTCCGGGCTTCAAGCTCAGGCAGACCTATCTCGAGCGCATCGTGAACAACCTGCTCGATAACGCGGTGACGTACGGACAGGCGCCGCTCGCGATTCGCACGTCACACGACGCCAGCGGATGGCGTCTCGTGATCGAGGACAGCGGCCCTGGCATTGCCAATGAAGACATCAATCGCATCGTGCGGCCGTTCGTCCGGCTTGATCCGGCTCGCGGCGGCAATGCGCATTGCGGGCTCGGTCTCGCCATTGTCGATAAGCTCACTCAGCAACTGGGCGGACGCGTATCGTTCAGCAATCGGCCCACCGGCGGCTTGCAGGTCACGCTGATGTTTCCGCCGGAAGATCCTGGCGCGGAATAGGCGGACTCTGCCTACGACGTGCTCAACACACGCTTTGCACCATGACAAGACCCGCCGTCGGTATACGAACGGCGGGTTTTGGCTTTTAAGGCACTGCATCACATCAAGCCACCGCCAGACGATCCGGGTTGGGGGCAGTGCGACGACTCGACGGTTGCTCCACCGTGCACAGGGGCACGGCGGCCAAGGCTCGCCTCCGCAGACGTTAGGGCGGCGCAGCGATGGTGGTTCCTCGAAAATCCTGACACGTGACCGGCAGTACCGGTCCAGGTTGGGCCGACGAATTACTTGATCAGGAATTTCTCTTTGTTCTTGCCGACCCACTTCGGGGCGCGGCCACGGCCCGACCACGTTTCGCCCGTGGCCGGATTCATGTACTTCGGCGCAATCTGGGTGCGCACGGCACGGCGACGGCCGTCGGTTGCGGCAAGCCCCAGATCCTTGGCGGACAGTTCATATTCCTGAATCTTCTGTTTGACTTCAGCGATGACCTGAGCCACTTCACGGGCCCTAGCCTCTTCGATTTGCTTTTCAATCTTTTCGCGCTGAGCGACGAGTTCTTTATAGCTTGCCATCTGGCCTGTCCTTGGGTTGTTAAAATGGATCGCCACTTAAAATAGCACGAGTTTTAATAATTTGAAAACCGCATTTCCAGGGAATGAGTCTTGGAATGCCAAAATCGCTTTGAATCGCCCGATCAATCCTTCCGAAAATGCACAGAATCGGGGCGTGAATCCGGGGGGCTCATCAAAATTACCTCGCTGATATCGACGCATTAGCGTGCCCCATTGCCGCGCAATCCCAAAAGCACTCCCGCCATAGTGGGCGATGGACGCGATGCGGCACGATAAGTTCACCCTTTCTCCTGCAAGTTTTGGTAAGTATTTTTGGCTTCGCAACGTTCGGAGTCGGCGACGCGGACGGCATCTATCGCTCGATGCCTCAAGCGATAGATGCTCCCCAAACATTCAATCGCTATCCGATCGTTCCGTGATCCGAAAGACTTCACTCATTCGGAATATTCGCATCCCACCGCCGTCATTTACGGATAAACCGAGTGACAACCGGATCCTCGCGATTCGCCGGGCGTCGTCCGACGCGCCATCCATGCCGCCCTCGATTTGTCGCCCTCGATTTGTGAATCGTAGCCCTCAACCGCATGCGTCGAAGCCATTTCCCGAGTCGGTTGCGCTTTCGTAAAATAGAACCGTCGGGGCCGAACGCTACCGCTCGTCACGGTTCGTATGGCAGTATTGATGGGCACGAACACAATGTCCGCACGGATCGAATTAAGTCGATCCAGAATTGTCACAATCGGCGATTTGCCATTCGGATTCGGGCGAATTCAACGGGATTTTGAGCGCATGAGCACGTCGACAATGGCTGAGGATTCGCATTCGCCGTTCGGTACCCCCGCGCGCGCGCTCACGACCGAGCGCACGATCCTGCGTCAGTGGCGGCCAGAGGATTTGCCACTTTTCGCCGCGCTCAATGCCGATCGAGACGTCATGCGTCACTTTCCGACGACACTCGACCGGACCCAGAGCGACGCCATCGCGCACCGGCTGGCCCAGCATATCGAGACGCATGGCTATGGCCCTTGGGTGCTGGAAATTCCTGGCGTGACGCCGTTTGCGGGATTCGTCGGCCTGATGCGCGTGGGTTTCGACGCCCCTTTCGCGCCGGCCGTGGAGATCGGCTGGCGGCTGGCGCGTGCCTGGTGGTCGAAAGGGTACGCGACGGAGGCGGCCTTCGCTGCCGCGCAATTCGCGTTTGAGACGCTCGGCCTCGACGGACTGGTCTCGTTCACCGTCCCCGCGAACGTTCGCTCGCGCGCGGTCATGGAGCGCATTGGCATGCACCATTGCCCCGACGAAGACTTTCTGCATCCGCTCATTCCGCCCGGCCACCGGATGCGCCGTCACGTGCTGTACCGGCTCGACGCCGACGAATTGGCGGCCAACCAGCGCTAGGCGTCGCCTCGGCGATTGAAGCAACCGCTTAAATCGTGGGACAATCCGGGTCTTTGCGCCAACCGTTCCCCCATTGTGTCGCGCGCTGTCATCATTCCGCTCATCATCGCTTGCGCCCTGTTCATGGAGAACATCGACGCCACGGTGATCACCACCTCGCTGCCCGCCATGGCGCGAGATCTCCATCAAGACCCGATTTCGCTGAAGCTGGCGCTCACCGCCTACGTGGTCGGGCTCGGCATCTTCATTCCGATCTGCGGCTGGGTCTCCGATCGCTTTGGCGCGCGCAACGTCTTCCGCACGGCGATTGGCATCTTCATGGCCGGCTCGATCCTCTGTGCGCTGTCGTTTTCGCTGCCGACGTTCGTGTTCGCCCGCTTCCTGCAAGGCGTGGGCGGGGCGATGATGGTGCCGGTCGGCCGTCTCGTGATCTTTCGCGCGGTGCCCAAGCACGATCTGGTCAAGGCCATCGGCTACCTGACAATGCCCGCACTGCTGGGCCCGGTCATCGGCCCGCCATTGGGCGGCGCGATCACCGCCTATTTACACTGGCGTTGGATCTTCTTCGTCAACATTCCGGTGAGCCTGCTCGGCATCTACCTCGCGGGCAAATACATCGACAACGAGCGCGGCGGCGACGCCGGACGCCTCGACACGCTCGGCTTCGTCCTCTCCGCGCTCGGCAGCGGCCTGCTCATGCTGGGGCTGGCCATGATCGGCGAACCCCACATCGACGGCAGCGTTGTCGTCACCCTGTGCACCGTGGGAGCGATCTTTGTCTATGCCTACTGGCGTCACGCCAATCGCATGGAAGCGCCGCTGCTCGACCTCAGGTTGTTGCGCATCCCGACATTCCACGCCAGCGTCGTCGGCGGATCGCTCTTTCGTATCGGATTGGGGGCCGTGCCGTTTCTGCTGCCGTTGGCGCTGCAGGAGGGGCTGCATATGGATCCGTTCGAATCCGGCATGATTACCTGCGCGTCGGCGTTCGGGGCGATTTTCATGAAGGCGATTGCGCAGCGCGTGCTGGCGCAATTCGGCTTTCGCCGCGTGCTGATCGTCAATGCGGCGTTGGCCGGTCTGGCGCTGTCGTCTTATGGATTCTTCACGCATGACACGCCGGTGATCGTGATGCTTGCCGTGGTGGCGTTCGGCGGCTTCTTCCCGTCGCTGCAGTTCACTTGCCTCAACTCGATCGTGTACGCCGATATTGCCAGTGCCGACGCCAGTCGAGCCACGAGCCTTGCGAGCGTGATACAGCAATTGTCGCTGGGGCTGGGCGTGACGATTTCGGGGATGGTGCTGCAGGCGAGCAGCCGGCTGGCCGGCCACGAACACCTGACCACCCGCGATTTCCTGCCGGCGTTCCTCGTGATCGGCCTGTTCTCCTGGCTATCGATTCCGGTCACCCGCCAACTGTCCGCCGACGCGGGCACGGAGTTGGCGAGAAAGCACTGAGCCGCGCGCGTTACTTCGCGTCGGCCCGTGTCATGACCGCGTGCAGCGCCATGCCGGCGATCATGGCGACGACGAACAGCAGCCCCTTGCCCGATCCGGCGCCGAGCAGTACCAGCGCAGGCCCCGGGCATATCCCCGCGATTCCCCAACCGACGCCGAACGTCAGCGCCCCGAGCACCAACTGTTTGTCCAAACCTTTCGCCCCCGGCCAGGCGCGCGGCTCGCCCGTCCAGGCCAGTGCCTGCGAGCGCGCCAGCCGGAACCCGACCAGCCCCACCGCGATGGCCCCGCCCATCACGAACGCCAGCGACGGGTCCCACCGGCCGGCCAGATCGAGAAAACCCAGCACTTTCGCCGGATTCGCCATCCCGGCAAGAATCAGCCCCAGCCCAAAGATGAGGCCCCCAATGAACGCAAAAAGCAGCTTCTTCATGCCGCACCTCCCAGATTGAGCACGTGGCGCACGACGAACACAGTCAGGAAACCCATCGCCATGAAACACAGCGTGGCGACGAGCGAGCGCCACGACAACCGCGACAAACCGCAAACGCCGTGGCCGCTCGTACAGCCCGACCCCAGTCGCGTGCCGAAGCCGACCAGCACACCCGCCGCCACGAGCATGGCGGCACTGGCGTCGATCTGCGCGGTGGGCACGACGGCCACGGCGCGGTACGCCCAAGGGGCAGCCATCAATCCGACGACGAAGGCGACGCGCCAGCCCACATCGCCGGCGCGAGGACGCAACAGGCCACCGGCAATGCCGGAAATGCCCGCAATGCGCCCGGTCGCCAGCATCAGCCAGACGGCGGCAACGCCAATGAGCAAACCGCCGGCCAACGCGGTCCATGGAGTGAAGTTAAGGGTATCGAGGGTCATGTGCGGAGCGTCCCGTCAATTAATCAGGATTTCGGACAAAACTGGTCGTAGAGGCATGCCAGTACGGCAAGCACTGCGCCATCGGCGACCGAATAGTAAATACGTTTGCCGTCGCGCCGGGTCGTCACCAGCGACTCGGTACGCAGCACGGCGAGCTGCTGTGAGAGTGTCGGTTGCCGAATGTCGAGCTGCGCCTCCAGCTCCCCCACGGACAGTTCGCCCTGTGTGAGCTGGCACAGAATCAGCAGGCGGTCTTCGTTGGCCAGCGCACGCAGCAGCGCGGTGGCATCGCACGCGGCGGCGCGCAAGCGTGCGACATCCAGCGGTGCGGCGTCCGCGGTGGCGGTGGCCCGGTCGACAGGGGATAGCGCAGTCACTCTTGGCATGGCAGGATCGAACAATTCAGAACATTGCGACGTGGCGAGATGTCGCGTCGACACAAACACTATACCAAACTATAATATATCAATGAATAAATTAATGCAGGAGCCGATCATGTCAGCTACGCGCGCCAACATCGAAGCGTTCTTCGACACCACCACCTCCACGGTGACCTATGTCGTGTTCGATGCGCCGGGTTCACGCGCGGCCATCATCGATCCGGTGCTCGACTACGATCCCAAGGCGGGCCGAACACATACGGAATCGGCCGAGCGCGTGCTCGACTTCGTGGCCGCACACCAGCTCACGGTCGACTGGATTCTCGAGACGCATGCGCACGCCGATCACCTGTCGGCGGCGCGCTGGCTCAAGGAACGCGTGGGCGGACGCATCGCCATCGGCGCGCACATCCGGGAGGTGCAGCACGTCTTCAAGACACTGTTCCATCTGGGCGCCGACGTGCCGCCAGACGGCTCGCAATTCGACCATTTGTTCGAAGACGGCGAGACGTTCGCCATTGGCGCCCTGCAGGCCGAAGCGATGTTCGTTCCCGGCCATACGCCGGCAGACATGGCCTATCACGTGGGCGACGCCGTGTTCGTTGGCGACACCCTCTTCATGCCCGATGTCGGCACAGCGCGCTGCGACTTCCCCGGCGGCAATGCCCACACGCTCTTCCGCTCGATCCGCCGCCTGCTGGCGCTGCCGGCGCCGACGCGCCTGTTCATGTGTCACGACTATCCGCCCGCCGGACGCGCGGCGAACTGGCAAACGACCGTGGACGAGCAACGGCGCGCCAACATCCACGTGCACGACGGCATCGATGAGGACACCTTCGTCGCCATGCGTGAGGCCCGCGACAAGACGCTCGAGATGCCGACGCTGATTCTGCCTGCCGTGCAGGTCAACATCCGTGCGGGCGACATGCCCGCGCCGGAAGCCAACGGCACGCGCTATCTGAAGATCCCCCTCAACGCGCTGTAAGCTGCTCGGCCAACGCGTCGCGCGCCTGCGTAACCCACTCGGGCTCGCCACGGCGCGCGGGAAGCAGATGAAATTCGGCGTCCGGCAGCGCGGGCAGGCGCCGCCCGGGCATCAATGTCTCGATCCGCACAAGCGACGGCCCCGACGCCGACGCATTCAGGCACGCCACCCCGAGCCCCGCACTCAACGCCAACTGCAGCCCCGCCACGCCCGAGGCCACGTGCGCAATCGTGTAGGGCACGCGGTGGTCGTCAAGCCATTGCGTGGTGAAGCGATGCAGCGCGCAGCTATCGGGCAGCACCAGCAGCGGTAGCGGCGCACCGGCCACCAGAACGAGATCCGGCGACGCGACCCACTCGAGCGACTCTCGGCCCAATGTGCGTGTGCCAGCCACCGCATCGCGACCGAGCGCCTTGCCGAGCACGCGCATCGACAGACCGATGTCGAAGTCGCCCGTGTCGTAGCCCGCCTCGATCTCCCCGCTTTTCAATATCGTGACGTGAATGCGCAGCGACGGATAAGCCACGCCGAGGTGCCGCAGCATGCGAGCCACGTCGGCCGGACGGAAGTAGTCCGTGATCGCCAGCCGCAACTCGCCGGCGAGGGAGAATCCGCGCACGTCATGCCACGCCCGTTCGGACTGCGCGAGCAACTGCCGCGCGTGGTCGAGCAGACGCTCGCCCGCCGGCGTCGTACTCACGCCGTACTTGCCGCGGGTGAACAACGTCACGCCGATGCGCGCTTCGAGCTTGCGCATCTGCTCGCTCACCGACGACTGCGACAGGAACACGCGCGGCGCGGCGGCCGACAGACTGCCCGCCTCGGCCACCGCAACGAAGGTACGCAACTGATCGAAATCGAAACCGGGCACCATGACTTCATCCATTCACAAAAACGATGGATAAGATCGTAAATTCCAGCTTTTCCGATGTCAATCCTCTCCCTAGACTGAGGGCGTTGTCTTCACATCACTCAACGTTTGGGAGCCGCACCATGCCGCACATCGTTTTGCAACTTTCGGGCACGCCCGACGACACCCTCTCGCGCAACGCCGTTCGCGCGGTCTCGCAACTGACCGTCAATACGCTGCACAAGGCGCCGGAGGTCATTGCCGTGACCGTCGACTATATTCCGCACGCGCGCTGGTTCATCGGCGGAGCGCCGCTCTCGGCGCAAGGGAAGAACGCCTTCCATCTGGACATCAGCGTGACCGACGAGACGAACACGAAAGCGGAGAAGGCGCAGTTCATTGCTCAGGTGTTCGAAACATTGTCGGGCCTGCTAGGCAACGTTCACGAATGCTCATATATCCACGTGATCGATGCGCGTGGCTCGGCTTACGGTTACGGCGGACGCACGCAGGAATATCGCCATCAGCACGCGCCGAAGCCGTGATGCCTCGGCGTTCGCCCCGACCCGCAGGCGCTCCCGAGCGTCTGTTAGGCCATGCGAACATTGCGCTCAAGTTTTGTTTCGACGAACAAAACGAAACAATTCCAACACTTTCTTACGACTATTCGCTTCGCGGCGGACGCGGCTCCTCTTACGATAAAGACGTACCCAAAAATCGAACTCAAAGGGAGTCATCATGAAAAAACTGACGCTGACCGTTGCCCTCGTTGCCGCTACGCTCGGGGGAATCGCCACCGCACCGGCCCATGCACAGGTGGGCGTGTCCATCAACATCGGCGCGCCGCCGGCGCCGCGCTATGAGCCGATGCCGCCGCCGCGCGTCGGATACGTTTGGGCGCCGGGTTTCTGGGACTGGGACGGCCATCGCCACGAGTGGCGTGGCGGTCACTGGGAACGTGACCGTCCGGGCTACGCGTATCGCGCGCCGGCCTGGCATCAGGGCCCGCACGGCTGGGCACTGAGTCGCGGCGGCTGGGATCGTGGCGATCGCGGCCGGGGACCGGATCGTCGTGACGACCACGATCGTGGCCGCGGCCATGGTCACGACGGCCGAGATCACGGCCGCGACCACCGCAACTGATTCGCGCCGCGCAGTGTGAAAACGAAAAAAGCCCCGGCGCGGCCGGCAGCGCATCGGATCGATACGTCTGCCGGACCGGCCGGGGCCGTGACGGGGGGTGTCACACCCAGGAAATGCTCCCCAAGCGTGAACCCCGTATCGCCATCAGTCGCGATTGGCTTGAATAACGGTCAGCGCCGTCATGTTGATGATGCGTCGCACGGTCGAACTGGACGTCAGCACGTTGACCGGCGCTCCGACACCCAGCAGGAACGGTCCCACCGCCACATTGCTGCCCGCGCCCGTCTTGAGCAGGTTGTAGGCGATGTTGCCTGAATCGACGTTCGGGCAGACCAGCAGGTTGGCCGCGCCCTTCAGACGCGACTGCGGCAGAATGCGGCTGCGCAGACCTTCGTCGAGCGCGCAGTCGCCGTGCATTTCGCCGTCGATCTCCAGTTCCGGCGCCTGCGCCTTGACCATGTCCAGTACACGACGCATCTTCGTCCCCGACGCGGCACTGCCCGAGCCGAAATTCGAACGCGAGAGCAGCGCGACCTTCGGGTTCAGGTTCAGCCACGACATCTGCTTGGCGGCGGCCATCGTGAACTCGGCGATCTGCTCGGCCGTCGGGTCATCGTTGACGTGCGTGTCCACGAGCGCCACGGTGCGCTTGTCGAGCAGCAGGATGTTCATCGCCGCGTACGTATTCGCGCCCGGCTGCTTGCCGATGACTTCGTCGACGAAGCGCAGGTGGTCGTGATACGCGCCCACGGTGCCGCAGATCATGCCGTCCGCATCGCCCAGGCGCACCATCATCGCGCCGATCAGCGTGAGACGGCGGCGCATCTCGACACGCGCCATTTCCTTAGTGATGCCGTCACGGCAACGCAGCTCCCAGTAGTTGGTCCAGTACTGGTGAAAGCGCTCGTCGTAGTACGGATTGGTGACTTCGACGTCCTCGCCCAGACGCAGGCGCAGGCCGAACTTCTCGATGCGCGCGAGCAGCACTTCCGGGCGACCCACCAGGATCGGACGCGCCAGCTTTTCGTCGACGATCACCTGCACGGCACGCAGCACGCGTTCTTCCTCGCCTTCCGCGAACACGATGCGCGACTTGCCGCCGTCACGCACGAGTTGCTTGGCCGCCGAGAAGATCGGCTTCATGAACGCACCCGAGTGGTACACGAACTGTTGCAACTGATCGGCATACGCGTCGAAGTCGGCCATCGGACGCGTAGCCACACCGTCTTCCATGGCGGCGCGCGCCACGGCCGGCGCAATGCGTACGATCAAACGCGAATCGAACGGCTTCGGGATCAAGTATTCCGGCCCGAACGACAGGTCATACGCGCCGTAGGCGGTAGCCACGGAGTCGTTCGGCTCTTCCTGGGCCAGCGCGGCAATCGCGTGCACGGCGGCGATTTCCATGTTGCGCGTGATCGTGGTCGCCCCCACGTCGAGCGCGCCGCGGAAGATGTAGGGGAAGCACAGCACGTTGTTGACCTGGTTCGGGAAGTCCGAACGGCCGGTGGCGAGCACCACGTCGTCGCGCGCGGCGCGGGCTTCTTCCGGGAAAATTTCCGGCGTCGGATTGGCGAGCGCCAGAATCAGCGGACGCGCCGCCATTGTCTTAAGCATTGCCGGCTTTAGCACGCCGCCGGCGGACAGGCCGATGAACACGTCGGCGCCCTCGATCACTTCCGCGAGCGTGCGCTTGTCGGTCGGCTGCGCGAAGCGCGCTTTGTCCGGGTCCATGCCCACCGTGCGGCCTTCGTAGACCACGCCGTCGATATCGGTTGCCCAGACATTCTCGACCGGCAGGCCCAGGTCGACCATCAGGTCCAGGCAGGCAAGCGCGGCGGCGCCGGCGCCCGAGGTCACGACCTTGACTTCGCGGATGTCCTTGCCCACGACCTTCAGGCCGTTGATGAACGCGGCGCAAACGGTGATGGCGGTGCCGTGCTGATCGTCGTGGAATACGGGGATCTTCATCCGTTCACGCAGCTTTCGCTCAACGGTGAAGCACTCCGGGGCCTTGATGTCTTCGAGGTTGATACCCCCGAACGTGGCTTCGAGACTCGCGATGATCTCGACCAGCTTGTCGGGGTCGCTCTCGGTGATTTCGATGTCGAACACATCGATTCCGGCGA
Organism: Pandoraea soli; assembly: GCF_902459595.1. Lineage (NCBI taxonomy): Bacteria > Pseudomonadati > Pseudomonadota > Betaproteobacteria > Burkholderiales > Burkholderiaceae > Pandoraea > Pandoraea soli. Next base: position 5,437 of record NZ_CABPSG010000009.1, on the reverse strand, counting down.
ATTTCTTGAAGAGGACGGCCTTGCCTTCCATCACCGGCTTGGACGCAAGCGCGCCGATGTTGCCCAGACCCAGCACGGCCGTGCCGTTCGTGATCACGCCGACCAGATTGCCGCGACCGGTGTACTTGAACGACTGCGCGGGATCGGCGGCAATTTCCTGGCACGGGATGGCGACGCCCGGGGTGTAGGCGAGCGCCAGATCGCGCTGCGTGACGAGCGGCTTGCTGGCCGTCACGGAAATCTTGCCCGGGGTCGGGAACTGGTGATATTCCAGGGCGGCCTGGTGATCGTTACTTTGGCTCATGGGGGTGTCGTCCTCGGTCGATGTCTCGGCTCTGCCTTGCGCCGCGGACCATTCTGGAGACGGTTACCGCCCTGGCGCATCAGAGGTGAAGCCATTCTAGGGAGCCGCCAGCGGGGGACGATTCTGAATTACTATGGGGGCATCACGTTTTCGTTATAAGCCCGGAGCATCGGGGGGTTTCAGGGGATTGGGGACAGATGGGGGCGGTGCCTTTCGATACGGGGGAAGTGGTCCGGCGGTTGACCACTCGGCTCAAGATGCGTCATCTCGTGCTGTTGCTGCAAATTCAGCAGCACGGCTCGCTCACGCGAGTGGCCGAGCATATGGCGACGAGTCAGCCGGCGGTCACAAGTGCCCTCGCGGAGCTGGAAAGCATGCTCGGTGGCCCGCTGTTCGACCGTACGCCGCGCGGCATGACACCCACGCCGCTCGGCGACGTCGTCCTCGCGCGTGCGCAGGCGATGGTGCACGACCTGGATCACCTGACCCGCGACATCGAGGCCGTGATGTCCGGACACGCGGCGCGACTGCAGGTGGGCGTGATTCCCTACATCTCCGGCAAGACGCTGGCTGCCGCGATTCAGCAAACGCTCGCCGAGATTCCCCAGCGACTGACCGTCACCCTCCAGGAAGGCACCAGCGAATCGCTGATGGCGCAACTGCGCGACCACTCGCTCGACGTCGTGATCGGACGCGCGGGGGCCGACCTCGACCTGACGCAGGTGCAATTCGAAGTGCTGCATCACCAGATGCCGCGCGTTGTCGCCAACCGCCGTCTGGCCGCCCGGCTCGGACGAACGGCCCCGGTGTGGGCGCAGCTCGCCGAACTCGACTGGGTGATGGGCGCGCCCCACACACCGATGCGCGACCAGTTATCCGATCTGTTCCTGCACGCGGGTGTGGTGCCGCCGGTGCCGGTGGTCGAGAGCTTTTCGTCGCGTCTGACCGGGGAGTTGCTCGCCAGCAGCGAGCGCGCGGTGTCGCTGCTGCCGGCCGACATTGCCGAGGAGCTGGTGCGTATCGCCGGCGTGGCGATCGTGCCCTGGTCGCTCACATGGACGCTGCCGCCCGTGGCGATGTTCACGCGTCGAGAGAATCCGCGCGAGACGCATCGCCTGTTCACGCAGGCGCTGCGCGCGCAGTACCAGGTGGTGGCTGGCGCGGCTTGAGCGTTTGCCTCTACGGCTGTGGCGGCGGTTTCGTTCGCGCAGGGCCGTAGACACGGCTTGGCGTCGTCGAACGCGCCTGCGCGCCTGCTAACGGACGGATTGCCGAAAGGGTCTGAAAGGCCTTTAGACGCCAAAACCGTCCAATTTCCCGAAATAGACCCTTTTCGCCTCGTTCGCCGCGCGATCGCTCGCGCCATGTCCGGCGTATGGTGTCGGGCATGACCCACGCCGTGCCTGCCCCGCCTCACTCCGATACCGCACCCGCCGACCATTCGCCGGCAGTCACGCCGTTTGCGCCCTCACCGCACCAGATTTTCCTGTCGCCGGCCCTGCTGCCCACCCAAGTCGGCCCGGCCGGCCTGCGCTTCGACTTCAACGACGGCGCACGCGTGGTCATTCCCGATTTCGGTCAGCCGCTGCCGTGGCGCGTGCGGATCAGCGACCTGCGAGACGACAGCACACTGACCGACGTCTCGCTCTCGTCCGGGGTGGTGCGCAGCCCGGCCAAGTATTTTGTGCGCTATGGCATCACGATCTGGCTGAACGACGTGGAGGTCTTTGCGCATCGCTACGATGCCCGCGATCAAGCGGTATTGGTCCAGTTTCCGTTGGCCGCCCTGGGCGATGTGCTCGGCTGGCTGCCTTACGCGCTGCGTTTTGCACAAGTGCATGGGTGCCGTCTCGCCTGCGTCGTCACCCCGGCGGTGGCGGCCTTGTTCCGCGACGCGTATCCGGACGTCGATTTCGTCGCGCAGGACAAGGTGGAGCGACGCAAGTATTACGCGACGTACAACATCGGCCTGTTTTTCGACGACGTGGCACTCGTGAAACAACCGCGCGACTTCCGCGCGACGGGGCTACATCGCACGGCGGCGCACATTCTTGGCGTGGAGGATGCCGAGGCGCGCGCGAAAACGGTGTTGCCGGACACATCGCGGCCGATGGCGGCACCTTACGTCTGCATCGCCGTGCAAAGCACCGCGCAATGCAAATACTGGAATCGGCCGGCGGGATGGGATGCGGTTGTGGCCGGACTGCGAGAACGCGGTATGCAGGTCGTGTGCATCGATCAGAAGGCGCGGCACGGCAAGGGGGATTTCTGGCAGTCGATCCCGGCGGGCGCGATCGATGCCACGGGCGACTTGCCGTTGACCGAACGCGCGCGCTGGCTGATGCACGCGAGTGCCTTTATCGGCTTGTCGAGCGGACTGTCGTGGCTCGCGTGGACGATGGGCACGCCCACGGTGCTGATCTCAGGCTTCACCCTGCCGCACAACGAGTTCGCCACGCCCTACCGCGTGATTGCGCGCGACGTCTGCACCGGCTGCTGGCACGACCCGGCGCTGCGCTTCAACCACGACGACTTTCACTGGTGCCCACGGCATCGCGACACGCCGCGCGCGTTCGAGTGCACCCGGGAGATTCGCCCGGAAGACGTGTTGGCCGCGCTGGATCGCGTGCCGGGGTAAAGGAAGCGCTTGCGCCAAGTCGCCCACACCGGTAGCGCCTCGCTATGAATGTTTCCGGAAATTAAACTGCAGCCGGTTGTCGATGAACGGCAGACTGCTTAGGGCGTCCTCGCCGACTTCCGCGTCGATAAGGGCATTCAGTTTGCCGTTCATCGCAAGCAGCTCGGTCCCATATCGCCCCGGCTGCGACGCCAGATTATTCATTTCGTCCGGGTCCGATTGAAGATCGTAAAGCTCCAGATCGTTGTGTTGCATCAACGCATCCAATGTCGTCGGACGATTGAAATCCGACAACGCAAAATACCGGCTGAAACGATAACGACCGTCAAATACACTCCGTATCGCCCCCCTGAGCGTTAGATTGGGTTGCAGGGCGCGTGCGCGTCGATGCATCTCCTGCGGCGGCACACCGCGTTGCCGCATGGTGTTGAACTCCGCGAGCATCCATTCGCTGTCGTAATACAGCAGCATCGCATAGTTGAACAGCGCTGCAGGACGAACGGCGTCCATGGGCGCCGTGTCCGGCGCCTTCAACAAATGCGCGAAACTGCGGCCGACCGATGCTTTTCCCGCGATGGCGCGCACCTTTTCCTCCCGCAGCCCGGCCAACGCCAGCAACGTGGGCGCTATGTCGACGTGTGATGTGATGGCCGAGCATTGTTTCCCACCTTCGTATGCCGGGTGCGCAACGATGAATGGCACATGGTTTTGTTGGCGGTAGGCGTTCGCCCCCTTGTCAATCATTTGATGGTATCCGCCAAGCTCCCCATGATCTGACGTCAGGATCACGACGGTCTGATCGGCAATGCCGAGGTTGTCCAATTCTTCCAGAATCCGTGCGACGTGCCGATCGCAATCGCGAATGCAATTCAAGTAATTGTCTTGATAGAGGCCGACGCTCCTGTCGCTGAAGTCGAACCTGCCGATCAGCGCTGCGTGCGCCGCGCCATACATGGCGTGTGCTGCCGGTCGCCCCTGACCGTTCAGTGGTTGCTTGCGCGACGGCGGCAGCGACACATTTCGCCATTGCGTTTCATACAGCCTGTCGTTTGGCGCGCCGCGGGTAGGCAGCAACCCCGCATGCCCTTTGTCCCTCGGTGCAGGGTCGAACCACATCGCGTCGTGCGGATTCACCAGATTGACCGCGAGAAACCAAGGCTTGGCTGACGTTTCGGAGGTGCTCGCGTTCGGTCGGCGATTCCGAAGCCATGTCACCGCCGCCTCGGTCGTCGTGCCATCGTACATATAGCCTCCATGAGCGGCCCCGACAAGATCGCCCACGCCAAAGTAATCGTCAAAGCCATACGCCCGCATCGTCTTCGCATAATCCGCGACGGGGGCATCGTAAGGGCTGCGCGACTCATGCATGGTCGCGCTGAGATGCCATTTGCCGAAGTACGCTGAGTGATAGCCGGCATCTTTCATCATATGCCCGACCGTGCGGACGTCCTGCCCCAGATCGGGTTGCCATGGCAGTCCCGCATTGTCGAAGATGCCGGTGTGCTGCATATGGCGGCCCGTGTAGATGTTCGATCTTGACGGCGAACACACACACGACGCGATCTGGTGATTGACGAACGAAATCCCGCGCCGCTTCAACTTTTCTCGTCCAGGCACCGGCATCGGCCACTCGTCGAAGTAACGTTCCTGGTCGACGAGGATGAACAGAACGTTGTAACCCGTCGGTGGCGAGGCAGGAGGGGATTTTGCAATGTGCTGCGTCGGAGCGGCGGTCGCAGGCACGAGATTGCTGATCGATGTGGACAGAAGTGCGGCGCCCGTCGTCTTCAGGAACGCGCGGCGGCGCTCACCCTCCGGCCGTAAATCGGCATCGGTCTCTGTCGTGCTCCGAGTATCCATTTTCTTCCTTTGTTTTACATGCGAAACACTGATTCACAAGTGAGAAATTGTAGCCATCACGACCTCCCCTTTCGCTACTGGTGAAATCACTAGCATCTCGGAAATTTTGAGTATGCAACCATCCGCTTCGAAATCTCAAATTTTGTTCTACATGTTCATATTTGAACATTTAACGACACCATCTCGACTAACTGACGAAGTCTCGATTTGTCCGGACTTCCGTTTCGAATCGACGGGGAAATATGAAGGTCTCGATCGCAACTGGATTACTGATGTGCTCACTCGCAGGCAATGTCTCGGCGCAAACGGGTGTCACGATGTACGGGAGCTTGGATGCAGGGGGCGCTTATGTCAGTAACAGCGCGGGCAGTGCCCTGTTCAAATTCAACCAGAGCAATATGCAGCCGGATCGATGGGGGTTCAAAGGCGTTGAAGATCTCGGGGGGGGGCCTACATTCCGTTTTTCGACTGGAGAACGGTTTTTTCACAGGCACCGGAACTTCCGTCTCAAGCGGAACCATGTGGAATCGCCAGGCATACGTGGGACTCGCCTCGCCGGGGGCTGTCATTAATTTCGTGTTTGAGGCATAACATGTCGCCAAGGAGTGACGATGCCTCGCAAACCGAAAACCCCA
>NZ_CABPSG010000008.1:0-207843 GCF_902459595.1 Pandoraea soli | reverse complement strand
CGGGCTAGCGAATGTAGTTCAACCACCGGGGCCGTGAGTCTCTAGACACCAGTGGTACGAAAAAACCAGTCAGGTCAGACGCTTGCATCCACTTTCCCGTATCGCACCAGACGGTTCGTATTGACGTACTGTAACTGTCCCTTGCCCGTATTCACCCGTTGCTGATGATCAATCGAATAGCGACGGATCAGTGGATAAGCGTTCGACGCCCGCACCAGGCGCGCCAGTTCGCGCGCCGTCGACACATTGTTCGGTGATAGCCCCGTCGAGTTCGCGAAACGCGTGTTGGGCATGTTCAAGGCGCGTGCCTTGCTATTCATGGCGGAGATGAAGGCAGGACGTCCTCCCGGGTAGTCGCGGCTCAATGCGGCAGCAGCCCGATTTTCCGATGCCATCAACGAGATGTGGAGCATGTCGGCGCGCGAAAGCGTCGAGCCTACCGCCAGGCGTGAATGGCTGTACTTGAGCGTATCGCGATCCGCGTTCGTGACCGTGAGCGGTGCACGCATGGCCGGTCCACTATCAAGCCAGACGACTGCCGTCATCAGCTTCGACAGCGAGGCGATCGGGCGCACTTGATTGGCGTTGAGGGAGAAGAGCGGCGTTTTGGTATTCTCGTCGACAATATAAACGGCACGCGAGAAAAGTCGTTTGCGTGATGCCGGCGTGAAGCCGCACCGTGCGAGCAGGCGCGGTTTGGCAGCAGTGAGGACGCGCGCGGTCACGTTCGTTGCCGCGCCGGCAGCGCGGACCGCTCCCGCTGCTCTCGACGTTCCCGATGCGCTCGACGCTTTCGGGGTCGCATGGTGCCGCGTAGCATTGGCCCGGTGCTTCATCGTAGTCTGCGCCCGACGCGCAGGTTTCGCCGCTTTACGGCCTGCATGGGCCTTTGCTCGATGATGTGCCGATCGGTGGTGCGGCGCACGCGCAGCCGCAGCTTTCCGACGCGCGGGCTTCGATGTCGTCTTTTTGTTTTTCGCCGGTTGGAGGTGGCGCTTGCCATGACCCGAATGATGGCCGGTCACCGCGAGCGCATCGCTGACTGGCAGCCCGGCAACGAGCAGCGTCAATCCAAAGAGCGCCAGGCGAGCGAGCGCGACGGTGCGTGGCGCCAGACGAGGGAACCGGGAGAGACGAGGGCGGCGGGGGAGGCGACGGAGACGAGGCAACGACGAGCTAAACAACGGGTACCACAGGGCGGACATCTTCACGCGGTTCCATAGTCAGAAGATACGGTCGACATGTGCACGCAACAAGGCAACTCGCGGCGGTGGCCACCGCACGCGGTGCAGGCGCAATACACGGGAAACCTGTTGGACGTTACGCGAGCGAGGAGTTCCTGAACGTTCAAACGACGTATTACAAAACGTTACAAATGGCTAACCGTCGGCGTACGAAGCTACAGTGACGAACACGTTCGCAGACGAATCCGCAAATAAAATGAGGCCGCGCGAGCGGCCCCATCAATACCGGCGATCCTAACGTCGTTCGGATCACGCCCCCGTCAATCAATAACCGAGTGCGAGTCCCGTGTTGCGGCGCGGATCGTTTGCGCCATAGTAGCGGTTCTTGCCGATCGGTTTGCCGCCAAGCGACGGCGCGCCCACGAGAATGGCGGCGACGTGGTTCGCCGGTTGCGGACCGGCAAACTTCTGGCCCCAGCTTTCGAGGATTTTCTGCGTGTCGGGGCTCAGGGCGAACCGCTCGATGTTGGTCGCCTCCGGCATCCACTGCTGGTGGAAGCGCGGGGCATCCACGGCTTCTTGCAGATTCATGCCGTAGTCGATGACGTTGAGCATCGTGAGCAGCGTGGCCGTAATGATGCGGCTGCCGCCTGGCGTCCCGACGACCATGACCGGCTTGCCATCCTTCGTGACGATGGTCGGGCTCATCGACGACAACGGACGACGACCCGGGCCGATGGCGTTCGCTTCACCCTGGATCAGGCCATAGAGATTCGGCACGCCCACCTTGGCGGTGAAGTCGTCCATTTCGTCGTTGAGCATGACGCCCGTGCCGTTGGCCATCACCTTTGCACCGAACCAGTCATTGAGCGTGTAGGTAACCGACACCGCGTTGCCGTCGCGATCGATGATCGAGTAGTGCGTGGTGTTGCTGCCTTCATGCGGCGCCACCCCCGGCTTGATCTCCTGTGAGATACCCGCCTTCTGCGGGTTGATGGCCGCGCGGATCTTGGCCGCGTATTGCTTGTCGAGCAGGTGGGCAATCGGGTTCTTCACGAAATCGGGGTCGCCCAGATAGCTGTTGCGGTCGACGTACGCGTGGCGCATCGCCTCGATGGTGTAATGCACCCCCTGCGCCGAGTGATACCCCAGCTCGGTCATCGGGTAGCCTTCGAGAATATTCATGATCTCGCAGATCACCACACCGCCCGAGCTGGGCGGCGGGGCCGAGACCACGTGATAGCCGCGATAGTCGCACTCGACCGGCGCCAGTTCGCGCGTCTTGTATTGATCGAGATCGGCCTGCGTGATGATGCCGCCGCCGGCCTTCATCGACGCCACCAGCTTGTTGGCGACCTCTCCCTTGTAGAAACCGTCGGTGCCCTTGGCACTGATCAGCTTCAACGTACGTGCAAGATCCTTCTGGACCAGGCGTTCGCCCGGCTGGAACGGCTGGCCCTTGTTCAGGAAGATGGCGCCCGAATTGGCGCGGTCGCTCTCGAAATTCTTGGTCGCTGTCCAAAGCATGTCGACGTCGCCCTGATCGAGCACGAAGCCCTTTTCCGCCAGCGTGACGGCGGGTGCAATCAGTTGCGCACGGGTCTTGGTGCCGTACTTTTCACGGGCGTATTCCATACCCGACACGGAGCCGGGCACGCCCACGGCCTGATAGCCCGTGGTCGAGGCGCCCTTGATGACGTTACCGTCCTTGTCGAGATACATGTTGGCCGTCGCGGCGAGCGGGGCCTTCTCGCGGAAATCGAGGAAGGTTTTGCGGCCGTCCGCAAGCTGGATCGTCATGAAACCGCCGCCGCCGAGATTCCCGGCTGCCGGATACACCACGGCGAGCGCATATCCCACGGCTACCGCCGCGTCGACGGCATTGCCACCGGCCTTGAGCACGTCCACACCGACCTTCGACGCGAGATGCTGGGCGGTGACCACCATGCCGTTCTCGGCACCAACCGGTGCCTGCGAGGCCGCGTGAACGCTGAACAGCGCACAGCTCAGCGCTGTCGCCAGAAACGCTTTGGATAACGTTGGGTTTTTCATCGTCTTTAAGTGTTCTTGTTTGAGCGAGATAGGGGGAAGTTTCAACTTCGCTGGCGACGGACGCACGACCAGCAGCTCGCCCGCGCGCCGTACCTGAAGCCGGCACGGTTGCGGGGTGACGTCTGTGCTGCCTCTGTTTCGGCATGCGTAACGGTTCCGTCGACCATGGAACGTTAACGCATATCGGCTAATTAGGGAATGATGTCTTACACGTCCGCGTGACGGGCCGCATTGCGAGATCGAGTGGCTCTGGACATTCCGAGGAAGTACTCGCTTGCCTCTGCCGACAAGCGTTTGTTGCTATATGGGGTCAGATGAAGGTGTGCGATCGCCGCGTGAATCGAGGCAGATCGGCAGGCGGAACCGGTTGAAACGATGAGATTCCGCCTGGCAATTGTTGCGCTGTCACCACGTTGTCATGAACGTGATTTCTGAGGGGGGCTGACACGCGAGCGCATCCCGGCCGAAGGGCGTTCGATTAGCCGCGCTTGCGGAGTTCGAGCCGGATGACGAACCCGCCGGCCACGGCCGACATGATCGCCAGCGCGTACCACGTCAGCAGATAGCTCATGTGATTGTTCGGGAACTGCACCACGGTGAGCCCGCCCACGGGGTAGTCACGTGCCGGTGCCTGGCCGGTCACGGCTTCCGCATCGCCGCCGACGAGCGCGCGGCTTGCATCGGCGCCTGGCTTGCCGTCGGCATCGACGAAGAAGGGCGCCACATCGGCGCCCGTCAGTCCGCGCGCGGTCGCGATGGCCGCGACGTCGCGCGAGTACCAGAGATTTTCCGACGGCGCATTCTTGCGAAGGAATCCACCGCCCGGTTCGGGCATGCGCAGCAGACCGGTGACGGTGACCTCACCCGCCGGGGAGGCCGGCACGGATTCCTTCCAGCCCGGCGGGACAAAGCCGCGGTTGATCAGCACTTCGCCGCCATCTGCCGTGCGCAACGGCGTGAGCACCCAGAACCCGCCGCCCAGATCAGTGACGGCTTGCACGAGCGTGTCCTTGTCGAACTGGTACGTGCCGCTGAGCGAAACGTGGCGATACTCATCCGCGGCCGCGTTGACCGAGGCCCACTGGCCACGCCGGGGCGCCGGGGTGGGCGGCGCGTGCACGCGCGAATTCACACGCTCGATCAGATCGAGCTTCCAGGCGCGGCGATGAAGCTGCCAGGTCCCGAGCGAGACGAAGACGCTGACCAGCACCAACGTGATAACGCCAAGGATGATCAGTCGAAGGGAAGACGGGCGGGCGGACGCACCCGAAGTGCGCGGGGGACGCTGTGCGCCCCCCGAGTCATGAAGTCGATTGCTGCTCAAGGGAAGTGCCGTTCAAGGGAGGTTTTTCGTATCCTGCATCATACCCGCCATCATGTTCTGGTTCAGGTGATACATCACCCATAGCGAACCCGACAGCGTGATCACGACCAGCACGATCGTGAAAATCAGCGACAACAGGTTCCAGCCGCCTTCGGAGCGCCCGTTCATGTGCAGGAAGTAGATCATGTGCACGATGATCTGAATGGCGCCCAGAAACAGGATCATGATCGCGGTGGTACTCGATTTCTCGAATACACCGCCCATCACGAACCAGAAGGGAATGGCGGTGAGGATGACCGACAGGATGAAGCCGGTCGCATACCCGCGCAAGGTGCTGTGCGGTCCTTCGTCGCCATGGTCGTGATCGTGGTCGTGGCCGTGCCCGTCGGCATTTTGCAGGGTCGAGTCGTGGGTGCTCACGGCAGCACTCCCATCAGATAGACAAACGTGAAGACGCCGATCCAGACCACGTCGAGAAAGTGCCAAAACATTGACAGGCACATGAGCCGGCGGCGGTTGGGCGCGGTGAGGCCATGCTTGCCGACCTGCACCATCAGGGTGATGAGCCAGACGATGCCGAACGTGACGTGCAGCCCGTGGGTGCTCACCAGCGTGAAGAACGAAGACAGGAACGCGCTGCGCCAGGGGCCCGCCCCCTCGTGAATGAGGTTCGCGAACTCGTAGAGTTCCAGCGAGAGAAACGCCGCGCCGAGAATGCCGGTGACCGCGAGCCAGCCGAGCACCGCGCCCTGGCGCCGCCGCTGCATCTCGATCATCGCAAAGCCATAGGTGATCGACGAGAGCAGCAGGAAGGTCGTATTCACCGCCACGAGCGGCAGTTCGAACAACTCCGCGCCGGTCGGCCCGCCTGCGTAGTTGCGCCCGAGTACGCCATACGCCGCAAACAGGCAGGCGAAGACGAGACAGTCGCTCATCAGGTAGACCCAGAAGCCGAGCAGCGTCCCGTTGGGCGGGTGGTAGTCGCTCGTCATCATGAACTTCAACTCGCCGTCGTGCGGCGCGCTGGGCGTGTGGGCCCCGAGCGGGGCGCCACCGGCCGGGAAGGGTGCCGTCGTATCAGACATGCTGCGCGAGCAGGCGCGTGCGCGCTGCCTCCGTTTGTTCGACCTGATCGGCCGGGATGTAGTACTCGCGGTGGTAGTTGAACGTGTGGCCGATGGCGGTCGCCAGCAGCGCCACGAACGCCACGATCACCACCAGCCACATATGCCAGATGAGCCCAAAGCCGCACACCGTCGCAAGCCCCGCGAGGATGATGCCCGCGCCCGTGTTCTTCGGCATGTGGATCGGGATGAAGTCGTTCTCCGGACGCTTGAAGCCGTGCTGCTTCATCTGCCACCATGCGTCGTTGTCGTGAATGATCGGCGTGAAGGCGAAGTTGTAGGCCGGCGGGGGGGACGACGTCGACCATTCCAGTGTGCGGCCATTCCACGGGTCGCCCGTGTCGTCACGCAGTTGCTCGCGGCGTATGAAGCTCACGACGAGCTGGACGATGAAGCATCCAATGCCGATGGCGATGAGCAGTGCCCCCACGGCGGCGATCTGGAACCAGATTTGCAACGACATGTCGTCGAAGTGACTCACGCGACGGGTCACGCCCATCAGGCCCAGCAGGTACAGCGGCATGAAGGCGACGTAGAAGCCAATGAACCAGAACCAGAACGAGCACTTGCCCCAGAACGGATCGAGCCGGTAGCCGAAGGCCTTGGGGAACCAGTAGGTGATTGCCGCCATGACCCCGAAGATCACGCCGCCGATGATCACGTTGTGGAAGTGCGCGATCAGGAACAGGCCGTTATGCAGCGAGAAGTCGGCCGGCGGCACGGCGAGCAGCACGCCGGTCATGCCGCCGATAACGAACGTCACCATGAAGCCGACGGTCCACAGCATGGGCACTTCGAAGTGGATGCGCCCGCGATACATGGTGAACAGCCAGTTGAAAATCTTCGCGCCGGTCGGTATCGAGATGATCATCGTCGTGATGCCGAAGAACGAGTTCACACTCGCGCCGGAACCCATCGTGAAGAAATGGTGCAGCCACACGAGGTACGACAGCACCGTGATCACGACCGTCGCATAGACCATCGACGCGTAGCCGAACAGGCGCTTGCCGGAGAACGTGGCGACCACCTCGGAGAACACGCCGAACACGGGCAGCACGAGAATGTAGACCTCGGGGTGGCCCCAGATCCAGATCAGGTTCACGTACATCATGGCGTTGCCGCCGAGATCGTTCGTGAAGAAGTTGGTGCCGGCGTAGCGATCCAGCGCCAGCAGCGCGAGCACGGCGGTCAGCACCGGGAAGGCAGCCACGATCAGCACATTCGTGCACAGCGAGGTCCATGTGAAGACCGGCATGCGCATCATCGTCATGCCGGGGGCGCGCATCTTCACGATGGTCACGAGCAGATTGATCCCCGAGAGCAGGGTGCCGATCCCGGCGATCTGCAGCGCCCAGATGTAGTAATCGACCCCGACGTTAGGGCTCTGCAGGATGCCCGATAACGGCGGGTAAGCCAGCCATCCGGTGCCTGCGAATTCGCCGACGAAGAGCGAGAGCATCACGAGCATGGCCCCGCTCGTCGTCATCCAGAAGCTGAAGTTGTTGAGGAACGGGAACGCCACGTCGCGCGCGCCGATCTGCAGCGGCACCACGAAGTTCATGAGGCCGGTCACCAGCGGCATTGCCACGAAGAAGATCATGATCACGCCGTGCGCGGTGAAGATCTGATCGTAGTGGTGTGGCGGCAGATACCCCATGTTGTCGCCAAACGAGATCGCCTGCTGCATGCGCATCATCGCGGCGTCGGCAAAGCCGCGCAGCAGCATGACGATGCCCAGGATCACATACATGATGCCGATCTTCTTGTGATCGATGCTCGTGAACCACTCGCGCCACAAGTATCCCCACAACTTGAAGTAGGTGATGGCGCCCAGTACGACGATGCCTCCGAACGCTACCCCGGCAAAGGTGGCAACGAGAATCGGTTCGTGGTACGGGATCGCCTCGAGCGTGAGGCGGCCGAAGATCAACTTGACGATGTCCATAAGCTCGAGCCTGGGATCAATCGCGCACGAGGCGCATCATTGTCGACGGTTGGGCGCGGTGTGCGTCACTGCGTAAGTCCCTCGCCGGGGGGCTTGCCGAGTGTCGGACGCGAACTGCATGGTGTTTTGCGCCGTGCACATCGCGTCGGCCAGCAACGACTCGGACGTGCCGGTCCGCGCTCGGCTGGCGCGCGGATGATTGGGCTGATCCATCATGTCCTTCAGACAGGTCTGCCCGGGTTGCACGCAGCGGTTCAGAATCGCGTCATAAAGATTGGGCGCCACGTCGCCGTAATAGTGGACGGGCACCCATTCGCTCGGCTGGGAGAGGGCTTCGTACTTGTCGCGCGTGAGGTTGTCGCCGCGAGCCTTGACCTGTTTGACCCACGCGTCGAAACCGTCTGCCGACAGTCCGTGAAACTTGAAGCGCATGCCCGAGAAGCCGGCGCCGCTGAAGTTCGCCGAGAATCCGTCATAGATCCCGGGCTTGTTGATGACCGCATGCAGCTTCGTTTCCATGCCCGGCATCGCGTAGATCTGTCCGGCCAGGGCAGGCACGAAGAACGAATTCATCATCGTCGTCGATGTGATCTCGAAGCGGATCGGCCGATCGACGGGGGCGGCCAGCTCGTTGACGGTCGCAATGCCCTGATCGGGATAGAAGAACAGCCACTTCCAGTCCATGGCCACCACTTGTACCCTGAGCGGACGCGTGTCGGGCGGGATCTCGCGTTTGGCGTCGATGCGCTCGAGCGGCCGGTAGGGGTCCAGCTTGTGCGTGCTGACCCAGGTGAGCGCGCCCAACGCGATGATGATCAGCAGCGGCGCGGCCCAGATCAGCAGTTCGAGCAGCGTCGAGTGATCCCATTCGGGCGTGTAGATGGCTCGCTTGTTCGACGCTCGGTAACGCCATGCGAAGACCAGTGTCAGCACGATCACCGGAACGATGATCAGCAACATCAGGACAGTGGAAATGATGATGATGTCCCGCTGCCTTACCGCAAGATCGCCCGAGGGCGACATCAATACGGTATTGCAACCGGACAGCAACGCGGTGGCGGGGAGCAAAAATACCCCGCGAAGGCACTTGGGGGAAGTCATGCTGCGATCGATGGAACCGTAGCCTTAGACCGGGTTCATCATGGACTCCCCTCCATGATGCGGCAATTTAGGGTAAACCCTATGGCGTCGATTCGCGATACCTGCGATGCTCTTCTGGCACGAGTGTCATGGTCATCCCGATCCGCAAGGGGGTCCGATAATGTCAAGCAGTGCTCATCAATCGCCGACGCCACCCGGGGTGACTGCCGCATCGACAGCGCACGATCACGGGAGCAAGTCGCGCATTGCGCCCGAGGAAATCGCGGTCGGCGTGGTGGTCGGACGCACCTCCGAGTACTTCGACTTCTTCGTGTTCGGCATTGCCGCCGTCCTCGTCTTCCCCCACGTTTTCTTCCCGTTCGCCGACGGCCTGCACGGCCTGTTGTACGCGTTCGCGATCTTCTCCCTCGCGTTTATTTCGCGCCCGTTCGGTACCGCGCTGTTCATGAACGTGCAGCGCCGCTGGGGGCGCAGTGTCAAGCTCACTGCCGCGCTGTTCGTGCTCGGCACGGCGACAGCCGGCATGGCGTTCCTGCCGGGCTATGCGGTGCTGGGGGACCGCGCCATCTGGCTGCTCGCGTTCTTCCGGCTCGTGCAGGGCATCGGCTTCGGCGGTTCGTGGGACGGACTGCCGTCGCTGCTCGCGATGAACGCCCCGCCTCAGCGGCGCGGCTGGTATTCGATGATGGGGCAACTGGGCGCGCCGATCGGCTTCATCATCGCGGCCTCGCTGTTCCTGTTCCTGCACTCGAGCCTCGAGTCCGACGATTTTCTCACGTGGGGCTGGCGCTATCCGTTCTATGTAGCGTTCGCCGTGAACGTGGTGGCGCTGTTCGCTCGGCTGCGTCTGGTGGTGACGCACGAATATACGGAGATGCTTGAAGAGGGCCAACTGGAGCCGATCAGCACGCGCGAGATGGTGCGCTCGCAGGGCTACAACATCTTTCTCGGCGCCTTCGCCGCACTCGCGAGCTATGCGCTCTTTCACCTGGTGACGGTGTTCCCGCTGTCGTGGATCGCGCTGAAAAACAGCCAGGATCTGAACAATGTGCTGATCGTGCAACTGTGCGGCGCGGCGATCGCCATCGTGTGCACGGTCATTTCCGGGCGCATTGCCGACCGCATCGGCCGACGCACCACGCTGGGCCTCTTCGCCATCTTTATAGGCATATTCGCACTCTTCGCCCCGTTCCTGATGGGCGGGGGCTCGACGCAGCAAGACATTTTCATCCTGGTCGGCTTCGCCCTGCTCGGATTGTCGTACGGGCAGGCGGCGGGCACGGTGACGTCGAACTTCGAGCAACGCTTCCGCTACACCGGGGCGGCGCTGACGACTGACTTCGCGTGGCTGTTCGGCGCGGCCTTCGCACCGCTCGTGGCACTGGGATTGTCGTCCGAGTTCGGGCTGATCGCCGTGAGTGCCTATCTGCTCTCCGGCACTGTCTGCACGCTGCTGGCACTGCGCATCAACAAGGCCTTCGAGACGCGCGATTGATCGCATGCGCGGCTGCAGACTTCTCGTTTCCAGTGACGGCGCGACAGGATTCGCGCCGTTTTTCTATCGTGGCGTCGTCGCCGCATCCACTCACACGTCGTGCAACATGCCGGCGATGGCTGCCGTAATTTCGTGCGTGCGCGAGTCGTGCTCGCGATGAATCATGCCGACCGTGCGCAGCAGTGGCGGATCGGCAATCGGCACGATGCGCAACAACGGGTCGGACTGCCAATCGCCGCGATGCAGTTGCGGCAGCACCGATACGCCGACGTTCTTGCGCACGAGCGCGACGATCGTCTCGATGGAGTTCAGTTCCAGATATTCGGTCACACCGAGTTTCGCCGCGCGTAACGCCTGCTCCACCACCATGCCGGTGCGAACGCGCCGGTCGAAGCGCAAAAACGCGTGCTCGTCGAGAATGCGCTGCGGGTCGGTTTCGGTGACGTCGCGATTCACGACCATGATCATCGGCTCGGTGTAGAGCGGGGTCCACACCAGGCCGTCGACGCGGGCATCGTCGGCGCGCGCGACCACGGCGGCGATGTCGACCTCGCCCTGTTCGACGAGATCGGTCAGTTCGTCCGAGCGTGCCGACGTGAGCCGCACATCGAGCCGTGGGTGCGCGGTCTTGAGTTCCGCGACAGCCATCGACAGTGCGCCAATGACCGACACCACGGCGCCGATGGTGACCGGGCCCTGCATGGCGCCGGCGGAGGTGGCGCTCAGCTCGGCGGTGAGCGCCAGGATCTGCTCGACGCGCGGAAACAAGTCGCGTCCCTGACGCGTGAGCGTGATCTGCCGGCCGCGCCGATCGAACAGCCGCTGACCGACGGCATCTTCGAGACCGCGCATTTGCAGACTGACGGCCGCCTGCGTCAGCGCGGCACGCTCGGCGGCCGCCGCAAACGAGCCGGTTTGTGCCACCAGCCGGAACGTCTTCAACATGCGCAACGTAAGCATCGAGAGGTTAAGAATAATTTACGTTTGAAAAAGAAATATTAATATTTCTTTTGCGTGCGTGGAAGACATAATCGTGTCACGCACATCCCTCGCGACCGGCTTTCCGGAACCGGGGCAAGACGATTGATGACCCCTACAACGCGCCCATGACCATGCCCGCAGACGCTGGGCCGGTGCTTGATGTCACCGGACTGTCGCTGAAGTTCTCGAAAGCGCCCGACGCGCCGAATCTGATCGATGGCGTCTCGTTTGCCGTGTATCCCGGCAAGACGCTGTGCCTCGTCGGCGAATCGGGATGCGGCAAGAGCGTGACGTCGCTCGCCCTCATGGGGTTGTTGCCGAGTCCGCCCGCCAATGTCGTGGCGGGGCGCGCGATGTTCGAAGGCCGGGATCTGCTGACGTTGGGGGAGCGCGACTTTGCCGACCTGCGCGGCAATCGTCTCGCGATGATATTTCAGGAGCCGATGACCTCGCTGAATCCGTCGTTCACCATCGGTCATCAGATCGAGGAGGGCATTCGGCGCCATCGCGGTCTGGATCGCCGCGCCGCGCGCGCCGAGGCGCTCGAAATGCTCAAGCGGGTGCGCATCCCCGCACCGGAGACCCGACTCGACAACTATCCGCACGAACTGTCCGGCGGCATGCGTCAGCGCGTAATGATTGCGATGGCGCTTGCCAACCGGCCCGCGCTGCTGATTGCCGACGAACCGACCACCGCGCTCGACGTGACGATTCAGGCGCAGGTACTCACGCTCATTCAAACCTTGCAGCGCGAAACCGGCACCGCCGTCGTGCTCATCACGCACGACCTGGGCGTGGTCGCTGAAGTCGCCGACGATGTCGCGGTGATGTACGCGGGGCGCATCGTCGAATACGGCTCGGTGAACGAGATCTTCGATGATCCGCAGCATCCCTACACCATCGGCCTGATGGGGGCGATTCCGTCGATCGGCAAACGCGAGGGCACGCTCGCGACCATCCGTGGCGCGGTGCCTTCACCGGAACGCATGCCTGCCGGTTGCCGCTTTGCGCCGCGCTGCCCGTTTGCCGAAGCCCGCTGCACGCAGGAAGCCCCAGTCGAGCGCACGTTGTCCGGCAAGCATCGCGTGGCCTGCTGGCTGGCACCGGTGGAGGCCCTGACACCGCCCGCATTCCCGATGGAAGAGGTTGCCGTATGAACGCCCCCGCCCCTGTGCACCCGCTGTTGGACGTGCGCGACCTGACCAAGCACTTCGGCGGTCATCGCGTCGGCTTCTCTCGTGCGCCCACGGTGTATGCGGTCAACGGCGTGTCGTTTTCCGTGCAGGCGGGAGAGACGTTCGCGATCGTGGGCGAGTCCGGTTGCGGAAAATCCACGCTGGGGCGGCTGTTGTTGCGCTTGCTCGATGCCACGCGCGGCGAAGTGCGCTATCAGGGCGAGGACATCATGACGTTGGGTGCGAGCGCCATGCGGCGTCTTCGGCGCGAACTTCAGATCATCTTCCAGGACCCGTTCGCGTCGCTCAATCCGAGCATGACCGTGGGGGGACTGATCGGCGAACCGATCGCATTGCACGGCCTCGCCCGTGGGCGTGCCCGGGACGAACGCGTGGCCGAACTGCTGCGCACCGTCGGCCTGCAACCCGATTACGCACAACGCTTTCCGCATGAGTTCTCCGGCGGTCAGCGACAGCGCATCGGCATTGCGCGGGCCTTGGCGGGGGAGCCTCGGGTGATCGTTGGCGACGAGCCGGTCTCGGCGCTCGACGTTTCCGTGCAAGCCCAGGTCATCAATCTGCTCGAACGCCTCAAGCACGACTTCGGCCTGACGCTCATCATGGTCGCCCACGATCTGGCGGTGATTCGCCACATGAGTGATCGCGTGGCGGTGATGTACCTCGGGGAGATTGTCGAGCTGGCCAGCGCGGACGCGCTCTTCGACACGCCGCTGCACCCTTACACGCAGGCGCTTCTGCAAGCAATCCCGGCGAGCGATCCGCACCTGCGGCGCGAACGCGCGCCACTCGGCGGCGAATTGCCCAGCCCGACCGCGCCGCCGCCTGGGTGCCGCTTCCATCCGCGTTGCCCGCATGCACGCGCCGCGTGCCGCGAGCACAAGCCGGTCGACGAAGTGCTGCCCGACGGCCGGCAAGTCGCCTGTCATTTCTGGCGAGAGATTCAGAACGCTGGGGCCAGTCCGGCGCGCGCCGCGGCGCCGAGCGATGCGCTGAGCGCGCGACTTGCGCTGTATCGTGCGCGCCAAGCCCAGGCCGATGCGGCCGTCGGCAGATAACAACACTTTCTCCTCACTCACATCCACAAGGGATCTCACGCATGCGTAAAGTTCTGCTCGATCTTGTACTGGCGGCGTCGTTGACGACCGGCGCAGCCGCCGCGATGGCGCAATCGACGCTTCGCATTGGCTTGCAGGAGGACATCGGCTCGCTCGATCCCGCGCGCAGTTCGCAGGTCGTCGACCGCATGGTGCTGCGCTCGCTGTGCAGCTCGTTGGTCGATATCAGTACCGATCTGAAGTTCGTGCCGATGCTCGCCACCTCGTGGAGTGTGAGTGCCGACGGCAAGACTTGGACATTCAAGCTGCGTCAGGGCGTGAAGTTCCACGACGACGAGCCGTTCAACGCCCGCGCCGTCAAGGCGAATCTGGACCGCGCGCGCAGTCTGCCTGCGAGCAATCGCAAGAGCGAGCTGTCGTCCATCGATCATGTCGACGCCGTGGACGACAGCACCGTCAACATCGTGCTCAAAGCGCCGGATTCCGCGCTGCTCGCCACGCTGTCCGATCGCGCTGGCATGATGCTCGCGCCCAAGACCCTGAGCGACGATGCCGCCGTGCAGTCCCACCCCGTGTGCTCAGGTCCGTACAAGTTCGTGCAACGTGTGCAGAACGATCGCGTGGTGCTGGAGAAATTCCCGGGCTACTGGGAAGCGGACAAGTATCCGATCCAGAAGGTCGTTTTCCTGCCGATTCCCGACACGACGGTGCGCCTGGCCAACGTGCGCTCGGGATCGCTCGACATGCTTGAACGCCTCGCGCCGTCGGATGTGGCCTCGGTCAAGCGCGATGCGAACCTGAAGTTCGTCTCCATCGACGGGTTGGGTTACTACGGCCTGACGTTCAATGTGGCGGCGAATGCGCCCAAGGCATTGCGCGACAAGCGCGTGCGTCAGGCGTTCGATCTGGCCATCGATCGCGACGCCATCAACAAGGTGATCGGCGGCGGCATATTCACCCCGGCCAATCAGGCATTGCCGCGCACGGGACAGTACTACGACGCGTCGATCAAGACGACCAAGCGCGACGTTGCCAAGGCAAAAGCGTTGCTGAAAGCGGCGGGCTTCGAGAAGGTCGACGTGACGCTGAGCTTCGGCAATAACACGGTCTCCAATCAGATGGCGCAGATGCTGCAGGCGATGCTCGCCGAGGCGGGCATTCAACTGAAATTGCGGCCGATGGATTACGCGGCGGCGCTCGACGCCGCCCATCGCGGCGACTTCGACGTGCTCTACAACGGCTGGTCGGGACGCGTGGATCCGGACGGCAACCTGCATCAGTTCGTCACGTGCAAGGGCAACCTGAACTACGGGCAGTACTGCAATGCCGATGTCGACAAGCTGCTCAACGAGGCGCGCGTGAAATCCAGCGTGGCGGAGCGCAAGCCGCTCTATGACGCCGCCGACAAGATCCTGTCCGAAGAGAATCCCATCCTTTATCTGTACGTGCAGCCGTGGCCGTACGTGCTTACCAAAAAGGTGCAGGGATTCGTTGCCTATCCGGACGGACTGATTCGTCTGCGTGGCGTGAGCCTCAAGGGATAATCCGGGACCGCCCGGCATTACCAGGGAAACAGGAGCCGTCATGCTTCGCCTCGTCCTCCATCGTGCGCTGGTCGCGATACCCACGCTCATCATCGTGTCGATGATGATCTTCGGGCTGCAGAAGATGTTGCCCGGCGATCCCGTGCTCGCGATGGCCGGCGAGGATCAGAACCCGCAGGTCATCGCCGCGCTGCGCGAGAAGTATCACCTCGACAAGCCACTGCCCACGCAGTACGCGCTCTGGGTCGGCGACGTGCTGCGCGGCGACCTCGGCAACTCGCTGCGCACGGGCGAGCCGGTCACGACACTGATCGCGCAGAAGCTGCCCGTGACGCTGCAACTGGCGATGTTCGGATTGCTGATTGCCATCGGGATCGGCATCCCACTGGGCATCCTGTCGGCGGCCAACCGCGGCAAGGCCATCGATTACGGCGCGAACGTGCTGGCCCTGTCCGGTATGTCGATCCCCAACTTCTGGCTCGGTATTCTGCTGATCTTTCTGGTCTCGGTGCGTTGGCACCTGCTGCCGTCGTCGGGTTACGTGTCGCCTGCCGAAGACCTGTGGCTGAGCTTCAAGACGATGGTCATGCCGGCGTTTGTGCTCGGCGCGGCGCTGGGGGCACAATTGATGCGCCACACGCGCAGCGCCATGCTTGGCGTGCTGCGCACCGACTACATTCGCACGGCGCGCGCCAAGGGTCTGTTGCGTGGCACCGTGGTGCTCAAGCATGCGCTGCGCAATGCGCTGATTCCTATCGTGACGGTGCTCGCACTGCTCTTTGGCGAACTGCTCGCGGGCGCGGTGCTCACGGAACAGGTCTTCACGATTCCGGGCTTCGGCAAGCTGGTCGTCGATGCCGTGTTCAATCGTGACTATGCCGTGGTACAGGGCGTGGTCCTGGTGACCGCCGTGAGCTTCATCGCACTCAACCTCCTGGCCGACGTGCTTTACGTCTTGCTCAACCCGCGCCTGCGTCGCGCCTGAGACCTCTTTGAACATGGCCGCATTGCCTACGACTTCCACTGCATCGCAGAGCGCCGAAGGGGGCCGACCCGCCGCGGCCGTTGCCAGCCCCGAAAGGTTGCTGCGCCGCCGCCATCGCGGGCTGCGCAAGTTCGCACGTAACCGGGCGGCGGTCGTGGGGGCCATCATCGTGGCGTTCGCCGTGATCGTCGCGCTGTTCGCCCCGTGGTTGTCGCCGTACGATCCGATCGCCACGAGCTTCATGACGGTGCGGCAGGCGCCGAGCGCGCTGCACTGGTTCGGCACGGACGAGCTGGGTCGCGACGTGCTCGCCCGCATGATCTTCGGTGCGCGCGCCTCGCTCGCGGCGGGCGTGGTGTCCGTGGGCATCGCGGTGATCGTCGGCGTGCCGCTGGGTTTGCTCGCAGGGTACTTCGGCCGGTGGGTCGACGCGATTGTCTCGCGTCTGGCCGATGCGCTGCTCTCGATCCCGTTCCTGATTCTCGCGATTGCGATGGCCGCGTTCCTCGGCGCGAGCCTCACGAACGCGATGATCGCCATCGGCGTGTCGGCCATGCCGCGTTTCGTCCGGCTTGCCCGCGCGCAGGCGTTGACCGTCAAGGCGGAGGAGTATGTGGAAGGCGCACGCGCCATCGGCCTGACGGATGCGCGCATCATCGTGCGCTATATCCTGCCCAACGTGCTGCCGCCGATCATTGTGCAGGCGAGCCTGACCGTGGCGACCGCGATCATCGCGGAGGCAAGCCTGTCGTTTCTTGGGCTTGGACAGTTGCCGCCCTCGCCGTCGTGGGGCTCGATGCTCAACACGGCCAAGGACTTCGTCGAGCAGGCGCCCTGGATGTCGATTTTCCCCGGTATCGCCATTTTCCTGACGGTACTCGGTTTCAACCTGCTGGGCGACGGTTTGCGCGACGCGCTCGATCCGCGCGAACAGTAGCGCGGCACGAGACTCGTCAGCCGCGCCGCCCGGTGGGCCACTTTCACGATTCGTTACCAAGGTCATCAGCCAGTCCCATGACGCACTTCAATTGGCAGAATCCGTACCCGACGCCGCGCCTGCCGGTGTTCGCCCGCAACATTGTGTCGACGTCGCATCCGCTGGCCGCCCAGGCCGGACTGCGCATGCTGTGGCAGGGCGGCAACGCCGTCGACGCAGCGATTGCCGCCGCCGCCTGCATGACAATCGTCGAACCGGTCTCCAACGGCCTGGGCGGCGATTGCTTCGCGCTGATCTGGGACGGCAAGGAACTCCACGGCCTGAACGCCTCGGGCGTGGCGCCGGCCGCGTGGAACATCGATTACTTCCGCAAGAAGTATGGTGAGCAGCATGGCATCGCCAAGCAGCCGACGCGCGGTCTCGACACCGTGACCGTGCCCGGCGTGATCGCGGGCTGGGAGGCGTTGCATGCGAAGTTCGGCAAGCTGCCGTTCGGGGATCTGATGGCGCCGGCGATCGAGATCGCCGAGCGCGGACATGCCGTGGCGCATATCGTCGCACGCAAATGGGCGGCGGCGGTGCCTGAGCTGAAGGACTTCCCCGGTTACGCACAGACGTTCATGCCGCATGGCCGCGCACCGACGACCAGCGAAATGATTCGCATGCCCGGCCATGCGCGCACGCTGCGCCTGCTCGCGAAGGAGGGGCCGCGCGCGTACTACGAGGGCGAAATTGCCCAGCGCATCGCCGCCTGGTCGGCGGAGCATGGCGGGGCGATGACGGCCGACGACCTGCGCAACCACAGCGCCGATTGGGTCAAGCCGATCGAGAAGGATTATCGCGGCTATACGGTGCACGAGATTCCGCCGAACGGGCAGGGCATTGCCGCGCTCATGGCGTTGGGCATTCTGGAGAAGTTCGATGTGTCGCGTCTGGCGGTCGATCGCGTGCATTCGCAACACTTGCAGATCGAGGCGATGAAGCTCGCCTTTGCCGATCTCTACCGATACGTTGCCGATCCCCGCTCGATGGAGGTGACGCCTGAGCAGATGCTCGACGACGCCTACCTCACCGCACGTGCGAAGCTGATCGACCCCGAACGTGCGTCGCAATTCGACTTCGGCATGCCGAAGGCCGGTGGCACGATCTATCTGTCGGCCGCCGACGAGCAGGGCATGATGGTGAGCTTCATCCAGTCGAACTACATGGGCTTCGGTTCCGGTGTGGTGGTGCCCGATCTGGGCATCGCGCTGCAAAACCGAGGCTGCGGGTTCTCCATGGATCCGAAGTCGGCCAACGTGGTCGAAGGCGGCAAACGACCGTTCCACACCATCATTCCGGCGTTCCTCACGCAAAAGGTCGACGGCAAGCACGAGGCCGTGATGAGCTTCGGTGTGATGGGCGGCGATATGCAGCCGCAGGGCCATCTGCAATCGATCGTGCGGATGATCGACTACGGCCAGCAACCCCAGGCGGCGTGCGACGCGCCGCGCTGGAAGGTGAATCGCGACTTTACGGTCGATATCGAATCGACGCTTGACCGCGAGACGGTGGCCGGGCTGGTGGCGATGGGGCACTCCTTGAAGTCCATCGACGACCCGTACATGGACTTCGGTTCGGGCCAATACATTTGGCGCCTGGATCGCAACGATCCCGATCGTGGCTACGTCGCCGCGAGCGACAGTCGTCGCGACGGTCTCGCCGCCGGCTACTGAGCCAGCGGTTGTACCAGCAGCGCCGGTGGCGCGGTGTGCATCGCATCGCGCCACCGGCGCTGTTTTCTTATGGGGCGGCGCTGCGCATGCCAAGTCGTGTCCAGAGGCGATGTTGGCGTGCGCTCACTCATCTCGGATTCCTATACGGCGTTACGGCGTGCGGAACACATTAAGATTCTGTTGATTCATCGAATCGTCACAGTTCACCGGCAATAATCACGTCGCACGAAGCCTATACCAACTAATTCGGCAACCGATCTACTGCGTCGAATCGCGCGTGGCACCGGGGGCCGGTGCGACCCGGGGAAACGACGCCATGACGATCCGTCATCGAATTACGCTATTGGTGATCCTGACGTTTATCGCGCTCTCGATCATCGGTGGCTACGCGGTCTATCAGACCCGCGCCAGCGCTCACAAGGTTCGGCAGGTTACGGAAGGCGTGGTGCCGAGCGCACTCGCTTCCGCCGATCTCGTCTCGCAAGTCAAGGCGGTACAGATCGCCACGATGACGCTGGTCTACGCGCAGGACGACACTGTCGTCGAACAGGCGCTCAACACCCTAAAGAAGCTGCGCGGCGACATTGACCGGTCGCTGACCCGTCAGGCCGAAGGCGCGGCGAGCGATGCGCAGAAGGGATTGGTGACCCAGGCCCGCGAGAGCGTCGAGAACTACTTCAATGCCATCAACGACACCGCCAAGCTCAAGCAGGCGGGCAAGACGGACATGGCGCAGGCGTTCCTCTTCGCGATGGTCGCGCAGTATCGCGACGAACTCGAAGGGGTGGTCAACACGCTGCGCGTCGAGAAGACGCGCCAGCAGGACTCGGCCATCGCCACGCTCAACGACACGCTCTCGACCACCACGACGGCCATCGGCATCGTGACCGGACTGGCGATCGTGCTGCTCACGGCCATTGGCGCGTTGCTGTACCGCCAGATCACGCGTCCGCTGTCGCGCATGCAGGCGATGATGAGCGAGATCGCAAAGAGTCAGGACTTCACCCGTCGTGTGCCGGTCGGTCGGATGGATGAAATCGGGCACTCGATCGTGGCGTTCAACGGCATGATCGAGAAGATTCAGGAGCGCTCGGCGCAACTCAAGCAGAAGACGGCTGACATTCAGGCGATGCTGCAGAACATGCAGCAGGGCATTCTGACGGTCGTCGACGGCGCGCGAGTACACGGGGAGTACTCGGCCTATCTCGAAGCGATCTTCGAGACGCAGGACATCGCGGGGCGTTCTGTCATGGAACTGGTATTCGGCGACAGCGACCTGGGCGCGGATGCGCTATCGCAGGTCGAAGCCGCCGTCGATGCCTGCATTGGGCAAGATGCGATCAACTTCGTCTTCAACGAACACCTGCTGGTGGGCGAGATCGGCAAGCGCATGCCGGACGGGCGCATCAAGCAACTCGATCTGACCTGGTCGGCGATCACCGACGAGAGCGACACGATTCTGCGGCTGATGCTGTGTGTGCGCGATGTGACGGAACTGCGTCAACTCGCGGCCGAGGCCAGCGAGCAGAAGCAGCGGCTGGAGATGATTGGCGAAATTCTGTCGGTCAGCCAGGAGAAGTTTCATCACTTCATCGAAAGCTCGACCGGCTTCATTCGTGAGAACGAGCGCATCATCCGCAAGCATTCGCAGGCCGACAGCGCGGCCATTGCCGAGCTGTTCCGCAACATGCACACCATCAAGGGCAATGCGCGCACCTACAACCTGCAGTATCTGACGAACGTCGTGCACGAAACCGAGCAGCGCTATCACGAACTGCGCCAGCCCGACGTTGCGCGTCTCTGGGATCAGGATGGCCTGATGCGCGAACTCGAGCGGGTGCGCGATGCCGTCGATTCCTATGCCCATATCAACGAGATGAGCCTTGGTCGCAAAGGCCCGGGCAGGACGACCGACGAACAGTCGATGGTGGTGGACCGCGCCCATATCCGCGCGAGCCTTCGCATGCTCGAAGCGGCTGATCCGAACGACCCGCATCAACTCGTCGCAATGCGCGACGCCGTGCACCAGACCCTGCGCCTGCTGGGCACCGAGGGCGTGGGCGAAGCGTTGGGCGGGGTGCTCGATTCGCTGCCGTCGCTGGCGAGCGAACTCGGCAAACCGGCACCGGCGGTGCGTGTCGACGACAACGGCTACCGCCTGCGCTCGCCCGCTGTGCGAATTCTGCGCGATGTGTTCATGCACCTGTTGCGCAACTCCATGGATCACGGGCTGGAGAGTGCGGACGAACGTCGTGCGACGGGCAAGCCGGAGGCAGGCACCATCGACATCGAAGTCGGCCTCGATCACAACATGCTGCAAGTCACGCTCTCCGACGACGGTCGCGGCCTGGCGTTGCACCGCATTCGCAACATCGCCGTGCAGCGCGGCTGGATTACGGCCGAGACCTACGTGACGGACGAGCAGATCGCCCAGTTCATCTTCCGCCCGGGCTTCTCGACGGCGGCGCAGGTCACCGAGGTGTCCGGGCGCGGTGTGGGCATGGATGCGGTGCAGGACTTCGTGCGGCGCGAACATGGCCGCATCGAGCTGCGCTTCACCGATGAGAATAAGGGGGCCGAGTTCCGCCAGTTCCAGACCGTAGTGTGTCTGCCGGACAACCTCGTGGTCGACGGTTTCGACCTGAACAGTGTGGCTGCCGATGCCGTCGACCGCCCGGTGGCGGCCTTCGATGCACCCCGTTCGGAGACGATTCGAGCATGAACGCGCTGCAATGGTTATTGGCAGGTGGCGTGGCGGGCGTGACCGGCGCGGTCGTCGTGGCATTCGTTGCGCACCGCTGGCGCATGGCGCATGCGACCGCACACTGGCGCGCGCTGACCCAGGCGCATGACGAGGCGCTGGCGCAGGCGCTCGAACGCGAGCGTCTGGCGGTGGCCAACCTCGACGAACGGGGGCAGGCACACGATGAGGCGCTCGCCGCACAACAGGCGCGTTTGACGCAGGCCGAACTGGATTTGCAAGTGGCGCGCAAGTCCGAGGCTGCCGTGCTGGAGGCGAAAGGCCACTGGCAAGCCGAGGCCGAGCGCATCGCGGACGAGGCGGCGCGTCTTCGCGGACTGGCGGCGACCTTCGAGCGCTGGCACGAGCAGATGATCTCCCTCATGACGCAGAACCAGGACATGCACGCGAAGAACCACGAATTGGCGTCGATTGTTCGGCACGTACTGATCGTGTCGCTCAACGCGTCCATCGAAGCGGCCCGCGCGGGGGCGGCCGGGCGCGGCTTCGGCATCGTCGCGAGCGAAGTGCGTTCGCTCGCCACACGCTCCGAAGAACTCTCGAAGAGCTATCGCGACAGCCTGCATCGCAACGACGTGACGACGACGGCAACGTTCCAGGACATTCAGGCGGGCGGCAAGATGATCGCGGCATCACTCTCGAGCGTTGAAGCCCTCGCGCAGCAGTTGCATTCCCGTCTTCACTAAGCCAGCAGGTTTCGTTGTGATCAGTGCTCACGCCCGCGACAGTTTCGAACGCATTCTCCATAAAGCCGCACGCACCCGGCTCGCACGCTCGGTGAACGGCGCGTGCGAGATTGTGCCGCTCTCAGTGCGCCAGCACGACGCGCCGCCGCTGGACGTCGGGGTCGATCTGGCCGCCCGGCATGCCAACGTGGTGGTGTTCACCATCTCGTCCATCGGCTTTCGCATGCTGCTGGTGCTGCACTTCGACGAGGACGACGCGACGGCCGCGTACTTCGCGGGCGACGATCGCGACAAGCCGTTTCGCGAGGTGTTCCTCGAACTTGGCAATCTGTGCTGCGGGGCGATCAATCAAGAACTGCTCAACTACTTCCCCGATCTGGGCATGTCGACGCCGTACGTCCTGAGTGCGCACTGCGTGCCGCACCTCACGCAACTCAAGCCGAATCTGCTGTCCTCGTGGGACATCACGCTTGATGGTTCGGTGCGCCTGGCGGCCACGCTATGCGTTTGTGCGCACGCCCCGCTCGACTTCAACGCCGAGGTGAGCGAGTCGGAAGACAGCAGCGGTGAACTGGAATTGTTTTGAATTGGCAATGGTTTTGTCAGGCCCTAGGAAATTACGATAATGAACCGAAGCACCCCCCGCGAGTCGGTCAGCCAGTTTCTGATCCTCGACGACAGCGTCGAGCATGAATACCCCGAAGCGCTCGTGCGCGGCATGGTCGATATCACCGACGGCGTATTTCGCGGCTTGTTCGGCGACATCGCCGTGCACTGCGAGCCGCCCGGCGTGGTGCGCGATCGCATCATTTTCGGTGAGGTCTTCAGCCTGATCCCGCTCGAGAGCGCCTGGTGCCGCGGCTACATGATGATGCAGGCGGAGCAGGTTCCGTTCATGCAACTGCTCGAACATACCGGCCGCTGCGAGGGGCAGGCGGGCTTTCGCGAGCTCAACGGCATGCTCGGCGAGTTGACGAATTTGATCTGGGGCGCGTTCAAGAACCGCTACATGGGCGACCCCTCGGCAGTGGGCCGCACACAGGTGCAGGTGCCGCTGCTCATCAATCACAAGCAGAAGTACATTTCGTTCGGCACCGACAACCCGCAGTTGTGCTTCGTCTATCGCCTCGCCGATCCGGTCAACGGCCAGATCGTGACATTGCATCAGCATTTTGTCTTCAGTCTCAACTGGTCGCCCGAGGCGTTTCGCGACTCCCCGCAGGCAAGCGCCGAGCCCATCGAAACCGGGGCGCTGGAGCTGTTCTGAGATCCCGGCGCGAACCTCTACTCCCTCTTACACACAAGGACAACACCATGTCGAAGATTCTCGTGGTCGATGATTCGAGCACTGTGCGCGACGAAGTCGCCGGTTTTCTGCGCAAGAACGGCCTGGACGTGGACACGGCCGTCGACGGCAAGGACGGTCTCGCCAAGATCAAGGCCAGCCCGGGCGTGAAGCTCGTCATCAGCGACGTGAACATGCCGAATATGGACGGGCTGACGATGGTCGAGAAGATTCGCGGCGAACTCGCGAACCAGAGCGTCAACGTGGTGATGCTGACCACCGAGAGCAGCCCGGCCATGAAGGAGCGTGGCAAGGCGGCCGGCGTGAAGGGCTGGATCGTCAAGCCGTTCAAGGGCGACGCCGTGCTCGAGACGTTCCGCCGGCTCGCCGGCTGACGTTACCGGCCAACCGTGCCGCTGGCCCGGTCCGCGACGCCTCGCCGCCGGACCGTCGCCACCGCGCGACGGCGGCGTTACACTGCTGACTTTCCCGCACTACGCGAGCACGGGCGCAGGCTGTTTGCGCATCCTCGCCTCCTCATCATGAGCGTTGTACCCGAGAAGAAGAAGCTGAGCGCAGCCGCGCGTGCCAACGACAACGTCGCCCCGGCACCGAACATCGAAGCGTTCGAAGCGGGAGCGGCCTCGGCCGAGGCACGGCCGCGTCGCACCAAGCTGCGCCTGACCTACGTCATCGCCAGCCTCGACCGTCTGCTGCGTCGCCACATGTCCGAAGCGCTGGCACCGCTCGGCCTCACGCTTGCCCAGTTCACGGCGCTATCGGTGCTCGATGCCCGAGGCAAGCTCTCCAATGCGCAACTCGCCCAGCGCTCGTTCATCACGCCACAATCGGCCAATGAGGTCGTGAGCCTCATGGCCGGGCGCCAGTGGATCACCCGCGAGCCCGACCCCAATCATGGCCGCATCGTGCTGTTGCAACTCACCGACGAAGGGCGCCGGGTGCTCGCGCAATGCGAGGCCGTCGCCAAGGAGATCGACACGCGCATGCGTGCCGATGTGAGCCGCGAAGACGCCGCCGCCGTGCAACGCCATCTCGAAATGTTCGTGCGCAATCTACGCGACTGACCCCGGGTTTGTCCCGACCTGCCGATGACTTGTATTGTCAGGTAGCTTGATATTAAATGGAGACCGTCGCCGCAGAGAAGCGGGCGACAGCATTCCAGTGGCACGGTAAGGCGAACGCAATATGCGGCTCGCGCGGCATTGTCGCGCCCGCCGTACGTCCGCCCTATATATCAGGTTACCTGATTAAATGGGTTTCGCCGCCGGCGTCGGCTGACTGCGCATCAGGTGCCGCTCTCGCAGGGCGGCGACCGAAGTCCATGACGAAGATGACAGGAGACACCATGAAATCGAATCAGGAGGGCAACGCGCAGGCGTTGCCGTTGGCGCCGGACGGGCAAGCGAGTCTCGTCAGTCCGGTGGCGCTCACTTTGGCGCTTTGCTTTGCCGTCGCGTTGCTCGAAGGTCTCGACCTGCAGTCGGTCGGGGTGGCGGCACGCGGCATGGCCAAGGAGTTCGGACTCAGCGTCGCGCAGATGGGGCTCGCCTTTTCGGCGGGTACTTTTGGCCTGCTGCCCGGGGCGATGGTGGGCGGGCGTTTGGCCGACAGCATCGGGCGCAAGCGCGTGCTGATGCTCTCGGCCGCGGTCTTCGGCGTGTTGTCGATTGCCACGGCGTTCGTGTCGGATTTTTGGATGCTGGTGATCGTGCGCGTGCTCACGGGCATCGGCCTGGGCGGTGCAATGCCGAACCTGATCGCCTTGTCGTCGGAAGCCGTGCCGCCACGCCTGCGCGGCACGGCCGTGAGCATCATGTATTGCGGGATTCCGCTCGGCGGTGGCATTGCCGCGACCATTGGCATGCTGGCGGTGAGCGACGCCGACTGGCGGCATATCTTCTACGCGGGCGGCGTTGGCCCGCTGCTGCTCTTGCCGTTGCTCGCCTGGTGCCTGCCGGAATCTCGCGCGTTTGCGGCCGCGACCTCGCAAGGCCAACGCGCCACGCCCGCGCCGATGATGAAAGTGCTGTTCTCCGAGGGGCGCGGCATCTCGACGATTCAGCTCTGGCTCTCCTACTTCTGCACGCTCATCGTGCTGTACTTCCTGCTCAACTGGCTGCCGTCGCTCATGGGGGCGCGCGGTCTGGCGCGCGGCGATATCGGTTGGGTGCAGATTCTCTTCAACGTGGGGAGCGCCGTCGGCGTGCTCGCCCTCGGCTACCTGATGGATCGCGCACGCATGTCGCTCGTGATTGGCGGCATGTACCTGGGCATGATCGCCTCGCTTGTCGGGCTCGCGGCGGCGCAGGGCTTCGGTGTACTGGCGACGGCGGCGTTCTTCGCTGGCATGTTCATCATCGGCGGCCAGTCGGTGCTCTATGCGCTCGCCGCCGCCTACTACCCGACCGCCATGCGCGGCACGGGCGTGGGGGCCGCGGTGGCGTTCGGGCGCATCGGCTCGGTGGTCGGGCCGCTGGCGGCCGGCATGCTGCTTGCCGTGGGCAGCAGTGCCGCCCTGGTGATCGGCGCGAGCATTCCCGTCACCATCGTGGCCGCGCTGGCCGCCCTCATGCTCATTCGTCGTCCCCGCGCGGCTGACTGATTCGGCGTCACGCCGGTTGGCCTCGCTTGTGCGCGACGGACGCCGCTTGGCTGTGCCGTCGCGCATTTTCTTGCGCAATGGCCGCGCAGGTCTGCCGTTCCTGGTTTGCCTACACCGATAACTACAATTATTTGGAGACTCAC
The DNA here is from genome assembly GCF_902459595.1 of Pandoraea soli. Lineage (NCBI taxonomy): Bacteria > Pseudomonadati > Pseudomonadota > Betaproteobacteria > Burkholderiales > Burkholderiaceae > Pandoraea > Pandoraea soli. The sequence goes on along the minus strand of NZ_CABPSG010000008.1, from coordinate 181,707 downwards.
ATGGTATTTCCCCATCGCGCTCATGCGCTCGCTTCATTGGCCGTGGCCGCCGCGCTGGCGGCGCCCGGTATCGCCAGCGCACAATCGAATATCACGCTGTACGGCATCGTCGACACCGGAATCGAGTACGTCTCGCGCGCCAGTGTGAATGGTGCCGTGTTGCGCATGCCGGGTGTGACCGGCGAATTTCCGTCGCGCTGGGGTCTGCGCGGCACGGAAGATCTCGGCGGCGGGCTCGCGGCGATCTTCCAGCTCGAGAGCGGCTTCAACCTGCGGGGCGGCGATCTCGGCCAGGGCGGTCGCCTGTTCGGCCGCCAGGCCTTCGTGGGCGTGAAGGGCCCGTATGGCACGCTGTCGTTTGGCCGCCAGTACACCATGACGTTCTACGCGCTGCTGGGCTCCGATATCCTTGGCCCCGATATTTACGGCATGGGGTCGTTCGATGCTTACGTTCCCAATGCGCGCACCGACAACTCGGTCACGTATCAGGTCGGCTGGCAGGGGCTGAGTTTCGGTGCGGGTTATTCGTTCGGCCGCGACGCGGCGGGCACCGGCAATTCGCCGGGGCAGGGCACTTGCGCCGGACAGGTGCCGGGGCAGTCGGTGCAATGCCGTGACTGGTCGGTGATGCTCAAGTACGACGCGAACAACTTCGGCGTCGCCACATCATACGAAGAGCTGCGTGGCGGCACCAACGCCGCGGTCAACTTCTTCGACGGACAACCCACCTCGGTGTTCGCCAGCAGCGGCGACAAGGACACCCGCACGACCCTCGGCGCGTACTACAAGTACGGCGCATTGAAGGTCGGTGGCGGCTGGCTGGGCCGTCGCGTGTCGACGTCCGCCATCAATACGCACACCAACCTGTTCTACCTGGGCGCGGCGTACAACATTACGCCGGCGTGGCTGGTGGACGGCGAGGTCTACCGCATCGTCAACAGCGATCACAACACGCGCGGCACGATGACCACGCTGCGCGCCACTTACTCGCTCTCGGTGCGCACCGCGGTCTACGCGCAGGCGGCATACCTCTTCAACAGCGCCCACGCAGCGTACTCGGTCAGCGGCGGAGGCGGCGGCACCACGCCGCCTGCCGGCGAGGGCCAGGCCGGTGTGATGCTCGGCATGCGTCACACGTTCTGATATTTCGAGATCAGGGTTTTCACTGAAAACGTGATGCTTGCAATGTAAGGTTACCTGATATTAAATGTGTCTGTCGGCAACACCGCGCGCCACTCCCGGCGCGCGGCACAGGTTGCCCGGAACACTTGGGAATTTCGCAAAATGACTGCATACGAAGGACGCTGGACGACGATCGACGTGAAGGTGGAGGGGGGCATCGGCTGGGTCACCTTCAATCGCCCGGAAAAACGCAACGCCATGAGCCCGACGCTCAACACGGAAATGAATCAGGTGCTCGACGCACTCGAACTCGATGCCGATGCCCGCGTTGTGGTGCTCACGGGCGCGGGAGCGGCGTGGACGGCGGGCATGGATCTGAAGGAATACTTCCGCGAAATCGATGGCGGGCCGGAAGTCGTGCAGGAGCGCGTACGCCGCGACGCGTCGGATTGGCAATGGCGCCGGCTGCGCATGTACGCCAAGCCGACCATCGCCATGGTCAACGGCTGGTGCTTCGGCGGTGGCTTCTCGCCGCTGGTGGCGTGCGATCTGGCGATCGCTGCCGACGAGGCCGTGTTCGGTCTGTCGGAGATCAACTGGGGCATTCCGCCGGGCAATCTGGTCAGCAAGGCCATGGCCGACACGGTGGGACATCGCCGCGCGCTGCACTACATCATGACCGGCGACACATTCACGGGCGTGGAAGCGGCGGACATGGGGCTGGTGAACCAGAGCGTGCCGCTCGACCAACTGCGTGACGCCACGCTGGCCCTGGCCGCCAAGCTGCTGGAGAAGAATCCGGTCGTGCTGCGCGCGGCAAAGCATGGTTTCAAGCGTTCGCGTGAGCTGACGTGGGAACAGTGCGAAGACTATCTGTACGCCAAGCTCGACCAGGCCCAACTGCGGGATCCGGAACACGGCCGCGAGCAAGGCTTGAAGCAGTTCCTCGACGACAAGGCGATCAAGCCGGGTCTGCAGGCCTACAAGCGCTGAGGCGCAACGTTCATCAGTGACCGGAAAGAGGAAGAGCGCAATGCATGAAGTGCAGATGCTGATCGGGGGCCAGTGGCGCGGCGCGCAGGGTGGGGCAACGTTCGAGCGCATCGATCCGGTGACGGGCGAAGTTGCCACACGGGCACCGGCCGCGACGCTGGCGGATGCCGATGCGGCCGTCGACGCGGCGCAAGCGGCCTTTCCCGCCTGGGCGGCGCTGTCGCCGACGGCGCGTCGACAACGCTTGCTTGCGGCCGCCGAGCGCATGGACGCCCGCGCGGCGGAGTTCATCGCCATCGGGGCCGCCGAGACCGGCGCGATGGCCAATTGGTATGGCTTCAACGTCATGCTCGCGGCCAACATGCTGCGCGAAGCGGCGGCCATGACCACGCAGATCGACGGCAGCGTGATTCCGAGCGATGTGCCTGGCAGTCTTGCGATGGCGGTGCGCTCGCCGGTCGGCGTGGTGCTTGGCATCGCCCCGTGGAATGCCCCGGTGATTCTGGCGACGCGCGCGCTTGCCATGCCGCTCGCGTGCGGCAACACGGTCGTGCTCAAGGCGTCGGAGCAATGCCCCGGCGTGCATGCATTGATCGGTGCCTGCCTGCACGAAGCGGGACTGGGTGACGGGGTGGTCAACGTCGTGACGAACGCGCCGCACGATGCCGGCGAGATCGTGGCGCGTCTGATTGCGCACCCGGCTGTCAGGCGCGTGAACTTTACCGGCTCGACGCACGTGGGGCGCATCATCGCGCGACTCGCCGCGGAACATCTCAAGCCGGCGCTGCTGGAGTTGGGCGGCAAGGCCCCGGTGCTCGTGCTCGACGACGCCGATCTGGACGCCGCCGTCGACGGCATTGCGTTCGGCGCGTTCTTCAATCAAGGGCAGATCTGCATGTCGACCGAGCGAGTGATCGTCGACGCGCGCATCGCGGACGCCTTCGTCGAAAAGCTCACGGCGAAGGCGGCGACGTTGCGCGCCGGGTCGCCGACGTCGCCCGACAGTGTGCTCGGTGCGATGGTGAGCGCGCAGGCGGCGTCGCGTGTGGCGGCGCTGGTCGAGGACGCTCGCACGCATGGCGCGCATCTGCCGCTGGGGTGCCGGGTTGACGGTGCGATCATGCAGGCGACGATCGTCGATGGCGTGAGCCCGGCGATGCGCCTGTACCGCGAGGAGTCGTTCGGTCCGGTGGTGACGATCCAGCGTGTGAGCGGCGATGACGAGGCGGTGCGGGTGGCCAATGACAGCGAGTTTGGCTTGTCGGCCGCGATCTTCAGCCGGGATGTATCGCGTGCGCTGCAATTGGCCAAGCGCATCGAGTCGGGAATCTGCCACATCAATGGCCCGACCGTGCACGACGAAGCGCAGATGCCGTTCGGCGGCGTGAAGTCCAGCGGCTACGGCCGATTCGGCAGCAAGGCGTCGATCGGCGAATTCACGGAACTGCGCTGGATCACCGTGCAGACCACACCGCGCCATTACCCGATCTGATCGTTCGCAGGATGAGGCTGTGCCCGCGGGCGGACGCTACCGAGAGAGCGCCGCGGCGGGATCGAAGCAGGAGACAGTGTTTTGAATCAAGGCAACAACACCGCCGCCACGCAAGACGTGGCGGCTCATCGCTATCGCCAGGTCGCCATCGGCAACCCGGGGGTCGACGTGATTCGCGATGGCGAATGCTGGTATCTGCGCTCGCGTGAGCCGCTCGGCGATTTTCCGGAGCGGCTCACAGACCGGCTCATCTCCGGCGCGGCACGGCACCCGGAACGGTGGCTCGTGGCGCGTCGCGGCCCCGACGGTCAATGGATCGGCATCACGTATGCGCAGATGCTGCAGCGTGCGCGTGCGATCGGCCAGGCATTGCGCGATCGCGGCATGTCGCCGCAACGTCCCATTGCGATCCTCTCCGGCAACGATCTGGAACACTTTGAGCTTGCGCTCGGCGCGATGTACGCCGGGGTGCCGTTCGCGCCGATCTCGCCGGCGTATTCGATCGTTTCGACGGACTTCGGGAAGCTGCGTCATACGCTGGACTTGCTGCAGCCGGGGCTGGTGTACGCGACGGATGCGGGCGCCTACGGTCGCGCCATGGACGCCGTGCTCGACGACAATGTGGTCCGCGTCACCGCGCGCGGTGACGGGGGCACGCTGGCCTTCGATGCGCTGCGCGATACCGTGCCGCGCGACGTCGATGCCATTCACACGCGAGTCAACGGCGACACCATCGCCAAGATCCTCTTCACGTCCGGCTCAACCCGTCTGCCGAAGGCCGTGCCGACCACACAGCGCATGCTGTGCAGCAATCAACAAATGCTGCTGCAAACGTTCCCGACCTTCGGCGAGGCGCCGCCCGTGCTGGTCGACTGGTTGCCTTGGAATCATACGTATGGCGGAAGTCACAACGTCGGCATCGCGCTCTACAACGGCGGCACGCTCTACATCGACGACGGCAAGCCGGTCGCCGGAAAGTTCGAGGAAACGTTGCGCAATCTGCGCGAGATCTCGCCGACCGTGTATTTCAACGTGCCGAAGGGGTGGGAGGATCTCGCCATCGCACTCGAAAACGACGCGGCCCTGCGCGAGCGCTTTTTCGCCCGTGTGAATCTCTACTTCTTCGGCGGTGCCGGGCTGTCCCAGGCGGCCTGGGACCGGCTTGAACGCGTGACCGAGGCGCATTGCGGCGAACGTATCCGGATCATGTCGGGGTTGGGGATGACCGAGACGTCGCCGAGTTGCATGTTCACCACCGGCCCGATCATGCGGGCGGGCTACATCGGCTTGCCCGCGCCCGGCTGCGAAGTGAAGCTCGCTCCGGTCGGCGGCAAGCTCGAAGTGCGCTTTCGCGGACCGAACGTCATGGCCGGCTATTGGCGTCACCCGTCGGGCGATCCCGTGTTCGACGACGAGGGCTATTACTGCACGGGGGATGCCGCCACATTTGTCGACGCGCAGCACCCGGAGGTCGGTCTGCAATTCGACGGACGCATCACCGAAGATTTCAAGCTCAGTTCAGGCACGTTCGTGAGCGTGGGGCCGTTGCGGGCTCGCGTGATTTCGGAAGGAGCCCCCTATGTGCAGGACGCGGTCGTCACCGGCATCAATCGCGACGATATCGGATTGATGGTTTTCCCGCGCGTCGAGGATTGCCGGCGCTTGAGCGGTTTGCCGTCACAGGCGCCGTTGAGCGACGTGCTGGCGAGCGGTCCCGTGCGTGAAGCGTTCTCGGCACTGCTCGCACGACTGAATGCGAGCGCCGGGGGAAGCGCCACGTATGTTGCGCGACTCATACTGCTCGACACTCCGCCCTCGCTCGACCGGGGCGAAGTCACCGACAAGGGATCGATCAACCAGCGCGCGGTGCAGGACCAGCGTGCCGCGACCGTCGATGCGCTGCATGCCGCGCAGGCGGGCGACCCGCGCGTCATCCTCGCACCCGCAAGGCGCTGACATGATGTACCCGCAATCGCTTGGCGCGGCCGAAGACATCGCGTTCGTGCTGAACACGCTCGGCGTGGGCGACGCGTTGACACGCCTCGCCCCGTTTCGTGAATTCGACACGGCCACGCTCGTGCAAGTCGTCGACGAAGCCGCCCGTTTCTCCCGTGAAGTGCTTGCGCCGCTCAACGCCGTGGGGGACCGTGAAGGTTGCACCTGGCGCGACGGCGAGGTGCGTACGCCCAGCGGCTTCGCCGATGCCTATCGCCAGTATTGCGACGCCGGCTGGCCGTCGCTGCCGTGCGATCCGTCATTGGGCGGACAGGGGTTGCCTGTCGTGGTGCAGGTGGCCGTGCAGGAACTCACGGCCGGCGCGAATCTCGCCTGGACGATGTACCCAGGCATCCTGCATGGTGCGTATGAATGCGTGCACCGATTCGGCGGCGCCGCACTGCGCGATGCGTGGCTGGGGCCGCTGGTCAGTGGTGAATGGCTCGCCACGATGGCATTGACGGAACCGGGCGCCGGCAGCGACCTCGGGCAGATTCGCACGCGTGCCGAATGGATCGACGGGTCGCGCGAGACGGTGTGTGTGACCGGCGAGAAGATTTTCATCTCGGGCGGCGAGCAGGATCTCACCCCGAACATCGTTCATCTCGTGCTTGCGCGCACGCCGGATGCCCCTCCGGGCAGCGGCGGGTTATCGCTCTTTCTTGTCCCCAAGGTGCTTGCGAATGGCGAGCGCAATGCCGTGCGTTGTACGGGCATTGAGCACAAGATGGGGATTCGCGGGAGCGCGACGTGCTCGATGGCGTTCGAGGGGGCGACCGGTTACCTCATCGGCGCGCCGCATCGTGGACTCGAGGCGATGTTCGCGATGATGAACTCGGCGCGGTTGCATGTGGGGGCGTCCGGCGTCGGACTGGCGCAGAGCGCCTACGATATGTCGGTTCGGCATGCCGGTGAGCGTGTGCAATCGCGCGTGCCGGGGGCCGATGCCGGCGTGCCCATCGCCGGGCATCCGGCGGTATGGCGCTTGCTCGAGGGTCAGCGCGTGGCGGTCGAGGGCGCGCGACTGTTGTTGTATCGCGCGGCGCTCGCCATCGATGAGGCTCACCATGCCGACACGCCGCAGGCGCGCGTGCAGGCCGATGCGCTGGCGGCGCTGCTCACTCCGGTGGTCAAGGCGATGCTCACCGAGCAGGCGTTCCTGGGCGCCAGCGATGCGCTACAGGTTTTCGGGGGCTACGGTTATGTCGAGGAGACCGGCGTCTCGCAGTTTCTGCGCGACGCGCGTATCCCGATGATCTATGAAGGGACCAATGAAATTCAGGCCATTGACCTGATGCTGCGCAAGGTCGTCAAGGACGACGGCGCCGCGTTGTCGCAATGGCTGACGTGGGCGCGTGCGCAGGTGAGCGAGGCGCGCGTCGTCGACACGCGCGATGGCTTCGACGCCGCGCTGACGGCGCTCGACGACTGGACGTTGCTGATGCCGTCGGTCATCGCGTTGGCGCGAACATCGCCGCGAGCGGCATTGTGTGTCGCGGGCGAGGTGATGCGCGTGGTGCATGGTCTGTCGATGGCAGGCCTCTGGGCGCAGGCAGCGCTGGCGGCGCATCGCGTCCATGGGCCCGTCGCCGATGGGAAACGCCGCGCGGCGCGCTATTGGTTGAAGTTCAGCCTGCCGGAGACGCGTCGTGCGATGGCGATCGTCGCTGCGCAAATCCGTGACCCGGAGACCGCCGAATGAATCTCGACAAGCTCATCGCCATCGATACGCACGTGCATGCGGAAGTGTCGTGCTGTCAGCCACCGGACTTGTTCGGCAAGGCGTTCGACGACGCGGCCGACAAATATTTCGGCACGGTGCTCAAGCAGAATCGCCGCCCCACGATTCCCGAGACCATCGAGCATTACCGTGAGCGCAATATCGGCTTCGTGATGTTTACTGTCGATTGCGAGGCGAACATCGGTCGTCGCCGTATTCCGAACGAGGAGATCGCGGGCTTCGCGCAGGAGAACGCGGACATCATGATCGCGTTTGCGAGCATCGATCCGCACAAGGGGCGCATGGGCGTGCGCGAGGCGAGGCGGCTCGTCGAGGAATTCGGCGTGCGCGGCTTCAAGTTCCATCCCACCATGCAGGGATTCTTCGCCAACGACCGCATGGCCTACCCGATGTACGAGCTGATTGCCGAATACCAGCTCACCGCGGTCTTTCATAGCGGTCATTCGGGGATCGGCTCCGGCATGCCCGGCGGCGGCGGGTTGCGGCTCAAGTTCTCGGAGCCGATCCACCTCGACGACGTGGCGACCGACTTCCCGGACATGAACATCGTGATCGCACACCCGTCGTGGCCGTGGCAATCGCAAGCCCTGTCCATCGCGCTGCACAAGCCGAACGTCTACATCGATCTGTCGGGGTGGTCGCCCAAGTATTTTTCGCCGGAGCTGATGCAATACGCGAATTCGCTGCTGCGCGAGAAGATGCTGTTCGGCTCGGATTTTCCGCTCATCGCGCCGGACCGGTGGTTGCGCGACTTCGAGACGGTGGGGTTTCGCGACGAGGTCAAACCGCTTGTGCTGAAGGACAACGCAGTGCGCATGCTCGGGCTGGCGAACACGCGGCAGCGCATCGCGTCGGCGGCGTGATGGGCGGCGGGCGGCGGGCGTGAAAGGTCACGCCGTGCTGCGCTCAGCGTACGCCCGGTGTGCCGTAGCGCACGCGTGCCGCTTCGCGCATGGCGCTGATGAGCGTTTGTTCCGGCGGCGTCGGGACGGTGTCGTTGCGCCACAGAATGCCGATGGACTCCTCGGTGCCCTTCGTCGCGAACGGCAAAGCACACAGCACGCCATCGGCAAGGTCGTCCTGCACGGTGATTTCGGAGGCGATCCAGACGACGTCGTCGCGCAAGGTCATCGCGCGGGCGAGCGACATCGAGAGCAGCTCGGAATAGTCGTCGAGCATGCCCACGCCATGCGTGCGCAAGAAGCTGTCGGCGGTATGCCGCAGGATCGTGCCGTTCGGCGGCAGTACCACGTGATAGCGGGCGATGTCGGCCATCGACACGCTACGCTGCTGAACGAGCGGATGCGACGGACGCACCACCACGCTGAGCGGGGTCGCGCACAGGTGCTCGAAGGTGAGGCCCGCCATGCCCTCGGGGTCCGACATCCGGCCGAGCGCCAGCGTGACCTGTCCGGACTTCAACTGCGTGAGCAACTGTTGATTGGCGCCGGTGTGCACTTGCACGACGATGCCCGGCCATTCGCGCCGGAACGTTTCGAGCACGCTGGGCATCATGGCGGCCGCCAGGGTGGGCAATACGGCGATCTCGATCACGCCGCCCGTCTGGCCGTTGGCGCGAGAGAGCACGTCGATGCCCTGACGCAGTGCGCTCACGCTCGCGCCCGCATGCCGCAGAAACAGTTCGGCCTGTGCGGTGGGGCGCGCGCCATTGCGCCCGCGCTCGAACAGACGCACGCCCAGCAGGCCTTCGAGTTCGGCAATCGTCTTGCTGACGGCCGGCTGCGTAATGGACAGGGCTTCCGCGGCACGCTGCAGGCTGCCGTGTTGGGCAACCGCCAGCAGGCATTGCAGATGGCGCAGCTTGATTCGTCCGTCGAGTCGATGTCTTTCCATGCCGAAAAGTTATGAAAAACCTAAGAAAATGTCAATAAATATATCCATTGATTATGGATATAGTGTCGAAAACAAGCTGGCGGCAAGCCAGATTCGTCAACACAAAATGGAGTGAGACCATGTCGAATTCGACGACCGTCCTGCACCCCCGCGACTGGGATTCGCATCCCAAGCTGATCGACAGCGGGTATAAGTCCACGGCGCTGCGCGGCCCCAAGCAACTGCTCGTGCCCGTCAAGCAGAACCTCGCGAACCTGCGTTCGCCGGTCTACGGTCACGGCATCGTCGGGGCGCTCGATAGCGACCTTACGCGCAATGCGGTGCGCAACGGCGAGCCGCTTGGCGAGCGCATGATCGTCACGGGCCGCGTGCTCGACGAAGGCGGTCGTCCCGTGCCGAACACGCTCGTCGAGCTGTGGCAGGCCAATGCATGCGGCCGCTACGTGCACAAGGTCGACCAGCACGACGCCCCGCTGGACCCGAACTTTCTCGGTGCCGGCCGCGCGCTGACCGACGCGCAGGGCCGTTACAAATTCCTGACCATCAAGCCAGGCGCCTACCCGTGGAAGAACCACCACAACGCGTGGCGTCCGCAGCATCTGCACTTCTCGGTGTTCGGTGAGTATTTCGCGACCCGGCTGGTCACACAGATGTACTTCCCGGGCGATCCGCTGCTCGGCTACGATCCGATTTTCCAGGCCACCCCGGCGCATGCCCGCGACCGCCTGATTGCGCGCTTCTCGATGGATATCACCGAGCCCGAGTACGCACTGGGTTACGAATTCGACATCGTCCTGCGCGGTGCCGACCAAACCCCGATGGAGTCCTGAGTCATGTCCGATTATCAGCAAACGCCGTCGCAGACCGTCGGCCCGTACTTCGCTTATGGCCTGTCGCCGGAGCAGTACCGTTACGACTTCAAGAGCGCCTTCACCCCCGTGGTGGCGCTCGATCGTGCCGAAGGTGAGGCCATCCGCGTGGTCGGACAGGTGCTCGACGGCGCCGGTCAACCGATCAATGACGCGTTGATCGAGGTCATGCAGGCCGATGCCGCTGGCCGCTACGTGCAGAGCGCCGAGGACATCGAGCGCACCGGCTTTGCCGGCACCGGCCGCTGCGGCACCGGCACGCATGCCGAGCACTGTTTCGTCTTCGACACGATCAAGCCCGGCGCGGCCGCGCCGGGCGAGGCACCGCGCATCGATGTGATTCTGACGATGCGGGGCTTGCTCAATCATCTGTTTACGCGTATCTATTTCGACGACGAGGCCGCGGCCAATGCGCTCGACCCCGTGCTGCAACAAGTGCCGGCCGAACGCCGCCACACGCTGATCGCGCGCCGCGAGGTGAGCGGCGGGCGTGTGTCGTACCGGTTCGACATTCGCATGCAGGGCGACGAGGAGACGGTTTTCATCGACCTTTGAGGTCGATCATTCGGTCACGCAAGGCTGATATTGGTGCGGCTTCGGGCTGTCGGCATGCAAATGCCGCCGGCCCGTGGCCGTCTCTGCATTGTTGCAACGTACCAGGGCGACCCGGCCCTACCCAACCCTAATCACTCTCGACGCTCCGATGACGGAACTGCTTGACTCTTTGCTGCGCGGCGCTGCCGTGACAGCGCGTTTCTCGCGCGACGCCACGCTGCAGGGCATGCTCGACTTCGAAGTGGCGCTGGCCGCCGCCGAGGCCGAGGCCGGTCTGATCCCGGTCGCCGCTGTCGCCCCGATCACCGCCGCCGCCCGGGCCGGCGATCTCGACTGGCCCGCCCTGCGCGACGCCGCGGCTGGCGCGGGCAACCTCGCGATTCCCTTGGTCAAACAGCTGACAGCGCGTGTGAAAGCGCTCGATGCCGATGCCGCGCGTTTCGTGCATTGGGGCGCCACCAGTCAGGACGCCATCGACACCGGTCTCATCCTGCAGGTGCGTGGCGCGCTCGACGACCTCGGCGTCGACCTCGACGGCCTCATCGCCGAACTCGCGGCGCAAGTCCGGCAGCATCGTGCGACCGTCATGATCGGCCGCACGTGGCTGCAACACGCTTTGCCGATCACGTTCGGCCTCAAGCTCGCGGGCACGCTTGACAGTTTGTTGCGCGCGCGCGCCGATCTCGCGAACGTGCGTGGGCAGGTGCTGTGCGCGCAGTTCGGCGGGGCTGCCGGCACGCTGGCGTCGCTCGGCACGCAGGGCCCGGTGGTCGCCGCAGCGCTCGCGCGTCACTTGGGGCTGTCGGAGGCGGTTACGCCGTGGCATGGCCAGCGCGATCGCATCGTGCGCGTGGGAAGTTGGGCGGCGTCGCTGACGGGCTCGCTGGGCAAGTTCGCGCGCGACACGGCGATGCTGACGCAAACCGAAGTCGGTGAAATTGCAGAAGCCTCCGGTCCCGGACGTGGTGGTTCGTCGACCATGCCGCACAAGCGCAATCCGGTCGGCTGTGCCGCAATGCTCGCGGCGGCGACCCGCACGCCGCAACTGGCCGCCACGTTGTTCGTCGCGATGCAGCAGGATCACGAACGCGGTTTGGGCACGTGGCACGCCGAGTGGGAAACGCTGCCCGAGTTGCTCATGCTGTGCGGCGGTGCGCTGGCCACCGCGCGCACGCTCGTGCAGGACTGGACGATCGACACGACGCGCATGCGGGCAAATCTCGACATCACGCACGGGCTCATCATGGCCGAGGCCGTGACGATGGCGTTGGGCGAAACGATGGGGCGTCTCGAAGCCCATCGGCGTGTCGAGGCGCATTGCCGCAATGCGCTCGCGCAGCAGCGTCCTTTGCTCGATATCCTGCGCGAAGACGATGACATTATCCGTAGCCTCGGCATTGAAACGCTCGAGCGACTGACGGACCCGCAACATTATCTGGGTGCTGCCGAGACGTTTGTGGGGCGGGTTCTCGCGCTTGCCGACGCCGCCGTGGCGCCAATTCAACCTGGCAGGAAATCATCATGAACGATCAGGAACGCTACGACAACGGCATGCAGGTGCGCCGCGCTGTCCTCGGTGACGCGCACGTGGACCGCACCCTCACACGCCGCAACGAATTCAACGACGACTTCCAGAACTTCATCACGCGCTTCGCCTGGGGCGATGTCTGGACGCGTCCGGGTCTCACGCGCCATATGCGCAGCATGGTGACACTCTCGCTGCTCATCGCCCTCAATCGTGGCGACGAGTTCCGCATGCACGTGCGCGCCGCGTTCAACAACGGTGTGACGCGCGAGGAAATGAAGGAGCTGTTCATGCACGCCGCGCTGTATTGCGGCCTGCCTGCGGCCAATCAGGCGATCCACGATGCCGAGACGGTCTTCGCGGAGATGGAAGCCGCCGAGCCCGGTTCGACGACCCGCGCGCGCGACGCCGCACAACGCTGAGGAGCCGAAACGAATGACGACGGAACGTCTTATCGAGGTGGGCGACGCCACGCTGCGCGTGGCGATCGACGGCGACGACCGCGCACCGGCGCTGGTGCTGTCCAATTCGCTGGGCACGACGCTCGAGATGTGGGCGCCGCAGGTGCCGGCACTTGCTCGTGAATTCCGGGTGATCCGTTACGACGCGCGCGGACATGGCGGCTCGTCCGTCACGCCGGGCCCTTACGTCATCGACCAACTGGGACGTGACGTGATCGGGCTGCTCGACGCGCTGCATATCAAGCGCGCGAGTGTGGCTGGGGTGTCGATGGGCGGCATGACGGGCATGTGGCTGGGAATTCATGCACCACAGCGTCTCGAGCGTCTCGCGATCGTCTGCTCGTCGGCGCACATCGGCGGCGAAGACGGCTGGAATGCGCGCATTCGCACCGTGCTGGCCGATGGTATGTCTGCCGTCGCCGACGCCGTGGTGTCGCGCTGGTTTACGCCTGCGTTCGCGGAGAAGGAACCGGCGTTGATCGAGCGCATGAAGGCGATGTTCCGCTCGCTGTCGCCGCAGGGCTACGCGGCCGCCTGTGCGGCCGTGCGCGACATGAATCAGCTCGACGAGATTGCGTCGATCACGGCGCCGACACTGATCGTGACCGGTGCGGGGGATCTTGCGACGCCACCCGCGATGTCGAGCGCGATGCTCGAACGGATTCCGGGCGCACAGCAGATTGTCGTGCCGGGCGCGCATATCTCGAACATCGAGTGTGCCCCGGCCGTAACTGAGGCGCTCTTGAGCTTCCTGCGAGTGCCGACGCCGGCCAATGCGTAAGCACTGAGCGCCGACGCGTCGACGCATCGGGGAATCTGAGAATCGGTGCGTCGCCGGGGGGGGCCTTCAACAGGGAAGGCCCGCCCCCCGGCATGAGGTTACGAGGCGTCGCCCAAGTGGGCATGTTGCGCGTTGCGGCGGAACGCCGACGGTGTGACGCCGACATGCCGTTTGAAGACGCGGCAGAAATACGCCGGGTCCTGGAAGCCGAGTTCGTACGCCACATGCGAGACCGGTGCGGGGATATAGATCAGCTTGCGGCGCGCTTCGAGCATCAATCGGTCCTGCACCAGATCGAAGGCCGATTTTCCCGCGATGCGACGGCATAACCGATTGAGTTTGCTCTCGGTGACATGCAATCTTTCGGCATAGGCCGGTACGGCCCATGCCTCGGTGTAATGCGTCTCGACAAGGGCGCGAAAGCGCGCGAACAAATCCAGCTCCGTGCGTCCCGCCCGGGTCGCCGAATCGTGATGCGCATGCAGGCGCGCGAGCAGCAGCAGCACGCTGCGCGTGAGCCATCCCACCATTTCCGCATGCCCGAGTTGCGGGCGCGAAAACTCGTCCATGATGAGACCGAGCAGCGTGTAGAGACGGTCGCGCGTTTGCGGTGCATCGCCCAACGGGAATAGCCACGGCTTGCGCAGCAGCGACGCCATATCGGCATCGGCGCCGAGCGCGGCATCGAACGGCACGCTCTGCGCCATCGTCAGCACGAAGCCGTGCGCGCCGCGCGAGAAGCGGAAGTTATGGACGGCCGACGGATGCACCGTGATGACGGCCGGGCCTTGCACCTCCCACGTGGCGTCGTCGACGTTCGCCTCCACCGCGCCCTCGAAGATCGCCAGCACCTGGAACAGTCCCAGATGCCGGTGCGTGTCGATATGCCAGTCGTAGAGGCGGCTGCGCGTCTCAATCCACTCGATATGGACGAAATCGGCGCTGTCGGTGCCCGTCAATTCACCATACAGCGAGAATTCCGGAATCGCCTCGCGCGCCGCGCGCAGTCGGGGTGACGCGCCTGACATACTGGTTTTCCCTTGGTTCAAGTTGTCGAAAAAGTACAAGAAAGGCGTCGATTCATCCATTCAACTCGACGCGTGCGGTCCATAAGATATGACGCATTCGCCCCTCGTGACAAGGCGTGACCGCCGGTTTTGGCATGCTCGTTTACGCGCAGTCCTAATTCGGTGCAGCAAGCGCAAGGCAGCAGAGAAATGCAAGCCGCATGCATGCCGTAGACCCGTCGCGAGATGCCCCGGCACGGGTGTGCCAGGCGCGGGCAATGCCACTACAGGAGACAACGCATGCGATCCCATTACCCCGTCGTCATCGTCGGTGCCGGTCCGGCCGGACTGCTGCTTTCCCACCTGCTGCATCTGCAAGGCATCGAATCGATCGTGCTCGAATCGCGCTCGCGCGACGCCGTGGAGTCGACCATTCGCGCCGGTGTGCTGGAGCAGGGCACGATGGATATTCTCAACGAGACCGGGGTGGGCGAGCGCATGCGTCGTGAAGGTGCGCTGCATCACGGTATCGAGTTGGCATTCGGCGGCCAGCGTCATCGCATTGCACTGACCGAACTGACCGGCCGCGCGATTACCGTCTACGCGCAGCACGAAGTCATCAAGGATCTGATCGCGGCGCGTGAAGCGGCGCAGGGCGACATCCTGTTCGAGGTGTCGGACGTCTCGGTGCATGACATCGACAGCACGCAACCGAGCGTGCAGTTCACGGTGGACGGCCAGGTACGACGGCTGACGTGCGACTTTATCGCGGGCTGCGACGGCTTCCACGGGGTGTGCCGCCCGGCCATGCCCGCCTCGGTGCGCAAGGAATATCAGCGCGTGTATCCGTTCGGCTGGTTCGGTGTGCTGGTGGAGGCGCCGCCATCGTCCGACGAACTGATCTACGCGGCACACGAGCGCGGCTTCGCGTTGATCAGCACGCGCTCCCCGACGGTGCAGCGCATGTATTTCCAATGCGATCCGAGCGAGCGCGCCGAGACGTGGAGCGACGAGCGTATCTGGCAAGAGCTGCACATGCGCACGGAAAGCGACGACGGTTGGCGCCTCAAGGAGGGGCCGATCTTCCAGAAGAACGTGATCGCGATGCGAAGCTTCGTCGCCACGCCGATGCAGTACGGTCGCTTGTTCCTGGCGGGCGACTCGGCGCATATCGTGCCGCCGACGGGCGCCAAGGGCATGAATCTGGCCGTGGCCGACGTGTGGCGTCTGGCGCGCGCGCTCGACGACTTCTTCCATCGCGACAACGAAGCCGGTTTGCAGGGATATTCGGAGGCGGCGCTCAAGCGGATCTGGCGCGCGGAGCACTTCTCGTACTGGATGACGCGCATGATGCACCGCCTCGACGACGCCACACCGTTCGAGCAACAGATGCAGCGCTCGGAACTGGAGTACGTCGTCAGCTCGCGCGCGGCGTCGCTCATGCTCGCGGAGAACTATGTGGGGCTGCCGCTTGCCTGAGGCGCAAGGCGGGGGCATCGGCGCCCGGGCGCCGGTGCTCGCCTGCTCGCGCGTATAACCGCCCGTTATGGATGATCTGACGAAAGATCATTTTGACGACCACTTGAAAGCCTTACAGTAGCGGCACAAAATCGACGCCGCAAATCCGTCGAATCAAGTCGGCCGACAAGCGCGCCGCGCCATGGCGCCGGACGCGCATTCACGGCGGCGAAATCCAAAATAACGACGGGAAGACAACCGGGGCGGCCACGCCCCGAGGAGACAGTTTCATGCATCAGACGAGAACGGTGGATGTGCCCACCTATATCAACGCACACCGATTCTCCGGCTATCAGTGGCTGGTGTTGATCCTGTGTTTCTTCGTTGTCGCCATCGACGGTTTCGATACCGCGGCCATCGGTTACATCGCGCCTTCGCTGGTGCAGCAATGGCATATCGACAGAGGCTCGCTCGGCCCCGTGCTCTCCGCGGCGCTCTTCGGTCTGGCGGGCGGGGCGATTTTCGCCGGCCCGCTCGCCGACAAGCTCGGGCGCAAGACGCTGTTGGTGCTCTCGGTTGTCTTCTTCGGCATCGCAAGTCTCGCGACGGCCTTCGCTCAGGATCTCGAAACGCTCACGGCGCTGCGCTTTCTGACAGGGCTGGGGCTCGGCGCGGCCATGCCCAATGCCGTGACATTGATTTCCGAGTACGCGCCGGAAGCGCGTCGCGCGGTCATCGTCAACACCATGTTCTGCGGATTCCCGCTGGGGGCGTCGGTGGGGGGATTCGTTGCCTCGTGGGTGATTCCGCACTTTGGCTGGCATAGCGTGCTGGTGCTCGGCGGCGTGCTGCCGCTGGTGTTGTCGGTGCTGCTGATTCTTGGCCTGCCGGAGTCGGTCAAGTTTCTCGTGGTGCGTCAGAAGCCGATCGAGCGCGTGCGCCGCATCCTGTCGCGGATTTCAGGCGAGTCGCTCGACGACGTCGGCACCTTTACGGTCAATGAAGCGGCCCCGAAGCGGGCCGGTTCGGCCATCGGTGTCGTGCTCTCGAAGCAATATGGCTTTGGTTCGCTGATGCTGTGGGTCACCTACTTCATGGGACTCGTCATCTTCTATCTGCTCACGAGCTGGATGCCGCTGCTGTTCAAGGATGCCGGGTTCACCATCGAACGGGCGGCGCTGATCACGGCCCTGTTCCCGCTGGGCGGCGGCATCGGCACGATTCTGTCGGGCTGGTGCATGGACAAGTTCAACGCGCAGAAAGTGGTCGCCGTGGGCTACGCGCTCACGGCCGTGCTGGTGTATGCGGTGGGGCAGGCGATGGGCAACATCGGCGCGCTGGTCGTGCTGATCTTCCTGGCAGGCACGGCGATGAACGGTGCGCAGTCGTCGATGCCGTCGTTGGCTGCGATGTTCTATCCGACGCACGGCCGCGCCACGGGCGTGGCGTGGATGCTCGGTGTGGGGCGCTTCGGCGGGATTGCGGGCGCGTTGCTGGGCGCGGAACTGATGCGCCGTCACATGGGGTTCGCATCGACGTTCTCGCTGCTGGCCATGCCGGCCGTGATCGCCATGCTGGCGTTGCTTGCGAAGAATGCCTGGGAACGGGCCCACGGCAATTCGACGGCTGCGTCGCGTGACGCGCGCAACTCGGCGCCGATGCACTGACCAATTACGGTCGTCTCGTCTCTTTACGCGCTGACGCGCCGTCAACGCTGGTTGACGGCGCGTCGTCGTATCAAGAATCAGCTACGTCGGCGTCCGAGATGAAGCATGCGCTCGCGCACTTCTTCTTCCGAGCGCCAGTGCTCGGCCGGTTTGACCAGATCGCTGCGGCTGATGATGCCGACGAGCTTGCGTGACGCGGCATCGCTCACGACCGGCAGTCGTTCCAGGTGATGCGCGGCGAAGCGTGCCGACACGATACGCCCCGTCTCCGACGCCAGCGCGACGAGCGGCGGATTCGCGCCATACAACTGGCCCAGCGTTTGCAATCCTTGTGTCTGCGCGCGCGTGAGTGCCTGCCGGTCGACCATGCCGAGCACGCTGTGCTCGGCGTCGACCACGGGGTAGGCGCGATGGCGCTGGCCCGCGCCGAAGGCTTGCTGCGCGGCTTCGTCAATGAGCATGCTGGCGGCCAATGACACCGGCTCTCGGGTCATCAACTCGCCAACGTGCAGGCGCTCCATCGGATCGACGCCGTATTCGCGGTGGATGTGACGGCCACGTCGCGCGATTTTCTCCGTCATGATCGAGCGCGGCATGATCCAGATGGTGATGCCGTACGAGATGCCGCAAGTGAGCAGTAGCGGCAGCAACGCATTCACGTTGTGCGTGAGGCCAAGGGCGAAGACGATGGCCGTCAACGGCGCGCCGAGCACGCCCGCGAGCGTTGCCGCCATGCACACCAGTGCCCACAGCGAGACGTCGCCACCCGGCAGCAGCGGTGCGAGGAGCGTGCCGAGCCCGGCACCGATCATGAGCAGCGGTGCGAGCACCCCGCCCGAGGTGCACGATCCCAGGGCAATCGCCCAGATGATCGCCTTGACCACCAGCAGCGCCAGCGCGGCGTGCAGTGTGAAGTGTCCGGCGAGCAGGTCTGCGATGACGTCATAGCCCACGCCGAGCGCACGCGGCTGGAGATAGCCGCCAATGCCGATGGCGACACCGCCGATGGCCGGCCACCACATCCAATGCACGGGAAGTTTGTGAAAGCCGTCTTCGATGGCGTAGAGGGCGCGCGACATGCCGGCGGACAGAACCCCCGCACATACGCCGGCGATCACGCACGACAGCAGGGCGATGGGTGCGACGACGGATTCCGCCATCGGAAAGAGCGGACCTGCGTCGAGCATCAGCGGCCGTGCGAAACCGGCGACCGCGCATGCCGCGATCACCGGCAGCAGGCTGCGCGGACGCCATTCGAAAAGCAGCAGTTCCACGGCGAGCAGTACGGCGGCGACCGGTGTGCCGAATACCGCCGTCATGCCGGCGGTGGCCCCGGCGACGAGCAACGTCTTGCGCTCGGCGGCGCTCAGATGGAAGTGTTGGGCGATGAGCGAGCCGACAGCGCCGCCCGTCATGATGATCGGGCCTTCCGCGCCAAACGGGCCGCCGCTGCCTATCACAATGCCCGACGACAACGGTTTGAGGATGGCGACGCGCGGCGACATCTTGCTCTTGCCGAACAGAATCGCCTCGATGGCTTCCGGAATGCCGTGGCCGCGAATCTTGTCGCTGCCGAACCGCGCCATTGCGCCGACGATCAGCCCGCCGATGACCGGTAGGGCGATGACGGCTGCGCCGAGCGTGTTATCGGCGGGCGAGCGTGGCGCGAACGAGAACGTCTGATAGAAGAAGAGGTTGGTGAAGCCCTGGATCAGATGCAGTAGCAGCCACGCGGCAGGCACCCCGCAAAAACCGATGACGGCGGCCAGCGCAATGAGTCGAGGCAGGCCCGGCGCACGCGAAAAGTCTCGTGCATGGGCGGGCGCGGCCATGGTGGGGTGAGGCGAAGAAGTATGGGGAACGGAAGCCATGACAATGCCGTGATTACAAATGAACGCCACGAATGTGGAAGATGTCCGCAAAGGTGCTCAACTCGTTGCGGTGCTGGGCGGCGAGATTCATGAGACACGCGTCGCCCGCCGCTGAGAGGTGCACTTCCACCACTCGTCGGTCGCTTTCGTTTTGGCGGCGCGTGACGAGCCCGGCTTTCTCGCAGCGTGCAACGAGCGCCACCACGCTGTGATGCACGGCTTGCAGGCGCTCGGCCAATTCACTGATGGACGCCCAGTCGCGCCCCGGGATACCTTTGACGTGCAGCAGCAACAGGTACTGCTGCGGCGTGATGCCTTCGTCGCGCGCGGCGGACTCGCTGAAATTGAGAAAACGGCGCAGCCGATAGCGGAATTCCGATAGGGCTTCGAAATCGCTCTTGGTCAGCGCATCGGTGGCGACCGTTGGATGGGGCGAGGGAGGCGCAGGCATGAGTCGGGCGGGCGAGAGGCGCCGCATAGTCCAAAAACGAAAAAATATATCATATCGCGATACATTTGGCGGGCTTAGGGATAGCCGGGATGACAAATGGGGTCCAGTGCGTGCAGAATCGCGAAAAAACGAGACTCAGTAGTGACGGGAACTCGATCCCCGCCGAGATGACGGAACGCTCGTTGCCGATAGTCGGTGACAAGCGCCGTTCGAGCGGGCCGACCTCTGACAGGGAGGAGACATGGCTTCCACGGTCCGACGCCGCTGGCGTACGGGAACGTTGTTGTTGCTATCGGTGGCACTGGGCTCCACAGTGGCCGCCTATCACTACGCCTCCGGTTTTGAACTGGGCGGCGGCGTTTTTCAACAGATCGGTTTCGGACGTCAGGGTACGTCGTCCGGGCAGGGCGCGCATGCGCGCAATGCGGCATCGTCCTGTGCCGGAAACGACTGTCGCGGCGACCCGGCGACTCAGTCACATTGAATTGTCTGCATGGCATGCCTGCCGCGCCCGCCTGCAGGGCGCGTCGTTCCCGTTTAGAAAACGTTACGCAGACCGACGGTGATGGTGTTCTCGGCTGCATTGCCTTCCGGCGCGCCGCGCGTGATCCCCGGTAATATCGCGCGATGGACTCCCTCATTGCTGCTTCCGCCCGCGCGCTCGCTGCCGGCGATTCGCTGGGTGCCTTGCGCCGGGTCGCGTTGCGCGACGACCCGCCCGCGCTCGCGCTGCGCGGCATCGCGATGGCACAGCTGGGCGAGTTCGCCCGCGCGCGAGAGCTGTTCAAGCGGGCGGCGCGAAGCTTCGGCCCGCATGAGGCCCTGGCACGCGCCCGATGTGTTGTCGCCGACGCCGAAGTCGCGCTCGCCATGCGCGACCTTGGCGGGTCGACGCGATCGCTCCACGCTGCCGCCGCCGTGCTGCTTGCGCATGCGGACATCCCCAATGCCATGCTTGCGCGTCTGGTCCTTGCGCGCCGCCTCGTGCTGCTCGGCAAGCTCGACGCCGCTGCGCAAGCCCTGCAGGACACCCCGTCACACGCCGTCCCGGCGCGTCTCGTCGCCGGACATGCGCTGATCTGCGCCGAGCTGGCGCTGCGCACACTGCGTATCTCGCAAGCGCATTCCATGCTCGCGCATGCCCAAACGGCCGCGTCGGCGGCCAACATCCCCGCGCTGATCGCCGAAGTCGAGACCGTACATGCCGCCCTGGCGCGACCGGCGGCTCGCCTTGCGCAGTCCGACGGCGAGCGCGCATTGAACCTCGACGAAGTGGCACGACTGCTGCATTCGGATTCGCTCGTTGTCGATGCCTGTCGGCGCGGCATCAGCGCTGGCAGCAGCTGGCGTCCGCTGGCACGGCGTCCGGCGCTCTTCACCCTGGCGCTGCAACTCGCGCGCGCCTGGCCCGGCGACGTCGACCGCGATACGCTCATCGCGGAAGTGTTTCGACTGCGGCGCCCCGACGACACCCACCGCGCTCGGCTGCGCGTGGAGATTGGCCGCCTGCGCGCGTTGCTCAAGGGACTCGCCGACATCGACGCGACGCCGCGCGGGTTCGTGCTGCGCACGCAGGGTGCGCGCGCAGTGTCTGTGCTGCTGCCGCCCATCGACGGTAATCGCGCGTCGCTTGTCGCTCTGCTGTCGGACGGTGCGGCGTGGTCGACCTCCGCCCTGGCCCTTGCACTCGGTGCGAGTCAACGCACCGTGCAGCGCGCCTTGTCCGCGCTGGAACATGAGGGCCGCGTGCGCGCGCTCGGCCGCGCAAGGGCACG
This sequence comes from Pandoraea soli, assembly GCF_902459595.1. NCBI lineage: Bacteria > Pseudomonadati > Pseudomonadota > Betaproteobacteria > Burkholderiales > Burkholderiaceae > Pandoraea > Pandoraea soli. The sequence continues at coordinate 160,090 of NZ_CABPSG010000008.1, read as the reverse complement.
TCGATGGACATCGCCGCCGCTCACCGAATTCACGACGACATTGTTACTCCCTGTTGGATGGTCGTTTGGCTAGAGTGGACTTGCACGCCGACGACGGCGTCACAACCGGAGCCTGACATGACAAGCAAACTGCAACGAGCGGAACGTCCGCTTCCCCAAGCCGCCGTGATGGCGGCCGATATCGCCTGTGAGTACGGTCCGTTCGCGGACAACGAGCGAATCCATGGCGTCACGTTCGACGGCCGACAGGTATGGGCCGCAACGGGCGATACCCTGATCGCCTTCGATCCCGCCACGGGCGAAGTCCGTCGCACGATCGACGCCCCGAGCGATGCCGGCACGGCCTTCGACGGCACGCACCTTTATCAGATCGCCGAGTCGCGTATCGACAAGATCGATCCGTCGACCGGCAAGGTCGTCTCGTCGATTCCCGCGCCCGACAGCGGCAGCAACTCGGGACTGACGTGGGCCGAGGGCAGCCTGTGGGTCGGGCAATATCGCGATCGCCGCATCCTCCAGATCGATCCCGCCACCGGGCAGGTGTTGCGCAGCATCGCGTCCGATCGGTTCGTGACCGGCGTGACCTGGGTGAACGATGAACTGTGGCACGGCACGTGGGAGAACGACGAGAGCGAACTGCGTCAGGTCGATCCCGCCAGCGGTGAAGTGCTCATGCGCGTGGAGATGCCGCACGGCATTGGCGTGAGCGGCCTGGAGCATAACGGTGCCGATCTGTTCTTCTGCGGCGGCGGTGGCAGCGGCAAGGTTCGCGCGGTGCGTTATCCGTAGCGCTGAGCCACCGAGCGTCGGATAACGGCCGGTCTGACGCCGCAGGGACGACATGGCGGGCCATGTCGGAAGCGCGCGCGAAGGCTATCGGCGCCGATAGCCTGAGCCAATGACATAGATTTCAATAATCAATTTTAGTTAATCGATAGCATTCGGCATACTGTCAACACTTTCCACCCCGTCAGAGAGACAACGACATGCCGATCATCAACAGCCAGATCAAGCCGTTCAAAGCCAACGCCTACCAAAATGGCGATTTCATCACCGTGACCGACGAGACCCTGAAGGGCAAGTGGTCGGTGGTCGTGTTCTACCCGGCCGACTTCACCTTCGTATGCCCGACCGAGCTGGGCGACCTGGCCGATCATTACGACGAGTTCAAGAAACTGGGCGTCGAGATCTACAGCGTATCGACGGACACCCACTTCACCCACAAGGCCTGGCACGACACGTCGGACACGATCCAGAAGATCCAGTACCCGATGCTTGCCGACCCGACGTTGGCGATCTCGCGCAACTTCGACGTGCTGATCGAAGAAGAAGGACTGGCACTGCGCGGCACGTTCGTGATCAACCCGGAAGGCGAGATCAAGTTGTGTGAAATCCACGACAACGGCATTGGCCGCGACGCCAAGGAATTGCTGCGCAAGGTGCAAGCCGCGCAGTACATCGCCGCGCATCCGGGCGAGGTCTGCCCCGCCAAGTGGACGCCGGGCGCACAAACGCTGAGCCCGTCGCTCGACCTGATCGGCAAGATCTAAGCAAGATCCAAGCGCCACGGGCCCTTACAAAGCCCCACCCTGCGCTACGCACGATCGCCGGCGCGCCAGCCCCCCAAGTCTGGTGCGCCGGCCCCTGACCCCGAATCCCGACGCCGACCTGCGCCTGCCTGTGGCCCGCGCGGTGGGCCTCGCTCACCCCATCACTCCCTATCGAGTCGGAGAAACGCCATGTTGGACGCGAACCTCAAAGCCCAGTTGCAAACGTACCTCCAGAAAGTCACGCGCCCGATCGAGATCGCCGTGTGGCTCGACGATAGTCCGAAGTCGGCTGAAATGAAGGCGCTGGTTGACGAGATCGCCCCGCTCTCGTCGCAGATCGCCGTCGTGGCGCACGCCGACGGCGACGAGAGCGCCGGCGAGCGTCGTCCGTCGTTCGCCATCGGCACGCCGGGTGAAGCACCGCGCATCCGCTTCGCCGGACTGCCCATGGGGCACGAGTTCACGTCGCTGGTGCTCGCCTTGCTGCAAGTGGGCGGTCACCCGGTCAAGCTCGACGACGACACCATTGCGCAGATTCGTGCGCTCGACGGCGATTTCCGCTTCGAGACTTACATCTCGCTGTCGTGCCAGAACTGTCCGGAAGTCGTGCAGGCGTTGAACGTCATGGCGCTGATCAATCCGCGCATCCAGCAGGTCACCATCGACGGCGCGCTGTTCCAGGGCGAAGTCGAGGCGCGTCGGGTGATGGCGGTCCCCACCGTGTTCCTCAACGGCGAATCGTTCACGCAAGGCCGCACCAGCGTGAAGGAATTGCTCGCGAAACTCGACACCGGTGCAAGCGTGCGCGCCGCGAAGGCGCTCGAGAACAAGCCGGTCTACGACATGCTGATCGTGGGGGGCGGCCCTGCAGGGGCTGCCGCCGCGATCTACGCCGCCCGCAAGGGAATTGTGACGGGCGTGGTCGCCGAGCGTTTCGGCGGTCAGGTGCTCGACACGATGGCCATCGAGAATTTCGTCTCGGTGACGCACACCGAAGGACCGAAGTTCGCCACGGCACTCGAACAGCACGTGAAGACGTATGACGTCGACGTGATCGACACGCAGCGCGCGCAAGCCTTGATTCCCGGCAAGATTCACGAAGTGCATCTGGCCAGCGGCGCGGTGCTCAAGGCGCGGTCGGTGGTGCTGGCCACCGGTGCTCGCTGGCGTGAAATCGGCGTGCCGGGCGAGCGTGAATACCGCAACCGCGGTGTGGCCTATTGTCCTCACTGCGACGGCCCACTCTTCAAGGGCAAGCGCGTGGCGGTCGTCGGGGGTGGCAACTCGGGCGTGGAAGCTGCCATCGATCTGGCCGGCATCGTCAAGGAAGTCACGCTGATCGAATACGGCACGCAACTGCGTGCGGACGACGTCCTTCAGCGCAAGCTGCGCAGCCTGTCGAATGTGCGTGTGCTGATGAACGCACAGACGACCGAGATCCGTGGCGACGCGCAGAAGGTGGGCGGTCTCGTGTATCGCGACCGTGCCTCGGGCGAGGCGTCCACGATCGCGCTCGAAGGCGTGTTCGTGCAGATTGGTCTCGTGCCGAACACCGAATGGCTCAAGGGGAGCGTGTCGCTCACGCGTCACGGCGAAATCGAAGTCGATGCCAAGGGCGCGACGTCGGTGCCCGGCGTGTTCGCCGCGGGCGATGTCACGACCGTGCCGTTCAAGCAGATTGTGATTGCCGTCGGGGAAGGCGCGAAGGCCTCGCTGGGCGCCTTCGAACATTTGATGCTCAGCTCGGTGGAGGACGAGGCGATATCGCCCGAGACAATCGCCGCCTGACGACCGCCGACGCGGCCCCGCGCCGCCGCCGAAAGACAGCAAAGCCCTCACGTGTGACGCGCGTGAGGGCTTTGCTACGTATGGGCCACGCGTGGGGCCGATCGCCGACGCGCGCTTGTACATGATGCGGTGCTGTGCGCAACATCGATCCCCGTGTTAATGGGAAAACGCACCAAAAATTGGCTTTGAATGCGGCCGATGCCCAAAGGCTACGCAGATTTTCGATAGTTGACGGATTCATTGTCACCATGTGCTCCTTCAATTTGGCACACGACGCAGGCGGTCTTTGCGTCACCCCTTAGCCGAGTGAGGGTGGTGGGATTGCGATCCGGCCACCCGTGATTCGGTCAAGTGAATCGACATATGGGAATCGACAACATTATTCGTGCGCTGGGCAGCGCTGGCACGCAATCGCGAGCGCGATGGCTGAAGTGGCGCGCGCAGCCATCGGGCTTTGCCGGACACCTGCGCGGCGCGTTACCGATCGTGGTCGCCGCCGGTGCCATTACCGCGGCCACACTCGCCTGGTATTCGCGCGATACCGGTTACGCGCCGCTCTTTGGGCAGCATCAGCGCATTCCGATCGCGCAAGCCACCGGCGTGCTCGAAGCGGAGCAGATCCCGTTCCGCATGCATCCGGACACCGGCGCGATCCTCGTGCCGCATGACCGGGTTGGACGCGCGCGTCTTGCGCTGGCCGCCAAAGGCGTCACGCCGGAGTTGCCGCCAGGGCTCGAACTGGTCGACCGCGACGAACGCCTGGGGGTGCGCCAGTTCGTGCAGGACGTGCGTTTTCGTCGAGGGCTGGAGGGCGAGCTTGCGCGCACCATCATGTCGATCGACGCGGTGGATGCCGCTCGCGTACACATTGCGCTGGCACCGAAAACATCGTTCGTCACCCATACCAAGGCGTCGGCCAGCGCATCGGTGCTGATCTCCGTGCGCGCCGGGCAGACACTTGCGCCGCAGCAGGTCAGCGCCATCGTCAAGCTCGTCTCCGGCAGTGTGAACGGTCTGGCGGCAGAGCATGTCTCCGTTGTCGATCAGCACGGCACCCCGCTCACGGCGAATCTCGATCTGGACGATGCGGCGTATGGCAACGCCGAAGCCCGCACCCGCTCTCGCGACGACGCACTTCGCAATGTGCGCGGCCTGCTCGACGGCATTCTCGGTCCCGATCGCTATCGCGCGAGCGTGAGCATCGATCTGGACGAGGACCTGGTATCGAACACCACCGAGGCGCTCGGTGCCGATCCGCGCGTGACACAGGAAGCCGTGCGCGAAGCGCGCGACGACGACGCCGTCGTCGGCGGTGTGCCGGGGGCGATGACCAACCGCCCGGTGGACGCCGCCCCGTTGCTTGCGGGCGATGCGGGTGCGATGCGCACGACGTCGGCCACGCGTCAGTTCGCCTACGACCGCTCGATTACGCAAACGAAGCGTCACCGTCCGCGCGTGCGTCAAATGCACGTGGCCGTGATGGTCGACTCGCAGGCAGCGCCGGGCGGCAACGGGTGGACCGCCGAGTCCCTCGCCGAGCTCGAGCGCGCCTTGCGCGCCGGCACGGGCATTCAGACCGGTCGCGGCGACACGCTGGTGTTGAGCGCCATGCCGTTCGCGCTGTCCGATCGCGCAGCGCTCGTCGACACGCCGGAGGCGACTGCCCAGTCCCCGTTGCTGACCGACACACAAATGAAATACGCCGCCATCGCGGCCGCCGCGACGCTCGTGCTGGCGCTGGGCCTGTGGGCCGCACTGGCCCGACGTGCGCGCCGCCGCAAGGCTGCCGCACTTGCCGCCGACGAGCACGCTCGCGAGCGCCGTCGCCGGCAAGCCGAGAGCGACGCGCAGCAAGCCGCATTGCCGGCCTTCGCCTCGGAATTGCCGCCGGGCTCGGAGGCGTCGTTCGATACGAAGCTGGCGCGCCTGACAACCTTGGCCGACGGCGAACCCGAGCGGGTCGCCCAGATCATCAAACAATGGATGGGTACGAATGCCGCTTCCCGCTGATATTTCCGCGCTGAGTGAGATCAATGGCGTCGACCGCGCCGCCGTGCTGCTGCTTTGCATGGGCGAGCGGGCTGCCGCCGCCGTGATGGCACAACTCGCGCCCGCCGAGCTGTTGCGCGTGGCGCACGCCATGTCGCGTGCCGGTAGCGTGAAAAAGCACGACGTGCACGCCATCGTCGACCAATTCCTCGACGCCTGTACACAGCATGGCGGCGCGAATGCCGCACCGCGCGCTTACCTGGAACGCTCGCTCGCCGCAGCGCTTGGCGAAGGCATCGCCAGCAACGTGCTCGACGGCATTTATGGCGATCGGGTTCGACCCAAGCTGGCGCGTCTGCAATGGGTGAGCGTGACAAGGCTCGCCGACGTGCTCTCGCGCGAGCATCACCGCATGCAGGCGTTGCTGCTCGCGTATCTGCCCGCCGACCTCGCGGGACAGTTGCTTCGTGCGCTGCCCGAGTCGCAGCAGGAAGCGCTGTTGCTGGCGACGGCACAGCTCACGCGCGTCGATCGCGAACTGCTGGCCGATCTGGAACTGATCGCGGACCGTTGTCTCGCCGGACTGTCGGCCGACAATGCCGATGTCCCGGGCACCCGGCTCGCGGCGCAAATCATCGGCCATGTGCCCGACGATCAAAAGCGGCTCATGGAAGCCCTGCGCGCGCACGACGCCACGCTGGCAGAGTCCGTCGAGGCGAACCTTTATAGCTTCGACATCCTGGCCTATCAGGCCCCCGAAGTGATCGATCTGGCTGTGGGCGAGGTGTCGACCGAAACGTGGGCGACCGCGCTCAAGGGGACGGACGCCCGCATGCGGCAAGTCGTGCGCGAGCGCATGTCCCGTCTTCAGGAGGACGCCCTCGCGCAGGCCATGCAGCGTCTCGGGGCGGTGTCGGCGGCGCGCGTGGACGCCGCGCGCAGCGAGATCATGGCGGCGCTGCGCACGCGGGCGCGCGACGCCAATCTCTTCCTGCGTCTGGCAGACGGTGAGGTGCTCGAATGAAACCGCACCGGTTTGGCACGACGTCGGATGCCGCCGCGCAGCGAGGGTGGGTGCCGGTAACGCCTGATCTCGACGCCTTGCGCGCGCAGGCGTACTCGCAAGGTGTGACGCATGGCGCTGCGCAGGCGCGTCGTGCCGTGTGGCAGGAAGCGTTCGACGCCGGCCGCGCCGATGGCGAGCAAGCTGCCGAGGCGCGCTTGCAGGCGTTGTACGCCGCGCGGCTGCGCGACGAACTCGACGCGATCTCTCTTCCGCTTGCGGCGCTGCGGGCGGCGCGCGAGCAGGTGCACGCGCGACTCGCGTCAGGCGCGCTGGACGTCATCAGCGACGTGGCGACGCGTGCGGTGCAAGCGATCGTGCAGCGAGAGTTGCACACGGCGCCGGCCGATATCACCGGTATCGTGCAGCGACTGCTCGCGCAGTTGGGCGCGAGCGGCGAGGGCGTCACCGTGTACGTCAGCCCCGACGACGCACAGGCGCTCGTGGCGCGCGTCGGTGGCAACGACGATGCCCCGGGGTGGCGAATCGTGGCCGATCCTTCGCTCGCTCGCGGCGATGGCCGCCTCGACGTCGACGGCCTCTGGTACGACGCCGGGTGCGACGCTCGACAAGCGGCCGCGCAGGAAGCCGTGACGCAGCGGTTGGCCGACTGGGTGGACGCTTGCGCACGGGCCCCCTGGCCGACCGAGACACAAGAGGCCCAACGATGAACGACGAGATCGCACTCGCGACACCGATGGCGTTCGTCACGCGGGCCAATGGTGCGGTGCTCGAAGCGCGAGGTCAACGGTTTGCGCTTGGACAACCTTGCCGTGTCGAGACCGCCGCCGGCCGATGGACCGATGCCGAAGTGGTGGGGTTTGCCGACGGCGCGCTGCAGCTATTGACGTATGCGTGCGTGGCCGACGTCGTGCCCGGCGCACGCGTGCTGCCAGGGCACTCGACGCCGGCGCCGCGCATCGGACCGGCGTGGCTCGGCCGCGTGGTCGACGCCTTCGGGCAGCCGCTGGACGGCAAAGGCCCATTGCGCGGCGATGCGTTGCTCAATACGTACGGGGCGCCGCCCGCACCGCTGGATCGGCGCGCCATTACCGAGCCGCTCGCCGTAGGCGTGCGCGCGATCGATGGACTGCTGAGTCTCGGCAAGGGGCAGCGCGTGGGATTGTTCGCCGGTAGCGGGGTGGGCAAGAGTGTGCTGCTGGGCATGATGACCCGCCACACCGACGCGCAGATCGTGGTGGTTGGACTGATCGGCGAGCGGGGGCGAGAAGTCGGTGAGTTCGTGACCGAGACACTCGGGCGCGCCGGGCTGGCCAAGGCCATCGTCGTTGCCGCGCCGGCCGACGCACCGCCCGCGCAGCGCATGAAAGCCACCGAGCTGTGCCACGCCATCGCGACGCATCTTCGCGACGCGGGCCACGACGTGCTCTTGCTCGTCGATTCGCTCACGCGTTACGCCATGGCGTGCCGCGAAGTCGCGCTCTCGCTCGGCGAAGCGCCTGCGGCACGTGGCTACCCGGTGTCGGTATTCGCCCGCTTGCCGCGTCTGGTCGAGTGCGCGGGCAACGGCGCGGGATCGGGCAGTCTGAGCGCGATCTACACTGTGCTGGCCGAGGGCGACGACATGCAGGACCCCGTGGTCGATACGGCCCGCGCAGTGCTCGACGGTCACATCGTGCTGTCTCGGGAACTGGCCGACGCGGGGCACTACCCGGCGATCGACATTGGGGCGTCGGTAAGCCGCTGCATGACGCAGGCGGTGGGCGTGCGACACGCGAGCGCGGCGCGCGCATTCAAGGCGCAGTGGCATGCGTACCGGCAAATTCGCGAATTGATCCCGCTCGGTGCCTACGTGCCGGGGGCGCACGCCGAGACCGATCTCGCCGTGTCGCGACATCCCGCAATGCTCGACTTTCTGTGTCAGCACGACGGGGAGCACTGTGCGCCGAACGCGCTGTGCGAGCGACTGGAGGCGCTGTGCCGATGACCGCCAACGCCCCGCGTGCTCTGCGCGCGTTGCTGTCGATACGCGACCGGGAACTCGACGCGGCGCAGCGCGATGGCCGGCAACTCGCGCAACGCCAATGGCGGCTTGCGCGCAACGTTGCCCAGCTCACGCAGCTCTATCGCGCCGTGGCGATCGACGGCACGCGCGCAGGCGCGCACAGCTTTCAGAATCGCGCCGACTACAAGCGCACGCTCGTGGAGATGATCGAGACGCAGCAAGCGCCGATGGCGCAGTTGGCGCGCTGGCAGTCGGTGGCGGCGCAGGCTGTGCGTGATGCGCAGCGTCGGCGTGAAGGCGTGGCAATGCTTGTTGCGCGCCATGAGACGGTGGCGCGACAGGCGGCGTGGCAGCGTGAGGCGCGCGAGCAGGCCGCCCAGGCGCTGGCGATCTGGCAGCGGGGGGTGAGCGCACGGACGCGAAATGAGGAAATCCCCTCGAACCCTGGCGTTGACAAAGTGCGCACGGAGGTCGCTTTGGTGGGGAAAACCACGCGTTTCGCGTCTCGTGCCTACCCTGAACCAGGAGTTCCGCCATGCTGCAAGTGAAAGACCGTATCGAGAAGCTGGCCCAAGATGTCGCCTCCAACCGCATGCGAGCGGAGTTCGGCCGCCTCGGGAAAGACAAGGCCAGCACCGAATCCCGCCAAAGCGGTGTCGCAACGCTCAAGGAGGTGCTGGGCGCCTTCGAGAAACAACTGCGACGCCTTGGCGACAGCGCGGACTTGCGTCAGCACAAGGCCACGCAATCGAGCGATCAGGCGTTCTCCATCAAGTTGGAAAAGGGCGCGCAACAGCTCGATTTCGACGTGCAAGTGAAACAACTCGCCACCGTGCACCAGGTGCAGATTCAGAACGTGGCGACGCTTGCCAACGGCACGGTGGTGGTGGCCGGGCGCCGCGAGGCGATCGTGCTGGATACGTCCGGACTGGATCTGACAACGCCCGAGGGCGTCAGGGCGCTCGCCAGACGCATCAACACCAATCCGGACCTGAACGGCCACGTTCGCGCCGATCTTCGTTACGTGGCCAACGAAGCCACGCCACGTCTGCTGTTGACGGCGAAGACCTCCGGGCTTGACGCGCGCTTCAGCGTCAAGGATGGCGCCAACGTCGATGCCGGAACGGTGCTTGCGAAAGGCGATAACGCGATAGTGCGGCTCGGCGGTCAAGCGGGGCAGGACGAAGCGTATCCAACCAACGAGATCGCTCTTTTTGCAGGGATCACGCTGTCGTTGAAAAAGGCGGATGCCGGGACCGAGACGACGCGTGTTTCGGTCGTGCCGGATCGAGAGGGCACGGCGGCGAACATGCGTGCCCTCGTTCAAGCGTACGACGCGCTACGCAAGCAGGTGCGCGAACTGATGGACCCCGGCACCCCGGGCGCGACGGTCTCGCTCGATGGCGAGGAGAAGCGCGAAGACATCAAGCCGGCGGGCCCGTTCTACGCCGACGCCGGTGTGCGGGCATTGCTGCGCGACCTGGAGCGCCATTTCGAAAGGCCCGTGACGATCGACGGCAAAACATTCGATCCCGCCCAGTTCGGCGTGAAGCGCAATGCCGACGGGTCGGTCACCTTCGACGCGGTGCGCTTCGAAGCCGCCTACGCCGAGGACAAGGAACGGCTGGCCAAGTGGTTCGGCGAGAGTGCCGACGTCATGAAGCGCGATGCCAACGCCGACCTGGACAAGCAGCCGGCGGGCATGCGGCTGGCGGTGCGCATCCGCGAGTGGACCGACGAGATTACCGGCGTGCTCAAGCACCGCACCGACAACGACGAAATCGCTTCACGCCGGCTATCCGAGCAACAGGACCGACTGGAGACGCGCTTTCGCGCACTCGTCGCCCGCTACACCGGTGAATTCGCGCGCGCGGAGCAGGTTCGCCAGCAAATGAACGAGACACGCAGCTTTGTCGATGCGCTCTTCCGCGGATCGCGCAAATCCGACGAATGATGCGTGTCGTCATCCTTTAGGGAGTCAAACCGATCATGGCATATCAGGAATACCACGTCTCAGACCTCGACGCCCGCATCGCGGGCGCCACCCCGTTGCAGCTCATGCTGATCTTGCTCGACGGGCTGCTCGACGAACTGGCGCGCGTGCGCGCGCACATCGAGCATTCGCGCAACGACGCGCGTCTGCGCAGCGTCACGAAATGCCTGAATCTGCTCAATGGGCTGGCGTCGCACATCGATGCGGCCGACGGCCCGGGCGTCACGCAACCGTTGGCGACCGTGTACGACTTCTGCATGCGCGGCGTCGCGCAGGCCAGCGTGGAGGGCGATGTCGCCAAGCTCGACGAGGTCACGGCCGTGGTCACCCAGCTCGCGCAGGGCTGGCGTTCCCTGGAGACGCGGTGTGGTTGATGCACCGACCTTTCAGGGGCTGGCGCGAGACCTGCGACGGCATTCCGCGGCACGCGAGTGGGACTTGCTGCAAGCCACCGACGCGCTGTTCCGTCGGGCTTGGCGGCACGCCCCGGCACCCGACGCGCGGGATGCGCGGCTCGCACAGGCCATGGCCGATGCGCGCGTCGCTCACGACCAGGCATATCTGCTGTCTCAGCGCGCCGCATCGGAAGCCCGCAGACAATTGGCCGGACTCGGCCATTGGCGCGACGGTGCGCTTGGCTACCTGAGGATGCACGATGATCGTTGAACCGGCACGTCTCACGACCTTTATCCGTGCGGACCCACTGAGCACGGTGGCACACGGCGCGCTGCCTGCCGACTCGGCGCAAGCGGTGTCGGTTCCCCAGGACGGGATGGTGTCGCACGACTTTGCCGCGTCGCTGGTTCGCTTGTCGGGGCAGGGTCTTGACCTGGGCGCAGCGGCCGATGAGCCCAATACAGGGTTGGCGGCGTCGGCCGGCGCGTCGGACACCTCTTTGGGCCAAGGTATGGAGGTGCGCGTCGGCACTGCGGTCGCATCCGCGATGCCCTTGGCGGTGCCTGACCCGCAGAACACCGTCGACACGAACGGCACGCCCGAGCCGGAACCCGACGACGCAGGCATGGCTCGCGAGGTCGCCGTCCTCGCGCCAAGCATGCCCGTCAACCCGGTCATGCCTGTCATGTCGGTCACGACGGCGGCCGTCACGTTCGATGCGGGTGAGCCCGCGTATATGCCGCTCGACACGTATGCGAGTCGCGGCGAATCGCCGGACGACGCGGCAGCGTCTCATCTCGCAACGATGCTCGCGGCGCGTGAGCATCGGATGCAGGGGGCCGTGGGCAGTGCGCAACTGACCGAGCGCGGGCGCGGCGCTGTCGACACGTCGACCTCTATGTCCGCGACGGCATCCGCTGCACGCGTCGGGGCGCCAATGTCGCCGCCGCCCGTGGGGTCGCTGCCCGCGAATATGACGAACGATGATGGCGTGGCGCATGCGCTTCGCGCAACGTTTTCCTCGACGCTGTCCGGGAGCGCGGTGGCGACGGAATTGACCGCTGCGACCGGAATGTCTGGGCTGACGAGTCTCGCGACGGTGTCGGGCGGAACGCTGGGGGGAGCCCACGCAGCGAGCGATGGCGCGGCCGTTTCCCGAACGCTGTCCGAACGCGTGCAGTCGATGATGGAAAACGGTGTGCAGGAAGCACGCATGCGGTTGATGCCGGCAGAACTCGGCGAGATCGGCATTGTCGTGCGCAAGTCGCCCATGCAGCTCAGCGTGAGCTTGCACGTGGCGCGCCCCGAGGTGCTGAGCCTCGTTCAGGGCACGGTCGGGTTGCTGCGGGACATGCTCTCGCAACGGCACGCCGGGGATGTCCATGTGAGTATCGCAAGCCTGCCGCAACACGGCGGTGACGGCGCGTCGGGCAATGCGCGAGATCGGCATGCGCGCGACGACCGGGCCGGCGACGCGAGCCCGGGCCTCGCACTGGGGGCAGCGGGCCGCAATGACGAGGTATTCCGGCCATGAACACACTGATGTATGGCCCAGTCGTGCGCTCATGCGACGAAAGGCGCGATGACATGCGCAGCGACGCCCGCGCGGCGAGCGTGGCCAATGACGTAGGCGCGCCGCCACCGTTGCGTGTCGAGCGACCGCAGGCTTCGCCGCTAGGGTCGAAGCCGTCGGTATGGCCAGCGATGCCGGCCGCCGATGAGCAAACGCACGTTTTGCGCCTGATGCCGTTGATCGCGCGCATTGTGCGCTCGCTGGCGCCACAGACCAGTGTCGCGATGGCGCAGGAAGACATGACGCAGATCGCCCTGATCGCCGCACTCGATGCCATACGACGTTACGGCCCCCCGGACGAACGTTTTACCGCTTACGCCGCGACGCGCATTCGCGGCGCGGTGCTCGACGAACTCCGTCGGCTGGACTGGCGCCCGCGCACGTTGCGGCAGGCGTCGCACCGGCGGCGCGATGCCGAACGCGAGTTGACACGCAGGCTCGGGCGCGCACCAACCCGTGAGGAGCTGCGTGTCCATGCGGGGATGGACGCCGCGGCGCTGGAAGAAGCCGAGATGGCGGGCTATGCGGAGAGCATCGCGAGCTTTGATGAACTGCTCGCCGAGGGCGGTATGGCGGCCAACGAAGCGCTCGTCGAACGGCGCAGTCCGGAAGATCTGGTCGCGATGCGCCAGAGTCTGACGCGCTCGCTCGACGCATTGGACGCGCGTGAGCAGCGCGTCGTGCAGTTGTACTACGAGTTCGACATGAATCTCGAGGAGATCGGCGAAGTGCTGGGGCTGACCCGGGCGCGGATCTGCCAGATTCATCAGGTGGCACTTGGAAAAATGAAGGTCGCTTTGCACGATGCAGGGCGAAAAGGCGCGCGAAGCGCGCGCGCCCTACAACGCAATGATTAGACGAGTTTGACGAGATTGACGAGGCAAAGACAATGAAACTACTGCTGCTTGGGGCTGCCGTGATCGCGGGTAGCGTGTTCGGCATGTTCTGGCTCAATGGCGGCCAGTTCGAAACCGTATTCCATCTGAATGAGTTGGTGCTGGTCGTCGGCACGGCGCTGGGCGCGTTTCTCGTGGGCAACACATCGCGCGTGCTGGGCGATCTGCGCGCGGTCGTCGCGGCCGCCATGCGGCGGCGACGCCATGGCGAGGCGTTCGAGCAGCAACTGCTCACACTCACCTACTCGCTGCTGCAAACCTCGTCGCGCGACGGCGATCGTGCGCTCGACGCCCATCTCGACGACCCGGCGCGCAGCGCCATCTTCCAGCGCAGCGTTCATGTGCTCGCCAATAAGAAGCTGATCGACTTCACGGTCGATGCGTTGCGCGTCGCGGCACTGAGCAAAGGCTCGCGGGGTGAGCTCGATAGCCTGCTCGCGATGGAAATCGAGAGTCGGGAGCGTCGCATGATGCATCCCGTGCAGGCGCTGCACAAGCTTGCGGAGTCGATGCCGGGCTTCGGCATCATCGCCGCCGTGCTCGGCCTGGTGCTCGCCATGTACGACATCGGGGCCGGTGCGGCGACGGCCATGATCACCCGTCAGGTCGCGGTGGCGATGGTCGGCACGTTCTTCGGCGTGTTCGCCTGCTATGCCGTGTTGAGCCCGATTGCGAACCGGCTGTCGCAATCCGTCGCCGTGGAGATGACCGGCTACGAATGCGTGCGCGCGGCGATCATCGCGTTCCTGAGCGGGAAAACGCCGCTGCTCGCGGCCGACGCCGGACGCCGCATGTTGCAGTACGGCGCGCTGCCTAGCTTCAATGCGCTCGAAGGTTGGGTGCGAAGCGCCGAGGACGGACGATGAGTACGCGTCGATCGCGCGCCACGGTTGAAGAGGGCAGTCATGCCTGGAAGGTGGCATTTGCCGACCTCTGCCTGGTGCTCATGTGTCTGTTCGTGGTGATGTGGGTGCTGGAGCGGCGCGTGTTCGAGTCGCAGCCGTCGTCCGAAGCGCCGGGCACCAGTACGCTGGCCTCAGCCGCATCGCCGAACGCACTGCCAACGGATGCCAGCCGGATCAAGGCGACCCCCAACGGTCAGTTCGAATCGCCCGCCGACATGGCGCGCCTGGCATCTGCCGTGCAACAGCTCAGCCAGATCGCGAATCTGTCGGATCACGTGAGCACGTCCATCACGCCGGACGGGCTACGGGTGCGGCTGGCCGATTCCGACGAGCAAGGCATGTTCGAGCGCGGCAGCGCCACGCCGTCGCCCCGCGCCCGCGCACTGCTCTCGCGCATCGGTGGGCTGCTGGGCGGCGTCGATAATGCGTTGATGATTGTGGGCCACACCGATGCCGTGCGATACCGAACGTCCGCCGCCGACGGGTATACAAACTGGCACCTGTCGTCGGAACGCGCGCTGGCTGCACGAACCGCACTGGTCGCCGGAGGGCTGCCACTCGGTCGCGTGCTCATGGCCGTCGGGATGGCCGACCACGCGCCTTTGCTGACCGACCATCCCACGGCAGCGGCCAATCGGCGCATCGAATTCGTCGTCCTCACGAAAGCGCGGGCGACGCAACTGGCGCAGATGTTCGGCGCCTCGCACGATGCGGCGCTGGTGCTCTCCGGAAGCGACGCGCAGGCCGATGCGGCCGAAATCGCCAAACTGCCTGCACGCTTAACAAACGACGGCGATCGGTCGCCTGATGTGAGTGAACCGTAATTTCCTAGGACTCTTCTCATGCCCAAGATCGACTCGATGTCCAATGTCATGCCGATCGACACCGCGCGTCGGCGCCTGTCGTCGGCCGAGGCCAAGGTGCCTGCGCCGCACGGCGTTCCCGCAGGCGCGGCGCGCCTCGTGCAGGCCGATGCCAGCGATTGGCTCGCCAGCGCGCAAGCGGCCGTCGAATCCGTTGCGCGTATCGACGCCGACAAGGTTGCGCGGATCAAGGCGCAACTCGCGTGTGGCGAGCTGACGTTCGACAGCGAGCGGGTCGCGAGCCGAATGCTCAGTCATCACGGGATGCTGCCGTGAGCACCGCCAAGCAGCGCCTGCGCCGCGAGTGTGTGGAGCGCATCGTGGCCGATGTCGACGCCGATCTGGTGGATTACCGCAGGCTGATCGAAACGCTCGACGTTCTGCATCGCGCGCTCGTCGAGGAGAAACTCGACGCGCTCACGCGCGCTCACGATCACGCGGCCCAATTGGTCGGCCGTTTGCGCATTCGGGCGCGCCGTCGGGTGCAATGTCTCGAGCAAGCGTTCGGTGAAGCGGCCGCCGATACCATGGCGCCCGTTTTCCAATGGCTGGATACCCCCGCCCGTGACGCCCTGTCCGCCCGCTGGCAAGCGCTGCAAGCGAGCGCGGCCCGTTGCAAGGCGATCAATACGCGCAACCTGCGCGACATCGGCACGCGCCTCCAAGCGCTCGACGTCGTGTTATCTCCCGCCTCGCATTGCGGGACCTACACGCCGCAGCGGTAAGCCCCCGGGCGTCGCCTCGCCGCTTCCTAGCCGCTTAGCCTCTTAGCCTCGTACCGCTAGCGACGTAGCGTCGCAGGTTACGGGGAAGTCAATCGCCAAACCACCACGCAAATAGCGTCTTTGTCCCAAAGCCGATCCATGGGTTTGGGAAACGCGTCAATTTCACGCGCGTTTGGGCCGCTTTTCGATAGTTTTGTCGACAATGGGCGACGTCGTTATCGGTCAACCACGGAGGCGGAGTTTTGCAGACATTTTTTTCGCAGGCGCTAGGCGTTCACGCTGCGGCATTGCGCGCGAGAGAGGATCGCACGCGTGTGCTTGCGGCCAACCTCGCGAACGAGGCCACGCCCGGCTATCAGGCGCGTGACCTCGATTTCGGTGAGCGCGTGCAGCAGCATCTGGATGCGGCAACGGCCTCGGTGCACGACGCGGGTTCGCCCATGGCGAGCGTGGCGTCCGATGCCTTGCGCTACCGCGTGCCAATGCAACCGCGTGCCGATGGCAACACCGTGGAACTGGGTATCGAGCAGGCGCTCTTCGCGCAGAACCTGTCTGACTGGCAGGCCAGCCTTTCCTTTCTGAATCGGCGACTCGCCGGACTACAGAAAGTCATCGACGGAGGCCGTTGACGATGAGCTTCAGGGAAATTGCGGGAATCGCCGGTTCGGCGATGGCTGCCCAAACCATCCGACTGAACACCGTGGCGAGCAATCTGGCGAACGCCGGTGCCGTCGCGGGCGACGCCGAGACGGCGTATCGCGCACGCAAGCCGGTGTTTGCCACGGTGCTCGGCGATGCCCAGGGGGCGCAGCACGTACAGGTCGTCGATATCTACGAGAGCGAGGATCTGCCGCGTGTCGCGCATGAACCCGGGAACCCGCTCGCCGACGCCGATGGCAACGTCTTCTATGCAAATGTGAATGCGATCGAGGAAATGACGGACATGCTCGACGCATCGCGCGCATTTCAAACCAATCTGGAAGTGCTGGCCCGCATACGCGCGGCGCAGCAGGACTTGTTACGACTCGGAGAACGCGGATGACGCCAGCGATTGGAACCGACGACGTCGCTCGCGCCGCGATGCAACGCGACACTGCGTCGTCAGTGTCTGCGAACGGCGCGGGCGAAGAGATGCGAGAGATGTTCACGAAGCTGCTGGTCGCGCAGATTCGACATCAGGACCCGCTTAGCCCGACCGATCCGGCGCAGTTCGTCGCGCAGCTCACGCAACTGAGTCAAGCGGAGTCGATGCAGCAGATGAGTCAGCGGGTGCTCGCGCAGACCAAGGTGCTCTCGGGCATGCAGGGCTATGCGCTGGGCAGCCACGTCGGTCGAGACGTGAGCGTCGAGACGACGCGCGTTGAGCGCGTGATCGGGCAGCCGATTCGAGGCGCGGTCGATCTGCCCGCGCAGACCGAGGGAGCCGAGGTCGTTCTGCGGAGCAGCGACGGCAGAACGATCCGCAAACCGTTGCCGGCGTCCTCGGGACGAACCGGGTTCACCCTCGACGACGCATGGTTCGCCGAGAACCGCCTGGGGACGGGAAGCTTCGATATCCACGTCCAGGCCGGTAACACGTCGTTGCCGGTCCGTATGTCGGGCCGCGTCGAGCGGGTGCATCTGGGCGACGCCGGTACGCGCGTCGATGTGTCGGGCGTGGGGAAGAATCTCGACGCCGCAACGATCAAGGAATTGTCGGGCAGTGCGCCTTCTGGCGCGGCCTGAGCACAGGAGGACAACATGAGTTTCGATATCGCCCTGTCGGGCATCAACGCCATCAATCAGTCGCTGGAGACGATCTCGCAGAACATCTCCAACGTTTCGACGAAAGGATACAAATCCGCCACCACCCGGTTTGCTTCGGCCATGGCCGAGGCGCAACCGGCCGGCGTCAAGGTCAGCGGCACCGAGTATTCGGTCGGCGCCAGCGGCAGTCTGCAGAATTCCGGGAATCGCCTGCACCAGGCGATTCAAGGCGACGGGTTGTTCGTGCTCCGGGAGGCGAACGGCCAGCGTGTCTATTCGCGTGTGGGGGATTTCAACGTCGACAAGGACAACCAGCTCGTTGACGGCAGCGGCCGGCGCGTGCAGGGATTTGCGCAGGGGCAGTCGAATGTGTCGGATGTGACGATCGACAAGCGCCCGGTGGCGGCGCAGGCCAGCTCGGCGATCAACGTCAAGGGCCGTTTGCCCGACCCGTTGCCGGCGACCGCCGGCCAGGTCGGAGAGACGTCGGTCACGTTTCGCGACGCCAACGGCGACATGGCGGTGAGAGGGCTGCGATTCGCCATGCAGGACGGCCCGCTGCGCCTGGAGGTCTCCGAAGTCGACGGCGCCAATGTGACCGTGCTGGGAACGCTCGATCCCGCAACGATGACGTTGGACCGGATTGCCGGTGCCGGCACGCTGCCCGCGCTGGACTTCACCGGCATGGCCTCGCAGCGTGGCGCGTTCACCGCGAGCGCGACCGAAGTCGGTGGCCGCGAGGCGGGCGAGTTCGTTCGTGCCCGCATCGACAAGGACGGATCGGTCGTGGCGGAGTACAGCAACGGCGCGAGCGAAACGCGATATCAACTCGCCCTCGGTGAATTCGCCAACGCGGGTGGCCTCGCACCCGCCGACGGCACCGTCTGGCGCGAGACCGGCGAGTCGGGCGTGGCGCAACTGCGTCGTCCGGGCGAGGGCGCCACGGGCGTGCTCGTGAGCCACTCGCTCGAAGGATCGAACGTCAACGTGACGGACGAACTGGTCAACCTGATGTCCGCGCAGCGCAACTATCAGGCGAACACCAAGGTTATCTCGACGCAGAACGAGATGATGCGCAACCTGATGCAATCGATCTGACGCGATGGATGCCCTCATCTATACCGCCATGTCCGGCGCGCAGCGTGCACAGGACACCCAACAAGTGGTGGCGCAAAACCTCGCCAACACGGCGACCACCGGCTTTCGCGCGTCGTTGGCCGTTGCGCAGGCCAATGCCTTGCCGGGCGCCGGTCTTGCCTCGCGCCACTACGCCGTGCAGGCGCCGGCCGGTCTCGATACCACGCCGGGCGTGCTGGAGCCCACGGGGCGTGCGCTCGACGTCGCGATCGACGGGGACGGTTATCTCGCGCTCGCGGCGCGTCCGGACGACGATGCGGATGTCGTGTATTCGCGCGGCGGTTCCCTCACGCTCGATGGCGACGGCACATTGCGACTGCATGGCCGTGTGGTGCTCGGCGACGGCGGGCCGGTCGTGGTGCCGCCGCATCGCGAACTCGACATCGGCGCGGACGGCACGGTCGCAGTGGTGCTCGCGGGTGCTTCGGAACCGGTGCCGATAGGCCGGCTGCAACGGGTGCTCGCCATGCCCGGCGACATGCGCAACGCGGGCAGTGGCGTGCTCGTGAGCGATGCCGGCGTGTTGCCCGGCGACGACGTCACGCTGCGCGGCGGCCATCGTGAAGCGAGCAACGTGTCGGCTGTCGGGGCGATGGTCCAGAGCATGAGCGCGAGCCGCGACTTCGAGATGCAGATGCGTGTGCTCAAGATCGCCGACGACATGGCCGATGGCGGCAACCGACTCATGCGCGGATAACGCGCGTCAACTCCAACCACTCCCTTCGAGATGTCATGAATCCCGCACTTCTCATCGCCCGCACGGCGGTTCACGCGCAAGACGCGCAGTTGCAGACCATTGCCAACAATCTGGCCAATGTGGGCACAACAGGCTTCAAGCGCGACCGGCTTGCGTTCGAAGATACCTTCTATCGCGCCGTTCGCCCGGCGGGCGCCCGTACGCAAGGCGACGCGACGTTGCCCGGCGGCATGTACTTCGGTACTGGGGTGCGGCTTGCCGGCACGCAGAAGCAGTTCATCAACGGCACCGAACAGGACACGCAGAACGCGCTGGATGTCGCCATCACCGGCCGTGGCTTCCTGCAAGTCGAGATGCCGGATGGCGAGACGGCCTATACCCGTGCGGGCAATCTTCGGCTCGACGCCGACGGGCGCATGGTCACACAGGCCGGTCACCCGCTCGTGGGCGATATCGTCGTGCCGCCGGGGGCGCGCGACCTCACGATCAGCGCCGACGGCGACGTGAGCGCAACGGAGACGGGCGACACCGAGCCGACGTCGCTGGGTCGCCTGCAACTCGCAGACTTCGTGAATCCTTCCGGCCTGCGCCCGATGGGCAGCAACCTGTTCGCAGAGACGGCCGCGAGCGGTCCGGCCATCGAAGGCAATCCGGGCGAAGAGAACCTCGGTCTGCTGCGGCAAAAGGCGCTCGAAGGTTCGAACGTCGTGGCCATCGAAGAGATGGTGAACATGATTACCGCGCAGCGCGCGTATGAAATGAGCACCAAGGTGCTGTCCGCTGCGGACAACATGATGCAGAACCTCGCGCAGGTTGCGCGCTAACCGACGCGGACGGAGACGACGATGACGCACGCAACGCCCCGTGGGCCGCGTAATGCCCGAATGCGCTGTCGCGGCGCGCGTGCCGTGGTCACGGTGGTGCTCGCCGCGGCACTCGCGGGCTGCGCGGGCTTCCTGCCGCCGCAGCTCGAAGAAAGCGACGACCTGCCGGGCGTGGCCGAGATGTCGTCGCAAGGGCAGGCGGGCGGTCTCTTTTCGGCCGGGCACGCGTTGTCGCTCACCTCGGACCAGCGGGCATTTCGCGCGGGCGACGTGTTGACCATCGTGCTGCAGGAGCAAACGCAGGCCAGCAAGCGCGCGGGCACTCGCCTGGACAAGCGCAGCGACATGTCGATCGACGACGCCACGCTGATGGGAAAGCCGCTCATCGGCGACACCGCACTCGGTGCGCGACGGGGTTTCCGCGGGGATAGTTCGAGCACGGCGCAGAACACACTGCGAGGCGCGATCACAGTGATCGTGCATCGCGTGTTGCCTAGCGGGCTGCTGCACGTGCGCGGCGAGAAGCGGTTGTTTCTGAATCAGGGCGAGGAAACCGTGCGCGTGGCCGGCTATGTGCGCGCGGGCGATATCGATACGACCAACCGCGTCTCGTCGCTGCGCGTGGCCAATGCGCGCATTCAGTACTTCGGCACGGGCGCGCTGGCCGACAGCAACAATCCCGGCTGGCTCACACGATTTTTCAACAGCCAGTTCGCACCGCTCTGAGGGAGTCCGTATGTTCAGAATGCCCGACGCGCTCGCGCGTATGCCTCGCTGGGTCAACGCGTTGACCTTGTCGGCGATGATCGTCATGGTGTCGATGACGACGCTCACCCCGGTCAGCCATGCGCAAACCGTGCGCCATTACGTCAACGTGGAAGGCGTGCGCGACAACCAGCTTGTCGGCTACGGTCTCGTCGTGGGGCTGGCCGGCACCGGCGACGGCCCACGCTCGCGCCACTCGAGCCAATCGCTCGCCAACCTGCTCAAGCAATTCGGCGTCAGCATGCCCGAGAACGTGCAATTGCGCTCGCGCAATGTCGCCGCCGTGATGGTCAGCGCGACCTATCCGTCGGGCTTTCTTCGCGGACAGACCATCGATGTCACCGTGTCGTCGATGGGCGATGCGCGCAGCCTGCGCGGCGGCACGCTGCTGCTCACGCAGCTTCGTGCCGTCGACGGCCAGACCTACGCGCTTGCGCAAGGCAACCTGGTCGTGAGCGGGATGCAGGCCGAGGGGCGCAGCGGGTCGCGCGTGCAGAAAAATACACCGACCGCCGGGCGCGTGCCCAACGGGGCGACGATCGAGCAGGAGATCCCGGTGCCGGCCGGTGAGGGCGGCGCGATGCGCCTGAGCCTGAAGCGTCCGGACTTCCAGCTCGCGGCGAACATTGCCGACGCCATCAACGCCCGCTTTGGCGAACGCACCGCGCTGGCAAAGAACGGCAGCACCGTCGAGGTGACATCGCCGGACGACGCCGATGCGCGCGTGCGCTTTCTCGCCGAGGTCCATGCACTGCCCGTGCCAGGGGTGAGCCGGGTGCCGCGCGCGGTCATCAACGCGCGCTCGGGCACGGTGGTGATCTCGCAGGGCGTGACGGTGCGGCCGGTCGCCGTGTCGCATGGCTCGTTGCGCGTGACGGTGACCGAGTCGCCCGTCATCGCCCAGCCGGCTCCGTTTTCGCGCGGCCGAACGGCAGGCGCGGCACGCTCGCGCGTCGACGTCGCGGAAGACGAAATGGATATCCACGTCTGGCCGGCCGGTGTCGATTTACAGACCATCGTCGACAGTCTGCGCCGCTCCGGCGCCACGCCCGACGACGTGATCTCGATTCTTCAGGCGCTGGACGAAGCCGGCGCGCTGAATGGCGAGCTGCATGTGATTTGAGACAGATGACCCCACCGATGACGCCGAACCCCTTGCTAATTTCCCCCGCCCGGTCGCCTTTGTCTGAGGCAGGCGAAACGCCGGTTGCGCCGAGTGCGCCGAGTGCGACGCTCGAAGCCGTCGCCGAACAGTTCGAAGCGATTTTCGTCGCCCAGTTGCTCGGCGAAATGCGACGGGCGACCGAGGCGCTGCGCGACGATCGCGATGACGCCGGCGCGCTGGGCAAGCGCGACCGCACGACGCAGGGCCTGCACGAATGGGCGGACACACAGGTCGCGCAGGCGCTGGCGGCGCGGCGGGCATTCGGCATCGCCGACACCATCATCCGGCAAATGGCGGGGCGCTGATCGAGCGCTGCGCCGATACCGACAGGACAGGCACTGAACCATGAACATGCTGAATATCGCCACGCAAGGCGTGAAAACTGCACAGTCGCTGCTCGACAACGAGGCCCTCAACATCTCGCAGATGAGCAATTCGGCGTATACGCGCCGCAACGTGCGCGTCACGTCGCGTGCCGATGGCACGGTGCAGGCGCAAGACGTCGTGCGTGTGGCCGGGCTGGAACGGCGGCGGCAGTTGTGGCGCGCCGTGTCCGGCGCCAGCGAGCTGGAGGTGCAGAAGCCGCACCTCGCCGCGCTGCTCACGCAGTTGGGCGGGACCGACGTGGCCAGCGATCCGCTCGGCCTGCGCGAGTTTGTCGGCGCACTCGACCACGAGGCCCAGACCCTCGGCAGCGATGTCCACGCCGACGGCGTCTTCGCGGCGCTGGGGCGTGTTGCCGAGCGCACCAACGCGATGTTCTCCGCCCTGGAACGCTTGCGCGAGACCGTCAACGCGGTGCGGGGCGGGGAAGCAGAAAAAGTGAACCGCCTCACGACGGCCCTGGCGGATCTGAATCGTCTGCACCGTCTGGCGCCGGACGAGGCGGGCCGACTGGCCATCGAAGATCAACGCGATCAGACGCTGGGCGAATTGGCGGCGTTTCTCGACGTGGATGTGCGGGACGACGCCAGCGGGGCGTATCACGTGCTTACCCGAAGCGGACAGCCGCTGGTGCTGGGCAATCGCGCCGCGCAACTGGAAGCGCGTACGGACGGCGGCTATTCGGTCGTGGCGGGATCGTCACGTGTGGACGTGCCGGCCGACACGCTCGGCGGACGGTTGGGAGGCCTCGACAATTTCCTCACCGGAGTCCTCGACTCGCGCATCGCGGATATGACCGACGTCGCGCGCACACTGGTCGATCAACTGAACCGTGCGCATGCCGATGTGGCTTCGGGCGATTTTGACGAAACGCCGCTGCTGAAGTTGACCACCGGACCGGACGGCGTGCCGGTGATGCAGCGCACGGTCCAGACAGCGCGAGACCTCGCCCTCGACACGGACAGCACGAACGGAAACGGGACGACATTGCGTCGCATGAAGGGGGCGCTGGGTGGCCCGGTGCCGCTTTCGGGGCGAGTGGGCACGACGCTCGTCGAAGCCATGAGTGCGCTGGCCGCCGCGACCGGACGTCGCATCAGCGAGACCGAGGCGAGCACCGCGTCGGCCGGGGCGGTGTTGGTCTCCGCGCGCGCGCAGTTCCAGAAGCAGGCGGGCGTCGACGAGACCGAGTCGGGCGGCGCGCTGATGGCCTACATGAAGCTCTACCGCGCGAACGCCCGGGTGGCCTCGGTGGCCAACGAACTATTCGACGCCACGCTGGCCATGGTCTGAGCCACATTCGGGAAAGGACATCACCATGCAAATCCACCATCACTTCAGCCGCTTCGAACGCGAGCACGTGCTGCGCGACATGAACGAACGGCTTGAGCGCATGACCGACCATGCGCGCGAGGAAAAGCGCGTGCTTAGCGCGTCGGACGATCCAGTCGACTTCGAGCGCATCGCGCGTATCGACCGTGCGCAGCAGACGCTCGCGCAGCGCACGAAGGTCATCGCCAGCCTCGAGGCCGATCTCAAGCAAGCGAGCGTGAGTCTCAAGAGCGCTCACGACCGGTTGAGCGCCTTCAAAAGCGATGTGGTGACGAAGGCGGGCGCGCTGCAAGGCGGCGAGGCCCAGGACGACGTCGGCAAGATTCGTGCGCTGATGCGCGGTCTCACGGACGCGTTCAATCGTCGTCGCGCCGACGGCAGCCACGTCTTCGCGCGCATTGGCGCGCCCATCACCGGCACGGCCGGGCCCGGCGCCGCCACGCCGAATTTCACATTGGCGACGAACGGGCACGCGCCCGCTTCCGTCGAGATTGGTGACGGGTTGCACCATACGCACCCGCCGCAGGTGTGGCAGGGGTTGCCTGATCTGCTCAATCGCCTGGGCGCCGCCGCAGCGACGTTGACGAATGACGTCGGCGCCGATGCAGCCGCGGTACTGCGTGAGTTGACTGCACCGATCGACGATCAGGTGACGCAGATTGCCGAGGTGCAATTTGCGAACGACCATGGCGCGAAGCGTCTCGAGGCGGTGCGCAAGGAGCATGGGGTACACAGCGAAGTGCTCGTCAAAGCACGCGTGGCAATCGAGGGGGCGAGTGCCACCGAGGCATTCCCGGAATTGATGGCCTTGTATCGCGCCATGTCGGCCGCGCGCACGGCGCATGCCGAGGTGGGCAAGCTGTCGTTCTTCGATGTCCTCTGATGGCGTTCGATGCCGTCATGCGCCCGCACCGTCTGACCGAACAGGACAGGACTCATGGTTGACGTGATTCGAGAGATTCCCGGGAGCCCGACGCTCGACGACGCGCGCAGTGCGGCCCGCGCGAATCAGCGCCGGGGCGACGCCGCGCAACCCGGCGCTTCGACGCGCGCGTTGACAGGTGTGCGCGCGACGACCGCTGCACCTAACGTGACCGGCGCGATGCGCGCGGGCGCGTCGGGGTGGCTTGCGTCGCCGGGGGCGACGTACGTCGACCGGCAGCGTGTCGCCCAGGTCGCCGACCTGATTTCGACGCATGCCACGGCGAGCCGGGCCAGTGCGGGCGCGCAATGGCTGTCGACGCTTCACGCATCGGCCAGCACGGCGTTGGCCTCGCTGTCGCGCTGGCGCGACGGCGATCCGGCATCGCAGGCGCGGGCGCGCCGGGACTTGGAGGCGTTGGCGGCCCAATGGGACGCCCGCGAGCGCGCAACCCTGGGCACGGTCGATGACCGGCTGCAGTTCGATGAAAAGGGCAGCGCGCCGAAACGGTTCACCGTCGAGGGCGTTGCCCCGGCGCAGTGGCGCGCGTCGAAAACCGGGCAGATCACGCTCTATCCCGCGGGGCCATACCAGGCGGGTGTCGAGATCGACGTGGCGAACGCGGTGTCTCAGGCGGGATTGCGCCGTCGCGCGACGCGTGCGCTCGCCGCCTATGGCGTGACGCTGGAGCCGCCTCCCCCGGAGCGCGGGTGGGTGATGAGTACTTCCGGGGCGGCATGGCCGTCGCTGGCGTCGCGCTTTGCCATCGCTCAAACGGCGTCGCCCGCCTCGTCGCAGGTCATCCCCGGAGGCGCCGACGGGCATCCGCGACGCGCAACGCTTCGCGAGGCACCCGATGCCATCGCCCCTCGGACATGGCGCGTCAACGGGCCGGACGGCGTCACGCAAACGCGACGCGCGCTCGCGTCGATGGTGCGCAGTGTCCGTGCGGCTCACGCATTGGCGAAGCACACGGCACGGACCTCCGCGCAGGCCATCGGTCGTGTCGCGAGGACTGACGGGGGCGTCGAGACCGATGGCAGCGCCTACGCGATGGCGATCGCCTCGGCAAATGCGTGGACGACACGGCTAGGCAAGCAGCCAACGTTCGTGGCACTGACGCTCGCGATGCCGGGCGGCGTGCCCGTCACGCGCGCCAACGTTCGGGCATTGCTGGCGGATCGGTAAGGGGGGATGCGCATGTCGTGCGCTAACGGCGACACGCGGCTCGTCAGATGGGAAAAATCATCGCCGAAAGGCATTAACAATTTTCGCGAAGGGACGCCTTATCACGGTGAGGCAGGCCATCCGGTCCGCCAAATCGCTCACCAGCACAAGGAGCCCTAGCAATGTTGACTCTGCACACCAACGTGGCGCAAATGTCGTCGCTGAATTCGCAACGCAGCACCGGCGGCAAGCTGAACGCCATCATGCGCGACCTGTCCACCGGCACCAAGAACGACCTGTACAAGAACGATCCGGCGGCGGCCCGCATTTCGGCCATGCTCAACATGCACGCCAGCGGCACCAAGGCGGCGATCAGCAACATGAAGTACGCTCAGTCGAGCACTCGCGTTGCCCAGGGCGCGCTGGACAAGGCCAACGAACTGCTCGTGACCATGAAGGATCTGGCCACGCAGGCCAAGGATGGCCTGAAGGGCGATGCCGAGAAGACCGCGCTGCAACAGCAATACACCAACAACGCTCAAGCACTCCAGGCGATCTTCGAGAACACCACGTTCGCGGGCAAGAACCTGCTGAAGATGGAGTTCGGCAGCGCTGCGTCGGGGATTCTCGCGGCGGGCAAGATCGACCTGCAAGTCGGTGCGGGCGCGGCTGAAACGAAGGTCATGGACATCAGCAGCGATCTGCAAAGCCTGTTCGCCAGCGTTGGCAGTGCGACGGCCAATTTCGGCGCGCAAACGAACCCGTCGTACCCGTCCAATACCTCGTTGAAGGACGCCTTGGGCGCCGGTTCGGATGCTGATGCCGCGGCACAACTGATGCAGGATCTTTCGGCGAAACCCGGCATCAGCGCGATCCTGAGCAAGGTGCAGAACGCCACGGGCAACGTGACCTGGGAGGCCGGTCTGACGACGATGATCGAAGGTCTGGCGGCAGGCGCTCGCGCCGATTTCACGGCGCTGCGCACGGCCCTCACCACGCCGCTCAATACGCTGGCAGCCACGGCGGGAAACACGCTCGACCTGGGTGAGCAAGCCACGCTCTTCAACGCGTTTGACGAAGTGCTGAATGCGCGCTTCAATTCGCCGTCGACGCAACTGCTTGATGCGCCGTCCGCGTCGAACGCCATCACCAATCTCGAAACCGCCATCGGTCAACTGGCCACCGTGCAAGCCAGCATCGGCGCCGCCATGATGGATCTGGACGGTCGCGAGGAAGTGCAATCGACGCTGCTGCAGAACACGCGTGAAGCCAATTCGCGTCTGAACGAAGTGGACTTCGCCGAATCGGTGTCGGAGCTGACCAAGCTGCAAACGCAGATGAACGTGAACCTGCAAATGCTGCAAAAGGCCGGCGAAATGCCGAGCATGATCCAGATGCTGCTGCGTTAATCGCACGCGTTAATGGCCGGTGAAGTCTGCCGGCCTGCAAGTCTGGACAGGAAAGCCAACGGTATTGCACCGTTGGCTTTTTTTCATCCCAGCGTTCCTGCCACTTCGATCTCCTTCGTCTGCGGCACCTCGTTATAGGAGAGCACATGCAGCCCGCTCGCGAACATCCGTGCATAGCGCGCCAGCAACGGTCGGAGTTGCGGCATCACGAGCAACACCGGCGTGCGCCCTGTTTGCTTCATGTTCTCGCGCGCCTGCGGCATATGAGACTGCAACTGCTCCAGCAATTGCGGATCGAGCGGGAACGCATCGGCGGTGGTCCTGCCCGACTGCTGCGCGGCCGTATAGGCGCCCAATAGCAGGTTCTCCAGATCCGTCGTGAGTTGGTAGACGTGCAGCGTCGGCTCGTCGCCAATCAGTCCGTGTACCAGTCGGCGCCCCAGCGCACTGCGCGCCTCCGCGGCCAGCACCAGCGGATCCTTGCTCGTCGCGGCCGCATTGACCAGCGCCGTCGCCAGCACATCGATATCCTGCAACGACACCGCTTCGGCCAGCAATTGGCGAATGACCGCCAGCTGCTGTTGATGCGTGAGCGCCTTGTCCAGTGCGTCGGCCAGCGACGGCGATAACTCGCGCAGCCGTTCACCAAGCGAGGTCACGTCTTGATAGGTGAACAAGTCGGCCAGGTGCGCTTTCATCGATTGCTGGACGTGCGTGGCGATCACCCCGGACGGATCGACGATCTGATAGCCCAGCCCCAACGCATGGGGGCGTTGCTCGGGCTCGATCCACACCACCGGCATGCCGAATGACGGATCGATGGCCGGCATACCGTCGAGGTCGCCATAGCAATCGGGCGCCGCAATCGCCATCAACCGGTCGTGCGGCAGCGACGCGCTGGCCACGCGTACACCGCCAACGTCAATTGCGTATTCATTCGCCCCGAGGCCGAGTCCGGTGTCCAGTCGGACCGCCGGCACGAGGAAGCCCATGGTCTGCGAGAGCGTTTGCCGCATGCCGTAGAGACGTTGCACCAGCGGCGCGCCGTCTCGCTTGTCCGCAAGGCTTACGATCTGATAGCCGAGGCTGACGGTCACCGGCGAGACGAAGGACAGTTGCTGCCACGTGAGCGCGGGCGGCTCGTGGGCGGTGAGCGCGGCTTCGAGCGCCTCGGTGTCGTCGGCGTCGTCGGGCGCGCGGCGTTGGCCGACGCGCCAGGCGACGAATCCCACGACTGCCGCGAACGCCAGGAACGGTGCGGTGGGCATGCCCGGAATCAGCGCCAGCACGAACATGAGCACGGCCACGCTTGCCAGCACCGACGGCGAGGCCAGCAACTGGTCGCCGACTTGCTTCTCGAAGTCGCCGGCGTCGGACACCCGCGTGACGATGATCGCCGCCGCCGCCGAGAGCAGCAGTGCCGGGATCTGCGCGACCAGACCGTCGCCAATGGTCAGCAGCGAGTATTGGCGGAAGGCGTCGCCCGCACTCATGCCATGCATTGTCACGCCGATGGCGACTCCGCCGATCAGATTGATGAGCAGGATGAGAATGCCCGCCACCGCGTCACCGCGTACGAACTTCGACGCGCCGTCCATCGCGCCGTAGAAATCGGCTTCGGCGCTCACCTCGCGGCGGCGCGTCTGCGCGGCTTCCTGATTGATGAGGCCGGCATTCAGGTCGGCGTCGATGGCCATCTGCTTGCCGGGCAGCGCGTCGAGCGTGAAGCGTGCCGAGACTTCGGAGATGCGTTCCGCGCCCTTGGTGACCACCACGAAGTTGATGATCATCAGGATCACGAACACCACGAGGCCGACGACGAAGTTGCCGCCGATGACGACATTGCCGAACGATTCGACGACGCTACCGGCCGCATGGGTGCCTTCGTTGCCCTTGAGCAGCACCACGCGCGTGGACGCGACGTTCAACGTCAAACGCATGAGCGTCGTGGCGAGAATGACCGTCGGGAAGACCGAGAAGTCGAGCGGACGCCGCACCGACAGACTCACCAGAATCACCACCATCGAAAGCACGATGTTGAAGGTGAAGAGCGTGTCGAGCAGCAGCGGCGGCAGCGGCAGGATGACCATCGCGAGGATGGCGAAGACGAGAAGCGGCGTCAGGAATTTGTGACGCCGAAGGTTGGTCAGTAGTCGGCTCATGAGTTCAGGGACGGGGGCGTCTGGCGGTTGGGGCGGTTGGATCAGTGGGATCGGAGAGTGCCGCGGGCACGGCGGGCGTGTCCGGACGGTCGGGGTGTGTGGCGCGTTCGCCGGTTCGCCATGCGCGCAGTTGCAGCACGTAGGCAAGAATCACGGCGACCGCTTCGTACAGCGCGGCGGGTATCTGCTGGTTGACCTGGCTCGTGTGGTAAAGCGCTCGCGCCAGCGGAGGGGCGCTCACGACATCGATCTTGTGGTCGCGGGCGATCTGGCGCAGCACGCCCGCCATCTCATCAAGGCCGCGCGCCACGACATAGGGCGCTTGCGCACGCGCGGTGTCGTACTTGAGTGCGATGGCGTAGTGCGTCGGGTTGACGATCACCACGTCGGCCAACGGCACTGTGCGGCGCAAACTGCGCTCGGCCATGCGGCGCTGGATCTGGCGAATGCGCTGTTTGACTTCGGGGCGTCCCTCGGACTGCTTGTGCTCGTTCTTGACTTCCTGCTTGGTCATGCGTTGATCGCGCAGGAAGAAGTAGCGCTGCAACGGCAGGTCGAGCAACGCGAACGCCACGAATGCCCCGCCGAGCACGAGCACAGCGTCGCGCAGCAGCCCAAGTCCCACGGTAATCGCCTCGCGCGGGGCACCGGCCTGCAGGGCAAGCAATGCGTCCCAGTGCGCGCGCACGACAAAGACCAACACAGCGGCCACCAGCACAACCTTCGCAACGGCGATGCCCACCTGCGCGTAGTGCTTCATCGAGACGAGCCGGCCCAGGTTTGCCTTGGGCGAGAGCCGCTGCCACTTCGGTTTGAGCAGCGTCGTGCTGAAGACGTAGCCGCCGGGCAGCATGGCCGCCACGCTGATACACAGCGGAATCGCGGCCAGCGGGGCGAGGAGCTTGACGAGCAGCCACATCGCCGCCGGCAGCAAGGCCGTCCACGCGTCGTCGAAGCCGATGCCCGCGAGATCGGCGAACGCCGCCGCGTAGAGCGAGCGGAATTCGTCGAGCTGCGCGGGCGCGGTGACCGCGAGCACGGCCACACTGCTCATGATGCCGACCGCCGTGGCCGTATCGCGCGAGCGCGCCACCTGTCCCTGCTCGCGTGCGCGGCGCAGCTTCTGGGACGAGGGGGCTTCGGACTTGTCGCCGGTGTCTTGGGTCGTCATGGGTTCAATTCGGTCGGGCGACGGGGCCGAGCGCGTCGAGCACGCGTTCGGTCAGCGCCAGGTAGTGGGCGGGCAGGGCGGGAATGACGGCCGAGAGCACGACGAGGCCGACGGCCGTCGTCACGGCGAAGCCCAACGAGAACAGGTTCAGCGCCGGCGCGGCGCGATTGAGCAGACCGAGCCCGAACTGCACGACGAACGTGGCAAGCACCACGGGCAGCGCCAGCGTCACGGCGGCCGCGAGCGTCCAGCCCAGCGCGCGCAACAAGCCGGCGAGATCGCCGAGCGGCAGTCCGCCGCCGATGGGCCACACCTCGAAGCTGCGGCCGACGATGGCCACCGCGATGAGATGCGCATCGGCAATGAAGAACAGCAGGGTGCCGAGGCAGACCATCAGCAGCGAGACCGGCTCGCTGGCTTCGCCGTTCATCGGATCGTTCATGGCCGCCATGGCCAGTCCCATCTGCGACGCGCACAGGTAGCCCACGAGCGTGAGCAGGCTGCGCACGATGAAGAACGCCAGCCCCAGACACGCGCCGATGATCGCTTGCTCCGCGGCCAGCGCCACGCCTGCCAGCGAGAACGGGTCGATCGGGGGCACGCCGCCTTTGGCGAGCACCGGCCATAGCGACAGGCTGAGCACGAGCGCGACCAGTACGCGCCAGCGCATCGGCACCACGCCCTCGCCGACGAGCGGCAGCATGCTCAGCGCGGCAACGAAGCGGCAGAACGGCCACCACAGCATCACGAGCTGCGCGGGCCATTGGGCGAGCCAGCCTTCGAGGCCGGGCCAGGCGGCCAAGGGAAGAGGAAACGGCATGATCGGGGATCCGGCTGCGGGCGTCGGCGGCGCGCCGCGCTACCCTGCGAGCGTCGCCGCGCGGGCGAAGATATCGGTGGCGAAATCGGTGAGCGTGCCGGCGAGCCATGGGGCCGCGAACCCGAGCGTGAGCAGCGTGACGATCAGGCGCGGCAGGAATGACAGCGTCTGCTCGTTGATCTGCGTGGCGGCTTGAAAGAGCGCCACGACGAGACCGGTCACGAGACTCGGCACGATGAGCACGAGCACGATAACGATCACGAGTCGCAGGGCGTCCAGCCCCATGTCGATGGCGATGTCGCTGGTGAGCATGGCGTTCTCCTCAGACCGCCTGCACGCTGGTGACGAGCGTGCTGACCGTGAGCGTCCAGCCGTCGATGAGCACGAACAGCAGGAGCTTGAGCGGCAACGAAACGACCAGCGGCGAGAGCATCATCATGCCCATGGCCATGAGCACCGAGGCGACCACCAGATCGATGACGAGAAACGGCACGAAGAGCATCGCCCCGACTTGGAACGCCGTTTTGAGTTCGCTCAGCAGGAATGCCGACGCCTTCACCAGGAAGCTATGCGCTTGCGGCTCGGCGACGTGTGTCTCGCCGGTCAGCCGGGCCATCAGGTCGAGCGACGTCTGGCGCGTTTGCGCCAGCATGAAGCGCGACAGCGGCGCTTCGCCGACGCGAATCGCTTCGGTCAGCGTGATGCGATTTTCGTCATAGGGCACGACCGCTTGCGTCCAGATCGCTTCGCCGACCGGGCGCATGACGAGCAGACTGAGCAGCAACGCCATGCCGGTGAGCACGCGCGAGGGCAGCCCCTGTTGCAGCCCCAGCGCCTGACGCAGCAACGCGAGGATGATGGCGAAACGCACGAACGTGGTCATCACCATCAGCAGCATCGGCAGCAGTCCCAGAAGCGTCATCAGAATGAGCAACTGGGTCTTCACGGTGAAATCGGTGGTGCCACCTTGCGTGCGCAGGCGCATCAGTTCGCCCGTCTCGTCGGCGTGCGCTCCGGTGGCGAACAGCGCGAAGCCGATCGCGAGAATCGCGAGCACGAGCGTCTCCGATGCGCACAGCGGAAAGTGGCGCGGCCCATGAGGGCGCGAGCGGCGCTGGCGCAGGAGGTGTAGCGCGGCTTTCATGGGGCCAGCCGGTCCAGCTCGAGCGCATCGAGCGTGAGGATCTTCAGCCCGTATTGCGCGCCCGACACGACGACTTCCGCCAGGCCCACCGGCACACCGTTGACCAACACGGCAAGCGGCGCACCGGCCGCGCGATCGAGACTCAGCACGTCGTCGGCACGCAGGGCCGCCAGCTCGCCCAGCGTAAGTCGCGTTGCGCCGACTTCGAGCGTGAGCTTCACCGGCACACGGCGCAGCGTCTCGCGCATGGCGAGCGGCACCGGCGCTGTGCCGGCCGCGTCAGCGGAACGGGAGGCGGGCGCGGCGTTGCCGCCGCCCGTCTCGCCGAGCCAGTCACCGGCCAAATCGTCAGGCAGGTCAGACAGGTTGGAGAGGTCGGGGAGCGCGCCAAGGGCAGGCAGATCGTCGGTCAGTGGGTCCATCCGCCGATCGGCAGCGGTGGACGTCGTGACGTCGGCGGGTGCACCGGGGTGCGGCGCTTGACCGGACAGGTCGTGAGGAAGGTGGCTAGACATGACGAATGCAGAGTCCTTATTCAAGAGTTTGGAAGTGCGTGAGGCACAAGTGCGCATCGCGCTCGACAATATCGGCGCTCATCAACGGGTCGTTGTCCACGCAAACGAGCGCGCGTTGCATGAACCGCACCGGCAGGACATCGCCCGGTTGCGCGTCGAGCAGCGCGCCAAGCGACAAGTCGACGTCGAGCCAGTGCGCGCTCAGGCGCACCGGAATCGTTGCGACGTCGCAGGCAGGCGGCGTGTGCTCGGCGATACGCTCCCCGGCGCCGGGGCCGAGCATCGTGAGCCAGCGGCGCGCGTCCTCGGCCGCGAGCCGGAAGGTGACCGTGCCCAGCGGCGCATCGCCCGCACGATCCGCGATGCGCGCGCCGATCCAGAGCGACGGCGGCGTCAACCTCGGGGCGCTCTGGAGGGTCTCGACATACGCCGTGGTTGGCGACATCTCCGCGGAGACGGCCTGGCGCAGTGCGTCGAGCATCTGCCTCGCAAAGCGCGTCACGAAACGCTCGTAGGTCGCCGCCGGCGGCGCGGCGTGCAGGGCGGGCGGCCCGACGAAGTCGTCCGCGTCGTAGCGCAGCCGAAAGGCGTCGCGCAGCAGTCCCGCGTCGATGGCAACGTCGATGCCGTGACCGTCCACCTGAAAGCGCTGCACGATGACATCGGTGACGCTCGGCGCACTGGCGCTCACCGACATGGCGGCGACGCGCCACGCCATAGCATGACGATGGCGGACGTGCTGCGGCAATTGGACATCGAGGCGCGAGCGCAGCCGCTCGGTCAGGGGATCGAGGAGCTGCGTCGGCTGTCCCAGCCGGCACGGATCGAGGGCCCGGATCGCGCCGGGCGGCGTAGGCGCGTGCAGTGTATTCATGTGTTTGGATGTCGGTTCGCAGCGCTCGTTGGCGCAGGGAAGTTCGCATCCTAAAGGCGTCTTCCCTGTGTGTTGATGGGGAATGACTCAACCGCGCTGGCTTTGGGGGATTCCCCATTCTGAGTGGGGCGAGGTGTGCGTAAAGTGCGGAGTCTTGTCGGTGCTGCCCGCCTTACGCGCGCGGCACCCATCGAAACTCACGAAGGAGAGCCGAATGCCCGTCTCGATGGAACAGTCATTGATGGCTGAAATGCGTCGCATGCATGCGACACAGCGCGAACTGAATAGCGTGGCCGGAGTGCGCGACGCAGACCCCGCCCTGGCCGGTGCCTCGGTCGTCCCCGACTTCGGCACGATGCTGCGCGGTGTGGACGCGGCCCAGCGCGACGCCGGCGAGCGCATGCGCGCATTCGATCTGGGCCAGAGCGACGACCTGACCGGCGCGATGCTGGCGAGCGCTCAGGCCGACCTGTCGTTCTCGTTGCTGATGCGAACGCGCGACAAGGTCGTGGGTGCAGTGGAGGAGTTGGTACGCATGCCGTTCTGAGCGGGACGCGGCAAGCGCCATGCGTCGCTGGCGCTCCCGTACCGACATATGGACGAACCGCACGCGGTTACCGCAATGTTTCCGGTTCGTCGGCGGCGCTGGCGAAGCACTGGGCGAGGAATCGCTCGGTCGGACGCGACAGGGCGTCGGCATGCGGCACGAGCGCCGTCAGCAGCCGCTTGAGGCCATGTGGGGGATCGATGCGAACCGAGGCGAGCGCCGCGTCTTCGTGACGCATCGACATCGCGGACACGAAGCCCACGCCCATGCCCGCCCGCACGGCTTCCTTGATACTTTCCACCCCGGCCAATTCCAGTGCCACGCGCGGCGCGAGTCCGGCCACCGAGAACGCGCGCGCGACCAGCGCCCGTACCCCCGACCCCGGTTCGCGCAGGATCAACGGGTACTCGGCGATGGCCTGCAGCGATGCGCCTTGCGGATGCTGCGCGAGGGGATGGTCGGCCCGGGCAATGGCAACGACTTCGTCGTCGCGCCACGGACGCACCGCGATTTCCGGCGACAGGCCCGGCGGCACGGCACCTTCGATGAAGGCCACGTCGAGCCGATCGAGTTGCGCCACGATTTCACTGGTGTTGCCGTCGACGATATGCAGCGCGACCGCAGGGTAGCGTTGATGGAATTCGGCAATCACGTAGGGCAACAGGTAACTTGCCGGCGTCGTGCTCGCTCCGATGCGCAACGCTCCGGTTTCCATGCCGCGCAGGCTGTCGCGCAGTGCGATGGCCTGGCGATAGTCCTGCCGCAGCTTGTTGGCATATACGGCGACCTGCTCGCCCACGGCCGTCAGCCGGATGCCGCGTCCATCACGTCGATACAACGGCTCGCCGAACGACTCCTGCAACAGTCGCAACTGGCCGGACACGGCCGGTTGCGATAAGTGCAGCGCTTGCGCCGCGTGGCTGA
The DNA here is from genome assembly GCF_902459595.1 of Pandoraea soli. Taxonomy (NCBI): domain Bacteria; kingdom Pseudomonadati; phylum Pseudomonadota; class Betaproteobacteria; order Burkholderiales; family Burkholderiaceae; genus Pandoraea; species Pandoraea soli. The sequence goes on along the minus strand of NZ_CABPSG010000008.1, from coordinate 124,678 downwards.
TGTTGCCCAGTTCGGCGACGGTCGCGAAGGTCAGCAATTGGTCCGGCGTCATGTCGAATCCATCGGATAGGGTGATGATTGATCATTATCATAGCCATTATTCGAATGATTGACTGCTGGCGCGACACTGTGCGGTCAGTAAGTCCCGCGTAAGCCGTGCATGAGAGGGTGGCCCCATAAAGTCGGAAGCGCGGGGCGGCGACAAGCGAGACAACCCTCAAGTCGACCGCATTTTCTCCCGTTATCTCTTTCGACACACCAGCGTGTGGCGCGAACGTCTGCCCCGATGTTTTCCGTCCGGTACGGCGACTGTCGCGCCCTCGTCATAACAAGTGGATCAGAGACGCGAGGAGACTGACAATGGGGCTATTCACGCGCACCCGGGGAGCGGCGCAAACGGTCAACGTCATGAACGAGGTGGCGGCCAATGCCGGCACCCTCGGCGTTGAGTTGTGCGATATCGCCGGTAACGTCGACGAGATCGCCGTTCGCATCAAGCGTCAGGCCGACGTGTTTCAGGCGCTTCACCAAACCGCAACCGAGACCAGCGAAGGCAACCAACGTATTGCCAGCGCCGCGCGCGAGGCCCGTGATGTGGCCGATCGCGCCAGCGCCGACATCGCGGCGTCGCGCAACACGGCCGACGCGTCACTGGCATCGATCCACGGTCTCGTGGAGGGTGTCTCCGGCATGGCCGGCGAGATCGCCGGGCTGCGCGACGCGCTCGATCACGTAGGCAAGGTGGCGGAGGGCATTTCGGTGATCGCCCGCCAGACCCATCTGCTGGCGCTCAACGCCGCCATCGAAGCCGCGCGCGCCGGGGCGGCCGGACGCAGCTTCGCGGTCGTGGCCACCGAGGTCAAACTGCTCGCGAGCAAGACGGCCGAGGCGACGCAGCAGATCGAGCACACGCTCGCCACGCTGGGCGAGCGCACCGAGCGCTTGATGCGCGAGAGCAACGCGAACGTCGCGCGCGCCAACGATGCCCGCGAAGGCACCCGCGCCATTGCCAGCGTGATCGAGACGGCCGGGGCTGCGCTCGACACGTTCGACCGTCAGGCCGGACAGATCGCGCAGGCCAGCGAAGCCATCGAAAGCGAATGCGCCACGCTCGTCGCCCACGTCGATGAAATGGCCGACGGCGTTTCGCATTCGGCGGAACACGTTGGGCGTGCGCGGGAGCGCATCAACGGTTTGCTGGGCGTCTCGGAGCATCTGATCGGCCTGATCGCGGGCAGCGACGTCGAGACGGAGGACACGCCGTTCATTCGCGCGGTACGCCGCGCGGCCAAGCAGGTGGGGGAGAGTTTCGAGGCGGCGCTCGCCAAGGGCAAGATCACCGAGCAGGCATTGTTTGACCGCCACTACGAGCCGATCCCCGGATCGAACCCGCAGCAGTTGATGGCCAGCTTCACGCGGTTTACCGACGAGACGCTGCCGGCCATCCAGGAGCCGTTGCTCGCGCTCAACGAGCGCATCGCCTTTTGCGCCGCCGTCGACGAGAACGGCTATCTGCCCACGCATAACCGCAAGTTCTCGCAGTCACCGACCAATGATCCGGTCTGGAATGCCGCGCATTGCCGCAACCGGCGTCTGTTCAACGACCGTACGGGCGCGGCCGCCGGGCGCAATACCCAACCGCTGCTGTTGCAGACCTACCGGCGCGATATGGGGGGCGGAGCGTTCATGGTGATGAAAGACGCCTCGGCGCCGATCTACGTGAATGGGCGTCATTGGGGCGGCTTTCGCATCGCCTATCGCGTCGGCCGGTAGAGACGTTGCGCCGATCGGCGCCGCCAAAGACAACGCGCCACCGACTTCGCAGTCGGTGGCGCGTTCATTTATCGGGGACCGGTGTGTTATCCGATGCGTTTGCCCGCGTGGGGCCGGCCGTCGCTCAATCGCGATGCCAGCGGTCACGGTGCCAGCGTCCGTGCCCGTACCCGTAGTACGGACGGCCGTAATAGGCCGGCGGAGGACCGTAATACACCGGCGCGGGCGCGACATAGACGGGCGGCGGGGCGTAGTAGACCGGCGGCGGGGGCGCGACGTAGACGGGCGCCGGGGCATAGACCGGTGCGGGGACGAATAGCGGCAAGCCAATGCCGATACCGACCGAGACGTGCGCCTGCGCTGTCCCAACGGCACCCGCAGCGAGCGCGATCCCCGCGATGGCAAGGGCGGCAAACTTGGTTTTCATGACATTTCTCCTGCGGACTTGGCAGCGTACTGATGACAGCGCCCGGACGGCACCATGCCGCGCGACGCGCCGGGTGCCCTTGAGCACCGTTGTTCGTCAGATTCCTTGGCTTAACTTTACTGAAGTTCCGAAACGCGGGCGTGGCGCAATTGTTGCAAAGTATGCGCATTGATACGGCACGGGGAACATCCGGGCGTGGAAAAGCGGCCGCCAAACGTGTAGATCAGGCGGCCATTCTATTCAGAATCAACGATTTGCGCTCGTTTCGGTGAGCGTCGTGTAGCGTCGGAATCGCGCCGGTGAGCACCGCATCGGGCGGCGCTTGTTACATTCATTTACATGCACGCCTGCCGCCTGTGGCACAAAAACAGCAGGCGAATGCCGCTTTCGCCGCATCCGCCTGCCGTCGACGTTGCGGGACTGCACGCAACGTCGCCTCCTCCTCCCCGCCCAAACGCTTCGCCCGGTTCACCCGGTGCGTCCGGATCTGCCAGTTTTTTGGGACGGATCCGTGGCCGCGATCCGAGTGGTTTGGGACATCCCTGCGCTTACTGGTGGAAGCGCGCCTTGGCGTCTGCCTCGCAGGTGTCCTTGCTATTGCCGGCCAGACCGTCGCAGCGCTCGAGCGCTGCCTTGTACTGAGCCTTGTTCGCCTCGGCGTTGGCGTCCTGCCGCGCAGCCACCGTGTCCTTCGACGATTCCCGGCTCGTGCGCATCACCTTCGCATCGCCATAGGCCTTGGTTTTGGCGGCTTCGGCGTCCTTGACGCAAACGTCCTCGTCGTTGCCCTTCTTGTCGTCGCAGCGCAACTTGGCAACGGTGAAATCGGCGTCGGCCTTCGCGATGGCCGCCTCGTAGCGGGCCTTGGGTGTTTGCTTATAGTCGGCTTGCGCATTGGCCTTGGCGATTGTCTCGTTGCCCTTTGCGCTCTCGACGCAGATACGCTTCGCGTTGTCCTTGAGTGCATCGCAACGCGCGACCGACGCCTTGTAGTCGGCCTCGGCCGATTTCTGCGTCGCCTCGTAGCGATCCTTGGCCGCCGCGTCGGCCGCGTGGGCTGCCGCGGCGCTCAGCATGCCCGCGGTGCCCAGGGTCAGGCAGGCGCAGGTCAGGATGTTGGTGGCGATTCGATGTGACATGTCGGGGTCCTCCTTCAGGCTGGCAATGGAATGCGCGTAAGGCGCGATGTCCATGCATCGCGTTTCGGGGGGCATGCGTGGGAACGGGGGAAACGTGGATTCGGCGGTATGCCGCGTTACTTCGAACGATCGGCGGCGCCCTGAATGGCTTCGCCCCCTCGTTCGACGTCCTTGCCCGCGCCGTGGATGGTGTTGCATCCGGCGAGCCCCAGCGCGAAGCCGGAGAGCAGTGCGATGGCGATCAGTCGTTTCATTTGAATGTCTCCTTTGACAGAGGATGTTGTGCGACGCGCGGCACGCGCGCGAAGTGAACGGGACGCGTCGGGGCGCCCGCCTCCCGGCGGGCACGGCGGCAAGCGCTTACCAGAGCTTGTGTTGGTCGTTCCACGTGTCGACTTCGCGTTCGGCTTCGGCCTTCGCCTTGCCATAGCGTTCCTGGATGGTCCCCACGAACTTGTCGCGGTTGCCCTCGATCTTGAGCAGATCGTCATCCGTCAGGTTGCCCCACTGCTTCTTCGCTTCGCCCTTGAGCTGATTCCACTTGCCCTTGATCAGATCCGAGTTCATAGCAACTCCTTCATGTTGGGTTGGGATGGATTGGGTTCGGGTAATGCCTTGCATCGGCACGCACAACGGCGCACCTCGTTGCCGCGCTTTCGAGGCGGCACGTGTTTCCATGGTAGGGAGTGCGAAGCGTTCGCGATGTCAGCCGAGATAGCGTCGCGGCGTAGGCGGTGTCGGGTTGCGCTGTCGGTGCATTCCGACGCGCGCAATATCGAGGACGCAGTATCGAGGATTAAGGCGTTTGCGGCGAGGCGCTGGCGTCGTCGTTGGGCTTCCCGGCGACAGGTGTATGTGTGGCGGTGCTTTCGGTGACTTCCGTCGCGATGTTGGGCGCGTCCGCCGGATTGCACAGCGGCAGCACGACCTGGATCTCGGTGCCGAGGCGCAGCGGCAGCGAGTGAATGTCGATGCGCCCCCCCTTGGCCGAGACCCGTTGGCGCATGCCGAACAGGCCATGCGTCTTGGGCTTGTTGAACTGATCCGGCGTGAGACCGATACCGTTGTCGATGACTTCGAGACGCACGCGCTGATCGTCGCACGCCAGCGCCACGCGCACCGTGGTGGCACGCGCGTACTTGCCCGCGTTCGTGAGCGCTTCCTGGGCAACGCGGAACAGCACGATGGCCGTCGACTCCGGCAGGGCGAAGTCCTCTTCCGGCAAGTCGAGGTCGAGTTGCCAGTGCTGTTGATCGGCAGTCTCCTCGGCGAGCGAACGCAACGCCGTCACGAGACCGAAGTTGATCAGCACCGTCGGACGAAGATTCTCGATGATGCGGCGCTTCGTCTGAATGCCGGCGTCGAGATTGCGTTGCGCGCGAGCGAGTTTCTCGGCAATCACGGGATCGATGTTGCGCAGCTTGTGATGCGCCCAGGTCACGTCCATCTTGCAGGCGGTGAGAATCGCGCCGAGCTCGTCATGCAGCTCGCGCGACAGACGGGTCTTCTCGTCTTCGCTGACGTTCTGCAAGTGGGTGGCCAACTCGTCCAGTTGTTCGGTGCGCTCGCGCACGACCCGATCCAGATGCGCTTGCTGTTCGCGCAACCGGTCGCGCACGAGTTGCTCCTGCCGCATCTGTCTGCCGAGGGAACGAAACAGCAGCACGAAAAGCAGGATGGTGAGCACCGAGAGCGCGCCGGCGCTTATCGCCGAGACCGCCTGATCGAAGCGTCCGTTGTCCTGCGCAGTGCGCGCGCGTGCCAGCTCGCGGTTGTACAGGTCGGTGATACCGTCTTGCACCGGCTCCATCGTGCCGATGCCGAGATTGGCGGGCGAGAGCGCCTCTTCGAAATTCATCTCCCCTTGCTTGACCGCCGCGCGCGCCGTTTCCATGGCGGTGATGCGCTGCGAGAACAGCGTCATCACATTGGCAAAGTCCTTCGTGGCCTGCGTGTCGCCCGTGGCTTCGTAATGCCGGACGATCAGGGCGGCGAGATCGCGAATGCGCCGCACGGCCGACAGGTAGGGATCGAGATAGATCGGATCGTTCGTGAGCAGATAGCCACGTTGGCTCGACACCACGGTCGACGTGCGCGCCATGATCTCGTTGAGTTCGTTGGCCGCGGTCATGGCCTGCAAGGCCGCCTCGTAGGTGGAGGCCAGTCGGCGGTGCGCAGACTCCAGCCCGATCAGGCTGCCGACGGTGATGACGATCGCCGCGATCATGGCGATGATCCAGCTTCGGCGACGCAACCAGGACGTGAGCAATCGGGACATGAGGGCCTGTGGCGTGGTGTTGAGGAGAGGCGTGCAGGGAATACCGATGATCGGACGTGATTCGATCATAAGTCGAAAATCGCGTTGTTTCGCGAATTGTCAGCCAATTCCTACGCAAAAACCAGCGGGGTCCGGGCAGTTTCCTGCGCGCTGTTTTTCTACTATTCACTCAGCGTCCGAGGGTTCGCGCCGCGTTGCGCAAACCGGTGTCGCGCCGTCGGAGGCGAACGAAGTCTCCGGGAACCGATGCATTGACCGAGGAGAGCGCTATGTTGAAGTGGGCGTTGATGTTCGCACTGATCTCGATCGTGGCGGGCCTGTTGGGCTTTACCGGGATCGCTGCGGGTGCCGCCGGGATCGCGAAGATTCTGTTCGTGCTGTTCCTGGTGCTGTTTGTGATCTTCCTGCTGCTTGGATTGACTGTCGCCAAGAAGATCGTCGATTAGACGGAGCGCTGCCGCGCGGGGCTGGTCCATGCGCGGCGCCGATACCGTGACGCGTCGTGGAGACGCGCGCGGCCCGTTCCCCTAAATGGAGGTTGCGATGCTTCACTATGCTGTCGTTTTTTTCGTGATCGCGTTGATCGCTGCGGTATTCGGCTTTACGGGAATCGCCGTCGGTGCCGCAGAGATTGCGAAGATCCTGTTCTTCATCTTTCTGGTGATCTTTCTGGTCACGCTTCTCTTCGGGATGATCCGACGATAGACGACGTCTGGGGCCGCCCGGGCGGCTCGCCAGGCGGCCCCGCGTGCATTTGTGCAGACGCCGGAACTCGCGCATCACCATTGAGAGTTACCGCCAGATGATTCATTATTCGAGCGATCGAGCGTCACTGGAGCTTAGATGTCACCGACAACAATAAAAATCCTGATTGCCGACGACCACGCGATTGTCCGTACCGGCTTCAAGCAGTTCATTGCCGACGAATCGGACATGGAAGTGTCGGGCGAAGCGGCGAGCGGCGACGAAGTGATCCGTGCCGTTCGCGATACGGCCTTCGACGTCGTGTTGCTGGATATCGCCATGCCCGACAAGAACGGTATCGACACGTTGCGCGTGATCAAACAGCTGCGCCCGGCGCAGGGCGTACTGTTCCTGTCGACGTATCCCGAAGCGCAGTACGCGGTCAACCTGCTGCGCGCTGGCGCGAACGGCTACCTGATGAAGGATGCGGCGCCCGAGGAAATCATCCGGGCTATCCGCACGGTCGCGCGCGGCCACCGCTATGTCAGCGAAGGTACCGCCGACCTGCTCGCGCAGAAGCTGGACCAACCGGGCGACGAGCCGATCCACGAGCAACTCTCGGAGCGCGAGTTCCAGGTGTTCTGCAAGCTCGCGCAGGGCCGCACGCCCACCGAGATCGCGGACGAGTTGCATCTGTCGGTGAAGACCGTCAGCACGTATCGAGCGCGCGTGCTGGAAAAGATGCATTTGAAAACCAATGCCGACCTGACGCTCTACGCGCTCAAGAACGGCTTGATCAGTTGATAGCGAGGTTGTCATGCCAATCGGGAACGCGGCAACGCATACGGGGTCCCGTTTGCCCCTCAAGGTGCTCTTGATCGAAGACTCGGCGGTCATCCGTGAGAGCCTGTCCGAAGCGATCGGTTCGACCGGGATGCTCCAGGTGGCCGGTGTGGCGGAGACGGCCGACGACGCGGTCCGCACACTCCAGGAAGATTCGTTCGACGCGGTGATCGTCGATATTCAACTGCGACGCGGCTCGGGTATGGATGTGCTCTCCTACCTGCACGACGCGGGACTGCTGCCCCAACTCATGGCCATCGTGCTCACGAACTATGCATTGGCCACGTACCGCAAGCGTTGCCAGCAACTGGGCGTGCAGTACTTCTTCGACAAATCGCTCGAATTTGACCGCGTGATCGAAGTGCTCGACGACTTCGCGTCCGGCAGACAAGCGTGATCGCCGTCAGGTTCAGTCGAAATCCGATATAAGGAGATCAAGTTTTATTATTTTCAACTATTTAGATGCATGGGCTAGAATGTTGTCTTTGCACTGAATATCGAGTCAAGGCGGCGGCACTGCGGGCGGTTTCAGCAGTGGGGCTGCTATTTTTTTGCATGATCGAACTCCAGAACATTACCCAGCGTTTCGCTGGGCCCAAGGGGCCGATCGACGCGCTTTCCAATATCAGCCTGTCGATCGAGCGCGGCGAAGTCTTCGGCATCATTGGCCGAAGCGGCGCCGGCAAGAGCACGCTCGTGCGTGTCATCAATCTGCTCAATCGCCCGAGCGACGGCATCGTGCGCGTCGACGGCCAGGACCTGACGTCGCTGTCGTCCGACGCGTTGCGTCAGGCGCGCCGCCGCATCGGCATGATCTTCCAGCACTTCAACCTGCTCAACTCGCGCACCGTCTACGACAATGTGGCGCTGCCGCTGGAGTTGGCGGGCCTGTCGGCGGCGGAGATTCGCGCGAAGATCCTGCCGCTGCTCGAGCTCGTCGGTCTGACGGCACAAAAGGATCGTTATCCGTCGCAGATTTCCGGTGGCCAGAAGCAGCGGGTGGGCATTGCCCGCGCGCTGGCGAGCGAGCCGCAGGTGCTGCTCTCGGATGAGGCGACGTCGGCGCTCGATCCCGAGACGACGCGCTCGATTCTCGAGTTGCTCAAGCGCATCAATCGCGAGCTGGGCCTGACCATTGTGCTGATTACGCACCAGATGGAAGTCATCAAGCAGGTGTGCGACCGTGTCGCCGTGCTCGATGCCGGCCGTGTGGTCGAGCAAGGGCGCGTCATCGAGGTGTTCCTGCGCCCGCGCCACGACGTCACGCGTGCGCTCATCGGCGACGTGATTTCGCAGGAGCTGCCCGCGGGCGTTCGCGAGCGTGTCGCATCGCGCATCGGCAACGGTCACGATCACCTGTATCGTCTGGCGTTCTCCGGCGCGGGCGTGGATCAGCCGCTGCTCTCCGAGGCGATTCGTCGCTACGAACTCGATTTCAACATCCTGCACGGCCAGATCGACGAGATCCAGGGGCAGGCGTTCGGATCGCTCGCCGTGCTGGCGGGCGGCACCCCGGCCCGGGTGGCCGAAGCCATGGCGTTCCTCGCCAGTCAAGGCGTGGTCGTCGAGGAGCTGAGCCATGTGGAGTGAAATGTTCGATCTCTTCGTCTCCTCCTTCTGGGAGACGCTCATCATGGTCGGGATTTCCGGCCTGATCGGTGCCGTGGTCGGCGTGCCGCTTGGCGTGCTGCTCTATCTGACGGACCGCAACGGCGTGCTGCAAAACCTGCCGACCAATCGTATCGTCGGCATCCTCGTCAACGCGGTGCGCTCCACACCGTTCATCATCCTGCTCGTCGCGGTGATCCCGTTCACGCGTCTGATCGTCGGCTCGTCCATCGGCACGATGGCGGCCGTGGTGCCGCTCACCATCGCGGCCGCGCCGTTCGTCGCGCGCCTGGTGGAGACGGCGCTGCGTGAGGTCGACCGAGGCCTGATCGAAGCGGCGCAGTCGATGGGCGCGACCACCGGCCAGATCGTGACCAAGGTGTTGCTGCCCGAGGCGTTGCCCGGTATCGTGGCCGGTCTCACGATCACGTTCGTCAGTCTGGTCGGCTATTCGGCGATGGCCGGCGCCATCGGCGGCGGCGGCCTGGGCGACCTGGGCATCCGTTACGGCTATCAGCGCTTCCTGCCCGAAGTGATGATTACCGTCGTGCTGATTCTGATCGTCTTCGTGCAATTGGTACAGACGTTCGGCGACTGGCTGGTGCGTCGCCTGAGCCATAAGTAACGTCTCATATAACAACGTCGCCGGCACACCGGCACATCACACACACGCGAGGTTTTTCTATGCAACGTCGTACGCTTTTCAAGCTGCTGGCCGGTGTCGGTGCCGCTACCGTTTTCGCCACGCAATTCGCCGCGCCGGCGGTTGCGGCCGATGCCGTCAATCTGAAGGTCGGCGTCACGGGCGGCCCGCACGCGCAGATCTTCGACGAAGTGAAGAAGGTCGCGGCCAAAGACGGTCTGAACATCAAGGTCATCGAGTTCAGCGACTATGTGCAACCGAACGCCGCGCTGTCGTCGGGCGACCTGGACGCGAACAGCTACCAGCACCAGCCGTACCTCGACGCTCAGGTGAAGGACCGTGGCTACAAGCTCGAGTCGATCGCCAAGACGGTGATCTTCCCGATGGGCATCTATTCGAAGAAGATCAAGTCGCTGGCCGATCTGAAGGCCGGCGACAAGGTGTCGCTGCCGAACGATCCGACCAACGGCGGCCGTGCCCTGCTGTTGCTGCAGAAACAGGGTCTGCTCAAGCTACGTGCCGACGCCGGTCTGAAGGCGACGCCGCTCGACGTGGTCGACAACCCGAAGAAGCTGAAGTTCGTGGAGCTGGACGCCGCACAACTGCCGCGCTCGCTCGACGATGTGGCGGTGGCGGTCATCAACACCAACTTCGCGATGGAAGCCGGTCTGAACCCGAAGCGTGATTCGATCGCCATCGAAGACGCCAACGGCCCGTACGCCAACGTGCTGGTCATTCGCACGGCCGACAAGAACAAGCCCTGGGTGGCCAAGCTGATCAAGGCCTACCATTCGCCGGAAGTGAAGGCCTTCATCGAGAAGAAGTTCGGCGGTTCGGTCGTTACTGCCTGGTAAGGTCGTGAGGGCGCGCCGCTCGGCGGCTCCCTCACGAAGAAACGGCAACGCTTTGCGGCGTTGCCGTTTTTTTTTCGTCTCCATGCGGGAGGAATGCCGGGCTTACGCGATGGATGTCCAGGGTGTGCGACGGTGATGCTTCCGCCGTCTCGGCGTGTGTGGCAAATCCGACACTGTCACAGAATTGTCAAATAACGGCGATAGCCTGAGAACAAGTAAAAGAGGGTGCCTGCGGGCACCGTCAACAGACGCGGATACGGGCCATAGAGCAGCTACCGCAAGCGAAGCACGGGGAACGGGTGAAACGCTTCATCGGAGCGCAGCGCGCCTTCGATGGGCATGGACGCGCCCGGCACATGCCCGCACAACGCAATGCGATTTGCATGATGGCGGCGCACCGCACCGACCTACGGAGTTCCCGTTGAACCTTCCCCCACCTGTCGCGATACGTCCGCCCGAGCGTTTTGCCGCGCCTGGAACATTGCACGATGCGATATCGACGTCGGTCGCGGCGTCGGTGCCCGATGCGGAACCCGACGAGGCCGCATTGCTCGCCGAACTGTGCGAGGGCATCGGTCTGACCTGCGTGTTCCAGCCGATTCTCGACTTTCGCACGTCGGGCGTTGCCGGCTACGAGGGCCTGGTGCGGGGGCCCGCCGGCACGGCGATCCATTCGCCGCTGGCGCTGTTCGCCGCCGCCCGCCGTCACGGTCTGCTCGCGCCGCTCGAACTGGCTTGCCGTCGCACGGTGCTGCGTGGCTTCGTCGAACAGGATCTGCCGGAACGCCTCTTCCTGAACATCGGCCCGGTCACCCGAGCCCACCCCGTCGGCGGCGTGAGCGAATCGCTGGGTCTCGACGAAACGTTTGCCATGCTCCAGCCGCTGGGCCTCGCCCCCGAGCGTGTCGTGCTCGAACTCACGGAGCATGCGCCTGCGCTGGATCTGGCAAGCACACGGGCTTCGCTCACGGCGTATCGTGCGCTGGGTTTCGAAGTGGCGCTCGACGATATGGGCGAGGGCTACGCCAGCCTGCGGCTTTGGTCCGAGCTGCGGCCCGATTACGTCAAGATCGACCGGCATTTCGTCGACGGCATCGACACCGACACCGTCAAACTCCAGTTCGTGCGGTCGATGCGCCAGATCGCGGAGACGAGCGGCACGCGGGTCATCGCGGAGGGCATCGAGCACGCCGAGGAACTGCAGGTCGTGCGCGATCTCGGCATCTTCCTCGGTCAGGGGTATTTCATCGCGCGCCCGGAAGCCAGGCCGCAACGGGCGATCACTGCCCACGTGCGGGCGGTTGTCAACGAGCGCCGCGCCTATGTACATCAACAACCGAGTCAACTCGGTGCGGGCAATGTGACGCTGGAGCGAATCGCGTCATATGTGCAGCCTGTCTCGCCGGAGACCCGCAGCGAAGATGTCGTGGCGCGTTTCGAGAGCGATGCGACGCTCGACGTGCTGCCCGTGGTCGAGCATGACCGTGCCGTGGGATTGATCGGACGTGCGTCGCTGATCGGCCGGTTCGCTCGGCCTTTCACACGTGAACTCTACGGCCGCAAGCCTTGCTCGGCCGTGATGGAGCCGCGCCCGCTCACGTTCGACAAGAGCGCGCGCATGGAGGATCTGAGCCGCATGATTGCCGAAGGCGCCAGCCGGCAAATCGCGGGCGGATTGATCGTTACCGATCAGGGGCGCTATCTGGGCGTGGCGCAGGGCCATGCCCTGATGCGCCACATCACGGATATGCAGCTCGATGCGGCGCGGTACGCCAACCCGCTCACGCTGCTGCCAGGCAATGTGCCCATCGACGACTACATGGATCGCATGATCGGCGAGCGGCAGTCGTTCTACGCCTGCTATGTCGATCTCGATAACTTCAAGCCGTTCAACGACGTGTTCGGCTACCGGCGCGGCGACGACCTGATCCAACTGGTCGCGCGCGTGCTCATGGCGGTGCGCAACCCTGAGCGCGACTTCCTTGGTCACATCGGTGGCGACGACTTTCTGGTGGTGTTCCGCAGCCCCGACTGGGAGGCGCGTTGCCGCGACGCGCTCACGCGCTTCGGCGAGGCCGTGACGGAATACTTCCATCCGGATCAGATCGCCGCGGGTGGGTTCGAAGCGGAAGATCGTCGGGGCATGGTCATCTTTCACCCGATCACTAGCTTGTCGATCGGCGTGGTGGCGGTCACGCCGGAGAGCTTTCCCTCGCATGTGGAAGTCTCGGCCGCGGCCGCCGATGCCAAGAAGATGGCCAAGCGCGCGCTGGGCAACAGCCTGTTCGTCGAGCGTCGGCGCGCCCATCGGTGAGCGTGCCCGGCATGCCGCGCGTGACGTAAAAAAAGCCCGCCGCAATGAATTGCAGGCGGGCTTGTCCGTCGGCGCGGCCGGTGTTCGGCGCGCTTAGTGCGAGAGCGCGGGCATGCCTTCCATGCTGGCGACGTCTTCTTCGCGCTCACCCGCGAGGTACGGCGTACGCCAGCCGGCCTTCACGCCCCAGTGATAGAACGCGAGCGACATGGCGGCCACGATCAGCATATCCCAGCCATACGGCAGCAGGCCAAGGCCGCCGAATTCCTTGCTGCCGATGTACGAGCACAGCGCCATTGCCGGCAGGTAACCGATCAGCCACCACGATGCCTTCAGGTCACGGCCGAAACCTTGCCACCGATCCTTCGCCTGATAGTAGAAGTAGACGGGCAACGCTACGATCACCAGTACGATGATCTGGCCCGTGAGCGGCCAGCGTGCCCAGTACAGAATCAGCGACGCGCACACGAAGGCGAACGGTGCGATCAGCGAGAGGCCTCGCAGGCGCAGCGGACGGTGCAACTCGGGGGCCGAGCGACGCAGCGCCATCACGCTGATCGGGCCCGTCAGGTACGAGATCACGGTCGCGACCGAGATCACGGCGGCCAGCGAGTCCCAGCCGCGGAAGAAGAACATGAAGATGAACGAGATCGCCAGGTTGAACCACATCGCCGGGCGCGGCACGCCATACAGCGGATGCACGTGACCGAGAATCGCGGGCAATGTGCGGTTGCGCTCCATCGCGTAGATCATGCGGCTGGTGGTGGCCATATAGGTGGTGCCGGTGCCGCTCGGGCTCAGGAACGCATCGAAGTACAGCACGATGGCCAGCCAGTTAAGGCCGAGCGCGATCGCCAGTTCCGCGAACGGCGAGCTGAAGCTCACCATGTGCCAGCCGCCGGCCAGTTGCTCGGGCGAGAGCGCGCCGATGTAGGCCACTTGCAGCAACAGGTAGATGACGGTGGCGAGCAGGATCGAACCGACCACCGCGAACGGGATGCTGCGACCTGGGTCGCGCGCTTCGCCCGCGAGGTTCACCGGACTCTGGAAGCCATTGAACGCGAACACGATGCCTGATGTGGCGACCGCGGTGAACACGGCCGACATGCCGTTCGGCGCGAAACCGCCGTGCTCCGCCACGTTGAAGTTGCCCGGATGGAAGCCCGCAATCATCAGGCCGGCAATGGTCAGTGCCGGAATGGCGAACTTGAACAGCGTGATGGCCGTGTTGGCGCGCGCGAACAGCTTCACGCCCCAGTAGTTGAGCATGAAGTAGCCGATCACGAGCAGCGCGGAGAGCATGAGGCCGCTCGTGCTGAGCGTGCCGTCGACAAACAGGGCGTGCGTCCAGTCGTACGGCCACGTACTCATGTACTGAATCGATGCTTCGGCCTCGATCGGAATGACCGAGACGATGGCGATCCAGTTGGCCCACGCAGCGATAAAGCCAACGAGGCTGCCGTGCGAATAGCGCGAATAGCGCACCATGCCGCCCGACTCGGGGAACATGGCGCCGAGTTCGGCGTACGTGAGCGCGATGGCCAGAATGACGACGGCGCCGATGAGCCACGCAAAAAGGGCGGCGGGGCCGGCAATCTTGGCGGCTTTCCAGGCACCGAACAACCAGCCGGAGCCGATGATCGAGCCAAGACCGGTCAACATCAGGGCGAAGGGCCCGATGTTACGCATGAGGGGTTGATTGTTATCCATTCGATGTCTTCTCCACGCCCGGGGGGGACAGGCACCGGTCCCGATGAGGGCGGGCGGTACGCTGCGCGAGGGCGGACAAATTTCCCGCAGGCCGGTCGCCGTCAGCACGGGCGTGACGGTTCGGGGGCGGCGCTGGCGGGGCGCGACTTCTGACTTCTGCTACTGAGTTTCGCGAATATCGAACGGTTTCCACGTCGCGGCGTACTTGCGAGCATGGCTACCCCGAATTGGGGTCGGAGTTCCCATTCGCGAAAAAAAGCGCGATTCTACCCGAGGGAATGGCGTTGTGTGGGACTTTGTGACACTTTCGCGATGGGATCGGGGGGGCCGACGTTGGGTCGAAATGCGCGCAAGCTAGTCAGCATGCGGATCTCGGGGAGAGGGAAAGCCCTTATTACAGATTATTAAAGGGTCAGATGAACGTCGGGCCCGAATGAGGCGCGGATGCGTCCCTGGGCACGGGGCGGTGCCGTGTCACAGGCGCATGCCGGGGGGGCAGGCGGCTCGGCGCGAAGCCTTGGCCGTCCGGCCCCCGGCCGCCGGACCGTGCTTACAGGCCGAGATCCGTGTAAAGCGCAGCCATGCGCGCATCGACGTCGGCGGTCATTTCGATGGGACGTCCCCATTCGCGCGACGTTTCGCCGGGCCATTTGTTGGTCGCGTCGATCCCCATCTTCGAGCCCAGTCCCGCCGTAGGCGAGGCGAAATCGAGATAGTCGATGGGCGTCTGGTCGACGAGCGTCGTGTCGCGGGTCGGATCGACGCGCGTGGTGATGGCCCAGATGACTTCCTTCCAATCGCGGATATCGACGTCCTCGTCGACCACGACGATGAACTTCGTATACATGAATTGCCGCAGGAAACTCCAGACACCGAACATCACGCGCTTGGCATGCCCCGGATAGGCCTTCTTCATCTGGACGATGGCCATTCGATAGCTACAGCCTTCCGGTGGCAGATAGAAGTCCGTGATCTCGGGGAATTGCTTCTGCAGCAGCGGCACGAAGACTTCGTTGAGCGCGACGCCGAGCACGGCCGGCTCATCGGGCGGTTTGCCCGTGTAGGTGGAGTGATAGACCGCGTTGCGGCGCAGGGTAATGCGCTCGATCGTGAACACCGGGAACCACTCTTGCTCGTTGTAGTAACCGGTGTGGTCGCCGTAGGGGCCTTCGAGCGCATGGGCGTAACCCGCTGTCGCGCCGCGCGACGGGGGCGGCGGCGCGCCGTCGGGCACGCGCGGCGGTGTCGCGGCGGGGTAAATGAAGCCCTCGAGCACGATCTCGGCGCGTGCGGGTACGCGCAGCGACTCCAACCCCGGTGTCAAACACTTGGCCAGCTCGGTGCGGCTGCCGCGTAGCAAGCCGGCAAACTGATATTCGGACAGCGTATCGGGTACGGGGGTGACGGCGCCGAGCATCGTCGCCGGATCGGCGCCCAGTGCAACGGCCATCGGAAAGGGCTTGCCGGGATTCGCCTGTGCGAACTCGCGGAAGTCGAGCGCGCCGCCCCGGTGGGCGAGCCAGCGCATGATGACCTGGTTGCGTCCGATGACCTGTTGGCGGTAGATGCCGAGATTCTGGCGTTTGCGATGTGGCCCTTTGGTAATGACCAGGCCCCATGTGATGAGCGGGGCGGCGTCGCCGGGCCAACAGGTTTGAATCGGCAGGCGAGCGAGGTCGACGTCGTCGCCCTCCCAGACGATCTCCTGACACACCGGGCTGCCGACTTCCTTGGGCGCCATGTCCCAAACGGCCTTGGCCATGCCGAGCAGCTTGCCCGCATCCTTGAGCCCGCGTGGCGGTTCGGGCTCTTTGAGCGTCGAGAGCAGGCGACCGATGTCGCGCAACGAACCGAGCGCGTTCTCGCCTTTATCAACGCCCATGCCGAGCGCCACTCGTTCAGGGGTGCCAAACAAGTTGGCCAGCACGGGCATGTCGTAACCGGTCGGCCGCGCAAACCACAGCGCCGGGCCGGCCGCTTTGAGGACGCGGTCGGCGAGCGCCGTCATCTCCAGCACCGGCGAGACCGGCACGTCTATGCGACGAAGCTGGCCGGATCGCTCCAGTTGCGCGGTGAAGTCACGAAGATCGACATATTTCATGAAACAAACCGTTACCAAAAATTTTTACGAAATTCATACGGCCGGTGAAAACGGCCGTATGAATTCCAGGAAAATTGGAGTGACACCCTTGTAAACGCGGGGGTGAGGCAGGGCATTTTACCGGTCAAGGTGTCCAGACGTCACGGCAAAACCGCTGTTACAAATTACTTTTGGTAATGATTTGTCTGAATAATAGTATTGACTGTTTATATATGGCTGCTACAATCCGCCCGTTGAATCCAAAAAGGCGGCTTTGAAGACGGGTAGGCCGACCCGCTCAAGCTTAGCGATAACTACAACATTGACGTGGATTTTCAGTCGCTGGTTTTCTCACCGAGGTCGGGAAATCAGTGTTTTAGGAAGCAGCGCGGGCAATAGCTCGTCAGCGCCAGAGACCTGAACAGGTCGGCGTGCTGCGGCGGAAGTGGCATCGTCCAAGACACACACGATGCCCCGCCTTGTTCCCTATGCCGTAAATGAGCGTTACACGCGATGCCTGGCGGGCATCACGGCTCATTTCCATACGCCCCGGGGCCACCCCGTGGTGACGGCGTAACCGGAGTACGTAGTATGAAGAAGTCTGGTTTATCACCCTGGCTACTGGCCCCGATCCGTGCGCTCGGCGCGCGAGGTGCGGCAACGGTAGCCTTGGCTCGTCGCGATTGGCGTCGCCTCGCATGGCACGGCGGTCGTGTTGGACTCTATACGTCCAGCGCGGTCGGTCTAGTTGCCGTGCTCGGCACGCTGGCGCTGTGGGCGCAACCGACGTGGCGCGCCGACCTGGCGTCGCAAGTCGGTCCGCTGCTCGAGGCAGCCACGGGGTCGGCCCATGCGGCCGATCCGGGCGGCAACGGCGGCGTGGTCGCTCAGCGGTCGCCGTCCGACGCGTCGATGATGGCGCAAGCGGCGCAGCATGTGCCGTCAGCCGCAGTGCTCGCAGCCTATATTCCGAACCAACGTGTGGCCGCCGATGCGCGCGCCACCAAGCCGCTGGACTCGCGCGAGCAAATCGCCGTCGCCGACTATCTGGCACGTCGCTATCGCGTGGCCGGTGATGTCACGGGCAACCTCGTGCGTGCGGCGTACTCGACCGGCAAGGAAGTCGGCCTCGATCCGCTGCTGCTGCTGGCTGTGATGGCCATCGAGTCGGGCTTCAACCCGTACGCCGAAAGCACCGTGGGTGCGCAGGGCCTCATGCAGGTGATGTCGAAGGTGCATCGTGACAAGCTTGAGTACTTCGGCGGTCCCGAGGCGGCACTGCATCCCATTGCCAACATCAAGGTCGGTGCGCTGATCCTGAAGGAATGCATCGCCAGCGGTGGCTCGCTCGCGGGTGGTCTGCGCCGCTATGTGGGGTCGACCAGCGCGGGCGACGGTGGATACGGTGCCAAGGTACTCGCCGAGCGCGATCGACTGCGTAGCGTTGCCATGGGACACAAGGTCTCGCCGAACGCGCCGCAAGCGCCGGTTATCGTCAGCTCGGCCAAGCCTGTGGCGAAGCCGGTCTCGGCTGGCAAGTCGGGCGAACCGACGGATTCGGCGGCGACGCCGGCGGCCTCGGTGGGCAAGGCGGCTGGCAAGTCGCTCGAAGCGGACGACAGCACCGCCGCCTGATCGGCCATTGGCGGCGTGGTGCGCCTCGGCCGGCGCATCGTTTTTCCCGTCGAGTTGTCGGCACGCGAGGGTTCTCTATAGAGAGAGCCATCCCGGCCCAAGAAAAAACCCATCGAAGTGATTCGATGGGTTTTTTTGTTTTTGCGTCCCAAACACCGGGCTGGCCGCCGACTCAGCCGGCAGCGAACACCCGTCCGATCCGGTCCATCGCTTCGTGCAACTGCTCGAGCGACGTGGCATACGACAAGCGGATGTAGCGACGCGGCTCGGAAAACCCAAAATCGAGTCCCGGCACGAGCACGACGTCGGCTTGCTGCAGCAGAGACTGCGTGAGCCGGTCGCTGTCGGCGGCGTCCGGGTGCGATACACCGGTGCAGTCCGCGTAGACGTAAAACGCGCCGTCAGGCATCACGGGAACCTGGAAGCCAAGGCGCTCCAGCGCCGGCACGATGTAGTCGCGTCGCTCACGGAAGGCATTCTTGCGCGCCTCGAAGATCGCCATCGTTTCCGGTTGGAAGCAGGCCGTCGCCGCATGTTGCGCCACGGCGGAGGGGCAGATGAACAGATTCTGCGCGAGCTTCTCGAACGTCGACACCATCGACGGCGGCACGACCAGCCAACCGAGGCGCCAGCCTGTCATGTTGAAGTACTTCGAGAAGCTGCTCACGACCAGGACATCGTCGCCAAAGGTCAGCGCCGTGGTGGGCGGGCTGTCGTAGGACAGGCCCTGGTAGATCTCGTCGACAAGCGTGAAGCCGCCGCGCGCGCGCACGGCCTTGACGATGCGGGCCAATTCCGCCGTCTCGATGGACGTGCCCGTTGGATTCGACGGCGAGGCGAGGAGCACCCCTTTCGTCGCCGCGGCCCAATGGGATTCGATGCGCTCGGCCGTCAGTTGGAAGCGCTCCGCGGGGCCCGAGGGGATCAACACGGGTTTTCCGTCGAACGTGGAGACGAAATGGCGGTTGCACGGATAGCAGGGATCCGGCATGAGCACTTCGTCGCCCACGCCGACCAGCGCGGCACACGCCAACACGAGCGCGGCCGACGCACCGGCCGTCACGACGATGCGCGACGGTTCGACCTCCACGCCGTAAAAGCTGCGGTAATAGCCGGCGATGGCCTCCCGCAGGGCGGGGATGCCCATCGCCCCCGTGTACTGGGTTCGCCCGTCGCGCATGGCCTTCACCGCTGCCTCGATCACCGCTTCGGGGGCCGTGAAGTCGGGCTCGCCGATACCCATGTGAATGACACGATGACCTGCCTTCTCGCGCAGCGCGGCCTGTTTGGCCAGCTCCATCACGTGAAACGGGGCGATGTCGTCGACACGTTGCGCCAGCTTCAGTGCGGCGGGGGCGAGGTCGGGCGTTCGATCCATGATGTCGGGGGGGAGACAGGAAGGAGAGGGTGACGGACTTGCGGGGCGGGCCCAATGGGGCGATTGCCCCGTTCGGCGTGCGGGCGGCGCGGGAGGAATCGTCAGGCCAGCCGGCCTGCGATACCTTGCGCAGCCCTCGCACAGGATTATGCGCTTTTGCCGCGGCCGCCATTGCGATTCGCGGCGACTTCGTCTGGCCGCACTTCCGCGGAAAACTTGTCGAGAACGCCATTCACGTAGCGGAAGCCTTCGACGCCGCCAAAGGTCTTGGCGAGTTCGACCGCCTCGTTGATCACCACGCGGTACGGAATGTCCAGGTGGTGAATCAGTTCGTAGGCACCGATGACCAGCACCCCATGCTCGACCGGCGACAGTTCGGCGGCCGGGCGGTCGAGGTAGGGCTGGAGTTGCTGCGACAAGGCGTCCGCCTCACGGATGCTGCCGTGCAACAGGGCATCCAGGTGAGTGCGGTCGGCCTTGTCGTAGCCGGGGGTGGTGCGCAGGTGCGCATCGATCTCACCCGCGTGGTCGCGCGAGAGCAGCCATTGATACAACCCTTGCAACGCAAATTCGCGCGCGCGGCGGCGAGCACTCTTCATTACCGATCTTCCTCTTCTTCGTCTTCGTCCAATTCGTCGTCGCCACCGAGCATGTCGATCGCTTCGAGCAGATTGGCCATTTCCACCGCCACGCGGGCAGCATCGCGGCCCTTTTCGGCGGCGCGCGCTTCGGCCTGTTCGTCGTTCTCGGTCGTGAGCACCGCATTGGCGATGGGAATGCCGAAATCGAGACCGATACGCGAAATGCCGGCACCGCTCTCGTTCGAGACCAGTTCGAAGTGATATGTCTCGCCGCGAATGACCGCGCCGAGCGCGATCAGCGCGTCGAACTGGCCGCATTCGGCCATCTTCTGCAATGCCAGCGGAATTTCCAATGCGCCGGGTACCGTCACGAGCAACACGTCGTCGCCATCGACGCCGAGGCGGTCGAGTTCGGCCACGGCAGCGGCGCGAAGTGCCGTGCAAACGGCGTCGTTGAATCGTGCTTGCACAATGCCTATGCGCAGGCCTTCACCGTCGAGTTCGGGCTGATATTGTCCGATGTCCATAATGGGCTTCCTCTAAAAAAGTACCGTCCAGGCGGTGCGGCCAACGTTGTGCCGGCATGCCCGAGACAGGCATGGCTCGGCAAGATGATGCCCCGCCACCACTGACGGGCGGGCCATCGATACAAGACTGTTCAGGCGCCCGGTGCGCCGGGCATCGGCTGGAAGCCGGTGACCTCCAGGCCGTAACCTGCCATGTTGGGGATTTTGCGCGGGCTCGAGAGCACCCGCATTTTACCGACGCCCAGCTCGCGCAGGATTTGCGCGCCAACGCCGTGCGTGCGGAAGTCCACAGGGCGGCGCTTGGCGCGCGCCGCCTGCTCGGTTTCGTCGAGCGCTTCGAACTGATTGAACAGATGCTCGGGCGTCTCCACGCAGTTCAGCAGCACGACAACCCCTTTGTCCGCCTCGGCAATCGCTTGCATCGCGCCCGCGAGGGTCCAGGAGTGGGTCGACACGCCGGTTTCGAGCAGGTCGAGCACCGAGAGCGGTTCGTGCACGCGCACGAGCGTTTCGTCGGTCGGGTTCGGAACCCCGCGCACCAGCGCGAGGTGCGGATTGCCGCTCGGCTTGTCGCGGTAAAGCGTGGCCTGGAACGGGCCCCAGGCGGTTTGCATTTCGCGCGTGGCGACCGTCTCGATCATCGATTCGGTGCGGCTGCGATAGTGGATCAGATCGACGATCGTACCGATCTTGATGTTGTGCTGCTCGGCGAACTCCAGCAACTGCGGCAGGCGTGCCATCGTGCCGTCGTCGTTCATGATTTCGCAGATGACGGCGGCGGGCGTGAGGCCGGCCATGGCCGTCAGGTCGCAACCGGCTTCGGTGTGACCGGCGCGCACCAACACGCCGCCGGGCTGCGCCATGATCGGGAACACATGGCCCGGCTGGACGATGTCCTCCGGACGCGCGTCGCGGCCAATGGCCGTCTGCACCGTGTGGGCGCGATCCGCTGCCGAGATGCCCGTGGTGACGCCTTCGGCCGCTTCGATCGACAGCGTGAACGCGGTGCCGTACTGGGTCCCGTTGCGGTAGGTCATCAGCGGCAGGTTGAGCTGCTTGCAGCGCGCCTGTGTGAGCGTGAGGCAAATCAGGCCGCGGCCGTATTTGGCCATGAAGTTGATGGCTTCAGGCGTCGCGAACTCGGCCGCCATGACCAGGTCGCCTTCGTTTTCGCGGTCTTCCTCGTCGACGAGGACAACCATGCGGCCGGCCTTCAGCTCGGCAATGATTTCTTCTGTAGTGGCCAACGGCATAGCGGACAACGCGAGGCGGAATTTGGAAAGGCTCTATTCTACGCCAAGCCGGTGCTCGTCTGCGGCCGAATCTCGCACGGCACGCCTTCCAGAATCGGCCGGGATGGACAATTCCGGCGACGTTCGATTCGAATCTCGGAAGAATCGCCTCGGCGAGGGCGCGGTGCGTCCGTCGGGGTTGCGCAACGCCCGAATAGTTAGGTATTGATCTAAGTAATTGCGGTGACTATAGTCAGGCAAATGACCAAGCATGCCATTCCGCTGGATCGAATCTTTCTGGCGTTGTCCGATCCGACGCGACGCGCGGTCGTCGAGCGCCTGACGTTGGGCTCGGCGTCGGTCAGCGAGTTGGCCCGTCCGTTTTCAATGGCATTACCGTCCTTCGCCCAGCATTTGCGTGTGCTCGAGGACAGCGGGCTGGTTGTCTCGCACAAAACCGGGCGTGTTCGCACCTACGCGCTGGCAACCGAGACCCTGGCCGGCGCGCAGGACTGGTTAGGCTTTCAGCGCGACAGGTGGGCGCGTCGTCTCGATCAACTCGATGACTATCTTTTGCAGATGAAGGAGACGTGACCATGCCTCAAGCCAGTCTTTTCTCGGTCGATCCAACGCTGGATCTGGTGCTGGAGCGTTATGTCGATGTGCCGTGCGAGCGCGTCTGGGCCGCATGGACGCAACCGGAACATCTCAAGCGATGGTTCACGCCTGCGCCCTGGCAGACCGTTGCGTGCGAGATCGACCTACGTCCGGGGGGATTGTTTCGTACGGTCATGCGTTCGCCGCAGGGGCAGCAGTTCCCGAACGTGGGGTGTTACCTCGAAGTGGTGGAAAACGCGCGGCTTGTATGGACGAATGCCGTGCTGCCGGGGTTTCGTCCGGCCCCTGCGCCGGTCGCGGAACACGGCGGCTTCCTCTTCACCGCCGCCGTGCTCATGGAAGCGCACGGCAAAGGCACGCGTTATACGGCCATTGCCATGCACGCCGACGAAGCGACCCGTGCCCAACATGAGGCCATGGGATTCCACGACGGGTGGGGCAAGGCGCTCGATCAACTGGTCGAACTGATGACGTGACGCGCCAACCCGCGCGGGCCGCGGGTCGCGGGTCGAGACATCACGCGCCGAGATACGCGCGTTTGATGTCGTCGTTCGCGAGCAGGTTCGCGGCCGAGTCGGCGAGCACGACTCGGCCGGTCTCGAGCACATAGCCGCGATCGGCCACGTTCAACGCCTTGTTCGCGTTTTGCTCCACCAGAAACACGGTGACGCCTTCCTCGCGAATCGCGCGAATGATGTCGAAGATCTGCGCGATCACGAGCGGTGCCAGGCCGAGCGTCGGTTCGTCGAGCAACAGCAGGCGCGGACGGCTCATCAGCGCCCGCCCGATGGCCAGCATCTGCTGTTCGCCGCCCGACATCGTGCCCGCGCGCTGCTTGCCGCGCTGCGCGAGCCGCGGGAACAGTTTGAAAACGTGGTCCATCCCGGCGTCGATCTGATCCTTGGAGGCGAAAAAGCCGCCCATCTTCAGGTTCTCGATGACCGTCAGACTCGGAAATACCCGGCGGCCTTCCGGTGAAATCGCCAGCCCCATGCGCATGATGTCGTGCGTGGCGCATCCGGTGATGTCGCGACCTTCGAACATGACACGTCCGCTCGATGCACGCGGCGTGCCGCACACGGTCATCATCAACGTCGTCTTGCCCGCGCCGTTACTGCCGATGAGCGTGACGATCTCGCCCTTGTTCACTTCGATCGACACGCCCGAGAGCGCTTCGACGGCCCCGTAATGGGTATGGATCTGTTCCAGCTTGAGCATTATTCCTCCCCGAGGTAGGCCTTGATGACGCGAGGGTCGCGCCGCACTTCGTCGGGCTTGCCGGTCATGATCGGCTTGCCGTGTTCCATCACGAGAATCCGGTCCGACACGCCCATGACGAGGCTCATGTCGTGCTCGATCAACAGCACCGAAATGCCAAACTCGCGACGCAGGTTGTCGACGAGTTGCTGCAACTCGACCTTCTCTTGCGGATTGAGGCCGGCGGCCGGTTCGTCGAGCATGAGCAGACGCGGCTCCGTGATCATGCAGCGTGCGATTTCGAGACGTCGCTGGTGTCCGTACGACAGCGTGCCGGCCTCGCGGTTGGCAACGGCCGTCAAGCCCAGCCGGTCGAGCCACACCTTGGCGCGCTCGAGCGCCGCGCGTTCGGCGCGACGGAACGCGCCCGTCGAGAACAGTCCTTGCAGAAAGCCGCCATGCACGCGCATGTGCTGCGCAACGAGCAGGTTCTCCACCACCGTCAACTGGCGGAACAGGCGGATGTTCTGGAACGTGCGTACGAGGCCACGTCGCGCCACCGTATGGCTCGGCAGGCCGGTGATGTTGTCGCCGTCGAGCGTGATCGAGCCGCCCGTGGGGCGATAGAAGCCGCCAACGCAATTGAAGACGGTCGTCTTGCCGGCGCCGTTCGGGCCGATGATGGCGAAGACTTCGTGCGGGCGGACGTCTAAATCGACGCCATCGACGGCCAGCAAACCGCCGAAGCGCATCTGCAGGCCGGAGAGTTTCAACAGTGCTGCACTCATTGCGGCAACTCCACGTGCGGGCGGGTGGCGGGCAACAGGCCCTGCGGACGCCACATCATCATCAGCACCATCACCAGGCCGAAAATCAGCATGCGGTATTCGGCAAAGTCGCGCGCGACTTCCGGCAGGACGGTGAGCAGAATGGCCGCGAGAATCACACCGATTTGCGAGCCCATGCCTCCGAGCACGACCACGGCGAGGATCAGCGCCGATTCGATGAACGTGAACGATTCGGGCGTGACCAGCCCCTGACGTGCGGCAAAGAATGCGCCGGCGAGCCCGGCGAACCATGCCCCCAGCGTGAACGCGGAGAGCTTGATGCGCGTGGGGTTCAGGCCGAGCGAGCGACACGCGATTTCATCTTCGCGCAACGCTTCCCACGCGCGGCCGATCGGCATGCGGATCAGGCGGCGAGTGATAAACAGCGTGAAACCCACCAGCGCAAACGCCAGCAGGTAGAGGTAGATCACCATGTGCGAGCCGTCGTACGGCAAGCCGATCAGTTCGTGGAACGTCTTCACGCCCTCCACACTCGACGTTCGCGCCATCTCGACGCCGAAGACGCTGGGCTTCGGAATACCCGACACGCCGTCCGGTCCACCGGTCAGGCTCGTCAGGTTGTTGAGCAGCAGGCGGATGATTTCCCCGAAACCGAGCGTCACGATGGCCAGGTAGTCGCCCCGCAGGCGCAGCACCGGGAAGCCGAGCAGGAAACCAAAGGTGGCGGACATGAGCGCGGCAATCGGCAGGCATTCCCAAAAGGTCAGACCGAAGTACTGGTTGAGCAGGGCATACGTATAGCCGCCCACCGCGTAGAAGCCGACGTAGCCCAGATCGAGCAGACCGGCGAACCCCACGACGATGTTCAGGCCCAGGCCGAGCACGCAGTAGATGAGGGCCAGCGTCGCCACATCCACCGCGCCGCGCGAGCCGACGAACGGCCACACGAGCCCGATGGCGAGCAGCACCCACATCGCGCTCAGTTGTTGGCGGCGTCCCAGGGTGGGCATGGCCGGCAGCGTGATGGCACGCGTCGAGCGCAGCAGCAACGGCTTGAACATCTGGAACACGAAGACGACGGCAGCGGCGATCCAGACCGGACGCCAGTGCTGCTCGATCACGACGCGGTAGCCGTCGAGCTTCAGTTGCAGGCCGAGGATGGGGGCGGTGAGCACGATCGTCACGAGCGCGGAGATGACCGCACCCTTGAGGGTGTCGCCGGCCGGTGCGCGTTGGGCGGCACCGGATTTGAGCGTGAGTGGTTGTGTCATGGTCGACCTCAGACTTTCTCGACGTCGGGCTTGCCCAGCAGGCCGGTGGGGCGGAACAGCAGCACCAGCACCAGCAGGCAGAACGCCACGATGTCCTTGTACTCGGAAGGCATGTAGCCGGAGGCGAGCGTTTCCGCCAGCCCCAGCAGTACACCGCCCAGCATGGCGCCGGGAACGCTGCCGATGCCGCCCAGCACCGCCGCCGTGAAGGCCTTGATGCCGGCGATGAAGCCGATGTACGGATTGAGCTTGCCGATGGTCAGGCCGATCAGCACGCCGCCGACGGCCGCGAGCATGGCGCCGAGCACGAAGGTGAACGAGATCACGCGGTTCGTATCGATGCCGAGCAGGTTGGCCATGCGCATGTCCTCGGCGCAGGCACGGCAGGCGCGGCCCATGCGCGAGTTGGCGATGAACAGCGTGAGCAGAATCATCAGCGCGACCGTCACGCCTACGATCAGCATGCGAGCGTAGGGAATGGTCACCGTGAAGTCGCCCATCGGGATATCGATGGCGCCGGAGATCAGCATCGGCACGGACACGTCGCGTGCTCCCTGGCCGATCTGCACGTAGTTCTGCAGGAAGATGGACATGCCGATGGCGGAGATCAGCGGTCCGAGACGCGGACCGCCGCGCAGCGGGCGATACGCCACCCGCTCGATCGCAAAGCCATACAGGCCGGTAATCAGCACCGAGACCAGCAGCGCCGCACCCAGCACGAGCGGCAACGGGTAACCCGCTGCGGTGCCGATGGCCGTCAGCGTGACGAGACCGACATAAGCGCCGATCATGTAGATCTCGCCATGGGCAAAGTTGATCATGCCGATGATGCCGTAGACCATCGTGTAGCCGATGGCAATCAACGCGTAGATCGCGCCCAGCGTCAGGCCATTGACCAGTTGCTGGGCAAACTGCGGGAAAAATTCGTTCATGCGGGAAGCCTCGCGACGAGCGGGGGCCGAGCGCGAATGCACGCCGCCCGCCGGGAACGGCGGGCGGCTGTGGGGGGATTCGCTGGCCGGTAAAGCGTCAGGGAATCAGTTGGCGGCGGTCTTGGTGGCGTCCTTGTGCCAGGTGTACACCACGAACTTGAACGACTTCAGATCGCCGGCCGCGTCATACGCCACCTTGCCGATCGGCGTGTCGAACGTGTTCGCGTGCAGGTACTTGGCCACCTTCTCCGAGTCGGTGCTCTTCGCGCCGGCAATGCTCTTGGCGATCAGTTGCACCGCCGTGTAGGCCGGCATCTGGAACGGACCGTTCGGATCGCGCTTGGCGCTCGCGAAGGCCTTCACCAGCTTGGCGTTGGCCGGGTCGGCGGTGAAGTCGGCGGGCAGCGTCACGAGCATGCCTTCCGAGGCCGGGCCGGCGATCGCCGTCACGTCCTTGTTGCCCACGCCTTCCGGACCCATGAACGTGGCCTTCACGCCTTGTTCGCGCGCCTGGCGCAGCAGCAGACCCATTTCCGGGTGATAGCCGCCGAAGTACACGAAGTCGACGCCCTGCGCCTTGAGCTTGGTGATGACGGCCGAGTAGTCGGAATCGCCCGCGTTGATGCCTTCGAACAGCACGACGGGAATCTTGGCGGCGTCGAGGTCCTTCTTCACCGACGTGGCGATACCCTGGCCGTACGACTGCTTGTCGTGCAGCACGGCCACCTTCTTCGGCTTGACCTTGTTGATGATGTACTGCGCGGCTGCCGGACCTTGCTGGTCGTCACGGCCGATCGTGCGGAAGATGAAGTGACGCTTCTTGCCTTCGGTCAGTTGCGGTGCGGTCGCCGACGGCGTAATCATCACGACGCCTTCGTTCTCGTAGATGTCCGATGCCGGGATCGTCGAGCCCGAGCACACGTGCCCGATCACGTACTTGATCTTCTGGCTGACGATCTTGTTGGCGACGGCGACGGCCTGCTTCGGCTCGCATGCGTCGTCCATCATCACGGCTTCCAGCTTGTTGCCGTTCACACCGCCCGCCGCATTGATTTCCTCGATGGCGGTCAGCGCACCGGCCTTGACCATGTCGCCATATTGGGCCACCGAGCCGCTGAACGGGCCGGCGATGGCGATCTTGACGGTCTCGGCGTTGGCGGCCGTGCCAAGGACGGCGAGTGCAGCCGCGACGAACAGGGATTTGTGACGGAACTGCATTGTGGACATCTCCTTGATTTGTATTTTTCGAACACCCGAGCATGCGGTGTGGTTGATCGACAGCTGAACCCGGTCGGTATTGATTCATTCCTGTCGCAGGCGGCAGAAACGATGCGCCATAGTAGCGTAATCCACCGTTAAATTGGAATAGCTATCCAACGAACTCGTGAAACCCGCATGAATAAAGCGTTATGAGAAGGTCGAAGAATAAAAATAAGAGTCGTCACAGCAATGATGCGTAGTACTACGCAGATTGAAAAATGAAAAAATTGGAGGTGAGTGGGCAAATCGGGGGACGGATCGACACCTAACTCGAAGGCGCGGATGGATTTAGGAACAGGACATTTTGGATACAATCCGTCGGCCGTTGAAATCCAATCTGGACGGTTTGCATCCGATCCGGGGAAGGCCAGATCGACTGACGCGCTACATCGACAGGGCGTGACGCCGGTTGCGCGAGCGCCGGATGAGCGCGAGAAAGGCGTTGAGAATCGGGGAGTCGTCGTCGCACCGGTACATGCAGTTCAGCTCGATCGAGCGCAGATGCGGTGATTTCAGCGGCCGGTACACCACGCCGGGCAGGCGCAGGTTCGCCGCCGACTCGGTCGTCACGCAAACGCCGAAGCGGCTTGCGACCAGCGCGATCGACGTCACCACATCCTCCACTTCCTGCTCCACGCGCAACGTCACGCCCTCGGCCCGAAACGCGGCGGCGACCTCCTCGGCGAGTCCCGGCACCGGGGCGTTCGGATACAGGATCATTCGCTCGTTATCGAGATCCGCCAGGGTCAGCGACGCGCGCTCGCATAGCGGATGACCTTCGTAGAGCGCGACGAGAAACGGCTCGCGATGAATCCAGTCGACGACGAGATCCGGCTCGTCCGGAATGAGCCGATTGAAGCCAATGGCAATGCGCCGCTCGCGCAGCGCCGCGATCTGGTTCGTCTTCGACAGGTTGTGCAGACCGATCTTCACCTCGGGCCGCTCGGTATGAAAGCTCGCCAGCAAGCGTGGAATCACGTTGAGAATGCCCGAGCTGAAGATGCCGACGTCGAGCCGTCCGATATAGCCTTCGCCGGCGAGGCGCGTCTGTTCTTCCGCACGGCGTGCGAGCGCCAGGATGTTCGGCACCTCGGCAAGCAGCGTCTGCCCGGCGGCGGTCAGCGTGGCGCCCTTGGGGGTCCGCACGAATAGCGGCGTGCCCAACTGGGCTTCGAGCGCATGAATGTGCCGGGTGAGTGGTGGCTGCGCCATGTTCAACCGCTGCGCCGCCCGCCCGAAGTGGCCTTCCTGTGCGACGGCAAGAAAGTAGCGCATTTGCTTGATGTCCATGGAAGACTCCGTTCCGGCGCGATGATGTGATACCGAAATAGTATCGGAATCTGGAAAATCGGTATTGGACGGTATCTCGTGGCACGCGCATGATGCGTCCCGAACGCTCTCTTTTCGGCAATTTCAGGGGACAACCTTATGCCAATCGTACATATCCAGTTGGTGGAAGGTCGCGACGACGCCACCGTGAAGGCCTGCGTCAAGGCCGTGGCGCGCACCGTCCACGAGACACTCGGCGCACCGCTCGAATCGATCCGCGTGTATGCGACGCAAGTACCGGCCGCGCACTGGGCGGTGGGCGAGCACACCAAGGACGAGCCGGCGGCGCCGGCCAAGGCGGACGCCCGATGAGCGCGACCTCACCCCGCGACGCCGCCACGCAGGCGCGTTTGCAGCAGGCGGCCGACGCGCTGCACGACGCCGGGCGCTCCCGCCGGTTCATCGCCCCGCTGCGCGACACGTACGCGCCGCTCACCATCGACGACGCCTACGCCATTCAGCGCATCAACACCGAGCGGCGTCTGGCGGCCGGGCGTCGCATCGTCGGCTGCAAGATCGGCTTGACGTCGGTCGCCGTGCAGAAGCAGCTTGGCGTCGATCAGCCCGATTTCGGCTTGCTGTTCGACGACATGGGCTATGGCGACGGCGAGCCGATTCCTGCCTCGATCCTCACGCAGCCGAAGATCGAAGCCGAGATCGCCTTCGTCATCGGCCGGGATTTGAGCGTCGACAACCCGGGCCAACTCGACGTCATCAACGCCATCGAGTACGCGTTGCCCGCGCTGGAGATCGTCGGCAGCCGCGTGGCCGACTGGAACATCCGCATCACCGACACGATTGCTGATAACGCATCGTCGTCGGCCTACGTGATCGGCAATACGCCGAAAACGCTCGCCGAATTCGACGTGCGCCTGTGCGGCATGGTCATGGAGCGTCGCGGCGAGCCGGTGTCCGTGGGGGCGGGCGCAGCTTGCCTGGGCAGTCCGATCAACGCCGTGGTGTGGCTCGCCCGCACGATGGCGGCGGTGGGCACGCCGCTCAAGGCGGGCGACCTGGTGCTTTCGGGCGCGCTTGGCCCGATGGCCGCCGTGACGCCCGGCGATATTTTCGAGACCCGTATCAACGGCCTGGGCTCGGTCCGCGCCGTGTTCGAACCTGCCAGCGAGGCGGCACGATGAGCCACATTCAAGACTACGCAACGCTGCTCGACGAGGCCGCGCACTTCGCGCACGAGGTCGAACAGTTCGATACCGACAATCGTCTGTCGCTCGACGACGCCTACGCCATTCAGGCCGCATCGCTCGCCCGCCGCGCGGCGCGCGGCGAAACGCGTGTCGGCGTGAAGATGGGCT
This sequence comes from Pandoraea soli, assembly GCF_902459595.1. Taxonomy (NCBI): domain Bacteria; kingdom Pseudomonadati; phylum Pseudomonadota; class Betaproteobacteria; order Burkholderiales; family Burkholderiaceae; genus Pandoraea; species Pandoraea soli. The sequence goes on along the minus strand of NZ_CABPSG010000008.1, from coordinate 94,264 downwards.
TTACCAGCCGCGCGAAGATGATGCAGATGGGACTGTCCGACGTGATATGGGGGCGCCTCACGTCTGGCATGCAGATCGAAGAGGGCACGGCCATCGACTTCACGCGGTATGTGCATCCGCGCGTCGAGCCGGAAATCGCCTTCATCCTGAACCGACCGCTCGAAGGCAATGTCACGGGCCCGCAGGCGCTCGCAGCGGTCGAAGCGATTGCGCCGGCCATCGAGATCATCGATTCGCGCTACAAGGACTTCAAGTTCACGTTGCCGGAAGTGATTGCCGACAACGCGTCGTCGAGCGGCTTTGTGATCGGCGCCTGGCACGATCCGCATGTCGATTTCTCGAATCTGGGACTGGCCATGACGATCAACGGCCGCACCGTGCAGGTGGGGTCGACGGCGGCGCTGCTCGGCCATCCGCTACGTTCGCTGGTCGCGGCGGCGCGCTTGTCGGCGGCCGCGGGAGAGCCGCTGCAAGCCGGCTGGATCGTGATGGCTGGCGGTGCGACACCGGCCGAATACATCCAGCCGGGCCAGTATGTGTCGGTGGAAATGGAGGCGCTCGGTCGCGTGGGCTTCCACGTTTGAGCGCACGCGGCGCACCCAGGGACGCGGATTCAGTCGCGCTTGACGCGGGCCATCACGCGCAGATCGCCCTCGATCATGCGCACATCCGTGAAACTGAGCGCGAGCTTGTCGTCGAGCGACGTAAGCGCGGGCAGGTGAAACATGCCTTGCGCATCGCCGACGATGCACGGCGCGAGGTAGGTGAGCAACTCGTCCACGCAGCGCTCGCGCAGCAGTGAACCGTTGAGCTTGTAGCCCGCCTCCACGTGGAGTTCGTTGAGCTGACGCTCGCCGAGCGTGCGCAGCAGCGCCGAGAGGTCGACCTTGCCGTTCGTATTGGGCAGGTCGAGCACTTCCACGCCCAGGTCGCGCAGACGAGACGCGCGCTCGTGATCGCCGTTGGCGCAGATCACGAGCGCGTTGCCGTTCGCGAGCACCTTGGCAGTCGGGGAAATCTCGAGACGCGAATCGACGACGATGCGCAGTGGCTGTCGTGTGGTTTCCACCTCGCGCACCGTGAGCGACGGATCGTCCTCGCGCACCGTGCCGATGCCGGTGAGAATGGCGCACGCGCGCGCCCGCCACGCGTGGCCGTCGGCGCGCGCGGCAGGGCCGGTCAGCCATTGGCTCGCGCCGTTGTGCAGGGCAGTCTTGCCGTCGAGGCTGGCCGCCACCTTCATGCGGACCCACGGCGTGCCGCGCGTCATGCGCGCGACGAACCCGATGTTCATTTCGCGCGCCTCGTGCTCCAGCAGTCCGCAGCGCACTTCGATGCCCGCGTCGCGCAGCATGCTCAGGCCGCGCCCGGCCACGAGCGGGTTCGGATCTTCCATCGCGGCGATCACGCGCTTCACGCCTGCATCGATGAGCCCCTTCGCGCACGGTGGGGTGCGCCCGTAATGGCTGCACGGCTCGAGCGTGACATAGGCCGTGGCGCCACGCACCGACTCGCCACGCGTGCGGGCGTCCTTCATGGCCTGAACTTCGGCGTGATCCTGACCGGCCGGCTGCGTGAAGCCTTCGCCGATGATGCGTCCGTCCTGCACGATCACGCAGCCAACGCGGGGATTCGGCGTGGTGGTGAACATCGCGCGTTCGGCGAGCGCCAGCGCGCGACGCATATAAGAGAAATCCTGTTCAGAGAACATGAGGCGTCAGAGCATCAGCGGCCGGTCGGTCAACGCATTGGCCGGCGCCGCGCCGGCATGGGCCGGCAGGGATTCGCGCGCAATGCCGCGCAGGGTGTTCAGTGCGTCGAGCACGCTCTGGACATAACGTTCGTCACGAAAGCCGGCGCTCATTTGCGCAACGACGGTGTCCCACGTGCGGGGAGACACTAGTGTGTCGACGCCCTTGTCGGCGATCAGCTCGATATCGTGATCGGCGATGTTGATGTACAGGAGAATGCCCGTGCGCTCGCCCGTATGCGCCACGCCGAGCTGGCGAAACAAGTGAACGGCGCGTTGACGGCAGGTATGCCCATGCCATACGGCAGCGAGCGGCATGGCCGCTTCGATCACGAGGCGAATCTCGCAGCGGTGCTCTTTCTCGGAATCGCGGATCGCGGCTTCGAGGGCATCGAGCGCCTTGTCCGGGAAGAGCCACCGGGCGTGCGCTCGCCAGGTGCCCAAATGCCGTAGCCAGCGCGAGATATCGTGCGTCTTGTGTTGCGTTGCGATTGCTTCGTTTGCCATCGCCATCACCAGTTCCCTGACGAACCGCCGCCGTCGAATCCACCCCCACCGCCGCCGCCAAATCCGCCGCCACCGCCACCGCCGTCGAATCCGCCGCCGTCGTTGCGTCCCCAGCCGCCCAGGCCGCCCAAGCCGCCACCCAGCCCGGCGCCGAAGCCGCCGGCACCGATGCGCCCGCGTTGCCCGGTGAGCACGCGCGAGCGCGGGTCGGTGGGACCCGCGCCCGGCAGGCCGGGCCCTTGAAACCGCCGGCGGCTTTCCATCAGGACCACCATCCCGATGATGAAGACGATGAAGAGCAGCGGCAGGAAGTCGGACAGATCCGAGTGCGGCGCGCGCGTCGACGGCAAATTCGGGGCGGGAAGCGCCTCGTTGTTCATCGCCGCCTCGACCGCCGCGACGCCGGCGGCCAGACCGCCGAAGAAGTCGCCGCTGCGGAAATGGGGGGCCATCACGTCGCGCAGGATTCGCCCGGAGATGGCATCGGTCAGCGAGCCTTGTACCCCGCGTCCGACCTCAATGCGCATTTTGCGCAGGTCGTTCGGATTGTTCTTCGCGATGAGCACGATGACGCCGTCGTCCACGCCCTTGCGGCCGGCCTTCCAGGCATCGGCCACGCGAATGCTGTACTGGTCGATCGTCTCGGGAGCGGTGCTCGGCACCATCAGAACGAAAATCTGGCTGCCGCGTTGTTGCTCGTATTGTGCGAGCTGTGTCTCGAGCGCGTTGCGCTGCTCGGGCGTGAGCGTGCTGGTCAGGTCGGTCACCCGCGCGGTGAGCGCGGGCACGGCCACGAGATCCTCTGCGCCGACCGGCAACGCCAGCGCCCCCAGACACGCCAACGCCAGCGCCAACATCGCCCAAAGCGTCGGTCCCCAATGCAACCCACGCGAGCGCGCGTCGTCCGTCACCGGACGGCGCGTCGGCATCCCGCGGCCCTCTGGCGACACCTTGTAATCCGCGGAGACGGCAGCCATGATCCGATCCTCAGAACTTGACGGCCGGGGCGGTCGAAATGGCCTTTTCGTTCTCGACCGTGAAGTTCGGCTTCGGCCCGTAGCCGAACATCTTCGCCGTCAGATTGTTCGGGAACTGGCGCACATACACGTTGTAGTCCTGCACCGCCTGGATGTAGCGATTGCGCGCCACGGTGATGCGGTTTTCCGTGCCTTCGAGCTGCGATTGCAGATCACGGAACAGGCCATCGGCCTTCAGGTTCGGATAGTTCTCCGAGACAGCCATCAGGCGCGAGAGTGCGCCGGACAGTTCACCCTGCGCTTGCTGGAAGCGCTTGAACGCCTCGGGGTCGTTGAGCGTCTCCGGCGTGACCGTGATGCTCGTGGCCTTCGCGCGGGCGTTGATCACCTCGGTGAGCGTCGTTTGCTCGTGCGTGGCATAGCCCTTGACCGTGTTCACCAGATTCGGCACCAGGTCGGCGCGTCGCTGGTACTGGTTGACGACCTCGCTCCAGGCGGCCTTGACCGCTTCGTCCTTGACCTGAATCTGGTTGTATCCGCAGGCGGACAACAACGAGGTGAGCAACCCCAGCGCCAACCAGCGCACAAATGACTGGCGAAGCTTTGTCGGCAACGACACTTGCATGATGTTTCTCCCTGTGAGGATCAGACGGGCCGACTCGCTACGTGTGCGAAACCCGGCCGAAGGCAGACACGTGACCTACAACGATCACGCGATGGCGCGAAACGCGTCGCGGGCAGCGTCGAGCGTGGCGTCGATGATCGTGTCGTCGTGCGTGGCAGAGACGAAGCCCGCTTCGAAGGCGCTCGGCGCGAGATACACGCCGCGATCGAGCATCGCATGGAAAAACTTGTTGAAACGGGCCACGTCGGACGTTGTAACTTCGGCGAAGCTCTGCGGCACGTTGGCGCGGAAGTAAAGACCGAACATGCCGCCGACGCTGTCGCCCGAGAACGGCACGCCAGCCGTCTGGGCGGCGTCGACGAGCCCCGTGACGAGCTTCGATGTGCGCTTGGCCAGATCCTCGTAGAAGCCCGGCGCCTGAATCAGCTTGAGCGTGGCGAGACCGGCGGCCACGGCCAGCGGATTCCCGGAGAGCGTGCCGGCCTGATAGACGCCGCCCAGCGGCGCCAGATGCGACATGATGTCGCGGCGCCCGCCGAACGCGGCGGCGGGCATGCCGCCGCCGATGACCTTGCCCAGGCAGGTGAGGTCGGCCGTAATGCCGTAGAGCGCTTGCGCGCCGCCCAACCCGACGCGGAACCCGCACATCACCTCGTCGAAGATGAGCACGGCGCCGTGCGCGGTGCACAGCTCGCGCAGCGTCTGCAGGAAGTGACGCGAGCCGCGCACGAGGTTCATGTTGCCGGCCACCGGCTCGACGATCACGGCGGCGATCTCGCCGCCCTGGTCCGCGAACAGTTCGCGAAGCTGTTCGACGTTGTTGTACTCGAGCACGAGCGTGTCGCGCGTGACTTCGGGCGGCACGCCGGCCGACGACGGCGCGTTGCGCGTCGAATCGGCGAACGTGAGCAGGCCCGAGCCGGCCTTCACGAGCAAGCTGTCGGCGTGGCCGTGATAGCAGCCTTCGAACTTGACGATCTTGTTGCGGCCGGTGAAGCCGCGCGCCAGGCGCAGTGCACTCATCGTCGCCTCGGTGCCGGAGGACACCAGGCGCACCTGCTCGATGGACGGCACGAGACCGCAGAGGGTTTCGGCCATCACCACTTCGGCTTCGGTGGGCGCACCGAAGCTGAAGCCTTGCGACATCGCGGTGTGCACGGCGGCGACGACGTCGGGATGCAGGTGGCCGACGATCATCGGGCCCCACGAGCCGATGTAGTCGATGAAGCGCGTGCCTTCGGCATCCCACATATAGGGGCCTTGGGCGCGGGCGATGAATCGCGGCGTGCCGCCGACCGAACGGAAGGCGCGCACCGGCGAGTTCACGCCGCCGGGGATGGTCTGCTGGGCGCGCTCGAAGAGCGCGGCATTGGTGGTGTGTTCGGACATGACTTCGACTTTGTGTGCCTAATGCGTGGATTCTAGCGGATGGCGGTCAAGTCCGGGACTTCTCGGCGCGCAGGGCTTCTGTTAGATTGAAGGTCACTCCCTCAACGTCAAGGAAAAACAGGCCCGTCGACATGTCCACCGTCCATTCGCAACGCCCCTCGATCACTGTCTCCACGCTCGACCTCGAACGCCTCGAAGCACTCATGGCGCAGGCGCCGCGCGCGGCATTGCCGTATGTGGAGGCACTCGAAACAGAGCTTGCCCGGGCGAGCGTCGTCGAACCGGAGCAGATGCCGGCCGACATCGCCACGATGAACTCGGTGGTGCGCTATCGCGACCTCGCCGCGCAGCAGGAACATCGCGTCACGCTTGTTTATCCGCAACATCTGGCGAGCACGCCGAGCGGCATTTCGGTGCTCGCGCCGGTCGGTAGCGCGTTGCTCGGCTTGCGCGTCGGTCAGTCGATTCAGTGGCAGGTGCCGGGCGGCCACCAGATCGCGCTGACATTGCTCGGCATCGATTACCAGCCCGAAGCCGCCGGCGAATATCACCGCTAGTCTTCCGTCTCCGTCGCCGTACTGGGAGATTCGGATCTCCCGAGTCTCCCAACCTGCCCCGCGCGTTTGCCTTTCCTCCCGGTCGTCCCCTGCCGTTTCCCAAGCCCGTTGTTTTAGCGACGCAGCCAGCCGCGCGCGATCGGCCACGCCATCAAGCGGCGATAGAGGCCTTCGAGGACGGCCGCAACGATACGACTCGTCTCGCGCGCGGTCGCCGTGCGCATGATGAGCGCCACCCCTATCGACACCGCCAGCGCACCGACCATATCGAGCGGCCAGTGCACGCCAAGGTAGACGCGCGCCCAGCACACGGGCACGGCGCAAAGCAGCAGGAGCCGGCCGAGCAGGCGAGGCGAGCGTGCGAGCGTGCCCAACAGGACGAATGCCGACGTCAGCAGGATCGACGCGTGATTGCTGGGGAAGGCACTCGTCGGCGCATGCGGGAGCAGGTTCGTGCCGAGACCGACGACGAACGGCCGCGGTTCGAACCAGGCCAGACCGATCACGCCATTGATCAGCAGCGCGAGCCCCACGCCCAGCAGACCATGCACGGCTCCCTCGCGGTCGCGACCGCCAGCGAGCCACAGGACGGCCAGGCCCACCGGGAGCAGCAGGATCAGGTATTTGGCGAGGAGAACGGCGATGGCCAGCTCTCCTTCACTGACATTGGGCGAGGCATTGACGGCCAGGAACAGGGCGCGGTTGATTGAATCCATGAAGTCCGGGGGCAGGAAGCAGGAAGCACGAACAGGCCTGGCCGGTCGCCCGGCACGCCACCGGGTTACGTGCGGTGCCGGTGCCTCGACGGCCGCCGGCGGGCGGTTTGTGACGAAAACATGACAGATTCTGACTGAGCCGTTTCCCTCGGGAAAGTTGCATTCGTCATCATTTTGTAACACGGTGAATTGTCACTTTTCTTTCGACGCACTCGGGGGTAAAATCGCGCCGTTATAGCTCTCAGGAGGTCCTTCCGTGGACAGTAGTTCTAGTGGTAGTTGCCGGTCGACGCAGGTCGACACCATCACCGCGAGTTAGTCCCCGGGATCTTCCCTGCCGCTAACTCGCATAGCCGGGTTGGCGCGCACCTCTGATGCACGTATCGATTGCCCAATGCCCTTGGCCGCCGCGCCGAAGGGTTTTCTTGGGCCATACCGATAGCGTCCGTCTCTCGTAGCACGCTCCCTAATTTGCTTTACGTCTGCCGTTCGGGCTGTCCCGTTGCGCGCAGGGGTTCGTTTTCAGACCGTTTGCCTTGGGCGCCGGTGATGAAAGGCGAGCCTCTCGTGCGCGCCGGGCCAATTGCCGCGCGGCGGGGAGAATCATCGTGTTCCGTTACTCCATGACCCTTCGCGGAGGCAATCCGCAAGCCCTGATGCTGCCCACCGAGTGCCTGCATCACTATCACGTCGCCCCGCATGCCGAGGACGCCGCTGTCGCGGCGCGCCCGGGCGCGCGTGCGCGACTCGGGCAGTGGCTGCTGGCGCGCGTGCGTCGCGACGATCCGACCGGACGCGCGGGCTGACCCCGCGTCAGGACGGCCCCCCCGGGGCACCGGCGACTGACCGGCCCCCAGGGGTATTCACAGTATTTTCAGGATGTATCCGATGCAACAAGCTCTCACGTTCAGCGAGCGACTGATTGCGGTGCTTGGCGCGCGCCTTGGCCTGCGCTTCTTCCGCCGCCGCGACATGCTCGAAACCCTCGATGCGCCAGCCCATGGCCACGAGGCACCGCCAGGTCTGCTCGACGCCGCCCGCGACGCCGGCCCGGATCTGCTCGCCCGTCTGCACACTACGCGCGACGGCCTGTCGGATGACGAGGCCGCCACCGTGCGGGCACACGCCGGCGTCAACGAAGTCGAACACGAAAAACCGTTGCCCTGGTGGCGGCACCTGTTCAACTGCTACCGTAATCCGTTCAACCTGCTGCTCTCGGCACTGGCCGCTGTGTCGTACGCGACCGACGACACCGAGGGAACGATCATCATCGCGACGATGGTGATCATTTCCACGGTGTTGCGATTTGTGCAGGAGGCGCGCTCGACCAAAGCCGCGGAAAAGCTCAAGGCCATGGTGAGCACCACGGCGACGGTGCTGCGCCGCGAAGTGTTCGGCCATGACGGCGTAGAGGGCGACCCCGTGCGCCGTCTGGGCCGCATGGGCCGTGAAATTGCGTTGGCCGAACTCGTGCCGGGCGACATCGTGCTGCTCGCGGCGGGCGATATGATTCCGGCCGACGTGCGCATTCTCGCGGCCAAGGATCTGTTTGTCTCGCAATCGGCGCTCACCGGCGAGGCGCTGCCCGTCGAGAAATTCGCGCACGCTTGCGAGACCGGGGGCAGCAATCCGCTCGCCTACGACAACCTTGCGTTCATGGGCACGAACGTCGTGAGCGGGTCTGCCACGGCCGTCGTGGTGGCGACGGGGGCGCGCACGTTCTTCGGCTCGCTCGCGCAGCGTGTCACGGCGCAGCAACCGACGGTGACATCGTTCCAACAGGGCGTGAATCGTGTGTCGTGGGTGCTGATCCGCTTCATGCTGGTCATGACCCCCATCGTGCTGCTCATCAACGGATTCACCAAGCACGACTGGCTGGAGGCGTCGCTGTTCGCACTGTCGGTGGCGGTGGGACTCACGCCTGAAATGCTGCCGATGATCGTGACGGCCACGCTCGCCAAGGGCGCGGTCGTGCTCTCGCGCAAGAAGGTGATCGTCAAGCGTCTCGACGCGATCCAGAACTTCGGCGCGATGGATGTGCTGTGCACCGACAAGACCGGAACGCTCACGCAGGACAGGATCTGTCTCGAACGTCATACCGATGTGTGGGGCCATGCCTCCGAAGACGTGCTCGAGTATGCCTATCTCAACAGCTTCTACCAGACCGGCCTGAAGAACCTGCTCGACGTGGCGGTGCTCGATCATGCCGAGCTGCACCAGCATCTCGACATCGTGAACCGGTATCGCAAGATCGACGAGATCCCGTTCGACTTCCAGCGCCGTCGCATGTCGGTGGTGGTCAGCGAGAACGGTGATCATCACGAGCTGATCTGCAAGGGGGCGGTGGAAGAGGTGATGGCGGTGTGCAATCGCGTGCAGCATGGTGCGAACGTCGAGCCGCTCACGCCCGAGGTGCTGGCCCGCCTGCGTCGCGTCACGGCCGACCTGAACGCCGAAGGTCTGCGCGTGGTGGCCGTGGCAACGCGCCACTTGCCGCCGGTGCGCGACAGTTATGGCATTGCGGACGAGAGCGAACTCGTGCTCGTCGGGTATATCGCGTTTCTCGATCCGCCCAAGGAGTCGACGGCGCCGGCGCTCAAGGCGCTCGCGGCGGCGGGGGTCCAGGTCAAGGTGCTCACGGGCGACAACGATCTCGTGACGGCGAAGGTGTGCCGCGAAGTGGGGCTGGCGGTGAACGGCTGCGTGCTGGGCGACGACATCGAGGCGATGAGCGACGCCGAACTGGCGCAGACGGTGGAACGCGCCACCGTATTCGCGAAGCTCACGCCGTCGCACAAGGAGCGCCTGGTGCGCCTGCTGCGCGCGAACGGTCATGTCGTTGGCTTCATGGGCGACGGCATCAACGATGCACCGGCCTTGCGCGCGGCCGACATCGGCATTTCAGTGGACACGGCGGTGGACATCGCCAAGGAAGCGGCCGATCTGATCCTGCTGGAAAAGAGCCTGATGGTGCTGGAGCAGGGCGTGATCGAGGGGCGTCGCACGTTCGCGAACATGCTCAAGTACATCAAGATGACGGCCAGCTCGAACTTCGGCAATGTTTTCTCGGTGCTGATCGCGAGTGCGTTCCTGCCGTTCCTGCCGATGCTGCCGTTGCAGTTGCTCACGCAGAACCTGCTCTACGATCTGTCGCAGACGACGATTCCGTTCGACAACGTCGACGACGAACAGCTCACGAAACCCCAGCGCTGGAATCCGGCGGATCTGTCGCGCTTCATGGTGTTCTTCGGCCCGATCAGTTCGATTTTCGACGTGCTGACGTTCGTGGCGATGTGGCATTGGTTCGGCGCGAACAGCGCCGAGCATCAAACGTTGTTCCAGTCCGCCTGGTTCGTCGAGGGGCTGCTGTCGCAAACGCTCATCGTGCACTTGATCCGCACGCGTCGCATTCCGTTCGTGCAGAGCCGCGCGGCATGGCCGTTGCTGATGATGACGGCCGCGGTGATGCTGATCGGCGTGATGCTGCCGATGTCGCCGTTCGCGGACACGTTCAAGATGCAGGCATTGCCGCTCGCCTACTTCCCGATGCTCGCGGCCATCCTGCTCGCCTACGCCGTGCTCACGCAGATGATGAAAGGCATGTTCGCGCGACGGTTCGGGTGGCAGTGAGCGCACGGGCCTCGGCGTGACACGCCACGCCAGCGGCGAGGGGATCGCCGCTGGCGCCCGCCTTATGGGTTCGGTCGGTGCTCAGTCATCCACCCAGGTTCCGGACGGGCGGTCGAAATGCTGGCTGCGAGGGGCGAAGACGTCGCGCGCATCGTCGAGTTCCAGCGTCACGTCGAGCGCGCCGTCGTTATCGCGTGTGGCGCTGCTCAGCGGATCATTGCAGCACAGCCACAACGACACATCCGACGGCATGCCGTCCACCCGAAAGGACTTGTGCTTGCCGATCAGGAACGGCTCTCCCTCCTTGCCGAACCGTCCGATCAACTGCCCCATCAGCGCATCGGGGCCGTGATACGGGTACTCGTCGTCGCCTGAAACCTTGTGGAGATAGGTCGCACCGGAGTTCGGCGTGCGCCCGTCGGCGTCGCGGCGTCCGAATTTTCGGTCGTCGGTGCGGGTACACCACTCGCCCTGCGCGCGCAGGATCACTTTGGGCGCGGACTGCGCGCCGACTTTGTACCCTGTGTCCTGCCAGCCTTGCGTGGCGTAAACCTTCATGCGCTTGTTGATGCGATCTGTCGTCATGACACGCTCCATTGTTGACGGGGGGCCAAAAATGGAGGGCCGGGGACCGGCCCTGGCAACGCGAACTACGGTTAGCTTGAGTGTATTCGCATTGCGACGTCAGTCGAAGCGCCAGGACCGTGCGCGACCTCCAAACGGCGTTTGGGTGACACGGTGATGTCCAGTTCTGCATACAGCTCATCGAGCGCTTCACGTGTGCCGACGAGCAGCGCCGTCGTTTGCCCGCTCATGTCGGTGACGACGCTCACGAGCGTTTTTCCCTGACAGGTCTCGCGCGCCGCAACGAATTGCGTCGAGGTCAGTGCCGCGAGCGTGGCGAAGCGGTCGGCCTGCACTAGGCCGTTGATCTGGAAGACAGGTTGCGCGGCGCCGGTGGCGCGCAATGCGAGTTTTACGTTGACGCCGTCACTGCGGGCGCCAAGCGCGGTGAGCAGCTTGTCTCGTCCCTGCGGACCCAGCGCGCAGCGATCGCCGTGAACCCATCGCGAAATCGTGTTGCCGGACATGCCGGTCGCGTATGCGAGCCTGGCCAACGGGGTGCCCGAGAGCTTGATCAGCAGACGGGCGATAGTGCGGTGACGCTGTTCGATGTCGTCCATATCGGGTCTCGTGTCGTGGGGAAGGGCGGACAGGCCGCGCCGTTCGGACTCAGAAGGCCATCGTCACTTCGAGCTGGACGTCGATCGCTTTGCGAAGGGCGGCCGGGCACGGCATGAGCGGACGACGAACCGTCTCCGGGCACAGGCCCAATGACGCGAGCGCGGCTTTGATCGCCACGGGGTTGGGCTCGGAAAACAGGCGTCGGATAAGCGGCTTCATGCCGTTGAAGAGCATTGTGGCGTGGACCATGTCGCCTTCGCGCGCGTAGCGAAACAGCTTCAGATAGAGATCTGGCCGCACATGCGCCGCCGCCGAAATGCATCCGAGCGCACCGGCGTGCAGTGCGGGCAGCAACTGCATATCGTCGCCGCACAGCACTCGCATGTCGACCTGCGACGGCAGGTGCGCGAGCGAATGCTCGTCGCACTCCTTGATCGCCGCGAAGGCGCTGTGCGATGCCAACTCACGGATCGTCTCCACGCTGAGGGTCACGCCGGTACGCAGCGGCACGTTGTAGAGCACGAGCGGTTTTTGCGTGACGGCGGCCAGCGTGCGGTAGTGCCAGAGGATGCCGTCTTGCGACGGTCGGAGATAGTAGGGCGGCGGCACGAGGTAGCCGGCTAGCGGCAGATCGTCGAGGCTGCCGATCTGATGCGCGGCGTCCGACGTGTCGGCCGCACCGACGCCAGCCACGACCGGCGCATGGCCTTGGGCGAGATGGCACGCGGTCTCGACGAGCCAGCGGCGTTCGTCGGGGGCCAGCAGCGCACCTTCGCCCGTGGTACCGGCCACGACGAGACCGCTGACCCCGGCAGCGAGGTAGAAATCGACCAGACGGGAGAAGGCGCTGCGATCGATCTGTGCGCCGTTCGCGCCGGACATGGGCGTGACGAGGGGAATCCAAACGCCTTCGAAGATGGCTGGGTTCATAGCGGGGGGGGCTTGGCGGGGCGAGGAGGGCGGAACACCGGGGACGCTGAACGCTCAGGCGGCGGGGCGAAGACGCAGCACACCAAATTCGGCTTCTGGCAGCGATTGCATGACGGCGTGCATGGCCCGCGAGGCTTCGACGCGCGGCAACGCAATCGATACCACGGCGGCGGTATCGTGCCGGATCGGGCGAATTGTCTCGACGCGCCACGGCAGCGGCAGGCTCATCGCCAGCGTGACGGCGAGCGTGGAGACGGCCGCGCGGCTGAGCGTGATGTCGAGCGTTGCATCGAGACGTGCGCGTGGGGGGCACCGATGGCGCTCACGCGCAGCGGAGAAAGCGTCGGCCAAGACGGCACCTGCATCGGGAGGTTCCAGACTGGCGCGTTGGGCGATGGTAGGCATGACAACGTGTCGATTGACGACAAGAGTGACGACGGAGCCAGTCTAGGGATGCATGGATAAAAAAGGCGTCAAGATTTCTTGACGCCGTTCCGACGCGGCGGCAGCCCCACCGTCATGGCGGGCGTCGGCCGACCGCATGAATCCCATCGTCGTGTGACCTGACATTCGCCACCCGCAACCTATACTTTCAGAATGATTGTGGTTGCCGTCCCATCCCATCCGCAGAAGGTGAAATCGCGCCCCGCAGGCGTCGCGTGGTATTCGGCGCGCTCATCCAGCCAAGACGACGCTCTCGTGTGAGGAGACCATCATGACCCGCAAATACATCGATTGCCGGGAATTCCCTAGCGCAATGAACTGTTCCGTAGCGCTATCCGCGGATTCCGAAAACGAACTGCTGGAGGCGGCCGTACAACACGCTGTCAAGGTACACGGACATACCGATTCGGCTGAACTGCGTGCCCAACTGCGCACGCTATTTCATGACGGGACACCGCCGGTTGACGCACCGCGTTACGCGTAATCGAACGTCGTTCGCCTGCCGGTCAAGCGTGCTTCGGATACTCCGAGTCGTCGAACAGCACGCACGCGCCATGCGGTGCGGCACCGACATTGCGCCGGAATAGGCGGAACACGTTACGCCACGGGTCGAACGGCCGTTGCGGTTCCGGGGCCGGAGCGCGCGCGGCGAGCGTGGCGTCGTCGACTTCGCAGTGCAACAGGTTCTTCTCGCAATCGATCGTGATGATGTCGCCATCCTGCACGCGCGCGAGCATGCCGCCCTGCTCCGCTTCCGGCGACAGATGAATGGCGGCGGGCACCTTGCCCGACGCACCGGACATTCGCCCGTCGGTCACGAGCGCCACATGATGGCCTTCGTCCTGCAGGAGGCCGAGCATCGGCATGAGCTTGTGCAACTCCGGCATGCCGTTGGCCTGCGGGCCCTGGAAACGCACCACGACGACGACATCGCGCGTCAGTTCTCCCGCCTTGAACGCCGCTTGCGCGCTCTCCTGATCGGAGAACACGCGCGCCGGGGCGCGTACCGTCTGATGCTCCGGCTTGACGGCGGATGACTTGATGACCGCGCGCCCCAGGTTTCCCGCGAGCATGCGCAACCCGCCTTCGCGGGCAAACGGTCGCGATGCCGGGCGCACGATACCCTCGTCGAGACTGTCGTTGGGGGCGTCCTGCCACGAGAGCACGTCGTCGTGCAGCACGGCTTCCCGCGTGTATGCGCGCAGACCGTGGCCCATGACCGTGGTCACGTCATCGTGCAGGAATCCGGCGTCGAGCAACTCGCGAATCAGGAAGTTCAGGCCACCCGCCGCGTGGAACTGGTTCACATCCGCCTTGCCGTTCGGGTAGACGTGAGCGAGCAGCGGTGTGACGTCCGACAGCTCGGCGAAGTCCTGCCAGTCGAGCAGAATGCCGCCGGCATGTGCCATCGCCACCAGATGCAGCGTGTGGTTGGTCGAGCCGCCCGTGGCCAGCAGGCCGACGACGCCGTTGATGAACGCTCGCTCATCGAGAATATGCGACGTGTTGATGCCGGTCTTCGCCAGCGCCACGGCGCGCGCCGTGGCCGCCTGCGTGAGCGCATGACGCAGCGGCGTATGCGGGTTGACGAACGACGCGCCGGGCAAGTGCAGCCCCATGAATTCCATGAGCATCTGATTGCTGTTGGCGGTGCCGTAGAACGTGCAGGTGCCTTCGGTGTGATACGCGGCGAGTTCGGAGTCGAGCAGCGCCGCGCGCGTGACGCGGCCCGCAGCATACTCCTGTCGGATGCGGGACTTCTCGTCGTTGGGCAGCCCGGAGGGCATCGGACCCGCCGGGGTGAAAACGGCGGGCAGATGGCCGAACGCCTGGGCGGCGATGACCAGCCCCGGCACGATCTTGTCACACACGCCGAGGAACATGGCGGCGTCGAACATTTGGTGCGAGAGCGCTACGACCGAAGCCATCGCGATCACATCGCGCGAGAACAGCGAGAGTTCCATGCCCGCATAACCCTGCGTCACGCCATCGCACATCGCGGGCACGCCACCGGCCACCTGCGCGCTGGCGCCATGCGCCCTTGCCGCGGACTTGATGATGTCGGGGAACGCCACGAACGGGGCGTGCGCCGACAACATATCGTTGTAGGCGGTGACGATGCCGATATTTGGCGTGCGCTCGGTGCGGATCTTGATGCGGTCGTCGGCGGGCGCGGCGGCCAGCGCGTGCGCGAGATTGGCGCAGCCGATCGACTCGCGACCGGGCTGCCCCTGCGTGGCGCGGGCCACGCCCTCCAGATAGGCCTGACGGCTTGGACGGCTGCGCTCGATCAGTCGCTGGGTCACACGTTCAACCACCGGATGCAGCGGCACATTTTGCGAAGACTGGGTCATGGGGTGTCCGGAACGTTGTCGGTCGCTCGATGCGGGCGATGTAGTCAAAGAACGAAATTCGGTTGCTTTGAAGTGTAGTTAAACTACAATGCAGTGTCAAAGTTGCGCTTCTTCGGTGACATCCGGACATCTGCCGTGTCCGGCGGCCCATTCGCCGCTCGCTGGTTCGCCAGAGGGCGCGTTCAGCGGTGCCGGGGAGAAGCGTTCGGTCGCATGGGAGTCCACGCTGTCTATGAACACGCCTTCACCCTATACCTTTGTGTTGTTCGGCGCCACCGGCGATTTGTCATTGCGCAAGGTGCTGCCCGCGCTGTTCCGGGCGTTCCGCACGGGGCAATTGGGCGCCGATGCGGACGTTGTCGGCGATGCGAGTACCGGCCGCATTCTGGCGATTGCCCGCAAGCCGATGGAGGCCGCCGCGTACCACCGGTGGTGTGAGGAACACGTGCGCGGGCACATCAAGCCCGATGTCTGGGACGAGGGCGCCTGGTCGCGCTTTCTCGCCACCATCGACTACATGCCGCTCGATCTCGGGCGTGAAGCCGAATTTGGCGTGCTCGCCGAACGCCTCGCCCAACGGCAGGGCGTGCGCATCTTCTATCTGGCCACCGGCCCGTCGCTGTTCATCCCCATCTGCGAAGGGCTGCGCAGCGCCAAACTCAACGAGAACAGCCGGATCGTGCTGGAAAAGCCGCTGGGCCACGATCTGGCTTCGTCGGAGGCGATCAACGACGCGGTGGGCGCGAGCTTTCGCGAAGACCAGATCTATCGCATCGACCATTACCTCGGGAAAGAGGCGGTACAAAACCTGCTGGCGCTGCGCTTCGGCAACGCGATCTTCGAGCCGTTGTGGCGACGCGAGCTGATCGACAGCATTCAGATCACCATTGCCGAGGAAATCGGCGTCGAAGGGCGCGGCGAGTTCTACGAACAGACCGGCGCGCTGCGCGACATGGTGCAAAACCATTTGCTGCAACTGCTCGCCATCGTCGCGATGGAGCCGCCGCTGTCGATGGACGCCGACGCCGTGCGCGACGAGAAGCTGCGCGTGTTGCGCTCGCTGCGCCAGCTCGACGACGACACGGTCGCGCGCAACGTGGTGCGGGGCCAATACGGCGGTGGCGCGATCGGCAAGTCGGCAGTGCCGGCCTATGTCGACGAGCCGGGTGTGCCGCCGTCCAGCCAGACGGAGACGTTCGTGGCCCTCAAGGCCGAGATCGACAACTGGCGCTGGGCCGGCGTGCCGTTCTTCCTGCGCACGGGCAAGCGGCTGGGCGAGCGAGTGGCGGAGATCGTTGTCAACTACCGCGCAACGCCCTATCCGTTGCTCGGTGAAGCGACGGCGCAGGCCGGCGCCAATCGTCTCGTCATCCGCCTGCAGCCGAACGAATCGATTCGTCTTTACTGTCTGGCGAAGCAGCCGGGCGAAGGCATGACCCTGCAATCGGTTCACCTCGACCTGGCGTTCGACCAGTTCTTCAAGGGCCACCGGATGGATGCGTACGAGCGTCTGCTGCTCGACGTCATCAACGGGCGTCTCGCCCTCTTTGTCCGTCGAGACGAGCAAGAGGCGGCCTGGCGCTGGGTCGCGCCGATCCAGGCGTACTGGTCGCGTCAGCACAAAGGGCCGAAGCGTTACGCCGCCGGCACCTGGGGGCCACCCGCCGCAAGCGCGCTTCTGGCGCAGTCCGGCACGAGCTGGGTCGAAGAAGACAACTGAGGCGGATTGCCGGGCGCGGCGCGTCGGTCCAACGCCAAGTCAACCGGAGGCAGACACCCATGATCCATTGGCGAACCTTTCCCACGCGGCAGGCACAGGCGCTGGCGCTCGCCAACGCCGTCGTCGCGCGGCTCGACGAAGCGTTGACGATTCGTCCGCGCGCGCTGCTGGCCGTGTCGGGCGGCACGAGTCCGAAGCCATTTCTCTTGCAACTGGCCCGGCTTCCCGTGGCGTGGCGCGACGTCGACATCACGCTCGTGGACGACCGCTGGCTGCCGCCCACCCATGCCGAGAGCAATGCCCGGCTGGTGGCCGAGACACTGCTGCCCGGTGCGACGGGTGGGCACTGGTTGCCGCTGGTGGACACCGCGACGTCCGCCGCGCTGCAGGTGCGAACGCTCAACGACACGTGGAGGCATGGCGTGCCGCAAGTGGCCGTGCTCGGCATGGGCGAGGACGGCCATACGGCGTCGCTCTTCGCCGACGCGGCGCAATGGCACGACGCCATCGCCACGCACGACAAATTCGTGCTCGTGCAGCCGCAGCACGCGCCGCACCTGCGCGTGTCGTGGTCGCTCGCCGCGCTCGCGTCCTGCGAGCGCCTCTTGCTGCAAATTCAAGGCCCGGCCAAACGCGCCGTCTTCGAAGCGGCGCAGGCCGAGGTGCAGGACAACGCCATCTCCCGGCTGATCCACTGTGAAGGAGTGAACATCGATGTCTTCTGGAGTGAGGAATAATCCGCCGCACGTAAGCGGTCCGCGACTGCTGGCTGATATCGGCGGTACCAACGCCCGGTTCGCGCTGGAACTCGCACCCGGCGATCTCGTCGAGATCCGCGACTATGCTTGCGACGATTTCTCCGGCGTTCCCGAAGTCATCCGTGCGTATCTTGACGAGGCGGATCACGCTGAGCCGGTGCGGCATGCCGCGATCGCGATTGCGAATCCGATTGCCGGCGACGAGGTGCGCATGACGAATCGCGACTGGCACTTCTCGATTGAAGCGACACGTCGTGCGCTGCGTTTCGAGACGCTGCTGGTCGTCAACGATTTCACCGCACTGGCGATGGCGCTGCCTTACCTGTCCGAGGCACAGAAGCGTCAGGTGGGCGGCGGCGCACCGCAGCCGGGGGGGGTGATCGGCTTGCTCGGTCCCGGCACCGGCGTTGGGGTGTCCGGTTTGATTCCAGCGGCAGATCGCTGGATCGCGCTCGGCAGCGAAGGTGGGCACACGACGTTCGCGCCGGCGGACGCGCGCGAAATCGAGGTGCTCCGCTACGCGTGGAAGCAGTTCCCGCACGTGTCGTTCGAGCGTCTGGTGGCCGGTCCCGGCATGGCGCTCGTCTATCAAGCCTTGGCGGCGCGAGACGGCCGCCCGGCGCCATCGCTGGAGACGCCCGCCATCGTAAAGCTCGCCCAGGCGGGCGATGCGCTCGCGCGTGAGACCGTCGATTGCTTTTGCGCGATGCTGGGCACGCTCGCGGGCAACGTCGCGGTGTCGCTGGGCGCGGTGGGCGGTGTGTACTTGGGGGGCGGCGTGATTCCGAAGCTCGGCACGTTGTTCGAGGACTCACCGTTTCGTCAGCGCTTCGAGGCGAAGGGACGATTCGAGGCGTATCTGAAGGCGATTCCGACTTACGTCATTACGGCCGATCATCCGGCGTTCCTGGGCA
Source organism: Pandoraea soli (assembly GCF_902459595.1). Classification (NCBI taxonomy): domain Bacteria; kingdom Pseudomonadati; phylum Pseudomonadota; class Betaproteobacteria; order Burkholderiales; family Burkholderiaceae; genus Pandoraea; species Pandoraea soli. The sequence continues at coordinate 75,808 of NZ_CABPSG010000008.1, read as the reverse complement.
CGTCCGCCATCCTTGCCGAACAGCTCGGCACGCATGCGGCGGGCGCGGGCGCGCTGATCGACCGTCTGCATCGGTTGCGCGACCGGTTGAGCCCGGCCGAGCAGCGCGTGGCCGAACTCACGCTCAAGCAACCGCGTGCCCTGCTCGCGGAGCCGGTGTCGGAAATCGCGCGTCTGGCGCGGGTGAGCCAGCCCACGGTCATTCGTTTTTGCCGCAAGCTCGGCTGCCAGGGACTGTCGGACTTCAAACTCAAACTCGCGAGTGCGTTGACCGGCACGCTGCCGGTGCGTCATGGACAGGTGCACGTGGGCGACTCGGCGGCGGAATTCAGCGCCAAGGTGCTCGACAACACCGTGTCGTCGATTCTGCAGATGCGCGAGCATCTCGACGCGCGCACGCTCGAGGCGGCCGTTACCTTGCTCGACGGTGCCCGCCGCATCGAGTTCTACGGGCTGGGCAACTCCGGCGTGATCGCGCAGGACGCGCACTACAAGTTCTTCCGCTTCGGCATGCCGACCATCGCGTACGGCGACCCGTATCTGTTGCAGGCGTCGGCGGCACTGTTGGGAGACGGCGATGTGGTGGTCGCCATTTCCGCGTCGGGCCGCTCGGCGGATCTGAACCGAGCGGTCGACATCGCCGTGGCGCGCGGTGCGAAAGTGATTGCGCTCACGGCGCGCAACTCGCCGCTCGCGCGCAAGGCGACGCTCGTGCTGCCCAACGATCACGTCGAGACGATGGGCGCTCACGTGACGATGATCGCGAGAATTCTGCACCTCGCGGCGATCGACGTGCTCGCCGTGGGCGTGGCGATACGGCGCGCCGGGCCAGGGGCGGAGACGGCCGGCGAGGGCGCGCTCGACTGGCTTGGCCACGGCAGCGGACGGGACGCGGAGACGCCTGCCGGTCGTGTCACAATGGGCGCATACTCACCCTCATGATCAAGACAGAAAAGGTTTGCGCATGTCCGAACAAGAACCCGTCCATGCCACCCGATCGATCGCGGATCCGGTGGAAGCCGTTGCCTACCTGAAGACGATTTACGATGCCAACACGGCGTACCTCCGCGCCGCTTTCGACCGTTTCTCCACGCAGAAGGAGGCGGCACGGCGCGTGAGTGCGCATTACCCGTTCATTCGCATCACCACCGAAGATATCACCCAACTGGACAAGCGCCTGTCCTATGGCTTCGTGTCGGGGCCGGGCAGCTATCAGACGACGGTCACGCGACCGGATCTGTTCGAAAACTACTACGTCGAGCAGCTTCGCCGTCTGGCACACAATCACGGCGTGGCCTTCGAAGTGGGCGTGTCCGACGAGCCGATCCCTGTGCACTTCGCCTTTCAGGACGGCGTGTACCTCGAAGGCGATCTCGATCAGACGCATCTGCGCGCCATGCGCACCGCGTTCGACGTGCCCGATCTGGCGACCATGGACGACAGCATCGTGAACGGCACGCGCGATCCGATGCCCGGCGAGATCTTGCCGCTGGCTCTGTTCACGGCACCGCGCGTTGATTACTCGCTGCATCGCCTGCGCCATTACACGGCGACGTCGCCCGAAAATTTTCAGAACTACGTGCTCTTCACGAACTACCAGTTCTATATCGACGAGTTCGTCGAACTGGGACGCGAGCTGATGAGCGCGACCGACGATCCGGCCTTACGCGAATATCGCAGTCAGTACACGGCGTTCGTCGAACCGGGCAACGTCACGCACTGGAACCAGAACATTGCCGCGCTCGACGCGCGAGGCACGCCGCCGCCGCGCCTGCCGCAGATGCCGGCATATCACCTCGTGCGCCCGGACAACACGGGCATCACGATGGTCAATATCGGCGTGGGACCTTCCAACGCGAAGACCATCACCGATCACATTGCCGTGCTGCGCCCGCACGCCTGGGTCATGCTGGGTCATTGCGCCGGGCTGCGCAACTCGCAGCGTCTGGGCGACTACTGCCTGGCGCACGGGTACGTGCGCGAGGATCACGTGCTCGACGACGATCTGCCGCTATGGGTGCCGGTGCCGCCGCTGGCCGAGGTGCAGGTTGCGCTCGAGCGAGCCGTGGCCGACGTCACGCAACTCGACGACTTCGAACTCAAGCGCGTGATGCGCACGGGCACGGTCGTCACGGTCGACAATCGCAACTGGGAATTGCGCGATCACCGCGAGCCGGTGCAGCGCATGAGTCAAAGCCGGGCGATTGCACTCGACATGGAGAGTGCGACGATTGCGGCGAACGGCTTCCGTTTCCGGGTGCCGTATGGCACCTTGCTCTGCGTGAGCGACAAGCCGCTGCACGGGGAGCTGAAGTTGCCCGGCATGGCGGACCGGTTCTATCGCGAACGCGTCGACCAGCATCTGAAGATCGGCGTGAAGGCGATGGAGTTGCTGCGCAATAACGGTCTGGATCGTCTTCACAGTCGCAAGCTGCGCAGTTTCAACGAAGTCGCGTTTCAGTAACGGACGCCGGCGACCGCTCAGGAAAACACGCGCCTGGCGTGAATGCCCAGACCCAGCGCCACGCTGGCGAGCCGGTCGCCGAATACCGGTGTTGCTTTCGGAAAGGCCGCGCACATGGCACCGGAAAGGCTGCGCAGCCCCGTGGAGCCGCCGGTGAAGTAGAGCGCATCGACATCCTCGGCGCGCAGGCCGGCCAACGCCGCCGTATGCACGGCGCCTGCCGTGATGCTCGCGATTTCGTCGCTGACCGCTTCCACCAGACCCGCTTCCGAGAACGCGACCGCGAGATCGCGTTCGATCACCGACAGATCGATGCGCGTCTCGCCGCCTGAGGCGACGTTGATCTTCGCGTCTTCGGCATGACCGACGAGCGCGTGTCCAAGGCGTTGCTCGACCGTGCGCATCAGGCGCCGGTGATGGGCAGGGTCGGCGTACAGATGCGCCGTGAGCGCCAGTTCGCCAACGCGCTTCGGCGTGTAGACCGTGTTGATCAGATGCCAGGTTGCCAGATCGAAATAGATCCGGTTCGGCACTTCCTTGCCGTCGGGACCGAGCGCCTTGTAACCGAGTTCGCGCAGGATCGTGGCCAACTCGATGCGGCGGTCGAAGTCCGTGCCGGCGATATGCACGCCGTGGTGGGCGAGCACGTCGTCCTTGCGATCCAGATGGCGTGCCCGTTCCGGTCCGACACGCACCAGCGAGAAGTCCGAGGTGCCGCCGCCAATATCGATGACGAGCACCTGCTGTTCATCGCTCAGACGCGATTCGTAATCGAACGCGGCCGCAATCGGCTCGAACTGGAAATGGACGTCATGGAAACCCACGTCGCGCGCGCTTTGTTCGAGCGAGCGTTGCGCGGCCGCGTCGGCGCGCGGATCGTCGTCGACGAAAAACACGGGGCGGCCCATGACCACGTGACGCAAATCGCCGCCGCTGGATTTCTGCGCGTGCGTGCGCAGATGGCGCAGGAACGTGGCGATGATGTCGATATAGCGCATCGCCGACCCGTTACCGAGGTCGGTGGTGCTTTCGATCAGGGAGGAGCCGAGCAGGCTCTTGAGCGAGCGCATGAGGCGCCCGTCGTAGCCATCGACGTAATCGGCGACGGCCTGACGGCCGAACGACACGCGGCCACCTTCATCGGCATTGAAGAATACGGCGGTCGGCAGCGTGCCGTAGCCGGCTTCCAGCTCGACCAGACGCATGGCGGCGCCGTCTTGCACGGCGACGGCAGAATTCGAAGTGCCGAAATCGATGGCGCAGAAGCTCATGGCATTTGCGGCCCGCACAGGCGAGCCGTAAAAGGTCGGCAGTGTAGCACGGCCGGACGGTCGACCGGATGGAGGCGCTCCGGCGAGCGCTGCACGACGCTCATCCGCGTGCCGAATTCGCGTCAGGCTGGGCGGCGGGCAGCGTGCGCAGGCTGCTCACCACGGCCGCCACCGCAGCGAACGCGGCCGCGACATAGAGCGAGGCGCGCGTGCCGAAGCCCGACGGAGCGACGCTGAAGATGAGGGCCACGAGCGCCGCGCCGGTCGTCTGCCCGGTCAGGCGGGCGGTGCCCAGCATGCCACTCGCGCCGCCGCTGCGATGGGCGGGCGCGGCCATCAGCATTGCGTAGTTGTTGGGCGACTGAAACAGGCCAAAGCCGAAACCGCACAGGGCCATGCGCCAGACGATATCGACCGATTGCGGGTGCGCGGGCAGCAGGCCGAGCGCGAGCAGGCCGAGGGCGAACGCCGCCAGACCGATCGCGCCGAGCAGGCCCGGTTTGTAATACTCCAGCAGCCGCCCGGCCAGCGGCGCGACGACAACAATGGTGAGCGGCCAGGCCGTCATCAGCAAGCCGGTCTGCACACGATCAAAGCCGAGCGAATCCTGCAGGAAGAAGGGCAGCGCGACAAACGCGAGCATTTGCGCGCAGAACGACGCCATCGACGTGCAGATCGACAGCCCGAAAATCGGAATGCGCAGCAGGTCCAGCGGCAACAGCGGCACGGGCTGGGTGCGTTGGCGTCGCACGAAGACCGTACCGATGACGAGCGCGGCGGCGACTTCGAGCGCGACCAGCCAACGCGCCTGGCCATGCCCGAAAGCGTCGATGCCGGAGATGAGCAAGCCGAAGGTGAGCGCACTCAACAGCGCCCCGGTCCAGTCGAAGGGGTGCGAGGCGCGGGCCGTGTCGGGCAGCGAGCGCACGGCGATGGCAAACGCGACGACGCCGAGCGGCACATTGATGGCGAAGAGCCACGGCCAGTGCGCGATGGACAGCACGCCGGCGGCAATCGTCGGGCCCGCGGCGGATGAGATGGCAACGATGAGCGCGTTGAGCGAGACGCCGCGCCCGAGCCAGCGCGACGGGTAGATGGCTTTCACCAGCGCGGTGTTCACACTCATGATGCCGGCCGCACCGAAGCCCTGCACCACGCGGGCGAGCGTGAGCGTAACGAGCGAATCCGAGAGCGCACAGCCAAGCGAGGCGACGGTGAACAGCGCGAGCCCGACCGTATAGACGCGGCGATAACTCACAATCTCGCCGAGTGCGGCGAGCGGCAGCAACGAGATGGTGATGGCGAGCTGGTAGGCGTTGACGATCCAGATCGACGTGGCGGGACTGGCGTTGAGGTCGCGCGCGATCGTGGGGAGCGCCACGTTGGCAATCGCCCCATCGAGCACCGCGAGCGAGATCGCGAGCATGACGGTCGCAACGGCCCATACCCGGGCGGGCATGGGCATACCGTCGGTGTGTGTGTCGGACATGTGAGCAACGGAAGACGGGACGGGCGAGCACCGTGACGCCAAAGCGGGCGGTGCGCACAACGAAAGCGCCATCCTGCCCGAAATTCCTGGACCACGCGGTGCCCTGGCGCGGAGCCTTGTGTTTACAAGGGTTTCACTTGTTCCGTTGTGTTTTGTTGGATGGAACCCGTGTTCCGATGGTTAAAACACGTTCATCGATAGCAATCACTTGCCTCAAGCCGCCGTGGCGCCATCGTGGAAGCGAGCGATCCGGATGTTGCCGAGCGGGTGATACGTCGAGCCGGTCGCAATGGCGGCGAGATCGACATCGCTGTCGAGTATCGTCTGCACGCCGATGGCGGCGATCGTGCTGGCCGGCGAGCGTCCCGGGCAGGTGTGGGCGCCGTGCCCGAAGGTCCAGGCCACGTCGTCCGGCGCGGCACCGGCGGGCGCGGCGGCAAGCACCACCAGGATCGCATCGCCGCGGGCGAGCGTTCGTTCATGGATGATGGTGGGCGCGTGCAGGAATCGCCGGGTGTTCTGCACCGGCGGATCGTAACGGATCACGTCGCCGATGGCCGTGATGGCAACGGCGAAGTGGGCCGGTAGTGATTGAGCACCGTTGACGGAGGGCATCGCGCCTTGCGACGTGTGCTGCGCGATTCTGCGCAGGCTGTTGGCCACGAGTCCGGCGCAGGCGTCATGCGTTTGTGTAAAGAGGCCCACGACATTCGCCGTGAGCGCCCCGTAGTCGATGGCATCGTCGCGCGCGGCGCTTCGCGCCGTGTCGCGCAACCAAGTGCCTGGGGCGGCATCGTTGTCGAGCCAGCGCATGGCGCGATGGCGAAGCGTCGTGGCGGCGCTGTGTCCGCGTGCGAGCGTCTCGGCGCGCGGAGACGACTGGGAGGACTCGGCCATCGCCGCGACCAGCGCGCGGACGTCGTCGTACACGTCGACCCACTGTGAGGGCGGAACGCCCAGCCACGCCGCGAGGGCATAGATCGGCTGACGGAAGACAAAGTCGTCGAGGCGCGCACAGGGAGTCTCCCCTTGGGCGAGATAGGCGTCTGCACAGGCGGCCTGGCTGGCGTTGCGCAGCCGGTCGAGGGGGGCGCCGTCGGCATGAAGCGTGGCGAGTCGTGCCTTGAGCCAGGGCTTCATTGCCGCATGCGCGGCGCCGTCGTTCATCCTGACGAGCGCGCCAAACCAGTCGCCGGCGGCGCCATTGGCCAACGCCGCCGGGACGGTCGCGCCAACCGGCCGAACACCACACGCCGGATGGCGCAGCACGGCGGCCATGGCTTGCGGGCTGGCGGCGACCCACATCCCGAGCGAGGCATCGAAATCGAACGGACGTCGCGCGGCGAGCGACTGGTAGTACGGATACGGGTTGGGATGCACGACGGCGGCCAGCGCATTGGCGGGCGGCGGCACGGTGCGGAGATCGGCGGTGGCGGCAATCATGGCGGGCATCTCGATTTGACGGGGACGGGGTTCATCATGGCGCATCGCCCGACCGGCACGTTTCATCCCATGCTGAAGTGTTGAACGCATCCCCCAGCCTATACTGCCGATGCTGCGCTTCATCATCCTGACAGGAGTCCTGCTGTGGACATCGCAAGAGATCACGCCCCCGGCGTCAGTTCGCTCGCCGCGTTGCTCGCCGATGCCGGGCGCATGACCATGCTGTGGGCGTTGATGGACGGTTCCGCCCGCCCGGCGGGGGAGTTGGCGTTGGTGGCCGGGCTGTCGCCTTCCAGTGCAAGCGGCCATCTTGCCCGACTGGTCGACGGCGGCGTGCTGGCGCAGGAAGCGCGCGGACGCCACCGTTATTTCCGCATCGCCACGCCCGAGACCGCCGCGGCCATCGAAGCGCTTGCCAGCGCCGTGCTTGCCACGCGGGACCTGCGGCCGCGCTCTGTCCCTGTCAGTCGTTCCACGCCGATGCCGCTTCGCCACGCGCGGACCTGCTACGACCATCTCGCTGGGGAAGTTGCGGTCGATCTCTTCGCGCGGATGCATGCGCACCGTTGGCTCCGGATCGACGGTAGCGACGTGGCGCTCACGGATATGGGCGTGGAGGGACTCACGGCCGTGGGTGTCAACCTCGCCACGGCCCGCGCCCATCGACGCCGCTTCGCCTGCACCTGCCCCGACTGGAGCGAGCGCAAGCCGCATCTGGGCGGCGCGTTGGGGGCGGCGCTGCTCAGCACCTGCCTCGACGCCAAGTGGCTCGAACCCACACGGGAGCCGCGCGCGTTGCGCGTCACGCCACTAGGGGAACGCAAGCTCGCGGCCATCGCGCTCTGAAGCGAGGCGGTGGCGGTGAAGTAACGAAGGCTCAGCCCCGCTCGGCAGCGGCGAGAAACGCAGGTGCGTCGGCCAGGAGGATGGCGAGATCGGCAGCGCCCGACTTCACCGCTCGCGCGGTGCGCTCGCGCGTCAACGTATCGGTGCCCACCAGCGAGCGCGGACCGGCAACGCTCAGGGCTGCCAACGGTCTGCCGTGAGCGTCAAGCACAGCGGCGGCGCAGGCGTCGATACCCGCTTCGAAGCCGTCCTGACTCCAGGCGCATCCGGCGTCGCGATCACGTTCGAGCTGTGCGTCGAGCGCAGCATGCGTGCGTGCGCTTTGCGCCGTGGCGGCAGCGAGCGGTTCCGGCCCGAGCAACGCACGGCGGCGCTCGGTGCTCAGATGCGCGAGCAGCGACCGGCCCGGTGCCGTCAAATGCGCCGTGACGCGGCTGCCCGCGCGGATATTGCTCACGAGCGGCAACGCCGGCGTTTCGCACAGCAGATAGCGAACCTGGGCGCCGTCGAGCACGGTGAGATAGCTCGATAGTCCGGTCTCGGTCGTCACGCGCGTGAGTACGCGCCGCGCTGTCGCCAGGTGATCCTCGCCGGCGAGTGCGCTGGCCGCCAGCGTCAGGAAATTCAATCCGAGCCGATGGCCACCCTGCGGCAACGGCTCCAGCACGCCCTCGAATTGGAGCGTCTCGATCAAACGCATGACGGTCACCCGATTCACCCCAATGCGGCGGCCGACGTCGCTGACATTGGCGGTCGACCCGCCGTCCGCCACGAAGCGCAGCAGCTTGAGCGCACGCATGACCGGCGTCACGAGGCCCGCGTGTCCGGTGTCTTGCGCGTCGGTCGTGGACTCAACGTCTTGCGTAGCTTTGTTCATGCGGTCGATTCCAGTCATCGGGGGCATCGGGAGCATCGATAAAGGGCGGCGCAGCGATCGCACTTGCGCCGCCGCAGGTCACTCAGGCCGCGAGCGGGACTTGCCACGCGTCGTACTCGTAGACCCAGTCGGCATTGCCGCCTTCCTTGAGCCACTGGTTGCCGCGTGAGCCGATCTGCACGCGTGCCGTGCGTTCGCGTCGCGATACCTCGTAGCGCGCGAGCGCGGCGGCGAGCGTGGCGCGCTCGGCGCTCGGGCCCACGGCCGCCAAGTGGCGAGACAGTACCACAGCATCTTCGATCGCCATGCCGGCGCCTTGTGCCATGAACGGCATCATCGGATGGCTCGCATCGCCCAGCAGCGACACCCGATCGCGCGACCATTGCGGTAACGGATCGCGCACATACAGCGCCGACTTCAGCACGCTGTCGCACGCGTCGAGCAGGGCGCGGGCTTCGGGGTGATAGTCGGCGTACATCGCGCGCAACTCGTGCACGTCGCCGGGTGCCGTCCACGATTCCAACGTCCAGCTGTCCTGCGGCGTCGTGGCGAAGACAAAGATGTCGCGGCCGAGATTGAGCGGGAACGTCACGATCTGGCTCGACGGGGTCGGTCCCCACCACTTCGTGAACGCGCCGAGATTCGGCACGCCGTCGAGTTTGTCCGCGGGCACGACCGCGCGATACGCCACCACGCCGGTGAACTCCGGCGATTCCGGCCCGAACAGGCCGGTGCGCACGACCGAGTGGATGCCGTCCGCGCCGATGAGCACATCGACGTCGTCGTGCGTGCCGTCCGCGAACGCCAGTCGGATGGGGCCGGGCTGCGCGTTGCCCGGCGCTTCGAACGATACGAGTTTCTTGCCCAGCGCGATCGATGTCGCGGGCACGGCCTGCTCCAACGCCTGCAACAGGTCGGCGCGGTGCATCGTGAGTTGCGGCGCGCCGTATTTCGTCTGCGCCGTGCGGGCCATCTCCAGCCGCGAAGTCTCCTCGCCCGAATCCCAGGTGCGGCTGATGCGATGGCTCGGTTGCGCGGCCGATTGGCGCAAGGCGTCGCCGACCCCGAGGCCGTCGAGCGCGCGCACGGCGTTGGGTGTCAGGTTGATGTCCGCGCCGACCCGGGCGAACTGCGCTGCCTGCTCATACACGCGCACACGGAAACCTGCGCGCAGTAAGCCGATGGCGGCGGCCAGACCGCCGATGCCGGCACCGTTGATACCGATGAGAGGAGCTTGCATGGGAACATCCTTTGACGAAAGTGACGACAAACCAGAAAAATAATAAGTTCAAATATGAACATGATGTTCAAATATTATTGTTTTTGATTCGATCAAAGGCAAGGCATCCTCGGGTAAATCCCGAGGAAACGGACAAGCCCTGACGGGAGGCGAGCCAGGACGCCCGGCAACGCCCGCGGGACGAACGGTGCCGTTCGCTATGCAGCTGGGGCGGCAATCTTTGTCGCCGCACCCGCGCGTTAGCACGCCAATTTGTTGTTATCAATTCGTGAATCTCCGCTGCGGGACTCATGCGTCACCTGGCCTAAGCTTCGCTCAGTTGGTTTCATAAGTGATCCAACGTTTCATAGGTGGAACGTCGAAATGCAAGCGCGTAACGCGGCGACTGGCTTGGGTTGCTGCGCATCGCATCCGGCGTATTCACCGTTCTCGAATCATCGAATGACAGGAGTACACAGATGAAGCGGTTTCCGATGGGGCGGATCCCTGGCATGACGGCGCTGGCGGCGGCGATGCTGCTGGCGGCGGGGGTGCCGGTCGCTGCGCAGGCGCAGAGCAACGTCACGATCTACGGCAGTCTGGATGCCGGCATGGCGTACGTGAACAACCAGGGCGGCAACGCGAACTGGATCGCCCAGCAGGGCGCGACGCAGCCGGATCGCTGGGGCTTTCGCGGGGTCGAGGATCTGGGCGGTGGCAATCGCGCCATCTTCCAACTGGAAAACGGCTTCTCGACGCTCTCCGGCAACACGGTCAAGGCGGGCGCGATGTTCAACCGCCAGTCGTGGGTCGGTCTGCAGTCGGACAAGATGGGCACGCTGACCATCGGTCACATGACCACGTTCAACTTCGACTGGCTCGGGCCGATGAGCACGGCCTACCTGGGCATGAACTGGTACATGTTCCACCCGGGTAACGTCGACGAGCTGGCGAACACGTCCGTCGTACAGGTCGACAACTCCGTGCGCTACGTCACGCCGGATTTCGCCGGCTTCAAGGCGGGCAGCATGATCTCGTTCGGCAACAACACGAACTTCGCCAACGGGCGCAAGTGGAGTGTGGCCGCGAACTATTCGAACGGCGGCTTCAAGGCGTCGGCGGTCTACTCGAACGAGAACAACCGCACGCCGAACGTGGCCGTGCTCGGCGGCGCGACCTTCCAGGGGCAGGCGGTCGGCAGCTACGCGGCGTCGAACGTCGAGAACATGGGCGCCGGCGTGTCGTATGGCTTCGGACCGTGGCTGCTGCATGCGTTGTACACCCGCGTGAAACTGCAATCGCCGGGCTTCAGCGACACTTACCAGTCGTTCGACGGCGGTGCCAACTATGCGACGGGCGTGGCCAACACGATTACCTTCGGCGCGGCCACGACCTCGCTGACGGGCAAGCGCTGGACGCAGGTCAGCCTGGGTGACGTCTACGCGTTTTCCAAGCGCACGCAGGTGTACCTGAGTGGGGTGTATCAACACGCGAGCGGCAATGGGGCGGTGACGGCCATCAACACGATCGGCGCCTCGTCGACGGGCAATCAGTTCATCATCCTGTCGGGCGTGCATCACTCGTTCTGACGCCTCGCAACGCCAACGCATCGCGAGACGCACCTTGTGGTCTCACTTCCCACGCCGGCCGGCCTTTGCCTGCCGGCGTTTTTTTTCGCTCCGGCCGTTGTGCTTGCTGTGCAACGCCTGTGGATGCGGGTTTCCCCTAGTCAAAAAACAATTTTGAACGGGCGAATCCCTCCCTATAATTGATCCATAAGTAAATCAACGTTTTACATATGAAACGTATCCCGCAAGGGAGGACAGGTGGCAAGCCATGCAGGCGAAACGACGCAGCAGGCTGCCCGAGGCAAGTTGAACATCCAGAAACACGGTGGTTTCCCATGCTCAGGTCGATTCAATTGAAGGACGCGAACGTTGCCGAGGCGAATGCCGAGGCACGTCAGGCGCAGCCGGCGGCGGCACCCGTGCCGTTCGCCATCGAATACCGCGGCGTCACGCGTCGGTTCAAAAATCGCCAGGGCAAGGGCGAGATGACGGCCGTCTCGGACGTCTCCATCGGCATCAAGGCCGGTGAGTTCGTCTCGCTGATCGGCCCGAGCGGCTGCGGCAAGAGCACGCTGCTCAACATGGGCGCCGGTCTCTACGCGCCGAGCGAGGGGCAGGTGACGCTCGCGGGTAAGCCGGTGCGCGGCCCGTCGCAGCAAGTCGCATTCATGTTGCAGAAGGACCTGCTCATGCCGTGGCGCTCGATTCAGAAAAACGTCGAGCTGGGCATGCAGATCCGTGGGCGCAGCAAGGCCGAGCGGGCGGAAGTGGCCAAGGCGCTGCTCGCGCGCTGCCACCTGAAGGGTTTCGAGAATCACTATCCGCACCAGCTCTCGGGCGGCATGCGTCAGCGCGCCGCCCTGGCCCGCACGCTGGCCGTCGAGCCCGACGTGCTGCTCATGGACGAGCCGTTCTCTGCGCTCGATGCGCAGACCAAGATGGTGCTCCAGCAGGATCTCGCGCAAATGCTCGCCGTCGAAGGCAAAACGGCGCTGATGATCACCCACGATCTCGCCGAAGCCATTGCGCTGTCGGACCGTGTGTTCGTGATGAGCGAGCGCCCGGGCACGATCATCGAGGAAATCACGGTCGATCTGCCGCACCGCGACAACCCGATCGAGCGCCGCAAGCAGGCGGGCATGAACGAATACGTGGCCCATCTGATGGAGCTGCTCAAGGTGGGTCGCGACGACCATCTCGGCTGATCCTCGTATACGACACCGCAAGACACTGGAATCCCCGCTATGAAATCCCTTTCCAAAACGCAACTGACCGTTGGCAGCTTCCTGTTGCTGCTGATCTTCGCGGCCGTCTGGCAATGGGGCCCGACGGCGTTCGGCGTGCCCGAGTTCGTGCTGCCCAAGCTGTCGTCGACCGTGATCGAAGGCGCCCGCATGTTCCAGGTCGAGAACCTGTGGCTGCACATCGGCGTGACGGCGCTCGAAGTGATCGCGGGCTTCGTGATCGGCTCGGCGCTGGGCGTGCTGATAGGCGTGGTCCTCGGCCTGTCGCCGTCGACCGAAGCCATGCTTTCGCCGTACATCCTCGCGCTGCAGATTGCACCGAAGGTCGCGTTCGCGCCGCTGTTCGTCATGTGGATGGGCTACACGATCTACCCGAAGATTCTCGTGGCCGTGCTGATCGTCTTCTTCCCCGTGATGATCAACGTGCTCGGCGCCGTGCGCGCCGTCGATCCGGACATGGTCAACCTGGTGCGTGCCCTGTGCGGCCGCCGCTGGCAGATCTTCCGCTTCGTTGAATTCCCGTCGGCCATGCAGGCGCTCTTCGCGGGCTTGCGCATCGCGTCGACGCTGGCCGTCATCGGCGTGACCGTGGGAGAACTCGTCGGTGGCGACCGTGGCCTGGGCTACCTGTTGGTGTATGGCGAAGGCCAGGGCAATACCGCGATGGTGTTCGTCTCCATCGCCGGACTCACCGTCATCGGTATCGCGGCGTATGCCGCCGTGGTCTGGCTGGAACGCCGCGCGTTGCATTACGTGCCGCGTGCCGCCATGAACATCGCCTGAACGACGAGGAATTTCACCGTGAACGAACTGCCCATCCCCCCGCTCGACGCCAACACGCTGGCGCCGCTCGACGGCAAGAAGCTGCTGATCACCGGTGGCGCGCGCGGCCTTGGCGAAGGGTTCGTCCGTGCCGCCGTGACACGCGGCGCGCAAGTGACGATTGCCGATATCGCGTCGCAGGCCGGCGAGGCCCTCGCGGCCGAACTGAGCGGTGCTGGACATGCCGTGTCGTTCGTGCGTGTCGACCTGTCCGATCCGGCATCCGTGGACACGGCCGCCAAGGGGGCTGCCGAGCGCATGGGCGGCATCGACGGGCTGGTCAACAACGGCGCGATCACCAACTCGGGCGGCAAGCTGGCCGCTGAGCTGAGCGTCGAGACGTGGGACGCGGTCATGAACGTCAACGTGCGCGGCACCTGGCTCATGACGATGGCGGCGCTGCCGTTCCTGCGCGCATCGGGGCAGGGGCGTGTCGTGAACATCGCGTCGGATACCGCGCTGTGGGGCGCGCCGCGCCTGCTCGCTTACACCGCCAGCAAGGGGGCCGTCATGGCGATGACACGTTCGCTCGCCCGCGAACTCGGCCCGGACGGCATCACCGTCAACGCGATCGCGCCGGGACTCGTCGAGGTGGAAGCCACGGCGTACGTGCCCGCCGAGCGTCATCGTCATTACCTGGAGGGACGCGCGCTGCCGCGCGCCCAGGTGCCCGACGACGTGATCGGCCCCGTGCTGTTCCTGCTCTCCGATGCTTCCCGTTTCGTGACCGGGCAGGTGCTGCCGGTCAACGGCGGCTTCGTGATGCCCTGACGAGCCGTTCTTATTCGCAACGCCTTCAAGGAGTTAGACCATGGCGCAAGCCGACGCTAAAAACACCGCGACGCCGCAGGCCGTCGAGAGCTGGACGCAGGCCGAAGGCCAGGCATTCAGTGACTGGCTGGATACGCGCGTAGCCCGCTTCTCGACGCGCAAGTACGACTGGGACGCGCTGAAGTTCCAGGCCGACTACGACCCGAAGTACCGCCGCGCGCAAATGCGCTACGTCGGCACGGGCGGCACGGGCGTGGCCAAGGACGTCAACACGGTCCCTGCCGGTCACTTCACGTTTTCGACGATGGTGATCCCGGCCGGCAACATCGGCCCGAGCCACATCCACATGGACGTCGAAGAAATCTTCTTCGTGATGCGCGGCAAGATGAAGGTGATCTGCGAGCGCGATGGCGAAACCTGGGAAGCCATTCTCGGTGAGCGCGACCTGATCTCGGTGCCGCCGGGCGTGTACCGCACGGAAATCAACATCGGTGACGAAGACGCGCTCATGTGCGTGATGCTCGGCTCGCAAAAACCGGTCACGCCGACGTACCCGCCCGATTCGCCGCTCGCACAGATCAAGCGCGATCTGAAGTAAGCCGCCGGGGGCCGTTGTCCCGGAAAGTCCGGTGAGGGGCTTGCCCGTCGCAAGCGCCGCACCGGCAGGAATTCACCAAGCAAGACGTTCAGTCCAAGCCATGCAAGCCGAAGCCTTTCAGTCCGAAGTACCCGAAGATGCCACCGTCGCGCCGCTATGCGCGCGTCTGGACGCCTTCCCGTACCGCACCGTCGCCACGCGCGCGGGCACCGTCGGCTATCGCAGCGCTGGAACGCGAGCCGAGGGCGCCACGCCGGTCGTGCTGCTGCACGGCATCGGGTCTGGTGCGGCGTCATGGCTTGCGCAGTTCGAAGCCACCGGTCTGGATGCCGTGCTTTACGCATGGGACGCGCCGGGCTACGGCCAGACGACGAATGTCGCCGACGCCGAGCCGCAAGCCGACGCCTATGCCGATGCGCTCGCGGCTTGGCTCGACGCGCTGGGATTGGAACGCGTTGCACTCGTCGGTCATTCGTTGGGCGCGATCGTGGCCACGACGTTTGCGAGCCGTGCACCGCAGCGTGTGCGCGGGCTCTTTCTCTGCTCGCCGGCAGGTGGCTACGGCAAGGCCGACGCGCAGGTCCGCCTGAGCAAGCGCGACAGTCGTCTGGCGATGCTCGACAAGCTCGGCCCGGCCGGCATGGCGCGTGAGCGCAGCGACAACCTCGTTGCCCCGAGTGCCGCGGAACTGCCGCGCGCCTGGGTGAAATGGAACATGGCACGCGTGCTGCCCGCGGGCTACCGTCAGGCAACGCATCTGCTCTCGAACGGCGACGTCGCTGGTGCGTTGGCGCAGTACGTGGCGGCGAAGGCAGGGCCGGTTGCGGTGGCGGTCGGCGCACAGGATGCCGTGACCCCTCCGGCGGCTTGCCAAACGATCGCCGAGGTGGCCGGTGTACCGCTGCAGATCATGGACGGTGCTGGACACGCGTCGTATATCGAAACGCCGGACGTTCTGAATGCCGCGCTCGTCGCGTGGCTCGAACGTATCGCGGCAGGAGAACGTTGAGATGGCACCCGTAACGCCCAAGCGCATGACGGCAATGGCCGAGGCGATCACCGAAGACGGCACGCTGCGCGAGCCCGCGATGCGAGGCGAGGACGAGAGCGACGATCTCGTCGACGGCGCGATCACCGAGACGCGCTACCTGGTGCCGGGCCTTGAGCGCGGCCTGCGCATCCTCACGCAATTCTCGCCGCGCGAGCCCGTGTTCAGCGCACCCGAACTCTCGCAACGGCTGGGCATTCCGCGCACGACAGTCTTCCGCCTGTTGCAGACGCTCGAAGCGATGGGCTTCCTGGAGCGGGCTGGCGGTGAGAAGAATTTCCGTCTGGGCGTGGCGGTGCTGCGTCTGGGCTTCGAATACCTCAGCTCGCTGGAGCTGACCGATCTGGGCATCCCGATCATCGAACGGCTGCGCGACGCCACGCAGCTCACGTCGCACATCGTGATCCGCGACGGGCGCGACATCGTGTTCGTCGCGAAAGCGCAGAGCGTGGCGAGCGTGTTCAACTCGATCAAGGTCAACGTTGGCACGCGCCTGCCGGCGCATGCGACCGTACACGGTCATGTGCTGATGGGCGACCTGACGCTGGCCGAACTTCGCGCGCTGTACCCCGAAAAGACGCTCGAAAAATACACGCCGCAGACGCCCGAAACGATCACCGAGCTGTTCGAGCGCGTGCGCGAAGACGCCGAGCGCGGCTACGCCGTGTCGGCCTCGTCATTCGAGCGCGGCATCAGCGTGGTGAGCGCGCCGGTGCGCAACGACGCGGGTCGCATCTGCGCCGCGATCACCGTCACCATTCCGCGCGCCACCCTCGACGCGTCGGTGCTCGACGCGGGGCTGATCGGCCAGGTGCGCGAGGCGGCCGACGCGCTGTCGCACCGCCTGAACTACCGGCCGGGCAGCGACGACCGTGCCACCCCCTATATGAAGTCACTGGGATTGAAATGATCAAGATCGACCTCACCCAACGCGCGGCGCTGGTCACGGGCGGCTCGTCCGGCATCGGCTTCGCCACGGCCGAGCGCCTGCTCGACGCCGGCGCCGCAGTCGCCATCTGCGGCCGCAACCCCGAGCGCTTGGCGCAAGCCGAAGCCCGTCTGCGCGAGCGTCATGCCGAGGCGCGCGTGATTGCCGCACAGTGCAACGTGCTCGATGCGAACGATGTCGCCGCGCTGGCCGAGCGCATTCGTGGCGAATTCGGGCGTCTCGACATGCTGGTCAACAACGCGGGCCAAGGCCGTGTGTCGACGTTTGCCGACACGACCGACGACGCCTGGCGCGAAGAGCTGGAGCTGAAGTATTTCAGCGTCATTCGCACCACGCGCGCTTGCCTGCCGATGCTGCGCGAGGCGGCCCGCGAGACCGGGGACGCCGCCATCGTCTGCGTCAACTCGCTACTCGCGCTCCAACCGGAGCCGCACATGGTGGCGACGTCGTCGGCGCGCGCGGGGATCCAGAATCTGGTGCGCTCGATGGCGAGCGAATTCGCGCCCGACGGCGTGCGCGTCAACAGCATTCTGATCGGACTGGTCGAGTCGGGCCAGTGGCGCCGTCGCTTTGCCGAGCAAGGCGAAGGCAAGACCTGGGAGGAATGGACCGGCGAGTTGGCCCGCAAGAAGCAAATTCAGTTGCAACGTCTGGGCAGGCCTGAAGAGGCGGCCGCAGCGATCTTTTTCCTGGCAAGCCCGCAGTCGTCCTATACGACGGGCAGCCACATCGATGTTTCCGGAGGCTTGGCAAGACATGTCTAACACAACCACCGTCGGCGAAGTCATCGCGGCGTTTCTCGAGCAATGCGGTGTGAAGACCGCATTCGGCGTGATCTCGATTCACAACATGCCGATCCTCGACGCCATCGCGCGTCGCGAAAAAATCCGTTACGTCGGCGCGCGCGGCGAAGCCGGTGCGCTGAACATGGCCGATGGCCTTGCCCGAGTTTCGGGCGGTCTCGGCGTGGCCTTTACGAGCACCGGCACCGCCGCGGGCAATGCGGCCGGCGCCATGGTCGAAGCCCTCACCGCCGGCACGCCGGTGCTGCACATTACGGGGCAGATCGAAACCGAGTTCCTCGATCGCGACCTCGCGTATATCCACGAAGCGCCCGATCAGCTCAGCATGCTGCACGCGATCTCGAAGGCTGCGTACCGCGTGCGTTGCGTCGACACCGCGCTCGCGACCGTTCGCGAAGCCGTGCGTGCCGCGCTCACGGCGCCGGCCGGCCCGGTGAGCGTCGAGATTCCCATCGACATCCAGGCGGCGGAAATCGAATGGCCCGCCGACCTGGCCGCGCCGCACATCACGGTGCCGACGCACGACGACGCCCGCGTGGCCGAACTGGCCGACAAGCTGGCCGCCGCGCATCGTCCGATGCTGTGGCTGGGCGGTGGGGCGCGCGGGGCGGAAGCCGCCGTCAAGCGTCTCGTCGACATGGGCTTCGGCGTGGTCACCAGTGTGCAGGGTCGCGGCATCGTGCCGGAAGATCATGCGGCCACGCTCGGCGCGTTCAACATCCACCCCACGGTCGAGACGTTCTACAAGACGTGCGACGCCGTGCTCGTGGTCGGCTCGCGTCTGCGTGGCAACGAAACGCTCAAGTACAAGCTTGCGCTGCCGCGCCCGCTCTATCGCGTCGACGCTGATGGTCTGGCGGACGGCCGTGGCTACCGCAACGACCTGTTCGTCCAGGGCGACGCCGCACGCGTGCTGAACGCGCTGGCTGACCGTCTGCAAGGCCGCCTGTCGATCGATCCGGCGTTCCATGCCGATCTCGCGGCCGCTCGCGAAGTGGCCGTCAAGCAGGTTGCGGAAGGCCTCGGCCCGTACCGTCAACTCGTCTCCGCACTGCAAGGTGCGCTGGGCCGCGACTTCAACTGGGTGCGCGACGTCACGATCTCGAACAGCACGTGGGGCAACCGTCTGCTGAAGCTCTTCTCGCCGCGCGCCGGTGTGCACGCGCTGGGCGGCGGGATCGGACAGGGCATGCAGATGGGCATTGGCGCGGCGCTCGCGGGCAACGCGAAGAAGACCGTGGCGCTGTGCGGCGACGGCGGCCTGATGGTCAACGTGGGTGAACTCGCCACCGCCGTGCAGGAAAAGGCACCGGTCGTGATCCTGCTGATGAACGATCAGTGCTACGGCGTGATCCGCAACATTCAAGATGCGCAGTACGGCGGTCGCCGTCACTACGTGCAACTGCACCAGCCGGACTTCGCCGCGTTCTGCGCGAGCCTGCAGCTCAAGCACGAGCGCATCACGGCCATCGACCAGGCCGAAGCGGCGGTCGCACGCGCCATGGCGCACGACGGCCCGGTGCTGCTCGAAGTGGACATGCTGTCGGTCGGCAGCTTCGCTTCGCACTTTGCCGGTCCGCCGGTCCGGGAGCCGGCGAATGCATGAATTGAACCACCGTCCTGTTGACGTCGCGCTGATCGGTTTCGGCGCGATCGGCTCGAAGGTCTACGAGGCGTGCGCAAGCGAACCGTATCTGCGCGTGGGCCACGTGATCGTGCCGGAAGATGCCGCCGCTCGCGTGCGCGAGAGCGTGCGCGCCGATACCGAAGTGGTGTGTTCGGCGCAGGCGCTTTCCAGCCGGCCGGACTTCGTGCTCGAGTGCGCAGGGCATAGCGCGCTGTCGGGCCATGTGGTGCCGTTGCTCAAGTCGGGGGTGGATTGCGCGGTGGCGTCGATCGGTGCGCTGTCAGACAGCGATCTGCTCGCTGCGCTTGAACAGGCCGCCAGGGACGGCGCGTCGACGGTCACGTTGCTCTCGGGCGCCATCGGCGGTATCGATGCGATTTCCGCGGCGCGCGAAGGCGGTCTGGACGAAGTGCTGTACACCGGTCGCAAGCCGCCGACGGGCTGGCTCGGCACGCCGGCCGAACAGGTCTGCGATCTGGCAACGCTCACCGCCGCGACCGTGATCTTCGAGGGCAACGCCCGCGACGCGGCGCGTCTGTATCCGAAGAATGCGAACGTGGCGGCGACCGTGGCCATCGCTGGTCTGGGGCTCGACGCGACGCGCGTGCGCCTGATCGCCGACCCGACGAGCACGCGCAACGTGCATCACATCATCGCCCGCGGGGCGTTCGGCGAGATGTCGCTGGAGATGTGCGGCAAGCCGTTGCCGGACAACCCCAAGACGTCGGCACTGACCGCATATTCGGCCATTCGCGCGCTACGCAATCGCGTTGCGAACTGTGTGATTTAGCAGGAAGAGCATCATGAGCCATCAAGATTTGCTGCAAGGGTTTTCGAGCGACATTCTGGTCGGCGGCGAATGGCGCGCCGGCACCGGCAAGCGCTATCAGAGCCTGTATCCGGCCGACGAGAGCGTGAATGCCGAGATCGCGGCGGCGGGCGCCGAAGATGCGATCGACGCCGTCGAGGCGGCCGATGCGGCCTGGCGTCGCGCGGACTGGGCGGGCTTGAAGCCGCATCAGCGCGCCGCGGTGCTGCATCGCGTGGCCGACGGCATCACGCAACGCGCCGAGGCGCTGGCGCACCTGCAACGGCGCGACAACGGCAAGCCGATCAGCGAGACGCGCGCGCTCGTCGCGAGTGCATCGAGCACGTTCCGCTATTTCGCCTCGTGCCTGGAGACGCTGGAGGAAACGCTGACCCCGTCGCGTGGCGACTACCTGACGATGAGCGTGCACGAGCCGCTTGGCGTCGTTGCCGCCATCACGCCGTGGAATTCGCCGATTGCCTCGGACGCGCAGAAGCTGGCCCCGGCGCTTGCCGCCGGTAACGCCGTGGTGCTCAAGCCGGCGGAAGTCACGCCGCTCGCCTCGCTCGAACTCGGCCGCATCTGCGAAGCGGCCGGTGTGCCGCGCGGCGTGCTGTCGGTGTTGCCGGGCAAGGGCTCGGTCATTGGCGACATTCTGGTGCGCCATCCCAAGGTCAAGAAAGTCGCCTTCACCGGCGGCACCGAAGTCGGTCGTGGCATTGCACGGCTGGCGGCGGAAAAGCTCATGCCAGTCTCGCTCGAACTCGGCGGCAAGTCACCGACGATCGTGTTCGAAGATGCCGACATCGATCATGCGGTGGCCGGGGTGCTCTACGGCATCTTCAGTTCGTCGGGCGAATCGTGCATCGCGGGCTCGCGTCTGTTCGTGCACAAGGCCATCTTCGACACCTTCGTCGAGCGGCTGGTGGCCGGCGCGAAGCAACTGCGCGTGGGGGATCCGCTGCGCGAAGACACGCAGATGGGGCCGCTCGTGACGGCGTCGCACCGCGAGTCGATCGAGCGCTATGTCGCGATCGGGCTGGAAGAGGGCGGCCGCCTGTTGTGCGGCGGTGAGCGTCCGGCGGGCGACGGCCGCGAGAAGGGCTACTTCTATCAGCCGACCATCATCGCGGGCCTGACGAACCAGGCACGCATGGTGCAGGAAGAGATCTTCGGCCCGGTGCTGGCGGTCTTGCCGTTCGAGAACGAAGACGACCTGCTGGCCGAAGCCAACGACAGCGTCTATGGCCTTGCGGCCGGGATCTGGACACGCGACTTCAAGCGCGCCTGGCGGATCGGGCGTGCGCTCGAGACCGGCACAGTCTGGATCAACACCTACAAGCAGTTTTCGATCTCGACGCCGTTCGGCGGTTGGAAAGAGAGTGGCATGGGGCGTGAGAAGGGGCGTCTGGGGTTGCTGGAGTACACGAACCAGAAGAGCCTCTATTGGGGCATCAACGACAGCCCGCTCGCGTGGGCGGGCAAGGTCTGAACGTCAGTCAGTGGCAGAACACGCCGCAATGCACAGGGTATTGCGGTCATCCGATACTTGAGCGAGGCAGAGATATGTTGTCGATTTTCCGTGGATCGTTGGCGCGCCGCGCGCGTCGTGCTGTTGGCCTGTGCGCCGTGGCGGGACTTACGAGCCTGGCGGCGCCGGTGATGGCGCAGCCGGCTACCCAGCAGATTACCTATCTGCTCCCGGCTCCGGCCAACCTGCCGGCCTTCGCGCCGCTGATGCTGGCCGAGAAGAAGGGCTACTACGCGGCGGAAGGGTTGTCGGTGCGCTGGCTGACCGTGCAAGGCGGTGCCGACGTCGGCAAACAGCTCGCCTCCGGTAATGGCGATCTGGGCGGTGGTCTGGGCGACACCCCGATCGTGCTGCGTCCGAACGGCATTCCCATCAAGGGCGTGGCGCTGCTGGGCGGGCGCACGCTGCACCAGTTGGTCGTGCGCAACGATGCGAACATCAAATCGCCCGCCGACTTGAAGGGCAAGACGATCACGGTGCTGTCCTATCAAGACACCGGCTTCTACGCGACGCTAGGCCTGCTCGCCTCCGCGGGTCTCACGCGTACCGATGCGCGCATCCAGGGCGCCGGTCCGGCGGGCGTGTGGCAGCAGGTCGCCACGGGCAAGGCCGACGCGATGGTGGGCACGCCGGAGTGGGCGCAGAATATCGAGGACGCCGGCGTGAAGGTCACGATGACCTCGACCGACAAGTACTTCCCGGGCATGGCGCAGGCGATTCTGGCTTCGGACAAGACCATTGCCGAGAAGCCGGAGATGGTCCGCAAGTTCGTTCGTGCCACGATCAAGTCGGTGGCCGAGATCATGCGCGACCCGGCGGCCGCGGCCAAGGAATACTGCGCGACCGTGCCCGGCTACAAGGGCAAGGAAGCCGAGATCGAGAAGATCCTGACGTATTACGCCCGCAACGTGTATCCGGGCCAGGAGCGTCTCGGTGCGTTCGATCCGGCGCGTGTGACGAAGCTGCAGGATTTCTACCTGCAGGAGAAGATCATTCGCGAAAAGTCGAACCTGGCCGACCTGTTCACCAACCAGTTCGTGCAGTAACGCGAGACGACACATGAACGAAAACGCCCCGGGCGCCGCTGCGGCCACCCAGCCCGACACGATGTTGCTGACGGTGTTCCTGCGTCACGATCAGTCGAACAATCTCGACGATTTCCAGGAACGCCTGAAGGCGGCCGAATGGTGGGAGCGCTTCCCGCCGGCCGGTGTGAGGGTGGTGTCGTGGACGGTGGCGATGGGCTTTGGCCAGATCGTCACGCTCGAACTGCCGCCGCACCTGCTGCCGGTGGTCAACGTCGAGCTGGAGCGCTCGGCCTGGGGGGTGTTTCGCACCGAATGCTATCCGACTTACGATTTTGTACCCGTGCACGCGCGCATTCGCGAACGGGTTCGCCATGGAGGGAAATGATGGACCGCTATCTCGAACCGCACCAAGCGCGTCGCCATGAGCC
Organism: Pandoraea soli; assembly: GCF_902459595.1. NCBI lineage: Bacteria > Pseudomonadati > Pseudomonadota > Betaproteobacteria > Burkholderiales > Burkholderiaceae > Pandoraea > Pandoraea soli. The sequence goes on along the minus strand of NZ_CABPSG010000008.1, from coordinate 52,975 downwards.
GACGCAATACGAAAGCCTGCTGGGCGACGCCATCGAGCGCGCCTATGCCACCGGCACACACGATCTGGCTGGGCTGGTGGCCTATCTGAATCGCACGGGCCCCGGCCCGCAAGCGGGTGACGTGTGGACCGAAGCGGTGTACACCGCGCAGATCGCCCGAATGGCCGAAGAGTAACAACATCACAGAGTTCGGTCGCTTCGCGCCGCAGGTGCGCAGCGATCGCGATGGAGACGTCCCCCATGACTACGCAACAGCCTATTCTCACTGCCGACGCGATCCTCGAGCGCGGCCTGAAGAACCTCTGGTATCCGATTTGCCCGTCGCACATGGTTGGCCGCGAGCCGGTCTCGCTGCGCCGCCTGGGCAAGAAGCTGGTGTTCTGGCGCGACCAGGACAACCAGGTGCATGCCCTCGATGATCATTGCCCGCACCGTGGCGCCCCGCTGTCCAAGGGCATCGTGATGGGCGATCGCATCGCCTGCGGCTATCACGGCGTGCAAGTGCGCTGCGACGGCACCGTGATGCGTGTGCCGGGCAGCCCGGGCTGCAAGCTCGAAGGTTCGCGTCCGACGCAGGCGTACCACATTGTCGAGCGCAACGACGCGATCTGGCTGTACAACGCCACCGAGAACATCGACACGCCGCCGCCGCTCGTTTTGCCGGAGGAACTCGATGCCGACGGCGAGTACTCGTCGTTCCTGTGCTACACCGAGTGGAAGGGCGACTACCGTTACGTGCTCGACAACGTGATGGACCCGATGCACGGCACGTTCCTGCACAAGCAGTCGCACTCGATGGCCGAAGGCGACAACACGGCGGCCTTCCGCATTCGCGACACCGACCGCGGCTTCGTGTTCGAAAAGGAAGGCCAGCGCGACGTGAATTTCGACTGGACCGAGTGGGCCGATACCGGCACGCACTGGATGCGTCTGGAGATTCCGTACCCGAAGACGGGCGGCCCCGGCGGCAACTTCGTCATCGTGGGCAGCTACACGCCGGTCTCGCCGACGCTGGCCGCCGTGTTCCACTGGCGCTGCCGCAAGCTCGACGGCTGGCAGCGCGATACGTGGCGCTTCCTGTATCGCAACCGTCTCGAGGCGCGTCACTGGGCGGTGCTCGAACAGGATCGCGTGATGCTCGAAGACATGGAGCCGGATGCCAACCAAAGCGAGCATCTGTATCAACATGACATGGGTATCGTGCGTCTGCGTCGCCATATGAAGAACCTGGCGAAGGCGGAACTCGAGCGCATTCAGCAGGGCAAGGCGTAAGCCGCGCGAGACGTTTCATGCCCATCGACCCACCTCTCAAGGCCGAGCGAATCCGTGCCCAGGCCGTGCCCGATCTGGGCACGGCGACCTGGAGCAATGGCATTCGCGTCGGCAACGACATTCTGCTCTCGGGCATGACCGCGCACCCGGCCACGCGCGACGCCGCCGAGCCGCTCACGACTTACGAGCAGACGCGGGTGGTGCTCGGCAAGATCCGCGCGCTGGTCGAGGCGGGGGGCGGCCGTCTCGCCAACATCTACAAGCTCGTGGTGTACGTGACCGACATTGCCGACAAGGATGAGGTTGGACGTGCCCGTCGAGAGTTTTTTGCGGACGTGGCGGCGAACGGCGGGGCTTATCCGTGTTCGACGCTCGTGCAAGTGAGCGGCCTGGTCTTTCCGGAGCTGCGCGTGGAGATCGAGGCGTTCGCACGTCTCGACATCGATTTGTCCGCCGCGGGCTGAGCCGGCGGACGTCAAGAGAATCAGCAACATCAGAGAGCGGCGTTATGAGCAAGTCAAACCTGTCGGCAATGGTGCGCACGCTTCGCTTCGAAGCGGCGGGCATCATGAGCATCGAACTCGTGCCTGCGGTGGGCAGCGACACCCCATTTCCGGACTTCACGCCGGGCGCGCACATCGATCTGCATCTGCCGAGCGGGCTGGTGCGCAGCTACTCGCTCGTGAATGCGCCGGGCGAGCCGAATCGCTACGTGCTTGGCATTCTTGCCGATCCGAAAAGCCGCGGCGGCTCGCGCTTCATTCACGACAATTTCCGTGTGGGGATGACGCTGGAGATTTCCGAGCCGCGCAATCACTTCGAGCTTGACGCCGCCGCCGAGCATACCGTGCTCGTCGCCGGCGGCATCGGGGTGACGCCGATTCTCTGCATGTATCGACGTCTGCGTGCGCTAGGGCGCAGCGTCAAGCTGATGTATTGCGCACGCACGGCGCCGCAAGCCGCTTTCATCGACGAACTGAACGCGTTGGGCGGCGACATCACCTATCACTTCGACGACCAGCACGGCGGCAAGCCGGCGTCGCTCACCGCGTTTCTGTCCGGGCAACCGGCGGGCACGCATGCCTACTGCTGCGGGCCCGGCGTGATGCTCGACGCCTTTGAAGCGGCGTGCGCCGAGGCCGGTATCGCGAATGTGCACATCGAGCGCTTCGCCGCGGCGCCGGATGCGCCGCCGCCCGCGACATCCGAGGGCTATATCGTGAAGCTCGCGAAGTCCGGCAAGGAGCTGAGCGTGCCGGCCGGAGCGACGCTGCTCGAGACGTTGCTCGCCGCGGGTATCGACGCGGAGCATAGCTGCATGGAAGGTGTTTGCGGCGCTTGCGAGACGCGTGTGCTCGAAGGCTGCCCCGATCACCGTGATTCGGTGCTGAGCGCGGCTGAGCGCGCCGGGAACAAGGTCATGATGATTTGCGTGTCCGGTTGCAAGGGCGACCGTCTGACGCTGGATCTGTGACCGCGCCCACCTTGAACCCCTACCCGAGACTGTCATGACGATTCTGGGCATTGAACAAATTACCTACGGGGTCATCGACCTCGACACCTGCCGTCGCTTCCTGGGCGACTGGGGCCTGACCGAGGTGTCCGCCGACGCGAATGGCGCGCGCTTCGAAACGCTGAACGGTTGCCGTGTGCTGGCCGTGCGTCACGACGATCCGTCGCTGCCGCCGGCGATGGAAGATGGACCGACGCTGCGCGAAGTGACGTGGGGCGTGACGACGGCCGAGGAAGTCGCCGCCATCGCCGACCGCTTCGCCGACCAGCCGGGCTATTACTTCAAGGACGGTGCGACGGGTTGCATCGATCCCAACGGTCTGGCCGTGCGGGTGGAAGTGACTGCCAAGCGGCCCGTGGACGTGAAGGGCGCATTGAGCAATCCGTGGGGGATCGCGGCGCAGCGCGTGAACACGCCGAGCCCGGTGTATGAGCGTGCCCAGCCGATCGAAGTGGGGCATGTCGTGTTCTTCACCAACGCGCTCGCGGCCACGCAGACGTTCTATGAAGCGAAGCTCGGCTTCGAGCTGTCGGATCGCTATCCGGATCGTGGCGCGTTCATGCGCTGCGCGCCGCACGGCGGCCATCACGATCTGTTCCTGCTGGCGTTGCCGAACGGCAAGCGCGGGCTGAACCATGTGGCGTTCACCGTGCGCGACATCCACGAAGTGTTCGGCGGCGGCATGCATATCGACCGCTGTGGATGGGAAACCCAGTTGGGCCCGGGCCGTCACCCGATTTCGTCGGCGTATTTCTGGTACTTCAAGAATCCGTGCGGCGCGCTCATCGAGTATTACGCCGACGAGGACATCCTTACGCCGGAATGGAAGCCGCGCGACTTCGAGCCGGGGCCGACGGTATTTGCCGAATGGGCGGTGGACGGCGGACTCGACGGCAATACGCGCCGTCAGAAGAAGGGGAGCGAAGGGCCGACCGGCAAGTTCATGACTGACACTGCCAAGCGCTGAGTCGAGTCATCGCGGACGCGTCAATCCCGGGGGGGATGACGCGCCGCGTTTCACGAGTTGTCGCGAGAAGCGGGAACCGGCGCGCGATGTGGCGTCATGAGGCCCGGATCGACCTTGCCAGACGTGAGGTCGTTTCGGAAGGCGTTCATGGCGCGCCGGCAATCGTCCTGCCGACGCTTGTGGCACGAGGGGGCACGCGTTTGCGTTGCCCCTTTTTGCATGGTGCGATTACTTCGCCAATTCCGCATCGATGGCGGCGACCAGACGCGGGTCGTCGGCCTTGACGTCCGGTGAGAAGCGGGCCACGACCTGCCCGTTGCGTCCGATCAGAAACTTCTCGAAATTCCACAACACGTCGGCCGAGTTCTCGCGGACTACGCCGAAGCCTTTGAGACGCTCGCGGAACGGGCCTTCGCCGATCGCTGCAGGCTGTGCTTCGACAAGCGCCGTGTAGAGCGGGTGACGGTCGTCGCCCAGTGCCGAGAGCTTGGCGAACAGCGGGAACGTGACGTTGTATTGCGTGGTGCAGAAGTCGAGGATCTCGGCATCGGTGCCGGGCTCCTGACCCTTGAAGTTATTGGCAGGGAAGGCGAGGACTTCGAGGCCGGCGGCGCGCTTGTCTTCGTACAGGCGCTCGAGGCCCTCGTACTGCGGCGTGAGGCCGCACTTCGACGCGACGTTGACCACCAGACGCACGCGTCCCGTATAGTCGCCCAAGGTTGCGGCGCCGCCGTCGTTGCGCGTTACCGCGATGTTTTCGATGAGGGTGCTCATGCGTATTTCCTTTCTTGGTTCGGTCAGCCGAGTGTAGCGCAAGCCTGTGGGAGCCTGCCGACCGGCGAAAAAAATGCCGATTGACAGTCGGTAAATGGTATGGAAGGATTCGCGGATTAAAAAATGACGAGCGCTATCAAGCGCGTCGTACAGGTGAACAAACACGGGGTCGTTCGAATGTTTCGTGCCGCTTCTCGCAGCATCGGTGATCCTGCCCCAGAGGCAGGCCACGTCATCGCCTTGAATCAGACCGCGCTCATGCAGTAGCGAACGTGTGCCGCGGCGCTCACGCATCCAATCCTTCTGACCGATACGGCCGGACTTCCCTGCCATGACGGAGGTCTTGCGCCTATGTGTCGGTCGCTGCGCACACGACCTTTCCGAATTCACGAGTCAACGCGTTGCAATAAGAAAGCCGTATTCCGGGAAATCGAATGAATCGCATCTATCGTGTGGTATGGAGCGCCAGTCTGGGCATGCATCAGGTCGCGTCCGAAGTGGCCGGCGGTCACGGCGGAACGTCGCGCTCGGCGGACCATCGCCGTGTGCGCAAAGCGGCGGTCGCCGCCGTCGTTGCAGCGGCTTCGCTGAACACAGGACCGGTGTGGGCAGTCCCGCTGACCGCCGTCATGGACGGTCGCACGTTTCTCCTTGCCGGTCAGGCCGACACCACTTCGTCGACGAATTGGCGCTACGACGGTACGACCCTGTCGATCACGGGCGCGACCTTTGCCCAAATCCTGAACACGTTCGGGACAATTTCGAACGCTGGCACGCTGGTCGGCGGTAACGCATTGCTGATTTCGTCGCGGGGCGGGGTGACGCTTCTCGAGAATAGCGGCCTGATTTTCTCGCCGAGCAACGCGGGCATCTACAACGCCGGCACACTGGCGTCTGCATTCAATTCCGGCTCGATCTCCGCCGCCAATGGGTATGGTGTGGAGAACACGTCGCATCTCGGTCAGTTGACCAACACGGGGACTATCTCGGGCCGTTATGGCGTGGCCTCGTTCATGGGCAGTGTATCGACGCAGTTGGGCACGCTGACGAACAGCGGCACCATTACGGGCGCGCAAAGCGGGGTGATGAACCGAAGCGCGACCCTCACGACGATCGACAACCTGCCCCTTGGCCTGATCGATGGCACCAGTGGGCTCGGCTCCGGCACCGGCATCGACAACCGCGGTACCGTGATCGGTGGCACGACCTATCACGGCATCATTGGCACGATCAACAACGCTGGAACGATTTCGGGCGGGAACTACGGCATTTACAACGAGGACTCGATCGGTACCCTCAACAATCTCGCGGGCGGGCTCATTTCCAGCGCCGGCGAGGCCATCGCGAATTCCTCTGCAGCGGCCACGATCGGACAGATCAATAACGCCGGCATCATTGCGGGCAACATTTCCCATTCCGGCACGCAAGCCTTGTTCATCGCGGGGGCGTCAGGTGCAGCGCAGGGCACCCTCACGGGTTTCGGCAGTGCTGCCCCCGGAACCCTTTCCAGCTCGCTCGCCGATATACACTTCAACGGCGGCAATCTCCTGCTTAACGACGACCTGAACCTCGCTGGCACACGAACGGCGTTCAACGACGCGTCGGTATTGCAAGTCAACAATGCCATCCAGGTCTCAGGGGATTACGCGCAGGCGGCAGGTGCCACGCTTCAGATCGGTGTTGCAGGTAATGCGGTTACGACCGGCGACTTGACGACCGACAGCGGCTACGGACGCCTGGTTGTGAGCGGCAACACGACACTGGCAGCGGGTTCGAGTATCGCCTTGCAGTCGCTCGGGTATTCGTTTGCGGCGGGTCAGCGCTATGTCGTGATCGACACGGCAGGCTCGGCCACCTACAACGACGATTCGCTGGTTTATCGCGTCAACGGTTCGTCGACGCTCGGCGCGACCGGCGCCACGGTCGCTAACGGCAGTCGGCAGGATCTGGTCGTGACGTTGATCTCGAATGCGAAGGCCGGTTCTGACAACGGCGGCGGCACCGAAACGACACCGCCCGCCGACCCTCGCACCAACGCCTTGCTTGCATCGGCACCCAACGCGCAGTCGTCGCTGCGGGGCTTGCTGGGCTACACCGGCGTGAGCGACGCCCAACTGCTGAATCTGTACAACGCGGCACTCGGGTCGCTGAGTGGCGGTTCGACGGACTCGGCCAATCGGGTCGGCAAGCAACTCGCCCCGGCGCAGAATACGCGTGCCGCAGGCGCGGCCACATTCGAATCGCTGGGCGTGGTCGGTGCGCACGTCAACAGCCTGCGCGTAGCGCAGGCCGGGGGCACCGGGATTGCGACGGGCGACAGCGCCGCCAACTGGGGCGTCTGGGGACAGGCCTTCGGCGGTCACGCCAGCCAGTCGGTGCGTAACGACGTCGACGGCTACAGCGCCAACTACGGTGGACTAGTCGTCGGTGCTGACCGTGCGTTCGGCGAGCGCTGGCGTGCAGGCGGGGCGGTCCAGTTCTCGCGCACGGCGATCGACAATGACGGTAGCACCTCGGGCAATGCGACCGGCGTGAACGGGTACGGCCTCATTGGGTACGCCGCTTACACCGGCGAGCCGTGGTACGTGAACCTGTCAGGCTCGGCGGTGCTGCAACACTACGATACGACGCGATCGGTGTCGATGCCGGGCTTCAACGGCGTGGCCCATGGCGACTTCAACGGTCAACAATACGTGTTCGGCGCCGAATTCGGCTGGCCACTGGCGCTGGGACGTGCCATCGTCACGCCGCTGGCGGGCGTCACATATGGCTATCTGAACCAGAACGGCTATACCGAAACTGGCGGCAATGGCTCGGCGCTTACGGTCGGCAGTGTCGGCGCCAGTTCGGTGCGTAGCGCGCTGGGGGCGAAGGTCGCCTTGCCATTCGAAACGGCGAGGGGGATGTGGGTGCCCGAACTGAGCGTGCGTTGGCTGCATGAGTACAACCGTACACGTCAAACGACGGGCGCGAGCTTCGCTGCGGATCCGTCCGGCCAGACGGCGTTCACGACCGTGGGCGCTACGCCGGTGTCGGACCTGGCCGATATCTCGCTGGGCCTGACCCTGATGAAAGCGAACAACCTGAGTGCCTCGATTCGCTACGACCTGCAAGCGGGGGGGGGCTTTGTGTCGCACACGGGGATCGTGCGTGTACAACAGCGCTTCTGAGCATCGTGAGTGCTCGGAAACGTTCGTACGAGTCCGGCGGTCGCAACGATTGACATGGCTGCGACCGCCGTGGAAGTATCGCGCAGTGCCCACCGTCTCCCGACCGCCTCTCGATGTCTGCCGCTGCTTCGACTCCCGGAATGCTGACCTTCGCTCAGGCGATTGCGTTGGCCCATTCGCATTGGCAGGCGGGACAGGCGCCCCAGGCCGAAGTCCTGTGTCGGCGCGTGTTGGAAGCGTCGCCGGAGCACCCGGACGCGCACTATCTGCTCGGCCTCATGGCCCACGCCTATGGCAAGCGCGACATGGCAATCGACCATCTGCGCACCACCTGCCGGGCACCCGGTGCACCGACGTCCAGTTGGTCCGATCTCGCCGAGATGTGCCGGCAGGCGGGCCGGCTCGAAGAGGCGCTCGCGGCGGCGCGCCGGTCCGTCGAGATCGATCCGGCGTTTGCTGCCGGGTGGAACAACCTCGGGATAGTGTTGCAGGAGGTCGGGCAGCTCGATCAGAGCATGGCATGCCTCACCCGCGTGAGCGAACTGTTGCCCGCGTCGGCCGACGCGCAAAACAATCTCGGGAATACCGCGCGCCTGCTGGGGCGTCCGGCGTCCGCCGAGACGCACTATCTGCGAGCCCTTGAAATCGACCCGCTACGCGCGGACGTGCACAGCAATCTGGCGTCGCTGCTGAGCGCACAGCAGCGCTTTACCGAAGCGCGCACTCTGGCGCGCCGCGCCATTGAGCTGGATCCGTCGTTCGTCGACGCCTACCGGAATCTTGCCGACATTGAAGTTTCCAGTGGGGACGTGGCGGCGGGTTGGCAGGTCGTTGAGATCATGTCGGCGTTTGCCCCGCAGCATTTTTCCACGCTCGTGACGCGCGCCCGGATTCTGCCTCTGGTGGGGCGGATGGACGACGCGCTCGCTTGTGCGCGTGATGCGCTCGCTCTCCAGCCAGAGAGTCACGATGCGCGGGCTGCGCTTGCGCTTGTCGAGGCGCAGAGGCTAACGCGCGACCACCCGGCACTCGTCGACGGTGTCCCGCCCTCGGCGCCGCCGTTGCCGGTCATACCGCCGGATTTGACCGCCGTTCACGACGCCATCGTAGCGTGTGTCCATGCGCATGCGTACGAAAGGGCTGAGTCGATGCTGCGCGAGGTCGTGGGCGCCGAGACCGCGCCCGTGGTGATGTGGCGGTTGCTTGCGATGGTCTTGCGCGCGCAAGGCAAGGTGCACGAGGCACGAGACATACTCGACAGACTTGCTCGTCAGGTGCCTGGCGATCTGTCCAACCGTTTCGATCTCGCCGAGGTGTTGCTCCTGCTCGGTGACTTCGAGCGTGGTTGGCGCGAATATCGCTACCGCTACAGCCTCGAACATACGCAGTCCATTGAGCGCAAGGTGCAACGCCCGCGTTGGGATGGCCGACCGATTCCCGGTCAAACGCTCCTCATCCACGACGAGCAGGGCTACGGAGACACGTTCCAGTTCCTGCGCATGGCGCGCTGGGCGCGCGAGCGCAGTCAGGCGCGCGTGATCCTGGAGATCAATCCGGAGGCATTGCCGATCGCCCGGCGCATGTGGGGCGATGACGATATCGTCGCTCGCGGTACGTTGCCGGTCACGTTCGATCAGCATTGCGAACTGATGAGCCTGCCAATGGCGATGGGCTTGACGCTCGCCGATCTGCCGGGCGACGTATCGTACCTGAGCGCCGACCCCGAGCGCGTCGCCCATTGGCGCGAAAGATTGGCCGGCGTGCCGCGCCCGTGGGTAGCCGTGGTGTGGGCGGGGCGCCCGGAACACGTCAACGACGGCAACCGGTCCGTGTCGCTCGCGCAACTCGGCCCGTTGGGGGCGAGTGGTGCGACGTTCCTTTCGATTCAGAAGGGGCCGGCGGCCTCGCAGGCAAGCACGCCCCCCGACGGCATGTCGATGGTGTCGTTGAGCGACGAGATCCGCGATTTCGAGGACACTGCGGCGATTTTGCATCTCGCGGACTTGTTGGTGTCGGTCGATTCGTCGCCCGTTCATCTGGCCGGCGCGATGGGACGTCCGGTGTGGGTGCTGTTGCCGTTTGTTCCCGACTGGCGCTGGCTGCTCGGTCGCGACGACTCGCCCTGGTATCCGGGGATGCGTCTGTTTCGTCAGGAGGCCCGCGCGCACTGGCAACGCGTGGTCGAACGCCTGGCGCAGACACTCAAGCACTTCGTGATGGAATGGCGTGATGGCGCGAGTTGACCGAAGGGCGCGGCGGAGCGCCATGAACGCCATGCTTGCAGGGTGGCAGCGCGGGATGTGTTACGTTGCCGCACTGGCTGCCCTATCGCTGGCGTCCGGGTGTGCCAGCCTGGATCGCGACGCGCATGCCGATGCGTTGGCCGGACCGGCGGGACTGCACCGGGAAGCGCTGACGGCGGGCGATTTCCGCCTTACCGTGTTCTCGCGCATTCCCCGCCCTGACAAGCCTCTGCGCATCTACATTGAGGGCGATGGATTGGCCTGGATCTCGCGCAGTGAGCCATCGCTGGATCCCACACCGGTCGCGGCAACGGGGCTGGCGCTGGCCGCCGCAGATTCGTCCGCGAGGGCCGCTGCCAACGTCGCCTATCTCGCGCGGCCCTGCCAATTTACGCCGATGCAGGACAATCCCCGCTGCGCCGTCGCGTATTGGACCGGCAAGCGGTTCGCTCCCGAAGTGATCGATTCAATGAACGCGGCGGTCGACCAACTCGTGGCCCGTACCCCTGGGCAGCCCGTGGAGCTTGTCGGCTACTCAGGCGGTGGCGCCATTGCCGTGCTGATCGCGGCGCGCCGCCACGACGTCGCCGCGCTGCACACGGTCGCGGGCAATCTCGACACCGAATACATCAATCGGCTGCACCACGTCTCATCGATGCCGGCGTCTCTTAATCCTATCGACGTGGCGCGGCGAATCGCAGGCATTGCGCAGATCCATTTCAGCGGCGCGCAGGATACGATCGTGCCGCCGGACGTCGCGCGTCGCTTTGCGGCTGCTGCGGGGGGATCCTGTGTGACGACGGTCACGGTGCGCGGCGTCGCGCACGATGGCGACTGGGCGCAACGTTGGCGTGAACTGCTCGCACAAGTGCCGGTTTGCAGAGACCGCTAGCGGGTTGGGGATAGCGGTTGGGGATGGCCTGACGCCTGTCGCCGGTGTCAGCTTTCGCGCACCAATGCGGCGATTGCCTCGACGAGTGTGACGCCGCCACGCAGCGCGTGTTTGCCGTCGTCGCGGAAGCGGAAGTCGCCGTTGTTGAAACCGTCGAGCATCTGGATACGTGGCAGCGGGTTGCGCATGCCCTGCGCCCGAAACAGCGGGTCCCATCCGGCACGGGGCACCGCCTCGGCGCAGACGTCGCGAACGAGCGCACGGGCGAGTGCGGCGGCGATGTCGTCAGGCGAGTAACGCTCGGGGCCTTCGATTTCCCAGATTGGATGGTCGCTGAACGGCGCCTGCATGGCGCGCGCCGCGAAATGGCCGACGTCGCTCGCCGAGACCATCGGAAGCGCCCGATCCACCGGTTGCAAATAGCTCGGCAGCTCCCCGCGTTCGCGAGCGGGCTCGATGTCCCACGCGAAGTTCTCCATCAGCCAGGCCGGACGCAGGAACGTCACCGGCAGCGATAACGACAGCATCGCCGTCTCGAACAAGTGCAGTGCGGTGAGCAGGCTGGGCGTTTCGCAGTCGGCGCCGATGCTCGACAGGCACACCACGCGTTTCGGGCGCGTGGCGGCCAGCGCTTGCCGAATCGCGTCGATCAGGTGCCGCGCATGCGAGAAGTCTGGCTCGGGATCTGCGTTCGGCGGGAGCATCACGAACACGGCCTCGCTGCCGCGAAACGCCTGGGTGAGGGCGTCGACATCGCCGTTTTCCGCGACGGCCATTTCACCGCCCAGTGCGGCCCATCGACTGGAATTGACGGTGTCCGGGACGACGCCCCGCAACGGCAGACCTGCCGCGAGCAGGTCGTGCCCGAGCACGCCGCCCACTCGCCCCGTGATGCCCATTACGGTGTACATGGTCACACCTCACACGCAGTAACGTTGCCGTAAACGTAACACGGGAACCGGCGGCGCCAAAATCGCAGGCGTAACGGCCCGAGAACGGCGACGGACCGTCACGTTATCCTAACGCATGAGCTTGGGCCGTTTTCCGGGGCCGGGGGAATGGAGTACCCGACAGGGACTGATGAACTTGTCGCTGGCGACGGCCGCCTGCGCGAACGTCTCGAAGTAGATCGCATGGTCGGCATTTGCCACATGGGCTCGTTCAATCTCTTCCGCCGACTCGTTCCATGCGAGCCCCAGATATTCGCCATGGTCGTGGAACCAGACGACATAGCCCTTTCTCGACAGGGGTTTGGGCATGTCCGGTGTCTCGCTCGTCTCGAATCGCCGCTTCGTGCCTGCACCTCGGGATTTCACGTTCTCATCGTTCGGATCGCGCATAGGTCGCTCCCAGAAGTTGCCCCACCGATATGGGGGACGCTTCCATCATCCCAGCCGTGAAGTCACTTGAGTTTCAGCAACGTCCGAATTGTCGGCTCGGGACGTCGCCATGCGAAAGCCTCGACGTATTTGCCAAATCGACGTGTGGGGGTGGTTGGCGCTTCGCAAGCCTCAATAGCGGTATCCCAGCGTGAGCATCACGGAGCGATCGTCGCCAAGTGCCACGGCATTGCTCAGACCGCCCGTGTAGTAATGCCTGTTGAAGATGTTCTTCAGGTTCAGCGCGGCGTGCCAGCTCGGTGCGGTGTAGCGAACGCCCACGTCGCTGACCACGAAGCCCGGAATCGTGTAGCCATACGCATAGAGGTTGCTCTGGCCGCGCACCCCCCCATTGATCTCCCAGCGACGCAATTCGCCCGGCAACTGGTAGCGCGCGAACACGTTGAAACTGTGCCGTGGCACGTTGTTGATGCGCACGCCGTTGGTCGACGGTGCCTGGCCACCGTCGTCGGCAATCACGGCCGACGTGTAGGCGTAGCCGCCGGTCACGCTCAACTGATTCGTCGGTGCGGTGTTGAAGCTGAATTCGACGCCGCGCGAATGCTCTTCGCCCACGGCAATGCTGTAGCCGTCGTTGTTCGGATCGCTCTCCAGCACGTTGCGGCGGCGCAGGTCGAATGCCGCGAGCGTCACACTCGTGTGGCCCTTCTGGAGGTCGAACTTCACCCCCGCTTCCCACTGCTTGCCGGTTTCCGGATCGAAGGCGTTGCCGCTCACGTCCGCGCCGCTGTTCGGGTAGAACGAGGTCGCGTAGCTCACATAGGGGCGCACGCCGGGGAACAGCTCGTACATCAGCGCAAGCGAGCCCGTGGTGGCGTTCGACGGGTTGCCGCTCGTGGTGTTGGTCAGCTTGTTGAGCACGTTGCTCGACGCGCTGTCGTAGCGCATGCCCGCCAGCAAGCGCCAGCGTTGGCCGAGCGCGATCTGATCGCGCGCGTAGACGCCCAGATCGCGGATCGTGGTGTACGCGCGCGTTCGTGGCGTGGAAGGACACGTGATCGCACCCGTGTAGACCGGGGCGTACATGTTGATCGAGCCGACCGAGCACGTGGTGGTGGTGACGTCTTCGCGCCCGCGCATGTAGTCCATGCCGACGGTGATCTCGTGGCGGCCGAACGCGGTGTCAAAGGTCTTCTGCGCGTTATTGTCCAGCGAGATCGTGTCGCCGGACCATTGCGAATCGGTGGCCGTGCGGTTCAGCGTGTAGCCGTTCGAGGCGACCTTTCCATTGGCGACGAGCTGGCCGCCCAGCGCGAACTGTTGCCAGCGAGCATTCTGGTTCACGGTCCAGCCCGAGTCGAAATGGTGGGCGAAGCGGTAGCCGATACGTGCCTCGTGCCCCGAGTAGGGCCGCTCACCGGGCTCGCCCGTGAAGGTACTGCGCGACAGGCTGCCGTTCTTGTTCGGGAGCAGCGTGCCGGACCACGGCAGGCCTTGCTGGCGGAGATAATTGCGTTCCTGATAGCTCGTCAGGATCGTGAATTCCGTGCGCGGGCCGAGATCAAGCGATAACGACGGCGCGATATAACGATTGCGCGACCAAACATAGTCGGTGGCGTCATGGCTGTTCGTCGCGAGCGCATTGATGCGAAAGGCGGCCTTGCCGTTCTCCGAGAGCGGCGTGCCCATGTCGATGGTGCTCTGGTAGAAGCCGTGACTGCCCACGGTCGCATCGACGTTGGCGAACGTGTCGGCTTCTGGCCGCTTGCTGACCATGTTGACCATGCCGCCCGGCAGCACGAGTCCGGAAAGCAACGTAGCCGGTCCCTTGATCACTTCGATCTGTTGCAGACCGAAGGTTTCTTCGGCGAAGCGGTTGTTGATGGCCGTGCGCAGGCCGTCGAGATATACGGAATCCGACGCCGTTTGGCCGCGAATGATGAAGTCGTCCCAGCCCCGTCTGCCGTACGTGCCCGAGATCACCCCGGGCACGTCGTGCAGCGCGTCGTTGAGCGTCTGGACCTGTTGCGCGTCCATCAAATCGCGCGTGACGACGCTGATCGATTGCGGCGTCTCGCTCAAAGGCACCGACGACTTCGTGACCTGGGCGGCGGCGGGCGCGTCGAACGCGGTGCGGGGCGCACCGCTCGCACTGACAGACACTGCGGGCAGCGCAACGGTGCCAGACGGACTCATCGACGTGGTGTCGGGCGTGGCGGTGTCGGCGTTCGTTGCGCCTGCGGCAGCCGAACTCGCCACGGCAGTGGACGTGGCCTGCGCGAAGGCGAGCGGCGACGCCGCGATGAAGACCAGCGGCAGTGCAGCGTAATTCTGGAGGCGACGCATCGATGGTAATAAAAATAGAAATGAGAATTATTATTAATTAAGTTGCGTATGCTACTACGGGTCGTCCTCGGTAATCAATGCGCGATGAAATATTGCCCATGTCCCGAGTGCCGGCGCGGGGCGGGCTCATCCCCTTGCGTGTGAGATTGTGTCCGCCGATACGGTAGGGTGAACCGGCGGGATCTCAGCTAGCGGATGATCGTCTTGAATACGCGATTTCGGTCGACGGTCGCCGCGTCAGGCAGGCCATTGCCGTCGTCTTTGGGGGGCACCGAATCCACATCCTCGAGCACGGGGCCGGTGTAACGTCCGCGCGGTCGGATCACCTTTCCGACCTTGAGCTGCTCCATGCTGTGCGCAAGCAGGCCGACACTTCGGGCGGTGGCGAATAGGGCGAAGGAGGCGTCGCGCGGAAGCTTGAGTTGAGAAGCCAGAACGGCAAGCGCGACATCGATGTTCGGTTGAAGCCCCGTCAAACGGGTCACAGTCTCGATAAATGACGCCAGTTCTTCGGGGGGATCGAGGCGCTCCAGCAAAGCCTGAGCGCGCGGGTCGCCTTCGGGATAGAGATGATGGCTGAATCCCGGGATCGGGAGGGCCGACCGCAAGTGATGGGCCACCACACTTTCCGCCCCGACTCGCTCTACGTCATCGAACACGGCACGGACACGGCCTGAGGCGTCGCCGTGCAACGGGCCTGAGAAGGCCGCCAGCCCGGTGAGCAGGCATCCCGGCAGCGATGCGCCGGTGGATGCCGTGATTCTTGCGGCAAAGGCCGAACTGGTTAGCTCGTGATCGGCAACGAGTACCAGGGCTCTGCGAATGAGGTCGGTGCCCTCGCTTCCTTGCCCCCATCCAAGCGCCAGTCGTTCATGCGTGAGCGTCGCCTTCTCGTTGCATTTCGCACCAAACGCATGGGAGACGAGCGCGACCAGGTGGCCCGCCTCGGTATGCAGTGCCCGGTCGGTTCGGCCGTGTGTCGAGTGACCGTTCGCGGCAAGCGCGGCCAAGGACATGAAAGCGCACTGTCTGCCGCGCTCTTCCCACTGCAGCGGGGTTCCTTCAATGTCAAAGGCAATTGGCGATCGTGCATTCCACAGGATGGCGGCAACGTCTTCGAGCGTCGATGTCTGTGACAGGCGAATGCTATCGCGCCCGCGGTAGTACGCGCGCCCTTTGGAAAACGTAGTGATTGCGCTGTGGATGCAAGGCTCGGCGCCGAATATCGTGCCTGCGGCAAGGGCGGCGCGTTTGCGGCCGACCTGCTTCTTTCGGCAAAGGATCGCGACGTCCTCTGCACGATACAAGCTCTTGCGCGGGTCGGCGGGGTCCGGCATGACGGCGATGTTGCCTCGGCTGACGTAGGCGTAGATCGTCTGCGCTTGCACGCCCAACTGTCGGGCCGCTTCGGTCAACGTGATCCAGGTTCGCATGGAATAGGCGTTCGGTATGGGGCAGGGCGCTCAAAACGGGCAGCGGGACTCACTCGTTTCGAGTGAGTCCCGAGGGGGGCGCCTCAATATTGACGGCTCTTCAAGTAAAAGTCATCTCGCTGGGCTTGCGCTCAAGGACTTCAATGAGGATCTCGCCCGGCGACTTCACAAACAGTGCCCGGACGCCGGCACGGACCGGCTTGATCGGCTCGACGATATCGGCTTCGCAGGCCTTGAGGTGATTGAAGGCGGCATCGAGATCATCGACGGTCACGCCGAAATGATCGATGCCTTGCGTGCGCGTGCCACGTGAGATTTCGGTCGTATGCGCGCCGGACAGTTGGGTGATGAATAAATTGATGGACCCGATGCGCAGATCCACTCGCCCCGGACGTCGAACGACTTCCGCATTCAGGCACAGGGCAAACCACGCTGCCGTGGCTTCAGCGTCTGCAGAACATAGCTGAAGGTGATCCCATTTAAATTCAATCATGTCGTTCGATCGATAGTTGGGGGCGTTCAAAGCTCGATTCTGGAGAGCTTGCCCAGGAGAACGGAATACGAAAACGTCCCGAGCAGGCAGATAGCGCCCATCAGATTCAGTGCCCAGTAAAACTGTCCCGTGCGTTGTATGACGTAACCGATCATCAGCGGCGTCGTCACGGCAGCAATGTTGGCGGCGAGGCTCGTGATACTGCTGGTGAGGCCGACGTACTGGCGGGGAGCAATCTCGGACACGGCGGCCCAGGACATCGACCCGACACCTTGCGCAAAGAAGGCGATGGTCAGAATGGCGATGACCCACGCGTTCGATTCCACGAAATTCACCAGGACGATGGATGAGCCGAGCAGCGTTCCAATGACCAGCGGTGCTTTGCGCGCGGCGGAGAGGGAGACGCCACGACGAATAAAGAAGTCCGAGAGACAGCCCGCGACGAGGATGCCAAGCGTTGCGCCCAAGAACGGGAGTGCCTGAAAAATCCCGACCTTGATCATCGACATATGACGCGCCTCGGCCAAATACGTCATGAACCAGGTGGTGAAAAAGACCAGTATCGTGTTGTTGCAGAACTTGCCGAGGCAAATGGCCAGAATCTGGCGATACCCGAGCAGTTTGAGTGCCATCCGCCAGTTGAACTTCTCCCGTGGCTTCTGTGCGGACGGCGTGTGCGCTTCATTGATGTACTCGAGTTCGGCCTTGTTCACCCAGCGATGTCGCGAGGGATCCCGGTATGCACAGAACCAGATCACACTGAAAAGAATCCCGAAACCTCCGGTCACAAAGAACACGGAACGCCACCCCGCGGTGGCCGATATCCACAGCAGAAGGCCCGTAAAAATGGGCGTTCCGATGTACTGTCCCATCACGTAGACGCTGGTCGCGAATCCGCGCTCCTGCGTGGGAAACCATAGTGTCACCGCGCGAGCATTCGACGGAAACGCGGGCGCCTCGAGCGCGCCCATCGTTAGCCGGGACCCAAGCAGCATGTGATAGCCGTTGGCCAAGCCCTGCGTCACCGTCGCGAGCGACCATCCCACGAGCGACAGCGCATAGGCAATTCGTGAGCCAAGCACGTCGGCAAGGATGCCGCTGGGCAGCAAGGCCATGGAGTATGCGAGACCGAAGGCGGCGAACAACTCCCCCATCTGCATCTTGTTTAACGCGAGATCTTTTGAAAGGCTTGGGGCGACGATGCCGAGGGCGGATCGGTCGACGTAGTTAAGAATCGTCGCGACCAGCAACATCGACAGCACGACGTATCTGACCTTTGACGGTCTTGCCGTGATATCGCGCGATGCGGTGTCGAGCGCCGACAGGTGTTGTTCCTCTGCAAATTTCATCGTTGTCTCCTGATTGGGTGCCTGCCAGTGGCTATTTTTGTGGGGCAGGCAGTTGCCGGGTTATCCGCGGCCTACGAAGGGCATGGTGGTGGCCATGATGGTCATGTTCAGAACGTTCGCTTCTAGCGGCAGGCTGGCGATATGTGCTACGGCGTTCGCGACATGAGAGACGTCGATTCGCGCTTCGGGGGCCATACTGCCGTCGGCCTGAAGGACGCCACGTGTCATCCGCTCGGTGAGCGACGTTGCCGCGTTGCCAATGTCGATTTGGCTGCAGGCGATGCGGTATGCGCGGCCGTCTAACGCCAACGATTTTGTGATGCCCGACACGGCGTGCTTGGTGGCCGTGTAGGCGATGGTATTGGGGCGGGGGGAGTGCGCCGAGATGGATCCGTTGTTGATAATTCGCCCGCCTTGCGGCGTTTGATTTTTCATGATGCGCCAGGCGGCTCTCGCGCACAGGAACACACCCGTCAGGTTGGTTGCGACGACGTCGTTCCAGAAGTCGAGCTGGTATTCGTCCAGCGGCACGGCACCGGCGTTGCGCCCGGCGTTGTTGAAGAGGACGTCCAGACGTCCGAATTCGCGAAGGATTTGCGCGAATGCCGCGTCTACGGAGCATTCATCGCCGACATCGGCCGCCGCGACATACGCGTCGCCGCCTGCATCATCGATGGCCGCTTTGGTTTCCTGAAGGGGCGCATCCCGGCGTCCGATCAGCGCGACGGTAAATCCGGAAGCGGCGAGGGCGATGGCGGCCGCTCGACCGATGCCGGAACCGGCACCTGTGACGGCGGCGAACTTCTTCGAAGTCGACATGAAAATACCTTTTCTCGTGGAGTTACGAGCCGAGAATGGCATCGGCCGAGACCGCCGGGCAATCTTGATTCTTTCAATCAACATCCGGACGCGCAGCCACTCGGTGGTTCCTCAGGGTTTTCCTGAGACGCCAGATGTGCGGGGGCGGTCCCGTGGTGGGATGCGATCGGGGAAGCACGTTTGGGGCAGTTCTGGGGTTGATTGATTCAATCAACATTGACCTTGGGTTGACGGGTTTCGTAGTCTGTGTGCGACCATCTACTTGGAGAAAAGATCATGTCGCAAAGCACGCGCACCCAACTGTTGATCGCGCGAAAAGTGCCGCAAGCCGTGGCGAGCCGCGCAGTGTCGGAATTCAACGCCTACGTGACCGAGTCGGATATGGACGCATGGGCGGTGGTGGAATTCTGCAAGGCACGCGAGGTGCCAGCCGTTCTGGTCGGGAAGAAGTCCGGCTTGCAGGAAGCGCACATCGCGGCGTTGCCATCCACGGTAAAGATCATTGCCAATGCCAGCGCGGGCGTTGATCACATGAACGTGGCGTTCGCCCGCGAGCGAGGCATTGTCGTGACGAACGCGCCCGACGCCTTGACCGAGTGCACGGCGGACTTCGCAATGTTGCTGGTGCTGGCGGCGAGTCGGCGTGCGGCGGAATACGAAAAAATCATGCGCGCCGGTTGGGGGAAATCGTTTGGCATGACTGACATGCTGGGCACGCGCGTCAACGGAAAAACGATTGGCATCGTGGGTTTCGGACGTATCGGGCGAGCGGTCGCAAAGCGCGCGCAGGCGTTTGGCATGAAGGTGGCCTACACCGACATCCAGCGGGCATCGCCGGCGCTGGAAAACGGGGCGGTGTTCTATTCAAGCCTCGAGGAACTGCTGCCGCATTGCCAGGTGGTTTCGCTGCATGTTCCCGGTGGCGGATCGCCTCTCATGACGAAGGCGCAGTTCGATCTTATGCCGAAGGGGGCCGTATTTGTGAACGCGGCGCGTGGCGATCTGGTAGATGAAGATGCGCTTTACGGCGCATTGACGTCGGGGCACCTTTTCGGCGCGGGTCTCGATGTGTATCGAAATGAGCCCAATGTCGATGCCCGCTTCGCATCGCTGGACAACGTATTTCTTACGCCTCACATGGCGAGCGCGACGAAAGAGACGCGCGACCAGATGGGTTTCACCGCGTTGGATAATGTGGCGGCTGTGCTTGAGGGGCGACGGGTGCTGAATCCGGTCTGACCGGATTCGGTTGTGCAAAACACCCTTAGGCGTTTTCGTCGACGTGTGATTACTCAGTGGCGCGGCAGGCAATCACTGATGGGGGACCGGGCATAACCACGGTCCGCCAGCTTGACGTTCTAGTGAAGGATTTTCGCCGCCAGTGAGAGCCGCTTGGCCGCCGCCCCGAGACGCTTATCGCGCGTCCAAATGGCAGCCCCAGCCGTGAGGCGTGTTGCCGCAAGTAGATGGGCATCAACGTAGCCGATGCCCAACCCGAAAAGCGTTTGCTCTCCGATGAAACGCAAGACCTCGTCATCCGTTGCCACAGTAACGCATGGAAGATCGCGCAGCGTTGAAATGACGACATCGCGATTCTTGAGGCTGCCAAGCGCAAGTTCACCAATCACGTCGGGATGGGCCAACACTCGCCCAGCGTTGAGCAACTGGACAAGTGTGGCGTCACCGGCCCTTAGATGGTCGATCCAAACCGAGGTGTCGACCAGAATCATGCGGGCTCCGTTTGGCGGCGCGGGATATCGGTGAGGTCTGCCTCTGTTCCACCCAGACGAGCCAAACGGCGGGCGCTTTCGCGCTCTATCAAAGCCTTGAGCGCTTCACGGATCAAGGCTGACTTCTCCTGCAAGCCTGTGAATGCTTGCGCTTTCGCGAGAAGCTCATCGTCCAACGCCAAAGTAGTGCGCATACGTCACCTCTATTGATGTGAGTGGCACAATTATAGCATCAAATGATGTTTGTATTCGTGCCTCAGGGTTGTTGGGTCGCCGTGCATGTCGTCAAGCCGCCATCGACAGACTTTCAACTGGAATTCGTTTCGCCTCTTATACGTCACGAACGTTTTCGCAGTGGGTCAAAACTTTTTGAGTGGCGGCGCATAGGCTGGGATATTCGGAAGTTGCTGAAACGCAAGGCTCGGCACCACTTCACCATTCATTCTCAAGGGCGAGTTTGGCGCAAAGAAAGAACTCCTCGGAGGGGCACTGAAATTCGACGGTTTCCCGTTCCCATTTTGAGTGACTGGTGGATGAGTCGAAATGGAGATTGGCCAAACCACGCTCCCAGGCAAATGTCATCGCTCTCAGAGTGATGATTTCTCCGTCTATGATCACGTCCTGGCGGATTTCGATATCGCTCGGCTGGCGATTTATCCATCGTTGTGTTGTAGCTACGAATAAGCTGCTCACGTCGATAAACGTTTCAACTTCTGATCGATTAGGAACAAGATATTCATGTTCCACCTGGTTTCGAAGTTGATTCAACCTATTAAGGATGCGGGGGGGGCCGTAACCCCTATGTTTGAAATGAACTCGGTCATACGCGGGAATGAGCGTCGGCCCTCAAAACTGGCAAAACCGAAGCCGAGACACACATCTTCCATGCGGAGATGCAATGCTCGTTTTGCATTTGTCAGGGCGTTCACCAAGTGACGTTCTGACTCGCCGTCCGATAGATCATTTTCCGAGAATTTCAGGTACTGTTCTGCCGAAATTGGCTTGTCCCGGGTTTTGATCGATGACCATGTATAGATCCAATCCCCGTCTGGCCGAAATGTCCGAAGATTGAACTTCTCAGCCAATTCTTTTGTGGCCGGCACTAGCAACTCCGGCTTAATGTTGTCGAAGCATTCTAGCTCGTGCCGAGTGATGGTGGCCTGTTCCCATGAGCGAGGCGGACCAATTCAGAAGCGAAGAACCATCAGCTTAAACCGAGATACCGGTGTCCGACGTTTGCAGAGGCACCCGCGGTTTAATTTGAGATTGATACTCGGCCTTGTGGCTAAGTATATGCTGTTCGCGCGGGGGGCAAAGGCACTGACTCGTCGCAGACGCAACGGCCTCGGGCCTACGCCAAAATTACACCAAACAACTGGGAAAGCCTTGTGGGATATAGATCTTGTGGTGCCCAGGGCCGGAATCGAACCGGCACGCCTTGCGGCGGGGGATTTTGAGTCCCCTGCGTCTACCAATTTCACCACCTGGGCAGGTGTGCGTTCACCGAGCGGTGTCGCAGCGTGACTCGTTCAACGAACCTAACGGCTCACCGGACGAAGGCGAGATTATGACCGAAATTTTTCGCGGCCACAAGCCCGCCCCGTCGGCGTTCAATGAACTTGCTGTTGACTCTCGAGCACGCGCAGCAGCGACGACGTGTCGTCATGTCCCCAACCGCGCTCCATCAGCGCCGTCAGCTGGGCTTTCACCAGTGACAGGGCCGGCAGCGAGAGCCCTGCGTCGGCCACGGCGTCCAGGATCATCGCGAAATCCTTGTCGTGCAAACGCGCTTCAATGCCCGCCGCAAAGTCGCGATGGGCCATCTTCGGCCCCATCATGTCGAGCATTCGACTGCCCGCCAGCCCCTGCGAAATCGCTTCGATGACCTTGTCCTGATCCACGCCGTTGCGCGCCGCGAACAGCATCGCCTCCGCAATGCCCTGGATATTGATCACCTGCACGATCTGATTGCACGCCTTCGCCACCTGACCCGCCCCCACGTCGCCCACATGCGTGATCGTCGTGCCCAACACGGACAACAGTGGCTTGACCTTCTCGAAGACGTCATTCGACGCGCCGGCCATGATCGACAGCGAAGCGTCGGCCGCGCGTGATGGCCCGCCAGACACGGGCGCGTCCACGAGCGCAATCTCGTGAAGCGCCAGGCGCGCGGCCATGCGCCGCGTCGCCTCCGCCGAAATCGTGCTGTGATCCACGCAGATCGTGCCCGCCCGCGCTCCATGCACCACGCCCTCCGCCCCGAGCAGCACCGCCTCCACGTCCTGTGTTGTCGTGACGTTGGTAACGACGAAGTCCGCATCGGCGGCGGCCTGCGCGGGCGTTGCGAACACTTTTGCGCCCTGCGCGACGAACGGAGCCGCAGCCTCAGGCCGGCGCGCGTAGAGGTGCAACCGATGCCCCGCGGCCATCAAATGACGAACCATCTGGCCGCCCATGGCGCCCAGCCCGATAAACGCGATGGTGTATGTCGTCATGCCGGCATCAATTCGAGACGTAGACGAACTTGCCGTTCTTGATCTGCCCCATCACGCTGGCACGCTGATCGAGCCCCACGTGGTCCTTCGGGCTGAGATTCATGATGCCGTTCGGAATGGCGAGATTGTGCGTGGATTCGAGCGCATCGCGCAGCGCCGCACGGAATGCCGGCGTGCCCGGTGCCGCCACCTTCACGGCGCGCGGCACGGCATCGTTGAGCAGATCCCACACGCCATAGGCGTCGGCGGCGAACTGCGTGACCGTATCGGGGCCGTATTTGGCCTCGTACTGCTTGGTGAATGCCAACGCCGCCGCGCGCGCCGGATGCCCGGCCGGCAACGTCTTGGCAACCACACCCGGTTGTGTCGGGAATAGCGTGCCTTCCACGTCCTTGCCCCCCACGCGAACAAAGTCGTACGTGGCGATGCCGTGCGTCTGGTAGATCTTCCCGGCATACCCGCGCTCCTGCAGCGTACGCTGCGGCAATGCGGCGGGCGTGCCCGAACCGGCGACCAGGACAGCGTCAGGCTTGGCCGCCATCAGCTTCAGGATCTGGCCCGTGACACTCGTGTCCGTGCGGTTGAAACGCTCCTGCGCCACAACCTTGATCTTGCGAAGTTCGGCAAACTTCGAGAACTCTTTCCACCAGCTCTCGCCGTAGGCATCGGCAAAGCCGATAAAGCCCACCGTCTTGATCCCGTGGTTGGCCATGTAGCGCGTCATCACGTCGGCCATCGCCGAATCGTTCGCGGCCATCTTGAAGGCCCACCGGCGCTTGGCATCCTGCGGCTCCACGGCGACGGCCGAACCGATCAGGGTGATCATCGGCGTCTCGGCCTCCGAAATCGGGTCGAGCATGGCCAGCGCGCTCGGCGTAATGTTCGGGCCGACGATGACGTCGACCTTGTTCTCACTGATGAATTTGCGCGCGTTCTTCACGGCCGTACCGGGGTCGGTGCCGTCGTCAAGAAAGAGGTAGTGCGCCTTCTGCCCGCCAATATGGTCGGGCCAAAGCTGCATGGCATTCTTGCTGGCAATACCGATGGCGGCCGCCGGTCCGGTCGACGACAGATCGATGCCGACGGTGATATCGGCGCGAGCCGCCGTCACAACACCGGCAAGGGTCAGGGCAAGCAGCACGCCCGACAGTCGGATGCCGCGAAGAGGTGAGCGCATGGGGTCTCCTGTTGATCGAATCGCGTAAGCATACCGCACCGCTTGCGTTCGGCCAGCGAAGAAAAATAGTGCCAGGCCCGCCCCGCAATGCGGGACGCGGCTCGCCCGCCGACTGGGCGTCGGCGCACGGTTTCCCCAAAGCGCCCGACGCGCTTAAAGCTCGTAAGTCTCGTGTTCGCCGCGCAAGGCTTGCTCGACGAGCTTGCGCGTCAGGAGTGGTGACAGCAATTCGACCATCGTGAACACGTAACCGCGCAGATAGGCGCCCTGTTTGAGGGCGACGCGCGTCACATTCGTACCGAACAGGTGTCCCACCTGGAGCGCCCGGAGATTGCGGTCGCGTTCCGGGTCAAATGCCACCCCGGCCAGAATCCCCACGCCAAGCCCCAATTCGACATAGGTCTTGATGACATCGGCGTCGATCGCCTCGAGCACGATGTCCGGCTGGACGTGACGCAGCGCGAAGGCGTGATCGATCTTGGCGCGGCCGGCGAATTGGGGGTCATAAGTAATCAGCGGATATTTCGCCAGATCCTCGATGCCGACGGACGGGAGTTGCAGCAGCGGGTGATCCGGCGGCACCACAGCCACATGCTGCCATTGATAGCAAGGCAGCGACACCAGATCCTTATAGCCGGCAATCGCTTCGGTCGCGATGGCCAGATCCGCTTGATCGTGCAGCACCATTTCTGCGATCTGCGTCGGGCTCCCCTGCAAGATCGAGAGCCGCACCTTCGGATACCGCTTCTTGAACTCGGCCACCGCGTGTGGCAGCGAATATCGCGCCTGAGTATGCGTCGTGGCGATCGCCAGACTGCCCTGATCCTGCGCGGCGTAGTCCTTGCCGATCCGCTTGAGGCTCTCCACCTCCAGCAGGATTCGCTCGACGGACTCGAAAATGATGCGCCCGGGCTCGGTCAGATTACGGATGCGCTTGCCATGCCGGGCAAAGATGTCCACGCCAAGCTCTTCTTCCAGCTCGATGATGGCCTTCGAAACCCCCGGCTGGGAGGTAAACAGCGCCTTGGCGGCTGCGGTCAGGTTGAAATTCTGGCGAACGGCTTCGCGCACGAAGCGGAACTGATGCAGGTTCATTTGTATAACTTTCGAAAATATACAAACAATTTTTAATTCGTTTGAAGTATATAGCGTTTTCATTACAGTGGGTGCCACTGTTTCGATAACGTTATTCCCGCCAGGCATTAAGCACCAACAGGAACGTCATACATGTCGCTGTGGCTCGAACCCCTCTCCGGATTTGGCGTCGGCCTGCTGGTCGGTCTGACCGGCGTCGGCGGGGGCTCGCTGATGACGCCTCTGCTGACGCTGCTGCTTGGCTACGCGGCGCCGGTCGCGGTCGGCACCGATCTGGCGTTTGCGGCGGTGACCAAGAGCTTCGGCACGGTTGCGCATCGCTCGCACGGCCACGTGAAATGGCACATCGTGCGCAGGCTCACGCTTGGCGCCTTGCCGGCGGCGCTGGTGACGATCGTTGTCCTGAAGCGCCTGGGCGGCATCGACGACGCGGCGCTGCATGTCATCAAGCTGACGATCGCGGCCTCGGTGCTGCTCACGGTGCTCTCCCTGCTGTTCCGCGCCAAGCTGCTGGCGGCGCTGCGCACCCACCCGAACTGGCAGTTGACGGGCCGCAAGCAGGTCGTGGCCACCGTGCTGGTGGGCGCCGTGATCGGCGTGCTCGTCACGATTTCCTCGATTGGCGCCGGTGCCGTTGGCGCGACGCTGATTCTGATGCTGTACCCGCAGTTGGAACCGGCCGAAGTCGCCGGAACCGATATCGCGTACGCGGTGCCGCTGACGGCCATCGCGGCGCTGGGTCATATTTGGCTCGGGACGGTGCACTGGGCACTGCTCGGCAGTCTGTTGATCGGCTCGCTGCCCGGGATCTGGCTGGGTGCGAAGCTCACCCGTCATCTGCCCGAGCGCGTGGTGCGCGGGGCGCTGGCGGCAACGCTCACGCTCGCGGCAGTGAAGCTGGTCGGCTGACCCCCACAGACAACAAGGAGTTCGCGACATGCGAAACGAATCCCGCTGGGAACCCACGCAAGCCAATGCACCGTCGAACGGGGCCGATGCCGAGCATCATGACATGGCGCTGCTCGACGAGATGGAAGCCGTGCTGGCCGAGCGCCTCGCCCGCATCGCGGGTTCGCATCGCAACGTGAAGTTTGCCAGCAGTCTGGCCGCTGAAGACATGCTCATTACGCACGTGATTCTGCGCCAGCAACTGCCGATCACCGTATTCACGCTCAATACCGGGCGTTTGCATGCCGAGACGCTGGGCATGCTCGATCAGATCAAATCGCGCTATGGCTACGACGTCGCGCAGTACGCGCCGCAGGCCGATGCCGTCGAGACGTACGTGGCCGAGCACGGCGCGAATGCATTCTATGAAAGCGTGGACCTGCGCAAGGCGTGCTGCCAGGTTCGCAAGGTCGAGCCGCTCGGCCGCGCGTTGGCCGACGCCGACGCCTGGCTCACCGGCCAGCGACGCGAGCAGTCGGTCACGCGCGAGGAGCTGGCGTTCGCCGAGCACGACGACGCGCGCGGCATCGCCAAGTACAACCCGATTTTCGACTGGACTGAAGCGCAGGTGTGGGCCTATCTGACGGCACGTGACGTGCCGGTCAACCCACTGCATGCGCGCGGCTACCCGAGCATCGGCTGCGAGCCGTGTACGCGTGCCATCCGCCCGGGGGAAGACAGCCGCGCCGGGCGCTGGTGGTGGGAGTCGCGCGACAGCAAGGAATGCGGGTTGCATGCGAGCAACCTGAGCCAGATCCCGGTGTCCGTGCAGTCGCGCTGAGGCAGCGGGCACGGCGCAGGCGGATCAGGCGAGCCAGCAAGACATATGACGATGTGACGGCCCCAAGCGGCGGCACATCGCGACGAATCGAATCACGGAAATTTCGGAATCATCAAGGAAGGGAACACTATGGGTGCGATGCACGAAGTCGCGCAAGCCAACGGCTCGCGTATGGATCATCTGGACTGGCTCGAAGCCGAATCGATGTACATCCTGCGCGAGGTCGTGGCGGAGTGCCGCAAACCCGCGCTGCTGTTCTCGGGCGGCAAGGATTCGGTCGTGGTGCTGCATCTGGCGCTCAAGGCCTTCGGCCTTGGCCCGAACCGCAAGACGGTGCTGCCGTTCCCGCTCGTCCATATCGACACCGGTCACAACTATCCGGAAGTGATCGAGTTCCGCGACCGTCACGCCAAGGCGCTCGGCGCCGAGCTGGTCGTGGGTCACGTGGAAGATTCGATCGAGCGCGGTACGGTCCGACTGCGTCGCGAGAACGATTCGCGCAACGCGGCGCAGGCCGTGACGCTGCTCGAAACCGTCGCCGAACACGGCTACGACGCCATGATCGGCGGTGCGCGCCGCGACGAAGAGAAGGCCCGCGCAAAAGAGCGCATCTTCTCGTTCCGCGACGAATTCGGTCAGTGGGATCCGAAGGCGCAGCGTCCGGAGCTGTGGCATCTGTTCAACGCGCGTCTGCACAAAGGCGAACACCTGCGCGTGTTCCCGATCTCGAACTGGACCGAACTGGACGTGTGGCAATACATCGCCCGCGAGAACCTCGACCTGCCGTCGATCTACTACGCCCATGAGCGCGAAATCGTGCGTCGCAACGGGTTGCTCGTGCCGGTCACGCCGCTCACGCCGAAGCAGGACGACGAGTCGAGCGAACTGGCGTCGGTGCGCTTCCGTACCGTCGGAGACATCAGTTGCACGTGCCCGGTTGCCAGCGTTGCCGCCAGCCCGGTGGAGATCATTGCCGAGACGGCCGTGACCGACATCACCGAGCGCGGTGCCACCCGCATGGACGATCAGGCATCGGAAGCCGCGATGGAACAGCGCAAGAAGCAGGGCTATTTCTAAGGCGCCGAACCGCCGCCATCCGCCCTAAGTACAGACACATCGGCCCGCCGGGCGCGCAGATTCGCCGCGCCAGGGGCCACGCAATCGAGTCAAGACATCATGAGCCTCACCCCGCATCTGGAAGACCTCGGCGTGCTGCGTTTCATCACGGCAGGCAGCGTCGACGACGGCAAAAGCACGTTGATCGGCCGTCTGCTGTATGACAGCAAGTCGGTCCTGACCGACCAGCTTTCCGCCATCGCACGCGCCAAGCACAAGCGTACCGCCGGCGAAGACATCGATTTCTCGCTGCTCACCGACGGCCTCGAAGCCGAGCGCGAGCAGGGCATTACCATCGACGTCGCCTATCGCTACTTCACGACCGCGCGCCGCAAGTTCATCATCGCCGACACGCCGGGCCACGAGCAGTACACGCGCAACATGGTCACGGGTGCATCGACGGCGCACGCCGCGATCATTCTGGTCGATGCCACGCGCGTGACCGAAGTCGACGGCCACACGGAGTTGCTCGCGCAGACCAAGCGTCACAGTGCCATCGTCAAACTGCTGGGCCTGCAGCACGTCATTGTCGCCATCAACAAGATGGATCTGATCGACTACAGCGAGACAGCGTTCAACGCCATTCGCGCCGCCTATCTGGATCTGGCGCAGCGCCTGGGGCTGGAGGACGTTCGCTTCGTGCCCGTCTCCGCGCTCAAGGGCGACAACATCGTGTACGCGAGCGAGCGCATGCCGTGGTATCAGGACGAACCGTTGCTCGACATCCTCGAATCGCTGCCGGTCGCGCAGTCGGGCGGCGAACTGCGCTTCCCGGTGCAACTGGTGGCGCGTCAGGACGGCGCTCATGCGGATGACTTCCGCGGCTACATGGGACGCGTGGAATCGGGTTCGGTGCGTGTCGGTCAGGCGCTGCGCGTGCTGCCGGCGGGCCGCACGGCGAGCGTCGCCGAGATCATCGGGCCACGCGGCTTGCTCGAGGAAGCGTTTGCCGGGCAGTGCGTGACGATTCGTCTGACCGAAGACGTGGATGTGTCGCGCGGCGACACGTTTGTGGCGGGCGCATCGACGCTGGAGCCGTCGCGCAAACTGGCGGCCGACGTCTGCTGGTTCGACGAGGATGCCCTCGCGCCGCAGCGCAAGTACCTGCTCAAGCAGGCGACCACCACGGTGTATGTGAAGGTTGGCAGCGTGGACACGGTGCTCGACGTCAGCACGCTCTTGCACGGCACGGATAAGGCGACGCTCGCCATGAACGACATCGGCCGTGTGCAGTTGAGCTTGCAGAAGCCGGTGGCCGCCGACACGTATGATGCGAACCCGGCCACGGGCGCGTTTGTGCTGATCGACGAAGCCACGCACCACACGGTGGCGGCGGGCATGATCCGCAGCCTCGCGGCGTAAGTATTGCGTATTGCATATTGCGTTACCCGGCGCACGGCCCCTCGGAGGGGGCCGGCGCCAAACCCTCACGAACCATGGCGACATCATGACGGTGACTTCTTCGCAAACCGGTACGGCGCCGGGCAAGGTCTATCTCGTCGGGGCGGGCCCCGGCGCGGCCGATCTGATCACGGTGCGCGGCGCGCGACTGTTGGCCCAGGCCGACGTGGTGCTGCACGACGCGCTCGTCGAGCCCGAGATGCTCGCGCTGTGTCCGCAGGCCAGGCGCATTGCTGTCGGTAAGCGCTGCGGGAAGCAGTCGAGTGCGCAGCACTTCATCAACAAGCAGTTGATCGACCACGCGCGTACCCACGCGCTGGTCGTGCGCTTGAAGGGCGGCGATCCGATGCTGTTCGGTCGTGCCGACGAGGAGTTGCGCGCGCTGGAGGCGGCAGGTATTGCGGTGGAAGTGGTGCCCGGCATTACGGCGGCACTGGCCAGTGCCGCAGCGCTTGGGCGTTCATTGACGTTGCGCGGCGTGTCCCGCAGTGTGGCCTTCGCCACGCAAAGCCGTGCGCCCGAGTCGGCCGAGATCGCGGCGCAGGCGTCGGCCGATTCGCTCGTCTATTACATGGGACGCGACAGCGCCCAGCGCATTGCGGTGGAATTGATTGCGGCAGGCAAGCCGGCGGCGACACCCGTGGCGATCGTGGAGGCCGCAACGACATCGCGCGAGCGACGGGTGCGCCTGACGCTGGACGACGTTCGCCAAGGGTTGGCGGCGTCGTGGTTCGACGCGTCGCAGCCGAGCGTCCTGCTCATCGGCGAGGCGTTCGCACACGCTGATGCCGCGTCGTTGCACGAGTGGGCGACACAGGCGGCGATGGCGGCCTGACGACGATCACTTCCAGGCGTCGGTCAGCGACGTTCGTGCCGGTCACGGCTTACGTAAAACGGCGTCACAGTTCACCCTGTGACGCCGTTTTCTCATTCTGTCGATGCACTGCCGCGATGAGGCGATTTCCCTCAGTCGCCGTCCATCATCCTGCCGCAATAGTCGGCGAGGGCGTCGAGCACCGTGTCGTCCTCGCCGATGGCGGCGCTCACGCGCAATTCGAGGCCGGGGTGGGCGGCGCGGCAAGCGTCGGCGAGCGCCGGCAGATCGCGCCTCACGTGGCCGCCCTGGCCCAGGAAGACCGGCACCAACGTGATATCGAACGTTCCCTGCGACGCCATGGTCGCCACGGCGTCACCGAGGTTCGGTGCCATCAGTTCCAGGAAGGCCAACCGAACGTCGGCGTCGGGACGCCGGGCGCTCAGCTTGTCGCGCAGCCGCTCGAAAGGCTCGGCCCAGCGTGGGTCGCGGGATCCATGGGCGAACAGGACGATGCCGGGTTTGCTGGACATGATCGTCGGCTCAGTGTTTATCGACCCAGCGCAACGCCGCGATGGCGAGCACCAGATAGAGCAATGACGGTAACGCGGCAGTGAACCACGCAGGCCAGGTGTTGAGCAGGCCCAGGTGCGAGAACAGGTTGTTGAGCAACTGGAAGCTCATGCCGAGCATGATCCCGCCGAACACCTTCAGGCCGATGGCCCCGGCGCGCGCGTGCAAGTAAGCGAACGGCAGCGCCAGCGCCATCATCACAAAGACGGCCAACGGGTACAGCAGCTTCTGCCAGAGCGCGAGATTGTAGCGATCGGTGTTCTGCTGGTTTTCCTTCAGATGGCCGATGTAGCTGTAAAGACTGCCGATGGCCATGTTGTCGGGCGAGACCATCAATACGGACAGGATCTGCGGTGTGAGTTCCGAGCGCATCTGCACCGTGTCGATATGCACCTGCTTGCTCTGCACCAGGGCGCGCAGCGGATCGGTGCCGGCCGAGGTATCGTCCGTCGCGCTGAAGACCGTTTCGGACACGTCCGTCAGCTTCCAGAAGTTTGGCGATTCGAACTGCCCCAATTTGGCCAGTCGCACGCTGTCGAGACGCAACTTGTCGTCGAATTCGTAGATGCGAACGTCTGCGATGGTGTTGTCGGGATTGAGCGTGCCGACGTTGATGAAGCGAGTCAGGCGCGAGCCGTCCTGATCGACGGTGTCCTTGACCCAGACGCCGGAGCGGAACCCGGCCGAGACCGAACTGCCCAGCGCTTCGAGACGAATCTTCTGCGCGAGCTGTTCGGCATTCGGCGCGACATACTCGCCGATGACGAAGGTGATCAGCACGATCGGGAAACCGATTTTCACCAACGTGCGCAGTGCCTGGCCGGTCGAGAGCCCGGAGACGCGGAAGATCGTGAATTCCGAGTTCCCCGCCAGTTGCGCGCAGACATAGATGGCGGCAATGAGCGAGGCGACCGGAATGATTTCGTACATGCGCTGCGGCGCGAACAGCAGCACGTAGGCGAGGGCATGTTGGAAACGGTATCCCCCACGGCCGACGTCGCCCAGTTCGCTCACCAGGTCGAAAAAGACGAACAGGCCGACGAACGCGAGCAGAACGAACAGGAACGTCAGGTAGATCTGGCGAGCAAAGTATTTCTCATAGATGCGCATCAGCGGGTCCCTCCCGATGCAGACATCCCGCCGGATCCGCCGAGGCGACGGCGGCCGAACAGCCCACGGAAGCGCACGCGGCGCAGGTATAGCAGCACGATGACGACCATGGCGAGCGCGTGCAACAACCACACGCCGATGGCGAGCGGCATGCGCTCCTGCGCCACCCACGCCTGCGAGAGGCTCAGCAGGTTGGTGTACGCGAGGTAAATGAGCACGGCCATGATCAGGTTGACGGCCCGGCCGTGGCGGGGGTTCTGATACGCCAGCGGCACGGCGAGCAGCACGAGCGCGAGCGCCAGCAGCGGCAGGCCGATACGCCAGACGATCTCGCCGCGGAAGATCGGATTCTGGATCTCACGGAACAGGCGCAGGGTCGGCACGCCCTTGGTCGGGGCGTTGTCGGTTGGCGCGGCTGCCGGGTTGTCGATCTTCACGCCATAGCGTTCGAACTCCATCACACGGTAATCGGGCTGGCCGGGCACCCCATCGTAGCGGCGGCCCTTCTCCAGCACGATGTAGCGATTGCCGTCCTTGGCCGTTTCGATATGCCCCTGTTTCGAGACGATCACGCTGACCTTGCCGTTCTCGGTGCCCGAGACGAAAACGTTGTGCACCTTGGTCGCGTCCGGCGAGACAGTCTCGACGAAGAACACCCGGTGACTGGCGGCGCTTTCGCGGAACTGGCCCGGTGCGATCATCGAGACGTCGTCGCGCTGGGCGAAGCGGGCTTCGAGGGCGGCGATCTGCAGGTTCGCCCACGGCCAGGCCACGAGCGCGCAGAACGTGATCACGGCCAGATAGGGCGTGGCAAAGCGCAGCACCGGCTTGATGAAGTGGGTGATCGACAGGCCCGAGGCGAACCACACGACCATTTCGGAGTCGCGGTACCAACGGGTGAGCACGAACAGGATCGAGACGAACAGCGTCACGATCAGAATGATGGCCAGGTAGCCGATCACGGCCAGGCCGATGAGCACGAGAACGTCGCGCGGGTCGGCTTTCCCGGACGCGGCGAAGCCCAGGATGCGGATCATCATCGTGGTGAGCATGACGGTGATCAGCACCATGAAGACGGCCCCGGCGGTGTAGTTCAGCTCGCGCTGCAGGGAACGCTGAAAAATCATGTGATGGCGATTGGGGTGCTCTCGCGGTTGGGCGAGCGGGGAAAAAAGCGGATAATTGCGGATCGTACGAATTTTACCCGAGGAAAGCGCGATGGACTTTAGCACAAAAGCCTTCGATTCGACCAAGGCCGGCCAGGCCGGCCTTGCCAACGCCAAGACCGAGTGTCTGGTGGTCGGTGTGTTCGAGCAACAGCCGCTCGCGGGGCTCGCCAAGGCGCTGGACGTCGTCAGCAAGGGCCTGCTCGCCCGCATGGTCAAGCGTGGTGAACTCGATGGCAAGCTCGGCAGCACGCTGATGTTGCACGAGGTCGCTGGCTGGAGCCAGGCACGTGTGCTGTTCGTCGGCCTGGGCCGCGAAGACCAGTTCTCGCCCAAGGGCTTCAACGAAGCCTCGCGTGCCGCCGCGCGCGCCGTATTGGCATCGCGCGCGACCGATGCCATCTGGACGCTGCCGCAAGCCGCGGTGGCCAAGCGGGACACCGCCTGGGCCGTGTGCGCCTCGATCCTCGCCCTGCGCGAGGCGACCTACCGTTTCACGCAGATGAAGAGCAAGGCCGAACCGGCCAACACGGTGCTGCGCAAGGTGGTCTTCGCCGTTGCCCCCGACGACCTGAAGGCGGCCAAGGTCGCGGCCAAGCACGGCGAGGCGATCGCCAACGGCATGGCGCTGACCAAGGACCTCGGCAACCTGCCGGGCAACGTGTGCACGCCGACCTATCTGGCCGACACGGCCCGCAAGCTCGCGCGCGAATTCAAGCTCAAGGCTGACATCCTCGGGCCGAAGCAGATCGAAGCGCTGAAGATGGGCTCGTTCCTGTCGGTCGCCCGGGGGTCGGTGCAGCCGCCGCAGTTCATCGTGCTCAAGTACGAAGGCGGTGCCGCCAGGCAAGCCCCGATCGTGCTGGTCGGCAAGGGCGTGACGTTCGACTCGGGCGGCATTTCGATCAAGCCCGGTGAGGGCATGGACGAAATGAAGTACGACATGTGCGGCGCGGCCTCCGTACTCGGGACGATGCGCGCCGTCGCCGAGATGGGCCTCAAGCTCAACGTCATCGCCATTGTGCCGGCCACGGAGAACATGCCGGGCGGGCGTGCGACGAAGCCGGGCGACGTGGTGACCAGCATGTCCGGCCAGACCATCGAAGTGCTCAACACCGATGCCGAAGGCCGCCTGATCCTGTGCGACGCGCTCACCTATGCGGAGCGTTTCAAGCCCGCCGCCGTGATCGACGTCGCCACGCTCACGGGCGCCTGCATCATCGCCCTCGGCCACGTGAACACGGGTCTCTTCTCGAAGAGCGACGCGCTCGCCGACGAACTGCTCGCCGCCGGCCGCACGGCAGGGGACACGGCTTGGCGTCTGCCGGTCGAGGAGGAGTATCAGGAGCAGCTCAAGTCGAACTTCGCCGACATGGCGAACATCGGCGGACGCCCGGCGGGGAGCGTGACGGCGGCCTGTTTCCTGTCGCGATTCACCGAGAAGTATGAATGGGCCCACCTCGACATCGCCGGCACGGCATGGAAGAGCGGTGCGGCCAAGGGGGCGACAGGGCGCCCGGTGCCGTTGCTCACGCAATTCCTGATCGATCGCGAAGCCCGGTGACGCGCGTCGACTTCCACACGCACGTGGCGAACCGGCTCGATTACGCGTGCCGGTTCGCGCGCAAGGTGTACAGCGCCGGGCAAACGCTCGTGGTCGTCGGTGCGCCCGACGTGCTGCGCGCGTTCGACCAGACGCTGTGGACGTTCTCGCCGCTGGAGTTCGTACCGCATTGCTTCACCGAGGACCCGCTTGCCCCGCAAACGCCCGTCGTGCTGGCCGCCCCCGATGAAGAGGCGCAGCATCATCAGGTGCTGCTGAATCTGGCGGGCAGCGTGCCGACGCACTTCGCGCGTTTCGAACGAGTGGTCGAGATCGTGGGCGACACGCCGGACGAATTGTCCGGTGCGCGCGAACGCTATCGTTTCTACCGCGATCGCGGCTACACCCTGAACAATTACGACCAGAGAGGCGGATCGTGACGAACGAGCCCGAGCGCACCGACCCCGGCATTCCCACGCTGACCGAAGTGCTCGCGCCCGGGGAGGCAACGCCGTTGCCGGATCCTCACCCGGTCGCGCCGGGAGCCGAGCTGGGTGTGCCGGCCGATGTCGCGGTGTTTGCCGAGCGCGTGAGTGCCCGGCTCACGCTGCAACTGGCCGATGAAATCACAACGATGGTGGAGCGCCGATGTCACGACGCACTGATCGACCAGACCTCGTGGCTGGTGCAACTGATCGGCAAGCAGGTCGCCGATGCCTTGCAGGCTCAATTGCCGGACCGCATTCGACAGGCAGTGATCGAAGAGGTCGCGAAGCAGGTTCGGTCGTAGCGCCGAGGAAGACGAAGGTTGCCAAGGGGCCGTAGCGCAACGCTCAGGGCTGATCGTCTGTCACCTCAATGTCGGGCGCCGAGAATCCAGCGCGCCAGACGGCTCGCCTCGCCCGGGGCGAGTTGAGGGCTGGCGGGCATCGGAATGCTCCCCCATTTCCCGCGACTGCCGTCCGCAATGGTTCGCGCGAGATCGGCGGCGGCGCCAGGCTGCCCTTCGTAGCGTTTGGCAATATCCCGGTAGGACGGCGCGAGCAAGGTCCGGTCGACGGCGTGGCAGGTCATGCAATTGCGCTCGCGGGCGAGCTTCTCCATGGCTTGAGCGTTTTGCGCGTCTTGCGCACCCATGGCCGACGGTGGGGTTGTCTGTGCAAGTGCAGCGCCCGCCGCGATCAACAGCCACGCGCCGATCATCGCCCCGCCACACTGGCCGTTGAATGCCTTCATTCGATTCTCCCCGATCGTTGACAGATCCCGATGCGAGGCTGCGTGAGTTGGACGTCTATGGGTGACGACGTTGGGCAGGTGCATCGACGCGCCATTATAAGATGGCGCGCGCGGCGCGCGACTCGGCACGAAGGGCCACGAAAAAACGGCACCGTTGCCAGGGAGGCGAGCGGTGCCGTTCGTGCCGTGCAACGCCGAGTTCAGCCCGTGACCGCGCCTTTGTTGGCCGGTTGTGCCAGCGCGGCATACTTGGCCATGACGCCTCGCGTGTAACGCGGGGCGGGCGCCTTCCACGCCGCGCGACGCCTTGCCAGTTCGTCGTCCGGCACGTTCAACTGCAGCAGCAGCTTGTGCGCGTCGATGGTGATCGAGTCGCCTTCGTGCACGAGCGCAATCGTGCCGCCCACGAACGCTTCCGGCGCCACGTGCCCGACCACCATGCCCCACGTACCGCCCGAGAACCGGCCGTCGGTGATGAAGCCGACCGTCTCGCCGAGTCCCTTGCCGATGATCGCCGACGTGGGCGCGAGCATCTCCGGCATGCCCGGCCCGCCCTTCGGTCCGAGATAGCGCAGCACGAGCACGTCGCCGGCCTGGACCTTGTCGGCGAGGATCGCGTCCATCGCACTTTGTTCGTCGTCGAACACGCGCGCCGGGCCGGTGATGACCGGGTTCTTCAGGCCGGTGATCTTGGCGACCGCGCCGTCTTCGGCCAGATTGCCCTTGAGAATGGCGAGGTGGCCTTCCTTGTACAGCGCCTTGTCGATCGGGAAGATCACATGCTGGTCGGCGCGCGGCACCGACGGCACGTCCTTGAGTGCTTCCGCGAGGGTCTGACCGGTGATCGTCATGCAATCGCCGTGCAGCAGGCCGGCGTCGAGCAGGATCTTGAGCACTTGCGGAATGCCGCCGGCCTTGTGCAGGTCGGTCGCCACGTATTTGCCCGACGGCTTCAGGTCGCACAGGACCGGCACGCGCTCGCGAATGCGCTCGAAGTCGTCGATGCTCCAGTCGATGTCGGCCGCGTGCGCGATAGCGAGATAGTGCAGCACTGCGTTGGTGGAACCGCCCGTGGCCATGATGAGCGCCACTGCATTTTCGATGGACTTGCGCGTGATGATGTCGCGCGGCTTGAGATCGTTCTTGACCGCTTCGATCAGCACGCGCGCCGATTCGGCCGCCGAGTCGACCTTTTCCTGATCGGGGTTGGCCATCGTCGACGAATACAGCAACGACATGCCCAGCGCCTCGAACGACGAACTCATCGTGTTGGCCGTGTACATGCCCCCGCACGACCCGGTCGACGGACACGCATTCTTCTCGATGCCCTTGAAATCGGCCTCGGTCATGCGCCCGGCGGTGAACTCGCCCACGGCCTCGAACGACGAGACGATGGTGAGGTCCTTCCCCTTCCAGTTGCCCGGCTTGATGGTGCCGCCGTAGACGTAGATGCCCGGCACGTTGATGCGGGCCAGCGCGATCATGCCGCCCGGCATGTTCTTGTCGCAGCCGCCGATCACGACCACGCCGTCCATCCACTGCCCCTGCACGGCGGTCTCGATGCAGTCGGCAATGACTTCGCGCGAGACGAGTGAATACTTCATGCCCTCCGTGCCCATCGACATACCGTCGGAAATGGTGGGGGTGCCGAACGTCTGCGGATTGGCCTGATGGGTCTTGATGGCATCGACGGCGGCGTCTGCCAGCCGCTGCAACCCCGCGTTGCACGGGGTGATCGTCGAATGGCCGTTGGCCACGCCGATCATCGGATTGTCGAAGTCTTCTTCCTTGTAGCCCAGCGCGTAGTACATCGAGCGGTTGGGCGAGCGCGCCACGCCTTGCGTGACGTTTCGCGAACGACGGTTGAATGCCATGACGGTCTCCTGTGGGGATGCACCACGCCACAGGCTACCGCAGCGTCGCGCACAAGCGTTGTTGTATCACGCTGTCATGCCGGCGGTACGCCCGTCATCCGGATGCGCCGCTCAAGGTCATTGCTGCTTCACTACTGCGTCACTGCACTGCAAGTCCTGCGCGGGAGCGGCCGCACGCGCCGCCGCTCCCGCTCGTGCCAATCGCTTCGATCAGCGCATGCGTCGAATCCGCTGCATAAGCCGCATTATCCGCGCTTAGCCAGCTTCAGTTGCGACAGGTCGCGCACCGCGCCGCGGTCGGCTGAGGTGGCCAACGCGGCGTATGCTTGCAGCGCCTGCGAGACCACACGCTCACGATTCGCCGGTTGCCATGCCTTGTCGCCACGGGCTTCCATGGCGGCGCGGCGGCGGGCCAGTTCGTCGTCGGACACGGCCAGATGCATCTTGCGCTGGGTGATGTCGATCTCGATCACGTCGCCGTCTTCCACCAGACCGATGATCCCGCCTTCGGCCGCTTCCGGCGAGGCGTGGCCGATCACCAGACCCGACGAACCGCCCGAGAACCGGCCATCCGTGAACAGGGCGCACGTCTTGCCCAGCCCCTTCGACTTCAGGTACGACGTCGGGTACAGCATTTCCTGCATGCCCGGGCCGCCCTTCGGGCCTTCGTAGCGGATCACGACCACGTCACCCGGCTGGACCTGATCGCCCAGGATGCCGTCGACGGCATCGTCCTGGCTTTCGTACACGCGCGCACGGCCCGTGAAGACCCACTGCGATTCGTCGACACCGGCCGTCTTCACGATACAGCCCTTCTCGGCGAGGTTGCCGTACAGCACGGCCAGGCCGCCGTCCTTCGTATAGGCGTGTTCCTTGTCGCGGATACATCCGGTTTCCCGGTTCAGATCGAGCGACGGATAGACCGACGACTGGCTGAAGGCGATGGTCGTGGGCACACCGCCGGGGGCGGCGCTGTAGAACGTGTGCGCCTTGTCGCCCGCGTCGGCGGCCACATCCCACTGGGCAATGGCATTGCCGAGCGTGCCGCTGTGCACGTTGCCGCAAGACGTATCGAGCAGCCCGCCGCGCGCGAGTTCACCCAGAATGCCGATGATGCCGCCCGCACGGTGCACGTCTTCGATGTGGTACTTGTCGGTCGCCGGGGCCGCCTTGCACAGGCACGGAACCTTGCGCGAGATGCGGTCGATGTCGGCCATCTTGAAGTCGACGCCGGCTTCCTGCGCGGCGGCGAGCAAGTGCAGCACCGTGTTGGTCGAGCCGCCCATGGCAACGTCGAGCGCCATGGCGTTCTCGAAGGCGGCCTTGGTCGCGATGTTGCGCGGCAGCACCGAGGCGTCGTCGTCCTGGTAGTAGCGGCGGCACAGGTCGACCACGAGA
This sequence comes from Pandoraea soli, assembly GCF_902459595.1. Taxonomy (NCBI): domain Bacteria; kingdom Pseudomonadati; phylum Pseudomonadota; class Betaproteobacteria; order Burkholderiales; family Burkholderiaceae; genus Pandoraea; species Pandoraea soli. The sequence continues at coordinate 13,907 of NZ_CABPSG010000008.1, read as the reverse complement.
CGGCCGGCCTGCTCGAACAGCCCGCGCCGCCAGGCGTGCGTGGCCACGATGGTGCCATTGCCCGGCAGGGCGAGACCGATGGCTTCGGTCAGGCAGTTCATCGAGTTGGCGGTGAACATGCCCGAGCACGAACCGCACGTCGGGCAGGCGCTGCGCTCGATTTCCGCGACTTCGGCGTCGCTCACCTTCGGGTCGGCCGCCTTGATCATGGCGTCGATCAGGTCGATCTTGGCGATGACCTGGCCGTCGCCGTTCTTGACCTTGCCCGCTTCCATCGGGCCGCCCGAGACGAACACGACCGGAATGTTCAGGCGCATGGCGGCCATGAGCATGCCCGGGGTGATCTTGTCGCAGTTCGAGATGCAGACCATGGCGTCGGCGCAGTGCGCGTTGACCATGTATTCCACCGAGTCGGCGATCAGCTCGCGCGACGGCAGCGAATACAGCATGCCGCCGTGACCCATGGCGATGCCGTCGTCCACGGCGATGGTGTTGAATTCCTTGGCCACACCGCCGGCCGCTTCGATCTCCTTGGCGACCACAGCGCCCAGATCGCGCAGGTGCACGTGACCCGGCACGAATTGCGTGAAGGAGTTGACCACGGCAATGATCGGCTTGCCGAAGTCGTCGTCTTTCATGCCGGTGGCGCGCCACAGGGCGCGGGCGCCGGCCATGTTGCGGCCGTGGGTCGAGGTGCGGGAACGGTATTGAGGCATGGTCGTCTCTGGAACGCTGTGCTTATGGAATGAATGGAATATGGGGCCGCCAGGCGACATTCGGTCTGGATTCGGTCTGAACTCGCGCGTGCGTGGGCAAAGCCGCCAAGGCCGCGCGGCACACCAGTGTCGGCCGGACATCAAGATTCGTCTTTCCTTGAATGCTTGTCAAATATATTATTTGACTCGGATTGAGTCGAAAAACATATCATGGATCTACGTCAACTCAGGTACTTCGTCGCGGTGGCTGAAGAGCGGCATTTCGGCCGTGCGGCCCAGCGTCTGTCGATGACCCAGCCCCCGCTCTCGCAGCAGATCCGGGCGCTGGAGGCGTCGCTGGGGGCGCCGCTTTTCGTGCGGACCAACCGGTCGGTGGAGCTGACGGCCGTCGGCCGGCAACTGCTGCCCGAGGTGCGACGCATTCTGGCGGATGCCGACGCGTTGCCCGCGTTCGCACAGGGCCTGGCGCACGGGGAGGTCGGCACGCTCTCGCTGGGCTTCGTCTCCACGGCGGACTATGGCATCCTGCCGCCGCTGCTGCGCGAGTTCGGCGAGCGCTACCCGCGGGTGCGTCTGCAATTGCTCGAAGCGACGAGCGACGTGCAAGTCGAGGCGCTCATGGATGGACGCATCGACGCCGGCCTCTTCATTCCCCCAGTGCCGGCGCGTTACGCCAACGAACTGTCCTATATGCCGATCGTGCGCGAACCGCTGATGCTGGCGCTGCCGGCCGGACGAGGCGTGGCCGTCGACGACGACAACGTTGCCGATACCCGGCCGGGCGCCGCGGTCAGTCTGGCCGACTTTGCCGACGAGCCGCTCGTCATCTTCCCGCGTCGCGTGGCGCCGGCCTTCTACGACATCATCATGGGCTGCTACGCCGCACTTGGCCTCACGCCGCGCGTGGGGCAGGAGGCCATTCAGATGCAGACCATCGTGAGCCTGGTGTCGGCGGGCATGGGCGTGGCCCTGGTGCCGCAATCGCTGTGCCACCTGCGCCGCACCGGCGTGACGTATCGTGCGCTGCGCGAGACGAGCACACTCATCGAGACGGGCCTGCTCTGGCGCACGGCCGAAGTCACCCCTGTCCTCGAAGGTTTTCTCGAAACGGCTCGCGCCGTGGCCCATACGCCGCCGGGGGCGACGCTGACGAACTGAACGTCGCCCAACGAGCGCGTCAGCGGGGCTGCCGCGACAGGGGACGCTCGTGGTATCGTGCTGCCCATCCCAAAGCATGCCGGTTCGGTTTCCATGGCGTGCTGTCGCTGGCGCGTCACTCGATGGCGGCAATGGGTTGCCTTGACAGGTCATCCGCCCTCCGACGGAACTTTTGTTCACGAATCGATTCTTCTGATCCATGCTGATTCATCCTCAATTCGACCCGGTCGCGATTCATCTCGGCCCGCTCGCCATCCGCTGGTACGGCCTGATGTACCTGGTTGGCTTCATTCTGTTCCTGGTCGTGGGGCGCGTGCGCGTGCGCCAGCCGTCCATCGCCGCGCAAGGCTGGAAGGTGCAGGATCTCGACGACATGCTGTTCTACGGCGTGCTCGGCGTGATTCTTGGCGGACGTCTCGGCTACGTGCTCTTCTATAAGCCGGCGTTTTATCTGGCGAATCCGATCGACATCTTCAAGGTGTGGGAAGGCGGCATGTCGTTCCACGGCGGCTTCCTCGGCGTACTCGTTGCGATGTGGCTGTTCACCCGCCGTCGTGGCCATTCGCTGCTGGAAGGCACCGATCTCATCGCACCGATGATCCCGCTGGGGCTCGCTGCAGGTCGTCTGGGCAACTTCATCAACGGGGAATTGTGGGGACGCGTGACGTCACCCGATTCGCGCTTCGCCATGTTGTTCCCGCAATCGGCGGGCGAAGACGTTCAGTGGGCGATGGCGCATCCGCAAGCGATGGCCGATCAGGCGATGGCGGCGGTGTTCGCGCAATTCCATGGGCTGCCCCGCTATCCGTCGCAGTTGTTCGAATTCGCGCTCGAAGGCGTGGCGCTGTTCCTGCTGTTGTGGTTCTTCGCGCGACGCGCGCGGCCGGTGGGCGCGGTGTCCGCCATGTTCCTGGTGGGCTACGGCGTCTTCCGCTTCCTCGCGGAATTCACGCGCGAGCCCGATGCATTCCTCGGCTTGCTCTCGTTCGGGCTGTCGATGGGCCAATGGCTGTCGATGCCGATGATCGTCGCGGGCGTCATCATGCTCGTGTGGGCGTTTCGCCGCCGGCCAGCGTCGTCTCGCGCCTAAGGCGTCGGCAGGGCGCTGCGCCACTGAGAATCAGCCAACGGGCCGCCGGAGATGCTTTCTCCGGCGGCCCGTTGGCTTTTGGGGGCAACCTTCAGCTCGCCTTGCGCTCGAGCGCGCGCAATGAGGCCATCAGATCGGCGAAGCGCTCGCCCTGCACGGTGACGTGGCCGCGAAGCTGTTCCGATGCCGCGTCGGCATCGCCCGCTTCAATGGCGCGGAAGACGGCGTCATGTTCGGAGAACGATTGGTTCGGCCGGTCGCGTACGCGCAGTTGCAAGCGGCGATACACGCGCAGTCGTCGGTGCAACTGCAACGCCGTTTCCTGAAGATAGGTGTTGTGACTGGCCTGATAAATCAACGCATGGAAATGCGCGTTGACTTCGTAATAGGTGTCGATGTCCCGCGCCTCGGCCGCCGCCCGGCTGGCCTCGTGCGTCTCGCGCAGCTCCGCCAGTTCCTCGTCGGTGATGCGGCGCGCGGCGAGGCGTCCGCACATCGATTCGAGTTCCGCCATCACTTCGAACATCTCGCATAACCGCTGCGGGTCGATCTGCGCGACCACGGCGCCCCGCCGAGGACGTATCTCGATCACCCCCGACGACGCCAATTGAATCAATGCCTCGCGCAGGGGCGTGCGCGACACGCCGAACGCGCCCGCCAGTTCGACCTCGTCGAGTCGCATGCCGGGCGGGTACTCGCCCACGGCAATCTTCTCCTCGATCGCCTGGCGCAGCGCTTCCGATCGCTTCGGTTTTACGGTCATGACGCTCTCGCTGGGTCGTGTTTCGGTCCCGTCGCACGGGGCTCAATCGGATTCATGGTTGTCAAAGTAACGCTTGAAGCCCGCCTTGAAGATCGGGGTATACGCCGAAAATGTATTTTTTTGACGGTCAGTTTGTATACACCATGCTGGATTGACTATACGATTTCATCCCGAGAGCGGCAACTCGCGCACTCGAAATACCAAAAATCAAAGCAGTCATCCGTACATGCAGTGCCGGCGAACCGGTGGTGCACCCGCGGCGGGAAGCAAAACCCGCCGCGGGCGATGTCAGGCACCGGGCTTCGCTGGTTCACCACTGACAGAAGTGACAGGAGACGCCATGGAGACAAATCATTCCCCGCTGCGGCGGCAACTCATGCTCGGTGCCGCATCGGCACTCGCCACCGGCGGCCTGGCCAGCCCATGGGGCAACGCATTCGCGCAGTCCGGCCCGCTCAAGATTTCCCATCAATTCCCCGGCGGCACGCTCACCGAAGGCGACTTCCGCGACCGGCTCTGCCGCAAGTTCGCGCAGGAAGTCGAGAAGCGCACCCATGGCGCGCTGAAGTTTCAGGTCTATCCGGGCAGTTCGCTCATGAAGACCAATGCGCAGTTCTCGGCGCTGCGTCGCGGGGCGCTCGATCTTTCGCTCTATCCGCTGCCCTATGCCGGGGGCGAAGTCCGCGAACTCAACATTGGGCTGATGCCGGGGCTGGTGACGTCCTATGCGCAGGGCGCTGCGTGGCGTCACGGCGAGATCGGCAAGGTGCTCACCGATGTGCTGGCGGAGAAGAACGTCGTGATCGTGAGCTGGGTCTGGCAGGCGGGCGGCGTTGCGAGCCGCGCCAAGCCGCTCGTTTCGCCTGACGACGCCAAGGGCCTCAAGGTGCGCGGCGGCAGCCGCGAGATGGACATGATGCTCAAAGAGGCCGGGGCGGCCGTCATCTCGCTACCGTCGAACGAACTCTACGCCGCCATGCAGACGGGCGCGATGGACGCGGCGATGACTTCATCGACGAGCCTGATGTCGTTCCGTCTCGAGGAGGTATCGAAGCATCTGACCACCGGACGCAACAAGTCGTATTGGTTCATGCTCGAACCGCTGTTGATGTCGAAGCAGGTCTTCGACAAGCTGCCCAAGGACCAACAGCAGGTGATCCTGCAAGTGGGGGCGGAACTCGAGTCGTTCGGCACCGAAGCCGCCAAGGCTGACGATGCGCAGATCGCCAGCGTTTATACCAAGGCCGGCGCGAAGGTCTACGACCTCGACGAGGCGACGGTGATGAAGTGGCGCGACATTGCACGGCGCACCGCGTGGAAGGACTATGCGGGCCGATCCGACACGTGCGCGAAACTGCTCGCGCTCGCCCAGCAGGTGCCTGCATGAGTGGGGCCGTCGTGAGTGCGGAACCGGCGGCGGCGCGCACTCGCCTGCTGCGACGGCTCGACGCCCTGTTACAGGGCGTAAGTCGTCTGCTCATGGTCGTGTGCATGTTGGCGCTGGTCGGGGCCGCGCTCGTGCTCAGTTACAGCGTGTTCGCGCGGCACGTGCTCAAGCTCGCCACCGACTGGCAGGACGAAGCCGCCGTATTCCTGCTGGTCGGCGCAACCTTCGTCTCTGCCGCGCATGTTCAGCATTTGCGGGGCCATATCGGCATCGAAGCCATCACGACCTTGCTCTCGCCGCGCGTGAATCGGGTGCGGCGCTGGTGCGTGGACATCGTTTCGTTGGCGTTCTGCGGTTTCTTCGCGTGGAAGTCGTGGACGCTGTTCTGGGAAGCCTATGTCGACGGCCAGACCAGCAGTTCGACATGGGGGCCGCCGTTGTCGATTCCTTATGGCCTGATGGCCTTTGGCATGACGTTGCTCACGGTGCAATTGCTGTTGCAAGTGGCGATTGGCGCGGGCGAGATAGGAAAACCTGCGGGCCATGACGCACCGCGCGGATCGGATCGTACAGGGGGGCACGCATGAGCGAACTCGGTATCGGACTGCTCTATGGCAGCGCGACGCTCGTCGCCATGTTCTCGGGCATGCCCATCGCATTCGCGCTCGGCGCCGTGGCCGTGGCGTTCATGCTCGGCTTCATGCCGGTATCGTCGCTCGATACCATCACGCAGAACGTCTATGAGGAAATGGCGAGCATCACGCTGCTGTCGATTCCGCTGTTCATTCTGAAGGGGGCGGCCATCGGCAAGTCGCGCGCGGGGCAGGACCTTTATCTGGCGTTGCACGCGTGGATGCGTCGGATTCCAGGCGGCCTGGGCATCGCCAACGTGTTCGCGTGCGGGTTGTTTGCCGCGATGGCCGGATCGAGCCCGGCGACGTGTTCCGCCATCGGCAGTGCAGGGATTCCGGAGATGCGCCAGCGCGGCTATTCGCCGGGATTCGCCGCGGGGATCATCGCGGCGGGCGGAACGCTGGGCATTCTGCTCCCGCCGTCGATCACGATGATTCTCTACGCGGTGGCCGCCGAGCAGTCGCTCGGGCGGCTGTTCCTCGCCGGAATCGTGCCCGCGCTGCTGCTGGTGGGGCTGTTCTCGTGCTATGCGGCGTGGCGCTACCGACACGAGTACGCGCGCGCGCAAATAGCGCTCGCCCGCGACGGCACGCCGTCGCCGTTCCCGAGCGAGCCGCCGGCCACGATGCGCGAGAAGCTGGCGCTGTTGCCGCGCGTGCTGCCGTTCGTGACGCTGCTCATCGGCGTGATGGCGGCGCTCTACGGCGGCTACGCCACCCCGTCGGAGACGGCTGGCCTCGGCGGCCTGCTCGCGATCGGGCTCATCGCCGTGATTTATCGGATGTGGAACCCGCGTCAGCTCGCGCCGATTCTGACCGGCACGTTGCGCGAGTCGACCATGCTGATGTTCATCATCGGCATGTCGTTGCTTTATTCGTACGTGATGAGTTATCTGCACATCAGCCAGTCGGCGGCGCAATGGATCGTGGGGCTGCATTTGTCGCGCTGGGTGCTGCTCACGGCCATTCTGCTGATGGTGGTCGTGCTCGGCTTCTTCCTGCCGCCGGTCAGCATCATCCTGATGACCGCGCCGATCATCCTGCCGCCGCTGAGGGCCGCGGGCTTCGACCTGGTCTGGTTCGGCGTGGTGATGACCATCGTCATGGAATTGGGGTTGATTCATCCGCCCGTAGGACTCAACATCTTCGTCATCAAGAATACGGCGCCCGATATCGCGTTGCGCGACATCGTATGGGGCGTGATGCCATTTGTGGTGTTGATGGTGCTGGCCGTCGTCCTCATCTGTGCGTTGCCCGGCTTGTCGCTGTGGTTGCCGGATCGACTGATGGGATGAGAGCGGGTTGACGAAATGCGGCAATATTCGCTGGAGGGTGCGTCATCGCTGTATAGCCGGTGTGCTTGCCTACCCGGGCGCAATGTCAGGAAGCCATGAAGGATGAGCCAATCATGTCAGCCATGTCCGTTCCCGTCTCGTTGAACCCGTCGGCGATGGGCTCAACGATGGACTCAACGATGGCCGCGTCGACTACCGCTATGTCCTCGTCCTCGTCCTCGTCCTCATCCTCGCCATCCTCGTCGTCGCCTTCCCAAGCGGGGCGGGGCACGCCCGAGACCGTGACTGACGTGAGCGCGCCGGTACCGTCGCCCAAGCCGTCGCTCGGGGCGCGTCTGGGACAGTGGTTCGGCCGCGGCGGCGGTAAATCGGGGGGGCAGGGCGGCGGGCCGAAAGATGGCAAGGACGGCAAAGGGAGCGCCAAGGTCACGCCGGCAACGCTGTCGCCGCGTGCGCAGAGCGCGCTGCGGCGGCAGTTGACGCTTTGCTTGTCGGCGCGGCTGACGGACTCCGCCGCCAACGACGCCGCGCGCGATTTCATGACGCGCTACATGGCGGCGTCGCCCGACATGCAACTGGCGCTGCTCGCGGTCGTCGCCGACGCTTGTGCGAGCGACGGCTCCCCGGGGACCGAGGTCGGCAGGGACGGCGACGGTGCCAGTGCCAGACGCGCGGCCAGCGGGTTGGCCGGTGCGCTCGGCAGTGCGCGCGTGCGTTTTCTCAAGCGCTTCAATGCGCTGCCCGATGGCCTGCCGTTCCTCGTGCGCTGGCGCGCCGACATGCTGGAACACCGCGCGGTGTTGCCCGGCCTCGCGGCGCTCGAAGAGGATCTCGGCAGTCTCTTTTCGACATGGTTCGACGTCGGACTGCTGGAGTTGCATCCGATCACGTGGGATTCGCCGGCGTCGCTGCTTGAAAAGCTCATGCGCTACGAAGCGGTGCATGAGATTTCGTCGTGGGCGGATCTGCGCAACCGGCTCGATTCCGACCGCCGTTGCTATGCGTTCTTTCATCCGCGCATGCCGCGCGAGCCGCTGATCTTCGTCGAAGTGGCGTTTGTGCCCGAGATGGCCGCCGACGTGCATTCGCTGCTCGACGAGCAGGCGCCGCTCGAGGATCTGCGTCGCGTGCGCTGGGCCATCTTCTATTCGATCTCGAACACGCAGCCCGGACTGCGCGGCGTGAGCTTCGGCAATTTCCTGCTCAAGCGCGTCATCGACGAACTGCAAGTCGATTTTCCGAAGCTGCGCAATTTTGCGACGCTCTCTCCGATCCCGGGGTTCAACGACTGGCTCAAGTCGCTGTCGACGCAGGCGCTTGCGCAGGTGCTTGGCCCAAAGCGGGCGAAGCTGCTGGCGCAGGAGGGGGCGCTGGCGCCCGATGCCTCCGGCGCGCAGATGGTGGCGTGGTTGCAGGCCTCTGCCGAGCGCAAGGGCGCGCAAGCGTTGCAGCGCAGTCTTGGCGAAGGGCTGGCCGCGCACTACCTGGCGCGCGAAACCGTGCGGGGACAGCCGCGCGATCCGGTCGCGCGGTTCCATCTGGGCAACGGCGCGCGCGTGGAGCGCATCAACTGGCATGCCGATCTTTCGAAGAAGGGCGCGAAGCAGTCGTGCGGCATGATGGTCAATTATCTTTACGAGCCCGACGAACTCGACGCCAACCTTCAACGTCTCATCGACGGCGAACCCGCCCTTGGACGCGCCGTGGCGAGGCTGCTATGAACATGAGGACGTTCCGGTATGCCAACCTGTATGCCTACCCCTATCCACGCCCATCAACCGCATGGAGGAACGCGTGAGTGAAGTCCTGCGCGATGATTGTTCGCTTGACGACGGATGGGTCACGCTGACACTGTCGAACCCCGGCAAGCTCAATGCGATTTCGGTCGCGATGTGGCGCGCCTTGCGCACGCACCTGCAAGCCCTTGACGACGACGCGCGCGTGCGCGCCATCGTCATTCGCGGGGCGCAAGGTCACTTTGCGGCCGGGGCCGATATCGAGGAGTTTCCGCTCGAGCGCGGCAGCTACGACGCGCTGCGTCGCTATCACGGCGAGGTCATCGGGCCGACGCTCGACGCCCTGGCGCATTGCCGGCATCCAAGCGTCGCCCTGGTCGAGGGGGTGTGCGTGGGCGGTGGCCTGGAGATCGCGGCGCATTGCGACTTGCGCATTGCCGGGGAGGGCGCTCGTTTCGGCGTGCCGATCAACAAGCTCGGCTTTCCAATGGCGCCCGGCGAACTGCGCGGTGTGCTCGCCCTGGCAGGACGCGCGACAACGCTCGAAATCCTGCTGGAGGGGCGCGTCTTTGGCGCGGCGGAGGCGCGCGAGAAGGGACTTCTCACGCGTGTGGTGGCCGACGACGCTGTGCAAGCCGAGGGCTATGCGTGTGCGCGGCGTCTCGCCGCCGGTGCGCCGCTCGCCGCCCAATTGAACAAATGGCTGATCGCCCGGCTGGCACCGGCCGTGCCGCCGTTGTCCGAGGCCGAATGGCAAAATGCGTTTTCATACTGGGATTCGCACGATCACCGCGAAGGGGTGGCGGCATTCCTTGAGAAGCGCCCGCCTGACTTTTGGGGACGGTGAGCGACGCCACGTCCCCGTTTTCGATTTTTCCAGTCAACGCATTCACTGTTTCAAGATCCGGTTCTGTTCATGACGCAAGACACCAACCTCTACCGACTTTTTGCCGAGCGTTTTCCCGCTGATAAATCGGCGTGCGCGATCGAGACGCCCGAAGGACTCTATTACAGTTGGGACGACATCGAGCACGCGAGCGCGCGCATGGCGAACCTGCTCGCGAGTCTCGACCTGACCCCCGGCGCACGTATTGCCGTGCAGGTCGAAAAGTCGCCGGAAGCGCTGCTGCTCTACCTCGCCACCTTGCGCGCGGGGTTCGTGTATTTGCCGCTGAATACGGCATATCGCGAGGGCGAGATCGCTTACTTCGTCGAGAACGCCGCGCCGGATGTCGTGGTGTGCAGTCCGGCAAATTTCGGCTGGGTGTCGAAGGTGGCGTTCACGAACGGTGCGAAGCATGTCTATACGCTCGGCGACGATCGTACCGGCTCGCTGCTGGAGCGCGCGGCGTGGTTCGACGACACTTTCGAGACCGTGCCGCGTGCGCCTGACGATCTCGCCGCCATTCTGTACACGTCGGGCACGACGGGCCGCAGCAAGGGAGCGATGCTCTCTCATGGCAACCTCGCGAGCAACGCGCGCGTGCTACATGAATTCTGGGGCTGGGGCGAGCGGGAGGGCGGCGACGTGTTGCTGCACGCGCTGCCGATTTTCCACGTGCACGGGCTGTTCGTCGCGAGCCATGCGGCGCTGTATTCCGGCAGCAAGATGATCTGGATGACGAAGTTCGATGCGCGTGAAGTGCTGCATCAACTTTCGCGTGCCACGGTGTTCATGGGCGTGCCGACGTATTACGTCCGGCTGCTGGCGGAGGCGGGGCTCGATCGCGAGGCGTGTCGCAACATGCGGCTGTTCATCTCGGGCTCGGCACCGCTGTTGAGCGAAACGTTCGACGCCTTCCGCGAGCGCACCGGCCATACGATTCTGGAGCGTTACGGCATGTCCGAGACGGTCATGCTCATCTCGAACCCGTATCGCGGCGACGCGGCAACCGTGCGCCGCGCGGGGACGGTTGGCGTGCCCCTGCCGGAGGTGACGGTGCGCGTGGTCGGCGACGACGCGCAGCCATGCCGGTCGGGCGAGATCGGTCACATCCAGGTCAAGGGGCCGAACGTGTTTGCCGGCTACTGGCGAATGCCGGAGAAGACCGCGGAAGAGTTTACCGACGATGGCTTCTTCAAGACAGGCGACGTTGGCAAGTTCGATGAGGACGGCTATGTGCACATCGTCGGTCGCTCGAAGGATCTCATCATCTCGGGCGGCTACAACGTTTATCCGAAGGAAATCGAGGGCTTCATCGACGAGATGGACGGCGTGGCCGAGTCGGCGGTGATCGGCGTTCCGCACCCGGACTTCGGTGAGGCGGTGGTGGCCGTCATCGTGCCGCGCGACGGCGCAAAGGCGCCCGACGAACGAACGGTCATCGACACGCTCAAGCAGCGCATCGCCAACTTCAAGGTACCCAAGCGCGTGCATGTCGTCGCCGAATTGCCGCGCAACACGATGGGCAAGGTGCAGAAGAACTTGCTGCGGGAACGCTTCAAGTAAGCGCGATGCACCATCGCGCGTCGGTCGTCAAATTTCGAACGCAAAAGAATGCCGCCCTCGATGGGGCGGCATGATCACTAACCTAACAACGTGCGGGCCCGCGCGACTTACTTCATCTGCACGGTGCCCGAGACCGTCACGGTCACTTGCGTTTTGCCGCCTTCGAGCTGCATCGGCGGCGCGGCGTCGGCGCCCGCACTCATGGCCATTGCCTTCATCGCGTACGGACGCGGCATCATCGGCGCGTTCGCACCGACCTGCACCTGACGGATCGAGTAGCTGCTGTAGCCGAAGGCCTTCGTGTTGTTCTGCGCCTGATCGCGGAACGCCTGAATGGCCTGATTCGTCAGCTCGGCCTGCGTCTTCTCCTGCGCTTCACGCGAGAGCGAGAACGACACGCCGTCCATCTGCATCTGGTTCGAGATCTGGCTGGCGAGACGCGATGCGGCACCGAAATCCTTCGATGTCATTTGCAGTTCGGTGCGGCCTCGCCATGCGGTGATCTTGCCGTCGCGGTTGGTCGTCGGATAGAGCGAGACGCTGCCGGTCTGAACCTGCACGGCATTCTGGCCCTTGGCCACGGACATCGCGCTGTTGGCCTTTTGCGCGAGATTGCGCGACACGGTCGCGGCGTCGGCGCCTTGCTCCTGCGCGGACATCGTGATGTGAACGGTGTCCTGTTCGACTTCCTTCGTGGCGTGCGCTTCGAGGCCCAGTACACCCGAGAGCTGACGATTGGCATCGTCACCCGACTGGGCGTAGGCGACATTGGCGGCGGAGGCGATCAGCAGCGCGGCAGCGAGAGATTTGCGCATCGTATTGTCCTTTTTCGAGTGAGAGTTCGCCTGGGCGTGGCGAACGGTTGACCGGTCGCTCGCGCGGCCTTCGCGGCATGACGTCCGCCACATGATGGCGTGTCATGCGGTCATGGCCACAGGCTATGCCGGTATCGGCAGCCTGATACAGACGCTATCACAACGGGGTTGGTTCCCCCCCGACACCTTCAGGCTTCAAGTAAATGCCGGGTGATGAACTTCCAGTGTTTGGGCGACACGGGGGTGATCGAGAGACGGTTACCGCGTGCGAGGACCAACATGCCGTCCAATTCCGGCGTCTGACGCATTTCCGTGAGCGGCATGAGCCGTGTCTTGCGATCCAGTTTGACGTCGACCAGCAGCCAACGTGGCGATTCCGGCGCCGACTTGGGATCGAAATAGGGACTCTTGGAGTCGAACTGGGTAGGGTCGGGATAGGGCGTCGACGCAACCGTCGCGAGTCCGGCGATACCGGGCACCGCACAGCTCGAGTGATAGAAGAGCACGCCGTCGCCCACGCGCATCTCGTCGCGCATGAAGTTTCGTGCCTGATAGTTGCGCACGCCCGTCCACGCGAGGGTCTGGTGCTTCGCGCTGGCGAGATCGTCGATACTCGCCTCCTCGGGTTCGGACTTCATCAACCAGTAACGTTGTGTCATGCCGTTTCAGAGTTAAAGTTGTTGTAACGGTAGCAAACATCGCTCAAATTCACCAAAAATCGACGCATTTTGGATGGGTGGGTTGCTGCGCTGCGATCCTTGGCCAAATCCTATACTATGCGTTTGTGATCTTCGTGTGACGAATGATGTGAACGGTTGGCCGAGTGCCCTGTCCGATCTCGCAACGGGCAGTGCTTGATGCGCTCGTCAACCCGCCATTCACACAGGTCGCGCGTACGTGCTTGAGCGATACATGTTCTACCCCCTACGCCGATAGGAGAGTGTCATGGCAGCAGAGCCGTCTGTTCGAACCAATGCGTTCATCTTTTATTCCCTCGCGACAGTGTCGTTCATCGAGACCAGCGTGCCGGAGTTCGTCTCCACGCTCAACCAGATGTATGGCGACGACGATGAGATGAGAACGTGGCTGCGCGATACCTGGCTGCCCGAGGAGGTCGAGCACGGGCGTCTCGCCAAGGACTACATCGCGCGCGTCTGGCCCGAGTTCGACTGGGCACCGGCTTACGACGCATTTCTGGAGCGTTATAAGCCGCGGTGCGATGTGCAGCACATGCGGCCGTCGCTGGCGCTCGAGGCACTCTCACGCTGCGTGACCGAGACACAAACAGCCATGATCTACCGCTGCCTGGAATCCTATATGCCGGTCGAGGAACTCAAGCAGATGATGCACAAGCTGAGCAATGAGGAGGTCGGCCACTATCGCTATTTCCGCAAGACATTCGATCGGTACAACGCGGTGGAGCAGCGCGGGGTGATCCGGCGGTTGAGAACCATGGTCGCGCGAAGCGAACTGGTGCGCGACGAGGACATTGCGTTCGCGTTCGAGCCGCTCAATCGATTCTGGCGCACGCCGCCGCCGTTCGAGACGATGACTTGGGACGCGTTCCTCGCGATGTCGGGCGATGTGATGAAGCAGTACATGCCTGTCGAGGCGGCCACGCGCATGATGTTCAAGCCGCTGGAGACCGGATCGTGGTGGCGCGACCGTCCGGTCAAGGCGCTGCTGAGCTTTATGGTGCGCCGGCAGTATCCGCAACTGGGCAGCGAGGCGTGAGGGCGCCGATTGCCGGAACCTCGCGACGGTTCGGATGACGGTAGACGAAAAAAAAGGTTCATCGTGGAAAACCGTGGAGGTTTTCCGGGCAATTGATAATCTGACGCCAATAAGGACGGTGTTCGGAGGACA
>NZ_CABPSG010000007.1:0-277966 GCF_902459595.1 Pandoraea soli | reverse complement strand
TATCTGCCGAAGCAGACGCACTATTCATCGAGTGCCCACACTTATCGGTTGTCTAGTTTTTAAAGATCAATCGCATCGAACTTCGCTTCGTCGCACACTTACCGCGCCGTCGCTTCGTTTTCTGCGTCGCTGCATCTGCAGCAGAGAAGCAAGATTATGTCGCAGCTTCTCGTCGTCGTCAACAGTTTTTTTCGCTTTCTTCGCTCGCCGCCGTAGCGACTCACAAGCTCCAAAACCCCTAACCACCAGGCTTTCCAGCCCGTCGCCTCCACCGCTTCGCCGCTTTCGCTGCGTCGCCGTCGTTGCGAGAGACGGAATATTAGTGAAAACCCCGAACGCTGGCAAGCCCTTTGTGAAAATAATTTGAAAACCCATGAAAAAACCCCGCCATGTGACATGGCGGGGCCTTTCAACCGACCTCGGCACCCGCAGCCGTCAGCCCATGGCGGGGCTCAGGACTTCTTGCCGAAGTAGCGCGCGAAGATGGCGTCATATGTGCCATCCGCCTTGATCGCCTCGATGCCCTTGTTGATCTTGCCCAGCAACTCGGCATCCCCCTTGCGTACTGCGATGCCGTAGTACTCCTTGGGGAAGCTGCTGTCCGAGACCGTGCGCAACTTGGCATCCGGATTGTTGGCAACGAAGTTCACCACGACCCCGTTGTCGGCCACCACCGCGTCCACGCCCCCGGCCTCCAACTCCTTCATGGCGAGCGGTGTGCCCTCAAAGCGCTTGACCGACGGATTGTTCTTGCCCATGAGCTTCTGCACCACCTCGTCGCCCGTGGTGGCCGTCTGCACGCCCACCTTGAGCGACTTCAGATCGTCGAACTTCTGCACGGTCGAGTTCAGCGGCACGGCAATCAACTGCGACGCCTCGAAGTAAGGCGCCGAGAAATCCATCTGCTTACGACGCTCGTCGGTGATCGTGATCGCCGAAATCAGAATGTCCCTATCGCCCTGAACCAGCGAATTGAAGATGCCCTCGAACGGCGTATTGACGAAACGCACGGAGATGCCCGCCTTGTCCGCGACCGCCTTCATCACATCGATGTCGAAGCCGGCAATCTGCCGGGTATCGGTTTCGAATTCGAATGGCGCGTAGGCCGCGTCGGTACCGACAACGTATACAGGCTGCGCGCCGTCCGCTCCCGCCGACCGGCCCGCCGTCGATTCTTCCTTCTTCCCGCAGGCACTCAACAGCAGCCCCGAGGCCACGACTAAGGCCAGCGCAAATGTGCGTCGGTTGATCGACATCGTTTTGTCCCTTGCTGAAAAAACCGGCAGCCTATCATAGGACGACCTCCCCGCAGGAGGTCGCCACGGTACTTCACGCCAGAATCAGCGATGCTTGAAAACCGGTTTGCGCTTCTCGACGAACGCGGCCATGCCTTCCTTCTGATCCTCGAGCGCGAAGAGCGAATGGAACATCCGGCGCTCGAACTGCACGCCTTCGTCGAGCGTTGACTCGAATGCGCGGTTGACGGCTTCCTTCGCCGCCATCACGACCGGCAACGAGTATTCGCAGATGGTGTTGGCCGCGCCGATCGCTTCGTCGAGCAGCGTCTCGATCGGTACCACGCGCGATACCAATCCGGCTCGCTCGGCCTCGGTGGCGTCCATGAAGCGCGCGGTCAGGCACATGTCCATGGCCTTGGCTTTCGACACGGCGCGCGTCAGACGTTGTGTGCCGCCGGCGCCCGGAATCACGCCAAGCTTGATTTCCGGCTGGCCGAACTTGGCATTCTCCGCGGCGATGATGAAATCGCACATCATCGCCAGTTCGCAGCCGCCGCCAAGCGCGAAACCCGATACGGCCGCGATGACCGGCTTGCGAATACGGCGAACCGTTTCCCAGTTGCGCGTGATGTAGTCGCCTTTGAATACATCCGCGAAGGTGTATTTCGACATCATGCCGATGTCCGCACCCGCAGCAAATGCCTTCTCGCTACCGGTAATCACCATGCAGCCGATGGCTTCGTCGGCATCGAACGCCGTGAGCGCGGTGCCCAGTTCGTCCATCAGCGCATCGTTCAGCGCGTTGAGCGCTTTCGGACGATTCAGCGTGATCAGGCCGACGCGGCCGCGCGTTTCCACCAGAATATTCTCGTACGTCATCCTCTTCTTCCTCCAGTCAAAGTCTCGTCTTTTGTTTCGGGGGCCGGCGCACTCAGGAAATCGATACCCTGACAGTCACCGGAAACAGGCATCAGGCGATGGACACACCGTCGGCTCGCAACAGCGCTGCGGCGCACACGGCGAGCAGGGGTAACAAGACCCGCCAGGCGTCGACTGCAGTGGTTAGGCATGATGCCATCGATCCCCCGGCCACGCACCTGCCGTTCCGCCAAGCAGACGACCCGCGCTCCGCGCCGAGTCACCGCCACGACCGCCGGGGCACAGCCTCATCACCGTCATCGCCACCGCCTACGCTCAACTCTCCAGACGCCACCAAAGTCGTCGGGGAAAACCCGGCATCATCGTGTGCCACGCCCGGAAGATTTGGTGCTATATTAACAAACCAACCGGTCGGTTAATTAATGTCGATGAAAGCGATCGACGACGACCCGGTGCCGTCACCTGCGTCTTGCCGCCCGTCGGCAGACAGCGAATCCGCCAGCCGCATCCCGACACGGACAGATCCACAACCATGACTCATCCCCTCTTCGCCAAACACCAAGAGACTCTCGAGCGCGCCCTTCAGGCCATCGCCACGCGTGGTTACTGGAGCCCGTTTACGGAAATGCCGAGCCCGCGTGCTTATGGCGAGACGGCCGCCGCCGACGGCGAAGCCGCTTTCAAACAGTATCTGAATGCCGCCTTCCCGCTGGAACAGCGCGGCAGCACGGGTAGCGTCGGCCAGGAGGTCTCGCCGTTCGGCTTCGCGCTCGGCACGACGTATCCCGGTTTCGAGATCGACGCCCTGCTGGCCCGCGTGAGCGACGCCCACAAGGCATGGCGCGCCGCCACCCCGGACGCCTGGGTCGGCGTGTCGCTGGAAATTCTCAAGCGCCTGAACGCGCGCAGCTTTGAAATCGCCAATGCCGTGATGCACACGACGGGCCAAGCGTTCATGATGGCCTTCCAGGCCGGCGGCCCGCACGCGCAAGACCGCGGCCTCGAAGCCGTGGCCTATGCATGGGACGAACTGCGCCGCATCCCGGCGGGCGCCTATTGGGAAAAGCCGCAGGGCAAGAACCCGCCGCTCGCCATGAAAAAGCGCTACACGGTCGTGCCGCGCGGCGTGGCGCTGGTGCTCGGCTGCTGCACGTTCCCGACGTGGAACGGTTATCCGGGCCTGTTCGCCAGCCTGGCCACCGGCAACGCCGTGATCGTCAAGCCGCATCCGGGCGCGATCCTGCCGCTTGCCATCACGGTGAAGATCGCACGTGAGGTCCTGCGCGACGCCGGTTTCGATCCGGATGTCGTGACGCTCGCAGCCACCAACCCGAACGACGGCGCCATCGTCCAACAACTGGCCACGCGCGGTGAAGTGCGCGTGATCGACTTCACCGGCAGCACCGCCAACGGCGACTGGCTGGAGACCCACGCGCGTCAGGCGCAGGTCTACACCGAGAAGGCCGGCGTGAATCAGATCGTGATCGATTCGACGGACGACCTGAAGGGCATGGCCCGCAACATTGGCTTCTCGCTGGCCTTGTATTCGGGCCAGATGTGCACCGCGCCCCAGAACATCTACATTCCGCGCGACGGCATCCAGACGCCCGACGGCAAGGTGTCGTTCGAGGAAGTGGTCGCCGCCATCGCGGGCAGCGTGCAGAAGACGTGCAGCGACCCGGCCAAGGCCGTTGAGCTGCTCGGCGCGATTCAGAACGAAGGCGTGCTCGCTCGCATCGACGACGCCCGCAAGGTCGGACGCGTCGTGCTCGACAGCCAGGCGCTCCAGCACCCGGCCTTCGCCGACGCCCGCGTGCGCACGCCGTTGATCGTCGCGCTCGATGTGGCCGACGAAGCCACCTACACCCGCGAGTGGTTCGGCCCGATCGCGTTCGTGATCGCCGTGGACAACAGCGCCCAGGCGTTCGCGCTGGCCGGACGCACCGCCGCGCATCATGGCGCGCTCACGCTGTCGGCCTACACCACGTCCGCCGAGGGCGAAGCCCAGGCGCTCGACGCCGCCATCGAAGGGCGCGTGGCCCTGTCGCTCAACCTGACGGGCGGTGTGTTCGTGAACCAATCCGCAGCCTACTCGGATTACCACGGCACGGGCGGCAACCCAGCCGCCAACGCGAGCCTGGCCGACGCCGCCTTCGTCGCGAATCGCTTCCGTGTCGTGCAAAGCCGCCACCATGTGCCGGCCAAGTCCGACGCCGGCGCTGCCTGAGCCTCCGATACATCTATATATAGATAAGGGAACGGGAAGCCTTGCGCTACGCGCGCCGCCGGGCACGCCGAGCAAGCCCCGCCCCCAAGACAAGACAAGACAAGACAGGAACGAACGATCATGACCGAAGCCTTCATCTGCGACGCGATCCGCACCCCCATCGGCCGCTACGGCGGCGCCCTGAAGGACGTACGCGCCGACAACCTCGGCGCGGTTCCCCTCAAGGCGCTCATGGCGCGCAACCCGAACGTCGACTGGACCCTGATCGACGATGTCATCTACGGTTGCGCCAATCAGGCCGGTGAAGACAACCGCAACGTGGCCCGCATGGCGTCGCTGCTCGCCGAACTTCCGATCGACGTACCGGGCGCCACGCTCAACCGCCTGTGCGGCTCGGGCATGGATGCCATCGGCACCGCCGCACGCGCCATCAAGGCGGGCGAAGCGGGACTGATGATCGCCGGCGGCGTCGAATCGATGACCCGCGCACCGTTCGTGATGGGCAAGGCCGACAGCGCGTTTTCGCGTCAGGCCGCGATCTTCGACACGACCATCGGCTGGCGTTTCATCAACCCGCTGATGAAGGCGCAGTACGGCGTGGATTCGATGCCGGAGACGGCCGAAAACGTCGCCGACGACTTCAAGATCAGCCGCGAAGATCAAGACCGCTTCGCCGTGCGCAGCCAGGAGAAGGCGGCGCGCGCGCAGGCCGACGGCACGCTCGCGCAGGAAATCACACCGGTCTCGATCGCGCAAAGGAAGGGCGATCCGATCGTCGTCGACCGTGACGAGCATCCGCGCGCCACGAGCCTCGAAGCGCTGGCCAAGCTCAAGGGCGTGGTCCGTGCGGACGGCACCGTGACCGCGGGCAATGCCTCCGGCGTGAACGACGGCGCGTGCGCGCTGTTGCTCGCGAGCGAGAGCGCCGCCAAGCTGCACGGCCTCACGCCGCGCGCGCGCGTGCTCGGCATGGCAACCGCCGGTGTGCCGCCGCGCATCATGGGCATCGGGCCAGCCCCGGCCACGCTCAAGCTGCTGCGACAATTGAACATGACGCTGGATCAGTTCGACGTGATCGAACTGAACGAAGCCTTCGCGAGCCAGGGTCTGGCGGTGTTGCGTCAGCTCGGCGTTGCCGACGACGACGCCCGCGTGAACCCGAACGGCGGCGCGATTGCGCTGGGCCACCCGCTGGGTGCCTCGGGCGCACGTCTGGTCACCACGGCGATGTATCAGTTGCACCGAACCGGCGGACGCTACGCGCTGTGCACGATGTGCATCGGCGTGGGCCAGGGCATCGCGATCGCCATCGAGCGCCTCTGATCGCGAACCCTGCCCCGCTCATTCGATATCACGACACCCGGAGGAAGACACCGATGACCGCCACGGTTCAACTGACGCTGCAAGCCAACGTCGCGACGATCACGCTCAACCGACCCGAGAAGCTCAACAGCTTCACGCGGGAGATGCATGCGGCGTTGCGCGATGCCCTTGATACCGCCCAGGCACAAGGGGCGCGCGCCATTGTGCTGACCGGTGCCGGACGCGGCTTCTGCGCCGGCCAGGATCTGGCGGATCTGGACTTCACGCCGGGTGCCTCGACCGATCTCGGGGCGCTGATCGACGAAAACTTCAACCCGCTCGTGCGCAAACTGCGCGCGATGCCGCTGCCGGTGATTGCCGCAGTGAACGGCATCGCGGCGGGCGCGGGCGCGAATCTGGCGCTCGCCTGCGACATCGTGCTTGCGGGAGCGTCGGTCAACTTCCTGCAGGCGTTCGTGAAGATCGGTCTGCTGCCCGACACCGGCGGCACGTGGTTCCTGCCGCAACGTGTCGGCATGGCGCGCGCGATGGGGCTGGCGATGCTCGGCGACAAGCTCTCGGCCGAACAAGCCGAGCAGTGGGGCCTGATCTGGCGCTGCGTCGACGATGACGCGCTCCTGCCCGAAGCACAGAAGCTCGCCGCGCAATTGGCGTTGCAACCCACGAAGGCCCTCGCCACCATCAAGGAGGCGCTGTACGCCTCGGCGACCAACACGCTTGACCAGCAACTCGATCTCGAACGCGACGGACAGCGCGCGCTCGGCGCCTCGTACGACTATGCCGAAGGCGTGAACGCGTTTCTGGAGAAGCGCGCGCCGAAGTTCGAAGGCCGCTGATCGACCGACACCATAACAACACGAGAGACACGATGAGCCAGACCTCCCCCGCCCCCAAGGCAACCAGTGAGATGACACCGGAAGAACTCGCCCGCGCCACGGGCGAATCGATGTACCGCAGCGACCGCGCGAGCCAGTGGCTCGGCATGGAGTTGCAGGAAGTGCGTCCGGGCTATGCACGCATGACGATGCGTATTCGCGACGAATTCCTCAACGGTCACGCCATCTGCCACGGCGGCTTGATGTTCACGCTGGCCGACTCGACCTTTGCCTTCGCGTGCAACAGCTACAACATCAACACGGTCGCCGCCGGGTGCAGCATCGAGTTCCTGAAGCCGGTCTCGGGGGGCGACACGCTCACCGCCGAGGCGCAGGAGCAGGTGCTCTCGGGGCGTCACGGAATCTACGACATTCGCTTGACGAACTCGGCCGGTGAAGCCGTCGCGATGTTCCGCGGCAAGTCCGCGCAAATCAAGGGCAGCGTCGTCTGACAAGGCCCGGCAGCACGCGCATCCAGGCACGGGTTCGCGAGTCACACACGTATCAGTGAGTATTAGTAAGTAGCCAGTCCCAAGGAGACAGTCATGACCACCGCCTTGCCGCTCGAGCCGATCGAGAAAGCGAGCCTCGACGAACTGCGCGCCCTTCAGCTCGACCGTCTGAAGACGACGTTGCGGCATGCCTATGAGAATTCGCCGGTGTATCGCCGGAAGTTCGATGAGGCAGGCGTCCACCCGGACGATCTGACCTCGCTGGCCGATCTGGCCAAGTTCCCGTTCACGACGAAGCAGGATCTGCGCGACAGCTATCCGTTCGGCATGTTTGCCGTGCCGATGGAGCAGGTCTCGCGCGTGCATGCGTCGTCGGGCACCACCGGCAAGCCGACGGTCGTGGGATACACGGCCAACGACATCAGCACGTGGGCCGATCTGGTTGCGCGCTCGATCCGTGCCGCCGGGGCGCGTCGCGGCGACAAGGTGCACGTCAGCTACGGCTACGGGCTGTTCACGGGCGGGCTCGGTGCGCACTACGGCGCCGAGCGTGCCGGGTTGACGGTGATCCCGTTCGGCGGCGGCCAGACCGAGAAGCAGGTACAACTGATCCAGGACTTCAAGCCGGACATCATCATGGTCACGCCGAGCTACATGCTCGCGATTGCCGACGAACTCGAGCGTCAAGGCCTGGTGGCCGCCGAATCGTCGTTGCGCATCGGCATCTTCGGCGCGGAGCCGTGGACGAACGACATGCGCTCGGCCATCGAGAAGCGCATGGGCATCGACGCGGTCGACATCTACGGTCTGTCGGAAGTGATGGGCCCCGGGGTCGCCAGCGAATGTGCCGAGACCAAGGACGGCCCGACGATCTGGGAAGATCACTTCTACCCCGAGATCATCGATCCAGTGACCGGAGAGGTGTTGCCCGACGGCGAGTTCGGCGAACTGGTGTTCACCTCGCTCACGAAGGAAGCGCTGCCGATCATCCGCTACCGCACGCGCGATCTCACGCGTCTGCTGCCGGGCACGGCGCGCACGATGCGCCGCATGGAGAAAATCACCGGCCGCTCCGACGACATGATGATCATTCGCGGCGTGAACGTCTTCCCGTCGCAAATCGAGGAGCTGCTGCTGCGCCAGCCGTTGCTCTCGCCGCACTATCAGATCATCCTGGACAAGGAAGGCCCGATGGACACGATGGCCGTTGAAGTCGAGGCGGCCGTCGGCTGTCACGACGACGCCGCGCTGCAATCGGCGGGCGGCGAACTCAAGCGCGACATCAAGACGCTCATCGGCGTATCGTGCTCGGTGCGCGTGAAGCCGGTCGGCGGCATCGAGCGCTCGGTGGGCAAGGCGCGCCGGGTTTTGGACAATCGGGTGCGATAAGCGCCGGCCACGTCCGTCACGATGAAAAAAAGCCCGCGATCGATTCGCGGGCTTTTTCGTTGACGCTCGACGCTCACTGATTGGGCAAGAACACCCACATACGGCCGCTCTGGCGCATCCGCCCGGCCAGATCGCCGGCGTCGTCGCCCAGCCCCCAGAAGAAATCGGCGCGCACGCCGCCCTTGATGGCGCTGCCGGTGTCCTGCGCGAACATCAACCGGTTGATCGGGGTATTCGCCTGGGCACCGAACGGCGGGCGCGTGGTCGCGAGGAACACCGGGCTGCCAAGTGGGATCGAGGCCGGATCCACCGCGATCGATCGCTCCGCCGTGAGCGGCACGCCCAGGGCGCCCACCGGCCCCTCGATACCGCCCACGCCGTGATTCGGCATCTCGCGGAAGAAGACGAAACGCGGGTTCACGTCGAGCAAGGCATCGACGCGCGACGGATTGGCACGCGCCCACGCGCGAATCCCCTGCATCGTCGCCTGCGCGGGCGTAATCTCGCCATGATCGATCAGCCAGCGCCCGATCGACTTGTATGGCTGGTCGTTGTTACCCGCGTAGCCCACGCGCATGACCGTGCCATCGTCGAGCAACACCTGCCCCGAGCCCTGCACCTGCAGGAAGAAGGCTTCGACCGGATCGTCGACGTACACCAGCTCGTGGCCGCGCAGGATGCCGCTGCGCATGAGTTCGGCGCGCGCGGGCAGCGATCCGGCCCGGCGCCCGGTGGGCCATTTGTAAAGCGGTGTCTGATACACGCCGCCACGCACGCGCGAGCCATGCAGCAACGGCTCGTAGTAGCCCGTGATCAGTCCCGTCTGCGTGCCGTCGGCGTTCGCGATGCGAAACGGCGTAAAGTATTGTTCGAAGAACTGCCGGACCGCAGCCGGATCCAGATCGTCGATACGCTCGGACGCGCGGCAGGCAGGTTGCCAGTGGGTTTGACGGCCGAGCTTCACGCAGCTCTGGGCGAGCGCGAGGCGCGCGCCGATGAGCGAGTCGTCCTGCCAGCCGTCGACCTGCGACCACGACACGGGCTGCATGCGGCCCGCGCCCGACGGCGGCGTGGCCACGGTCGACGGCGGCGTGCCTGGACGAGACGTGCCCGTCGGAGGCACACTCGAACAACCGTAGAGCAATGCGGCAAACGCGGCGAACGCCAGGCCCCGGCCGGCGCGCCACCGCCCGAACTTCGTCAGGAAGAGCGTCATGGGTAATCTGTTCGATGAATATCCGGCCTTGCTGGTCTTGCCGGAGGTGTTGCTGGCGATCGCGATCGTCGCCGCGATTGTGGTGATGCGTCGCAAGCCGTCGCCTACACGCAGGGTTCGCCAGATGCGCGCGACCCGGCCGATGCCGAGCGATACCGTCGACCCGGTGGATGAGCGCGATCGGGACGCGGCCGCAAGCGCGGCCGACGATCCGCTCAAACGCGAAGACTGGTCCGACGACCGCCGCTGACGCCCGAACGATGCGCGCATGCCCGGCTCAGTGCAACGTGCGCGGCATGGTCAGCGCGAATTCGGCGATGGGAACGTCGAAACGCGTGCCATCCTCGGCCACGCAAAAGTACTCGCCGCGCATGGTGCCGACCGGCGTGGCGACCATCGCCCAGCTCGTGTACTCGAACTGCTCGCCGGGTTGCAGGAACGGTTGATGGCCGATCACGCCCAGGCCGTTGACTTCCTGCACATGGTTATCGCCGTCGGTAATCACCCAATGGCGCGAGATCAGTTGTGCCGGCACTTCCCCGCTGTTTCGAATCGTGATCGTGTAGGCAAAGGCGAATTGCTGCCGATCCGGTTCCGATTGCTCCGGGAGGTATTGCGGGCGCACTGTGACGGTAAATTCATACTGGCTCATCGAGTGTTCCTGTAGCGCATGCGTGCTCTCTGGTGGCGTTTTGCAACGCATTCTGCGGCAAGTCGTCGCGGGTCGCAACCGGCAAACACGCCAGTCGGCGACCGATTCGAAGGGTACGGGCGCCCGCCGGTTCGGTCCACGGCCGGCAGGCATCAAGCGAAAGCTTTAAAATGTCGATTTTGACGCCCTTCCCCCGCCCGCCATGACGCAATTCTGTATCGCCCCCAGCATCCTGTCCGCCGACTTTGCCCGGCTGGGCGAAGAAGTCCGTAACGTCGTGGCGGCAGGCGCCGACTGGATTCACTTCGACGTGATGGACAACCATTACGTTCCCAACCTCACCATCGGCCCGATGGTGTGCGAGGCGATCCGCCCTCACGTGGACGTGCCGATCGACGTGCATCTGATGGTACGCCCAGTCGATCGCATCGTGCCCGATTTCGCCAAGGCGGGCGCGAACCTGATCACGTTCCACCCGGAAGCGTCGGAACATGTCGACCGCACACTCTCCCTGATTCGCGACAACGGTTGCAAAGCCGGCCTCGTATTCAACCCGGGCACGCCGCTGCATTACCTCGACCACGTGATGGATCGTCTCGATATGGTGCTCATCATGTCGGTGAACCCCGGCTTCGGCGGCCAGTCGTTCATTTCCGAAGCGCTCAACAAGCTGCGCGCCGTGCGTGCCCGCATCGACGCCTACACGGCCGAGACCGGTCGTGAGATTCGTCTGGAAATCGACGGCGGCGTGAAGGTCGAGAACATCGCCGAGATCGCGGCCGCCGGGGCGGACACGTTCGTCGCCGGCTCCGCCATCTTCGGCAAACCCGACTACAAGGCGGTCATCGACCAGATGCGCGCCCAACTGGCGAGCGTGGCATGACCGATACCCAAGACCTTCAGCTGGACGGCATTCGCGCGGTGCTGATCGACCTCGACGGCACGCTCGTTGACACGGCGGGCGACTTCGGCATGGCGCTGAACGCCATGCTGGCCGATCTGGGCGCAGCGCCCGTGCCGACCGAGCGCCTGATGACGTTCGTCGGCAAAGGCACCGCCAATCTCATCCGCAAGACCCTCGCCGAGCGCTTCGCCGACGCCGAGATCGACGACCTGTTCGAACGGGCACAGGACAAGTACGAAGCCGTCTACACGTCGATCAATGGCGCGCACACGACGCTCTATCCCGAAGTGCGCGAAGGACTGGCCGCCTTGCGCGC
This sequence comes from Pandoraea soli, assembly GCF_902459595.1. Lineage (NCBI taxonomy): Bacteria > Pseudomonadati > Pseudomonadota > Betaproteobacteria > Burkholderiales > Burkholderiaceae > Pandoraea > Pandoraea soli. The sequence continues at coordinate 266,495 of NZ_CABPSG010000007.1, read as the reverse complement.
CGCCGGTCTGCCCGTGGCCTGCATCACCAACAAGCAACATCGCTTCGCAGTCGGGCTGCTCGCGCATTACGACCTGACCGATCAGTTCGACCTCGTGTATGGCGGCGACTCGTGGCCCAGGCGCAAGCCGGACCCGATGCCGCTCGTCAAGGCGTGCGAAGTCTTCGGCGTGTCGCCGGCGCAAGCCGTGCTGGTCGGGGACTCGGGCAACGACGCCCAGGCGGCCCGCGCGGCCGGCTGCCGATCGTTGACCGTGCCTTATGGCTACAACCATGGCGAATCTGTACAAACAATCGACACGGATGGTATAGTCGGCTCCATTCTGGGCGCCGCCCGGGCGATTTTGCCCAAGGCTACGCCCGCACTGGCGAGCTGAGTTCGCCATCTTCCACACTGCATTCAAGCGCATGTTCCTGAACAAGAAACGGAGTCTGAGCGTGATCGACCGGGGGGCCTGGCCCTGGCGACGCTGGTCCTGCTGAACCCTTCCAAGGGGTGGCCGGGACCGCTGAAGTTCGTCTTCGGCAACCCGTTTCTTGCATCGTTGTTGTTCCCAAGACGTCATACCTCGGCGCACTGTTTCACACAGTGCGCGGGTTCGCCGAGCCGCGGCAAGCGCCATCGCATCGCATTGCCGGTGCGCGCGCGTTCGCCGCGGCGCCTCTTGGGTCAGCCCCCCACCCCGACACGACTCAGGTATTCTCAACGCCAATCCACGCCGAATTTGCGGGAACACCCGCCGGCAAACTTGCAGGCAGAGTGCAATATGACCGAACTCGAATTCAAATCGCTGGCCAACCAAGGCTTTAACCGCATTCCGCTGATCGCCGAGGCGCTGGCCGATCTCGACACGCCGCTCTCGCTGTATTTGAAGCTCGCGCTGGGCGATCGGCGCGGCGCGAACACCTTCCTGCTCGAATCGGTAGTCGGCGGCGAACGCTTCGGCCGCTACTCGTTCATCGGCCTGTCGGCCCACACGCTGCTGCGCAGCTTCGGCCCGAAGACCGAAGTCGTACGTGACGGCGTCGTCGTCGAGACGCACGACGGCGACCCGCTGACGTTCATCACCGAGTTCCAGGCACGCTTCAAGGTGGCCCTGCGCCCGGGCATGCCGCGCTTTTGCGGCGGTCTCGCGGGCTACTTCGGCTACGACGCCGTGCGCTATATCGAGAAGAAACTGGCGCACACCACCCCGCACGACGACCTGAACCTGCCCGACATCCAGTTGCTGCTCACCGAAGAACTCGCCGTGATCGACAACCTGACCGGCAAGCTCTACCTCATCATTTATGCGGACCCGACCCAGCCCGAAGCGTTTTCGAAGGCTCGCCTGCGTCTACGCGAGCTGCGCACTCGCCTGAAGGCGCCGGTCGACGCGCCGGTCACGTCCGGCAGCGTGCGCACCGAAACCTTCCGCGAATTCGCCAAGCCGGACTACCTCGCGGCCGTGGCGAAAGCCAAGGACGCCATCGCCGCCGGCGAGCTGATGCAGGTGCAAGTGGGCCAGCGTCTTATCAAGCCCTATCGCGACGCCCCGCTCTCGCTCTACCGTGCCCTGCGCTCGCTCAATCCGTCGCCGTACATGTACTTCTACAACTTCGGCGACTTCCAGGTGGTCGGCGCATCGCCCGAGATCCTCGTGCGACAGGAGCGTCGGCAAACGCCCGACGGCGAGCAGGAAATCGTGACGATTCGCCCGCTTGCCGGCACGCGTCCGCGTGGCGCCACGCCCGAGCGCGACGCCGAACTGGCCACCGAGTTGCTTGGAGATCCGAAGGAAATCGCCGAACACGTCATGCTCATCGATCTGGCGCGCAATGATGTCGGTCGCATTGCCCAAACAGGCACCGTCGAAGTCACCGACAAGATGGTGATCGAGAAGTACTCGCACGTGCAGCACATCGTGAGCTCGGTGGAAGGGCGGCTGCAACCGGGGCTATCGAACATCGACGTGCTGCGCGCGACGTTCCCGGCCGGCACGCTCACCGGCGCACCGAAGGTTCGCGCGATGGAACTGATCGACGAACTCGAGCCGGTCAAGCGCGGCCTGTATGGCGGCGCCGTGGGCTACCTCTCGTTCGGCGGCGAAATGGACGTCGCCATCGCAATCCGCACCGGCGTCGTCAAGGACGGCAATCTCTATGTGCAGGCCGCGGCCGGCATCGTGGCCGACTCGGTGCCCGAATCCGAATGGCAAGAGACGGAAAACAAGGCGCGCGCCGTGCTGCGGGCGGCCGAGCAGGTGCAGGACGGCCTCGACGCCGAATACTGATCCGTGCGGCGCAGCCTTCCAGGCGCCGCGCCGCCGCATCGATGTCACGCCTGCGCCCGTTTGAGACGCAGCGGCCTCGGTAATATCGGCCGGGTGCAATAGAGGAATAAGCAGGGCTCCGAATCGAACCTCGACTCGGAGCCCTTGTTGATTTAGCACAAGCGTTCGCCATTTACACCCCCTCCCGCATACGCCCTGCGGCGTTGCCGCGCTATAGTGAAGTGTCCGTCGGGAGGTTGGGACTTCTATGGCGAAACCCTGCAATTCACCCAGGCGTTCGGGCGTCGCGAACACCGCCGCGATGCCCGTGATTGCCGCGCTCGTCACGACTCTGCTTGGCGGCTGCGTTTCGCTGGCACCCCGCTACGAACGCCCGGCACCGCCCGTGGCCGACGTGTGGCCCCCGGATGTCGGCACGTCGCCCGCCACGGCGGCCGCGCAGTCGGCGTCCGGGCTCGACTGGCGCGAGTATTTCGCCGATCCCCGGTTGCGCGGGCTCATCGACACCGCCTTGGCCAACAATCGCGATCTGCGCGTCGCGCTCGCCCGGGTCGAACAAGCGCGAGCGGTGTACGGGATTCAACGCGCCGATCTGCTTCCGTCGCTCGGCGTGGGGGCCAGCCAGACACGTCAACGTCTGCCCGGCGATCTCAGTCTCACCGGCAACCCCTATATCAGCAGCCAGTATCAGGTCGGCCTCGGTCTGTCGACGTGGGAACTGGACTTCTGGGGGCGGATCCGCAATCTGAAGGATGCCGCGCTCGACGACTATCTGGCGTCCGATGCCGCCAGGCGTGCGCTGGCGCTCAGCCTGATCTCGCAGGTCGCGCTAACGTGGCTGAGCCTGCGCGAACTCGACGAGCGCATCGCCTTGGCGCAGCAGACGGTCGACAGCCGCGCCGAGTCGCTGCGCATTTTCACGCGCCGCGAGCAAGTCGGCGCGACCTCGAAGCTCGATCTCACCGAAGTCACGACCCTCTGGCAGCAGGCCCGCGCGCTCGTCGCGCAACTCCAGCAACAGCGTGCCGCACAGGCCCACGCGCTGCAGGTGCTCGTGGGCGCGCCGATCGACACGTCTGCGCCGGCCCTCGACACCACGGTCGACGACGCCCGTCTGATGCGCGAACTCGACCCCGGCCTGCCGTCCTCGTTGTTGGAAGACCGGCCCGACATCATCGCGGCGGAATATCAGTTGCGCGCGGCACACGCCAACATCGGCGCGGCGCGCGCGGCGTTCTTCCCGCAGATCACGCTCACCGGCTCGGTGGGCACGGCGAGCAGCGCGCTCGACGGTCTGTTCAAGGCCGGAAGCGCCGCCTGGACGTTTACGCCAAGCTTCAGCCTGCCGATCTTCCAGGGCGGACGCCTCGTCAACAATCTCGACCTCGCCGAAGCGCAGCGCGTGGCGTCGGTCGCGAATTACGAGAAGACGATCCAGGGGGCATTTCGCGATGTGGCCGACGCCCTGAGTGCGCGCCGCTGGTTGGCCGATCAGGTCACGATCCTGCAAGCCACGCAGGACGCCCAAGCCGAGCGCGCACGGCTCGCCAAGCTGCGCTACGACCACGGCGCGGCCGCGTTTCTCGAAGTGCTCGACGCCCAACGCGACCTCCTCGCCATCGAGCAACAGACCGTGCAGACCCGCCGCGCGCTGCTCTCCGCACGGGTGTCGCTCTACACGGCGCTCGGCGGCGGCAGCCGGCTCATGCCCGCGGCGGATGCCCCGGGCGGGCCGTTCGCTCGCACACCGCGCGTCATCGTGCCGCCACCTGCTGGCCCGGCCGGCGCAGCGAGTCCGGCGAACACCGCGCCGGCCGCTCACTAAATATCCGAGGTCAGCCCCCATGACGCTCCCCAACGCCAAGACGCTGGTTCCCGCACTGATCGTGCTCGCCGTGATCGGTCTGGGTTGGTATGGATGGACGACCTTCCGAAACGCCGGCCCGGGAAAAGGGTTTGCCAGCGGGAACGGCCGCATCGAAGCCACCGAAGTCGACATCGCCACCAAGCTCGGCGGGCGTGTCGACGCCATCTACGTTCGGGAAGGCGATTTCGTGAAGGCGGGCCAGGTGCTTGCCAAGATGCAGATCGACACGCTCAACGCGCAGCGCGATGAAGCCAGCGCCCAGTATCGACAGGCCGTGACCAACGTCGCGGCAATTCGGGCGCAGGCCGCCGCGCGCGTGTCGGACAAGGCGACCGCCGAGGCAAACGTGGCGGCACGCGAGGCCGAACTGGATGCCGCCGGGCGGCGTCTGTCGCGCTCGGAGACCCTGTCGAAAGAAGGCGCGTCGTCGGTGCAGGAGCTGGACGACGATCGTGCGCGCGTTCGCAGCACGCGCGCCGCCGTCACCGCGGCGCGCGCGCAGGTCGCCGCCGCGCAATCGGCCGTGGAAGCGGCCAACGCCCAGGTCATTGGCGCGAAATCGACGGTCGAAGCCGCGCAGGCCACCATCCACCGTATCGAAGCCGACATTGCCGACAGCGAACTCAAGGCGCCGCGCGACGGCCGCGTGCAATTTCGCGTGGCCCAACCCGGCGAAGTGCTGGCGGCGGGCGGCAAGGTGCTCAACCTCGTCGACCTGTCGGATGTCTACATGACGTTCTTCCTGCCGGAAACGGTGGCCGGCCGTCTCGCCATGGGCGCCGACGTTCGCATCGTGCTCGACGCGGCGCCCCAGTACGTCATTCCCGCGACCCTGTCCTTTGTCTCCAGCACGGCGCAGTTCACGCCGAAGACCGTCGAGACCGAGAGCGAGCGCCAGAAGCTGATGTTCCGCGTGCGCGCGCAGATTGCGCCCGAATTGCTGCAACAGCATCTGAAGCTCGTGAAGACGGGCCTGCCCGGCGTCGCTTGGGTGAAGACCGACAGTCAGGTGCCGTGGCCAACCCAACTGCAGACGAAGCTGCCGCAGTGAGCCGCGCATCATGACGGTGCCTCCTTCACCTTCGCCTTCGCTGTCGTCCCCGCCCGGCAGCCGCTTACCGCCGGTGGTGCATGTCGCCGGCGTGACGCTGCGTTACGGCCGCAAGACGGTTGCGCTGGACAACGTCAGCCTGGACCTCCCCGCCCACGGCATGGTCGGTCTGATCGGTCCCGACGGCGTCGGCAAGTCCACCCTGCTGTCGCTCATCGCGGGCGCCAGGGTGGTGCAAACGGGCACGGTCGAAGCGCTCGGCGGCGACATGGCGAGCAAGGCACACCGCGACCGCGTGTGTCCGCGTATCGCCTACATGCCGCAAGGGCTCGGCAAGAATCTTTACCCGACGCTCTCCGTCGAAGAGAACCTGCAATTCTTCGCTCGGCTCTTCGGTCATGACGCCCCGGAGCGTCGCCGCCGCATCGATGACCTCACGCACAGCACGGGCCTGCACGCGTTTCTCGACCGGCCGGCGGGCAAGCTCTCGGGGGGCATGAAGCAGAAGCTCGGGCTGTGTTGCGCGCTGATTCACGATCCCGATTTGCTGGTGCTCGACGAGCCCACAACGGGTGTGGATCCGCTCGCACGCGCTCAGTTCTGGGAGTTGATCGCGCGGATTCGTCGCGCGCGACCGACGATGAGCGTGATCGTCGCCACCGCGTATATGGATGAGGCACAGCGCTTCGACTGGCTCGTCGCCATGGACGCGGGCAAGGTGCTCGCGACCGGCACGCCCGCCGAGTTGCTTGCGCACACGCGGCGAGACACTCTGGAAGCGGCGTTCATCGACCTGCTGCCTGCGGAGAAGACGCGCGGCTACGAGCCCGTCGCGATCCCGCCGCTGCCGATCGACGAGCACACGGAGATCGCCATCGAAGCCAAGGACCTCACGATGCGCTTCGGCGATTTCGTTGCGGTCGACCACGTGGACTTCCGCATTCGCCGCGGCGAGATCTTCGGCTTCCTCGGCTCGAACGGTTGCGGCAAGACCACCACGATGAAGATGCTCACCGGCCTGCTGCAAGCGAGCGATGGCCAGGCCTGGCTCTTCGGCCACGAAGTCGATCCGAAGGACATCGGCACGCGCCGCCGCGTGGGCTATATGTCCCAGGCGTTCTCGCTCTACACCGAGCTGACGGTGCATCAAAACCTCGTGCTGCACGCCAGGCTGTTCCATGTGCCCGAGGCCGAGGTCGGCGCACGCGTGGCGGAGATGGCGCGCCGCTTCGGTCTGGCGGACGTGCTCGGCGCACTGCCCGACACCCTTGCGCTTGGCATGCGTCAGCGCCTGTCGCTCGCCGTGGCGATGGTGCACAAGCCCGAACTGTTGATTCTCGATGAGCCGACGTCGGGGGTCGATCCGATCGCGCGCGATAACTTCTGGCGTCTGCTGGTGGCATTGTCGCGCCGGGATCGCGTGACCATCTTCATCTCCACACACTTCATGAACGAGGCGGAGCGCTGCGACCGCATCTCGTTGATGCACGCGGGCAAGGTGCTCGTGTCCGATCCGCCCGCGAAGATCACGCACGACAAGGGCGCGGCTACGCTCGAGCAGGCCTTCATCGATTATCTGGTCGAAGCGGGTGGCGGTGCATCGCTGGCGCCAGCATCGCCTGACACGACCAACCCGCCTGAATCAACTGTCTTCGTCGAAACGGGGCCCCCTCAGCACAAGGCATTCTCCCTCGGCCGCCTGCTCAGCTATCTCTGGCGCGAGACGCTGGAGCTGCAGCGCGACCCTGTGCGCGCCACGCTTGCGCTGGTGGGCTCGCTCGTGTTGATGCTGGTGATGGGCTACGGAATCAGCATGGACGTGGAAGATTTGCGCTACGCCGTGCTCGACCGCGACCAGACCACGTTGAGCCAGAACTACGCGCTCAATATCGCGGGGTCGCGCTACTTCATCGAGCAACCGCCCATCAAGGACGACGCCGATATGGACCGGCGACTGCGCGACGGCGAACTGGCGCTGGCCATCGAGATCCCGCCGGGCTTCGCACGCGACGTGTTACGCGGCAAGGCGGTCGAGATCGGCGCATGGATCGACGGGGCAATGCCGATGCGCGCCGAGACGGTGCAGGGCTACGTGCAGGGGATGCACCAGACCTGGCTGGCGGATCAGTCATTGCACCGCCTCGGCGTGCGTCCGACGGCGTCGCTCGACATCGAGACCCGGTATCGCTATAACCCCGATGTGAAGAGTCTTCCCGCGATGGTGCCGGCCGTGATTCCACTGCTCTTGTTGATGCTGCCCGCCATGCTCACGGCCCTGTCGGTGGTGCGGGAAAAGGAACTCGGTTCGATCCTGAATCTGTACGTAACACCGGTCACCCGCACGGAATTCCTGATCGGCAAGCAAATTCCGTACGTTGCACTTGCCATGCTGAACTTCCTGCTCATGGCGATCATCGCGGTGACGCTGTTCGGCGTGCCGATCAAGGGCAGCTTCCTGACGCTCGTGAGCGCCGTCTTCATTTTCAACGTCGTCGCCACGGGCATTGGCCTGCTGGCGTCCACCTTCACCCGCAGCCAGATTGCGGCGCTGTTCTTCACGATGATCGGCACCATGATTCCGGCGATCCAGTTTTCCGGGATGCTCACGCCGGTGCCTTCGATGGAGGGCTCGGGCCGGATCATCGGCGAGATCTATCCGTCGAGCTACATGTTGATCATCAGCCGCGGCGTGTTCAACAAGGCGCTCGGGTTTTCCGATCTCGGCAACGCGTTCTGGCCGATGATGATCGCGGTGCCCGTGGTACTGGGCGCCACGATCCTGCTGCTCAAAAAACAGGAGTCGTGATGGCAAGCCCGACGCCGCCGCAGGCCGCTCGTCCCGATGCACCGCCACAGGATCCGCATCCGTGGTCGCGACATCTGGCGAACATTTATCGGCTCGGCGTCAAGGAGCTATGGAGTCTGGCGCGCGATGCGATGATGCTGGTGCTCATTGTCTATACGTTCACGGCATCGGTCTATTCCGCTGCGACAGCACTGCCCGACACCCTGCATCTCGCGCCCATCGCGATAGTGGACGAAGACGTTTCGCCGCTCTCGCAGCGCATCATCTCGGCGTTCTATCCGCCGCAGTTCACCACGCCGCGCATGATTACGGCGAACGCCGTCGACCGGGGCATGGACGAAGGCGCGTACACGTTCGCGTTGAACATTCCGCCGAATTTTCAGCGCGACTTGCTGGCGGGACGGGCGGCCGAAGTCCAGCTCAATGTCGACGCCACGCGCATGAGTCAGGCGTTCACCGGCAGCGGCTATGTGCAACAGATCGTCTCGGCGGAGGTGCGCGAGTTCCTCCAGCGATACCGGTCGAACCCGGCATTGCCGATCGATCTGGCGTTGCGCGTGCGCTTCAACCCGACGCTGGAGCGCGCGTGGTTCGGCGCGCTCATGGAGATCGTCAACAACATCACGATGCTCTCGATCATCCTCACGGGCGCCGCCCTCATTCGCGAGCGCGAGCACGGCACGATCGAGCATCTGCTGGTCATGCCGGTGACACCGACCGAAATCATGGCGGCGAAGATCTGGTCGATGGGATTGGTGGTGCTGATCGCCGCCGCCATGTCGCTTTGGCTGATCGTGAGCGGTGCGCTGCATGTGCCGATCGGCGGGTCGGTGGCACTGTTCCTGCTGGGGGCAACGCTGCACTTGTTCGCCACCACGTCGATGGGAATTTTTCTCGCGACGCTAGCGCGGTCGATGCCGCAGTTCGGCATGTTGCTGATTCTGGTGCTGCTGCCACTGGAAATGCTCTCGGGCGCGAACACGCCGCGCGAGAGCATGCCGCCCCTGGTGAAGGACATCATGCTGGCCGCGCCCACTACGCATTTCGTCGAACTGAGTCAGGCCATCCTGTTCCGAGGGGCTGGGATCGGCGTGGTGTGGACGCAATTCATGGCGCTCGCACTCATCGGGGCCGTGCTCTTCGCCATCTCACTGCGACGGTTTCGTCGCACGCTCAGTTCTATGGCTTAACGCGTGCGATGGCTGGGATAGGTGCGATGGGTCGCTCATCAGCCAACGGGCACGTACAACCGCGCCAGCAACCCACCGCCATCGCGAGACGCAAACTCGAGCGTGGCGCCAAAGCGCGAGGCGATGGCCTGCACGATGGAAATCCCCAAGCCCGACCCCTCACCCTGCTGCCGACCCTGATCGCCGCGCCAGAAACGCTGACCCAGTCGCATCGCCTGCTCCGGCGCCAGGCCCGGGCCCCTGTCGCCTACCACGATGCAGTACTGCCGACGATGGTCGTCCATTCCTACCGTCACTTCGATCGGACACTCCGCCGGGGAATACCGCAGAGCGTTATCCACGAGATTGCGCACCGCCGTGCCAAGCATCGAACGAGGGATCGGTGTGCCCCCGTCCTCGCACGACATGCTGAATGCGATCCGAGGTACGTCACGACGGACCGGGGCCCCACTCCGCCACTCAGACAGTGACCCAACTCGCAGCGGAACGGGGCCCCGATCCGTCTCCTCCCCCGCGGCAAGAACGCCCTCCAGAACCTCGCGCACCGACTTGCACGCCTGCGGCGAATGCTCAGGCGCCTCCGCACGCGCAAGCGTCATCATCTGATCGAGCGTATGCCGCAAGCGACGCACGCCCACCCCCGCCTGATGCAACGCCCGCCTGGCCGGCTCGCCCTGCGTGAGCTCCGCCACCTGCAAGTGCGTGTCCACCGCCGTCAAAGGCGTGCGCAATTCATGTGCCGCCGCATCGGTGAACGCCCGCTGATACGCCATCGCCTGAGTCAGCCGGTCCAGCCACCCGTTAAGCGCCGAGACGACCGGCCGCAGCTCGGTCGGCGCACGCCCCAGGTCGACGGGCGCCGTGTCGTCGACATGCTTGCGACGCAACGCCAATCGCAACGCCTCCAAGGGCAACAACCCGCGTCCAATGCCGATCCACAACGCCATCAAGCCACCCACCACCGCAATCATGAACGGCACACCCACGGCCCGCAGCAACGCGCCCGTCAGCGCGGCCCGCTTGTCGAGCCCGTCAGCCGTCATCACCTGATACCCGCGTTCGTCCTGCAAAACGTAGATTCGCCAACGCTTGCCTTCGAACACCATGGTGCTCAAACCCAGCGGCAACGACCGCTCGGCCGACTGTGGCCCGCCCTCGGTGCGCGCCAGCACCGCACCATGCACCGACCGAATCTCGCACGCAATCCCATCGTCGCTGCCCACACGAATGACGTCGCCCCAGTCAGCCTTGCCAACGCCCGGGGCAAGCGGCGACAGCGCAGCCCGCGCCAACAGTCCCGACACCATCCGGGCCGACATCGCAAGGCGCTCGTCGAGTGTCCGGTCAAGATTCGCTTGCACCCCTCGCATCATCCACCCCGCCACCGCCGCCCAGAGCACGACAAGCGCCACGCCAGCGATCAATACCGCACGCAAACGAAGACTCATGACAACGCCCATCCCAACCGGTAGCCCAAGCCCCGCGCCGTCTGAATGACACCGCCCCCCAGTTTTCGACGCACGTTGTGAATGTGTACGTTCAACGCATTGCTGCCCAGTCGGTCGGTCAACCCATACAGCCGCTCGTGCAACATGTCGGGCGTGAGCCACCGGCCTCGACAGCTCGCCAGATGCGTCAGCAAGTCGACTTCCTTGCGCGAGAGTTCGACCGGCTCGCCATCGAGCCACACCAGTCCGCTCGCCGGCTCCAGCCGCAGCGGTCCGGCCTCGATGATCGGGGCCGCACGCCCCTGCACCCGGCGAATCAACGCGTGCAGTCGCGCCGCCAACTCACGCAGGTCGAACGGCTTGACCATGTAATCGTCACCCCCGCCATTCAAGCCGGCAATGCGGTGCTCGATGCCGTCGCGCGCCGTCAGGATCAGGACGGGCACGTCGCGCTCGATCGCGCGAATTTCTGCGAGAACGCCGAGGCCATCGCCATCGGGCAAACCCAGATCGAGCACCAGCGCATCGAACGTGTTTTCCGCATGCGCCGCCACCGCCGCCGCACCACACGCCGCATACTCGACCGCGATACCCAGCGCGTTCAGCCCCGCGACAATGCCGCTCGCAATCAAGTCGTCGTCTTCCACCAACAGCACTCGCACGATTCCGCACCTCTTGTGAATATCGCGCCATGTTACGTACTTTGCGTAATGAATTGGACCGCGATCCCGCAGGTGTCGGCGTATCACCCACACCCGACCCAAGCGCAAACGCTCGTTAACTCTCGGTTAATCGGCATAGGCCACACTCTTGCCTGCTTCGGGATTTCCGCGGGAGAACAGATTTGCTACGTCGCGCTTTTTTCATGTTTGTGATTTTTCTCGGTACGATCGGCTGGACGCGCACCGCCGATGCCTTGCCCTGGCCGATCACGCCGAAGTTCCTGGAGGCGTCTCAGGTGCTCACGCTTTCCCCGGTCAGCCACGTTGACGGCCGGCTCGACGTCGTCGGCCATGTTGCAAAGGACTACTACGTTTATCGTCATTCGCTGCGCGCTGAAGATGCGTCGGGCAGCCCCGTGGCGCTGACGCTCTCGGCAGGGTCGACACACACCGATGAGTTCTTCGGCGAGACCGAGATCTATACCGGCGATGCGTTGCGCATGCATCTGCCCGCAACGACGCCCGGTCCGGTAACGCTGCACTGGCAGGGCTGCGCCGACGCCGGCATCTGCTATCCGCCGCAAACGATGACGATCTCCTTGCCCGCCGGCTTAACCTCTGGCGCAGTCATCCCGGCGATCCCTCCCACCTCGGCCAGTCCGGTTGCCTCCGGCACCTCCCTTGCCTCCGGCACCTCCCTTACGCCGGCTCCCCTTAATCTCCCCGCGACGCCCGCCGCCGATAACGCCACGCCGCTGGCGGAGGACCAGGCGGCGGCGCAGCGGCTCGCCTCGCTGGGCCCCGTCACCGGCACGCTGTTGTTCTTCGGCTTCGGCTTGCTGCTGGCCTTCACGCCGTGCACGCTGCCGATGATCCCTATCGTCTCGACGATGATCGTGGGCCATCGTCCGGCGCCGTTGCGGGCGCTGGCACTCTCGCTGTCGTATGTGATGGCGATGGCGCTGACGTATGCGTCGGTGGGCGTCGCGGCGGGCCTGGCCGGGGCCAATTTGCAGGCGACACTGCAATCGCCCTGGCTGCTCGGCGCGTTCGCGGGACTCTTTCTGGTACTGGCGGCGTCGTTGTTCGGTCTGTTCGAGCTGCGTCTGCCGGCGTTCGTGACGCATCGGCTCAACGCCACGGGGCAGCAGCGCCCCGGCGGCAGCCTCACCGGTGCCGCCGCACTCGGCCTGCTCTCGGCGCTGCTCGTCGGCCCGTGCATGACGGCCCCGCTCGCCGGCGCCTTGCTGTATATCGGTCAGACGGGAAATGCGTGGACAGGCGGCATCGCGCTGTTTGCGCTGGGCGTCGGCATGGGACTGCCGTTGCTGGCCATTGCCCTGTTCGGCGCGCGGATTCTGCCGCGTCCGGGCACCTGGATGGTGCGCGTGCGAGTCGCATTCGCGTATGTCATGACGGCCATGGCCATTCTGATGTTGAGCCGCTTCCTCCCCGGCAGCGTCAGCCTGATGCTGTGGGGCGCGCTCGGCCTCGGTCTCGCTGTCGGGCTGGGCGCGTGGGCGTGGACGATGCGCGGCCAGTCCTCAGGATGGACGCTGCTGTTCGCGTCGTCGTTGGCCGGCATCTGGTCGGTGCTGATGCTTGTGGGCGCCGCGTCCGGCAGCGATGCCGTACTCAGTCCTCTCGCACGGGCGAACGCGTCAGTCACGAATGGCGCGGCCGCGCAGAGCGGCAAACGATTCGACTATGTCGGCGTCAAGTCGACGGAGGATGTCGATGCGCGCATTGCTCAGGCGGTGGCGAAGGGGCAATGGACGTTGATCGACTTCTACGCCGACTGGTGCGTGAGCTGCCATGTCATCGAGCGCAATGTGTTCGGCGATCCGGGGGTCGCGGCTCGCCTGGCGACGATGCAAGTGCTGCGCCCGGACGTGACGAAGAACGATGCGATCGACCAGACCCTGATGAAACGGTGGGGGGTGCTCGGCCCGCCCACGCTCATTCTCATCGATGCGAACGGTCAGGAGGTGCGCGCGCAACGCATGGTCGGCGAGCTGGATGCACGTAGCTTCCTGCGCCGTCTCGATGCCGCGGGGATCGCATGACCAGCCTTGGCCCGTTTTCCATATCGACGGTCGCCGTGGCGGCAGCGGCGTTGCTGGCCTGGCTCGTCGCGCGTTATCTCCTGCGTGGCACGGATGCCACGGCACGCCGCACGGCAGCGAGCCTGTTGCTCGACGCGCTCTTCATCGGCCTGCTCGCCGCGCGCGCCGCCTACGTGCTGCGCTGGTGGTCCGATTACGCCGCCGCCCCGCTGTCCATCGTTGCGATTGGCGATGGTGGCTTCACGGTTTGGGTCGGGGTGGCCGTCGCACTGGGCTGGGCGCTGTGGCGTGTGCGCTGTGATTCGTCGGCGCGTCGCCCGATGCTATGCGGCTTCGTCGCGGGCGTGGCACTCTGGGGCGCCGCACAAGCCGGGCTGAGCGCCCTGCAACGCACCGCACCGCCGCTGCCGTCGCTGACGCTCGCGACGGTCGACGGCCGGCCCGTGCCGCTCGATGCCTATCGTGGCCGCCCCGTCGTGATCAATCTGTGGGCAAGCTGGTGCCCGCCCTGCCGTCGCGAAATGCCCGTGCTGGAAAAGGCCCAAGCGGACTATCCCGACGTGACGTTCCTGATGATCAATCAGGGCGAAGCCGCGCATACGGTCGAAGCATTCGTGCAGTCGCAAGGGCTGCAGTTCGACCACCTGCTGCTCGACTCCGCATCGCAAACCATGCAGGCGGTGAGCGCGCGCGCAATGCCCACCACGCTGTTCTACGATACGCAGGGTCGTCTGGTCGATGCGCATTTGGGCGAATTGACGGCGGCGCGTCTGCGCGACACGCTGCAACGCCGACTTCACCGCTCTCCGGTGCCGCTGCCCCCCTAGACGAACAACCCGGGCACAGCGCGGCCCGGGCGTCGCAGAATCGTCGAACGACCGCCGCCGGGACACTTACATTCTTGCGAGAAATGGCTCGATCGCGCGAGAAACCCGTCGATCGATTGCTTTTTGCGACGCCCCGCCCACGACACCCCGCAGATACTGCTACAATCGTCGTCACTATGAAGTCGCGTCAATCTTCCCCCCTCCTCTGGTCGCCTCTGACCGCCGCCCTGCGCTGGTGGCGGTAACCCGCCACGTCTATCTCATCCCCATAGCGCCCTCCCCCGCGGATCGCGAACTCAATGTGGGGGCACGCTCAGGGGGAATTCGCAAATCTCATGCGTTCGACAATCCTTTGTCACCCGACGAACAGGGACCATCATGCTGCTGATGATCGACAACTACGACTCGTTTACCTACAACATCGTCCAATACTTCGGTGAATTGGGCGAAGACGTACGGGTCTTTCGCAACGACGAAATCACGCTCGACGCCATTGCCGAACTCGCCCCCGAGCGCATCTGCCTCTCGCCGGGTCCGAGCTGTCCGGCCAACGCGGGCATCACGCTCGACGTGCTCAAGCGCTTCGCCGGTGAGATTCCGATTCTCGGCGTCTGCCTCGGCCATCAGGCGATTGGCGAAGCCTTTGGCGGCAAGGTCGTGCGCGCCCAGCAAATCATGCATGGCAAGGTGAGCGAGATCGAGACCATCCAACAAGGCGTGTTCGCGAATTTGCCCAAGCGCTTTACCGTCACGCGTTATCACTCGCTGGCCATCGAGCGCGCATCGCTGCCCGACTGCCTCGAAGTCACCGCCTGGACGGACGACGGCGAGATCATGGGCGTGCGTCACAAGACGCTCGATGTCGAAGGCGTGCAGTTCCACCCTGAATCGATTCTGTCGGAGCACGGCCACGACGTGCTGCGCAATTTCCTGCAAGCCGCACCGCGCGTGGCGCAGGCTGCATGAGCACCGCCCCGAGCGAGCCACCTGAGCCACCTGAGCCACCTGAGCCACCCGAGCCGATCCGACCGACGAGAGAGCAAGCCATGATTACCCCGCAAGAAGCCCTGCAGCGCACCATCGAGCACCGTGAAATCTTCCACGACGAGATGCTGCACCTGATGCGTCTCATCATGAAGGGCGAGATTTCCCCGGTCATGTGCGCGGCCATCATCACCGGCCTGCGCGTGAAGAAGGAAACCATCGGTGAGATCGCCGCCGCCGCGCAAGTGATGCGCGAGTTCGCCAACCATGTCGACGCCCCCCCCGGCGAGCATTTCGTCGATATCGTGGGCACCGGCGGCGATGTGTCGCATACGTTCAATATCTCCACCGCGTCGATGTTCGTGGCAGCGGGCGCGGGCGCTAAGGTCGCCAAGCACGGCAACCGCGGCGTGAGTTCCAAGTCGGGCAGCGCCGACGTGCTCGAGGCCCTGGGCGTGAACATCATGCTCTCGCCCGAGCAGGTCGCCGAGTGTCTGCGCGAAGTCGGCATCGGCTTCATGTTCGCGCCGAACCATCATCCGGCGATGAAGAACGTGGCGGCCGTGCGCAAGGAAATGGGCGTGCGCACGATCTTCAACATTCTCGGGCCGCTCACCAATCCGGCCGGCGCGCCGAACCAGTTGATGGGCGTGTTCCACCCCGATCTGGTCGGTATCCAGGTGCGCGTGATGCAGCGTCTGGGCGCCGAACACGTGCTCGTGGTCTACGGCAAGGACGGCATGGACGAAGTGTCGCTCGGCGCCGCCACGCTGGTGGGCGAGTTGAAGGACGGCAAGGTCACCGAGTACGAGATTCATCCCGAAGACTTCGGCCTGCAGATGGTGAGCAATCGCGGCCTGAAGGTCGGCAGCGCCGACGAATCGAAGACGATGTTGATCGAAGCGCTCGACAACAAGCCGGGCACCGCCCGCGAGATTGTCGCGCTCAACGCTGGTACCGCGCTGTACGCGGCCAACCGCGCAGCGTCGATCGGCCAAGGCATCGAGATGGCGCGCGAGTCGATCGCCAGCGGCGCGGCGCGCGCGAAGCTCGACGAGTTCGTCGCCTTCACGCAGCGCTTCAAGGGATAAAGCCTGCCGTCGGCACCCCGCAGGTGCCGCGTCGAGCTGCTCCCGATTTCGATCACGTCGGGCGTCTTTTACGATAGCGCCCCTCATATTCAGTAGCCCCCGAATCATCCATCGATATGTCTACCGTTCTCGACAAGATCCTGGCCGTCAAGGCTGAAGAAGTCGCCGCTGCGAAGCGCGTGCGTGACCTCGCGAGCCTGCGCCGCGACGCCGAAGCCACCGTCGCCGACAGCGCGCTGCGCACGCGCGATTTCGTGGGGGCGGTGCGCACCAAGCTCGACGGCGGACTGCCCGGCGTAATCGCCGAGATCAAGAAAGCCAGCCCGTCGAAGGGCGTGATTCGCGAGCATTTCGTCCCGCCGGAGATTGCCGAGTCATATCAGAAAGGCGGTGCGGCCTGCCTGTCGGTGCTCACCGACGTGCAGTTCTTCCAGGGCTCGCCCGAGTATCTGAAGGCCGCGCGGGCCGCCTGCGATCTGCCGGTGCTGCGCAAGGACTTCATGATCGACGCCTACCAGGTGTACGAAGCGCGCGAGATGGGCGCCGACTGCATTTTGCTCATCGCCGCGGCGCTGGAGCTGGCCCATATGCGCGATCTGGAAGCGCAAGCCCACTCGCTGGGCATGGCGGTGCTCGTCGAAGTGCACAATGGCCGTGAACTGGACGCCGGGCTCGAACTGAGCACGCCGTTGCTGGGCATCAACAATCGCAACCTCCACAACTTCGAAGTGTCGCTCGACACCACACTCGGACTGTTGAAGCACATTCCGGACGATCGGGTCGTCGTGACGGAGTCCGGTATCCTCTCGCGCGACGACGTGACACGCATGCGTGCAGCGGGCGTCAATGCCTTCCTCGTCGGCGAAGCCTTCATGCGTGCGCCCGAGCCGGGCGAAGCCCTCGCCACGCTGTTCGACATGCCCCGCTGATACCTTGCCACGCGCCACGCGAGCGATCGATGGCGCGGCGTCCCCCCCTCACAGGAGCGGCCCCGATGGCCATCGAACGCGAACTCAAACTGGCCCTCCCGGGCGACCTGTCAGCCGAGCGCGCCGACGCGCTGATTTCCCATCTCGACCGTTTGCCCGGGGCAGAAGCCCGCGGCGAGCGGCGTCTCGTCAATCGCTATTTCGATACGCCCGCGCTGGCGCTCGCGCAAGCGAAGGCCGCGCTGCGGTTGCGTTTCGTGGCGCGCGAAGGTCACCCCGGACAATGGCTGCAAACGCTCAAGTCGGTGGGTGAGGCCCGCGATGGGCTGCATGTGCGTCACGAGTGGGAGCAGGCCGTACAAGGCGAAGCGCTCGAACTCCCCCAGTTGATCGCCGCTTGCGACGTGCCCGGCACAGCCGATTTGCTGCGCGCCGAAGGGGCGAAGGTCGTCGCCCAATTCGAGACGAATTTCGTGCGACGCCTGTGGCGCTATATCGCGGGGGACGGCACGGCGGTCGAGATCGCCTTCGACCGTGGCGAAGTCGCGGTTGAGGCCGACGGCAAACGCCACACGGAACCCCTCGTGGAAGTCGAACTGGAATTGCTCGACGCCCCGGACGACGACCGTGAGGGTCAAGGCGATCGCATTCTGCACGCGCTCGCGCAGGAATTGCGCGACGTACTGCCCGAATTGCAGAGCGACAATGTGAGCAAGGCGCAGCGCGGGTATCGTCTGCGGCAAAAGGTGCTCAATCGCTGAGCGTCGCGCGCGGACACGCGCACGATGCGCGTGTCTCTCTCCCTAGTCCACTCAACCGACTTATCGCATGACCTCACGCTCACGCGCGGCATCCTCATCGCCAGCCGATGAACGGCAACGCTCGCTGTTCGACGACCCGGCGCCGGTGGCAGGAACGAACGACACGGCGGCTTCGCCGCAGCCACTCGCCGATGTCGCTGGTGTCGCCGGCCCGCTCAAGGGGCGCGTCGAGGATCAGTTCGCCGCATTGCCCCACGACTGGAAGACAATGGTCGCGCCGTTCGTCGAGAGCGAGGCGTACGCGCCGCTGTGCCGTTACGTCGACGCCGAAGTCGCCGCCGGCAAGACGGTCTACCCAGCGGACATCTTTCACGCGCTACGCATGACCTCGCCCTCGGACGTGAAGGTCGTGATCCTCGGGCAAGACCCATATCACGGTGACGATCACGGCATCGCGCAGGCGCACGGCCTGGCGTTTTCCGTGCAGCGCGGCGTGCGTGTACCGCCGTCGTTGCGAAACATCTACAAGGAAATCGAGCGCGATCTGGGGATCGTTGCGCCGCCACACGGCAATCTCGATGCTTGGGCCAAACAGGGTGTGCTGTTGCTCAACACGACGCTGACCGTGGAAGCGGGCAACGCGGCAAGTCACGCGAAGCCGTTCAAGAAGGGGGGATGGCAAGCCTGTACCGATACGTTGCTCAAGGCGCTGGCCGCCCGGCAAGGGCCGCTGGTCTTCCTGCTGTGGGGCAGCCATGCACAGGCCAAGGCGCCGCTGCTTGCCGGTCACGGTCATCTGTTGCTTGAAGCCCCGCACCCCTCGCCCCTCTCGGCACATCGCGGCTTCCTGGGCTGCGGCCACTTCAGCGCCGCCAATGCCTTCCTCGAACAGCACGGCAAGACGCCCATCGACTGGCGCCTGCCGGCCTAAGGGCGTTGCAGGGGACTCAGTCGCTCGATGACTCGGCGATGGGCGTCAGTGTGCCCATCGCGCCCTGCTGATAGCGGCGCGTGAGCGCCACGAGATCGCTCTCGTCGCGCGCCGCGAAGTTACCGCGATAGACCACGGGTTCAGCGAGCGGCTCGCCACCGGCGAGCATGAGCCGCGCCCCGGTGCGCCCGGCCAATTGCCACGCACCGGGGGGCAGCAACACCGCCTGCGCAGCGCCGCCTTCCGCCCGTAACGTGTGATGGGCCAGTGCCGCCTCGCCCTGCGCAATCAAGGCGACCCAGCGACGGCCGTCGCAAGGGATCGTCAACGTGCGCAATTCGTCTTCGCGCCAATCGAGTTGCAGCAGCGTCGTGCGCTCACCTTCCGCATCGGCGGCATGGACGACATGACGCTCGCCCCACTGCCCGCAGATCAGCGTCAGATCGACGGCGCCTTCACGCCAATGCGGCATGCCATCAGCGCGGACTACGGTCTGCACGGGTGCGCCGTGCGCGTGGCGGCCGGCACGGCTCACGATCATGCGCAGGCCGCGCGCCACGCCAAGGGCATTCTCGGGAGCTTCCTCATGCACGGTGCCGCAGTTGGCTTCGAGCCAGAGCAGATCGCCGGCGCGCAGTCTGTCGTCGCCCTGATGGGCGTGACGGCAACGCAGCGATGTCGTCGACTCGGGGAACAGGTAGGTCGCCACCGCACATCCGGCATGCGGATGTGGCGGTATGCACGCGCCATGACGGCGGAAGAGATCGATCGAGAGAAACGGATCCGTCTCGGCGACCTGATCGAAAACACCCGCCCCCGCCGCCGCGGCACAGCGGGCGGGGCGGGTGACGGGAAGCACGCGCGGGATGGCGCGCGCGTCGGCGTGAGCCGCCGGTCGCTTCGTCTGACGCGGATGCAAAGGCGTCGGATGGGCCATGGGGGTACCTGCGCGTGCGGGAGAACAGCGATATCAGCAGCGTCGGCCCGAGGGCTTAGAGCGCTGCGATGGCTTCGCGAGCGTTCGCGAACCCGGCGGCGGCCGATTCCGGACCGCGAGCCAGACCTTCCGCGAAGATGAACGTCACGTCCGTCATGCCGAGGAAGCCGAGAATCGCCTTGAGGTACGGCGTCTGGCTGTCGGCCGGCGTGTCCTTGTAGTTGCCGCCGCGGGCGAATGCCACGATCACCTTCTTGCCCTGGATGAGACCTTCCACGGTGCCGTCTTCACGATAGCGGAAGGTCACGCGGGCACGGGCGATCCAGTCGAAGTACGCCTTCAGTTGCGACGGCACCTGAAAGTTGTAGAGCGGTACGCCGAACACCACGTAGTCGGCCGCCTGAATCTCGGCAATCAGTTCGTCGCTGCGGGCGATGATGGCGTTTTGTTCGGCCGAGCGTTGGTCTTCCGGCGTGAAAAACGCGCCGATGACGGCTTCGTCCAGATGCGGCACGCCGTCGGCCAGCAGGTCGCGCACGACAACCTTGGCACCCGCGTGCTTCGCGACGAGTTGCGCCACGGATTCGTTGGCGAGTGTGGTCGAGTTGGCACCTTGCGAGCGGGCGGCGGAATTGATTTGGAGAATCGTGGTCATGTCTCTGGCTCCTGAGCCTGGGGGTTCGAAAATCCGTTCGCGCTGGGCCCCGTCTCGGGATTACCGTGAATGGCGCGTCGGCTTGGTATGAATTCTAGTTACCCACAAAAATGAAACAAGCCGGTAAAATCGAATTGTTTGTTCCTATTTTGGAACAATGCGCGCCATCCCTTTCCCCTTGCCGGATGGCCGCATCACCGAGGAGCGCACGCGATGATTGACGATCTGAATGACATGCTGATCTTCGCCGAGGTCGTGCGTTCGGGCAGCATCACCCGGGCCGGCGAGCGGCTCGATCTGCCCAAGGCAACGGTGAGTCGGCGTTTGTCGCGACTGGAGATGCGCCTTGGCACGAAGTTGCTGCACAAGACCACACGGCGGCTGGAACTGACCGAAGTCGGCGAGGCCTATTACGAGCGTTGTCTGCCGATTCTCGAGGAAGTGGAAGAGACGCGAGACTTCGCCTCCCAGCTCTCGAGCAAGCCGCGCGGACGGCTTCGCATCACGGCGCCCGGCGACTTTGCCGCGCAGTGGCTGGCGGTGCCGCTTGCCACGTTCTGCGCGGCGTATCCCGAGATCACGGTCGATGTGGATCTGAGTTCGCGACAGGTCGATCTGATCGCCGAGCGCATCGACGTCGCCATCCGCGCCGGACAACTCTCCGACTCCACCCTGGTGGCGCGCCCCCTCCTCGCGCTCACACGCAGTCTGTATGCCAGCCCGCTGTATTTGAGTGCGACAGGGTTGCCGGCCACCCCCGAAGAACTGGCGGGCCATCGCTTCGTGATCCTGCAAGGCGCGCGGCGTCTTTTCAACTCGGACACGCTGCACAAGGGACGTCAGCGCGCCGACATCACCATGCACGGGGCGATTCAGGTCAACAGCATGGGGATGGTCAAGGAAATGACGGTGGCGGGCAGCGGCATCGCCGCCCTGACGGATATCCTGGCCGAGGATGCGTTGCGCACCGGCCGTCTCATCAAGGTGCTGCCCGAGTGGTCGTTACCGTCCAGTCCGGTGCATCTGGTCACGCCGTCGCGACGCTTCCTCCCGCGCAAGACGCAGGCCTTCATCGAGCACATGCTCGCGGTCGCCAAATCGTGTCCGGAGGAAAACCGGGACCCGAGCGTGCCGGGCCCGGCGCAAGGGTAAAGCGCTCGGCCGCTCAGGCCGACAGCCACTTTTCGCGACGCTGTGCGGCGGCGCGATCGCGCGTCTCGGCAATGCGGTACTTCGAAATCTCCGGTGCGTCGAGCGTGAGCGCGGCCTCGCGCAGCGCGTCACGGCGGAACGCGTGGACCGTCACCCGGTCGCCCGGGCGATAGCGATCGAGCAGCTTGTCGAGATTGGCCTGCGTCACGCGCAGCCCGTCGATGGCGACCAGCACATCGCCTGCCGAGAGTCCGGCGGCCTGTGCCGCTCCGCCGTCGAGCACCTGCGAAAGCGTGAGGTCGTCGCCGCGCTTTGCCGTCTTCACCCCCAGTGCGGGACGGGCCTCCTCGGGCTTGACCGGTTCCAGCGTGAGTCCCACGCGTTCGAGCAGCGTCTTGATTGGCAGATCGCGCGTGCCGTGAATGGCGGTGGCGAAGAACTCCGACAGGTCGAGTCCCGAGACGTCCTCGAAGAACGGCTGGACGGCGTCCTCGTCGATACCCACGGGCGCGCCGCGATAGAAGTCGCGGCCATAGCGTTGCCACAACGCACGCATGATGTCGTCAAGCGACTTCTGGCCGCGCGTTTTCGAACGAATCGTCAGATCGAGTGCGAGCGCGACCAGCGACCCCTTCGTGTAATAGCTGACGATGGCGTTCGGCGCGTTCTCGTCCTGGCGGTAGTACTTCGTCCAGGCATCGAACGAACTCTCGGCCACGGTCTGCTTGAGACGGCCGCTGCCACGCAGCACACCCGCCACCGTCTTGGCGACGAGATCGTAGTAATCGGCAGGGGGAATCACGCCGCTGCGCACGAGCATCAGATCGTCGTAATAGGACGTAAAGCCTTCGAACAGCCAAAGCAGTCGCGTATGGACTTCCCGGTCGAGCACGTACGGGGCGAACACCGCCGGCTTGATGCGCTTGACGTTCCACGTGTGGAAGTATTCGTGGCTCACCAGGCCGAGAAAGCCGCGATAGGCCTCGCTCATGCGCGCCTGTCCCTGCACCGGCAGATCGTTGCGGCTCGCGAGCAGCGCCGTGGACGCACGGTGCTCCAGACCACCGTACCCCTCACCGACCGTCATGAGCAGGAAGACATAGCGCGACATCGGCACGCGCGAGCGCGAACTCGCGCCCGGCTCGAACAAACGGATCTGCGCTTCGCAGATCTTCTTCATGTCGCGCAGCAGCCGATCGAGATCGAGATTCGGCACCGGTCCGGTAATGGCGACTTCGTGCGTCACGCCGCAAGCCTTGAACGTGCCATGCACGAAGGTCCCCATTTCGACCGGCGAGTCGATCAACTCGTCGTAGTCGGCGGCCAGGTAGCGCCCGAAGTCGAGCGCCGCCGTGCCTTCGGCCTGCGCGAGCGCCGTCGCGACGCGCCACGCTTTGAACGCCGCGCCGCGCGCGCGCAGCACATCCACCTCGCATGGCGCTTGCTCCTGGCCTTCGACACGCAGGAACACGCTCGTGCCGTTGAAGAAGCCGTGCGTGTCGTCGAGATGCGCAGCGCGCACCGACAGATCCCACGCGTACACCTCGTAGGTCACGATCAGCGTGCCCTTGCACGCCGCCGCCTGCCACGTGTGCTTGTCGAGCTTGTCGAGCGCCACCTTGCGGCCGCGGCACGTCGCCCCGATCGTCACGATGTTGCGGGCAAACTCGCGCACCATATAGCTGCCCGGAATCCACGCGGGCAGCGAGAAACGTTGCCCTTCGGGCGCGGGATTCGAGACCGTGACGGTCACTTCGAACAGATGCGCGGCAGGCGACTTCGGAACGATCGCATACCGGATGGCAGGCTGGGCAGACGTGGCTTTCATGAGGTGGCGGCTTCTTGTTATCGGAACGGTCGGGCGTTGGCCAGACAAGCGAATGGACGGTTACTTGACCGTGGCGAGCGCCTTTTCGAGGGCTTCCGCGGGCACGGCACCCGGCAGACGGCGGCCGTCGGACAGAATGATCGTCGGGGTTCCCGTCACGTTGAACTGATGCCCCAGCGCCACGTTCTGCACCACCGCGGAGTCGTCGCACTTGGCCGAGGGGGTCGGCGGCGCCTTCTTGTCGAGCATCCAGTCATGCCACGCGGTGAGCGGATTGGGGGCGCACCAGATCGCCTTCGACTTGGCGTCCGAGTCGGGGCCGAGCACCGGGTACAGGAAGGTGTAGACGGTGATGTTGTCGAGCTTCGACGTCTTGAGCGTTTCCTCGAATCGCTTGCAGTACGGGCAGTTCGGATCGGAGAACACGGCGACCTTGCGGCTTCCGTTGCCCTTCACGTACTTGATGGCGCGATCGAGCGGCAGCTTGGCGAAGTCGATCTTGTTCAGTTCCGATTGACGCGCTTCCGTCAGGTTCTGGCGCGTTTTCGTATCGACGAGGTTACCGCCGACAATCACGTATTTCGCCTTTTCGTCGGCATAGAGGATGTCGCCGCCAACGGCCACCTCGAAGAGTCCGGGGATGGGCGTACGTGCCACCGACTTGACGGGGGCCTCGGCACCGAGCGTCTTTTGCACGGCGGCCTTCACGCGGTCGAGGGCAGCGTCGGGCTTGCTCTGCGCGACGGCGAACGTCGTGAAACTCGCGGCGCAAACTGTCGCCAGACTGAGCGCCGCGGCGCGATAACGTTGCAACATCGAGAATCTCCAGAAGTGTGTCGAGCGAGAGGCGCGTCCGGACACGCCCGGTATCGACCGGAATTGGATGGAATGGCCCCGAATAGGCGCCCCGAGCGGTCAGCCCAGCGCGCGGCCGATCAGGAATTTCTTGACGAAAGGCAGCGCGTTCACGCCGTCGAGCCCTGCGTTGCGCACAAATCTGGCCAGCGGGTTACGCGTGGCAAACAGCTTGTGCAGGCCGTCCGTGGTGAGCGCCATGCTGCCGATGTCTTCCTTGCGGGCGCGCTCGTAGCGACGCAATACCGCCGCATCGCCGCAATCGCGGAACGATTCGCGTCCGGCAAGCGCGTCACCGAGCGCCGCCACGTCGCGCAAACCGAGGTTCATGCCCTGGCCCGCGAGCGGATGCACGACGTGCGCCGCGTCGCCGACCAGTGCCACGCGCGGCGCAATGAGACGTTTGGCCTGCGCCAGCACGAGCGGAAAACCCTGGGCGCGCGATGAGACCGGCGTGAGCTGGCCGAGTTCAACGCTAGAGAAGGTGCCGACGCGTTCAGCCAGATCTTTGGGATCAAGCGCGAGCAACGCCTCGGCGTGCTCATGGGCGGCGGACCAGACCAGCGAGACGTGTTGGTCGGGCAGCGGCAACAGCGCGATGATCTCGCCGTCGTGGAACCATTGGAATGCGGTGTCGCGGTGCGCTCGCTCCGCGCGGAAATTGCACACCACGCCGAGTTGTTCGTAGGGACGCACGGAGCCGTCCAGCCCGGCGGTACTGCGCACCCATGAGTGGGCGCCGTCGGCACCGACCACGAGCGACGCGCGCAGGGTCTTGCCGTCCGACAGACGCACCGAGGCCGCGGCGGCATCGACTTCGAGCGCCTCGGCCCGGGCGTCGAGCCAATGCACTTGCGGGGAGAAGCGCAGGGCGGCGTCGAGCGCGCGCTCGAGATTCGACGATTCGGCGATCCAGGCGAGTTGCGGCACGGCGGCCTGGTACGCCGAGAAATGCAGGCTGCCGCGCTCGTCGCCAAAGACTTCCATGTCGTAGACAGGATTGATGCGCGCGGGATCGACGGCCTGCCATACGCGCATGCGCTCGAAGAGGGCTTGCGAGCTGGACGAAAGCGAGTAGATGCGGGCGTCCCACAGGTCGCCCGGGGCGGGGGCGGCCGCGGCCGGTTGGGCGAGCAGTGCGACGGACAGGCGCGCCTGCGAGAGCAGCAGGGCGGCGGCCTTGCCGACCAGACCGCCACCGACGACGACGACATCGTGCGTTTGGCTGGAGGTTTGCGTTAGAGACATGCGGCGAATGCAGCGCCAGCGCCTGAATCGCGCGAGCCGGCTGGTTCAGAAAACGAGATGGCGTATTGTCGCACGCCTGCCGCGCAAGCGATGCCCGGTCGCCCGGGGGACGGCTGTGGCACAGCGTCGCGTGTTACGGCCCGGCGCTATACTTCCGCGCATACCGATTATCAGACAGGGAGTCCTCCAATGCGCCTCGACAACGAATCCGAAAGCGACAACGTCGAAGATCGACGGGGGGGCGGTTTCGGGGGACGCACCACCCTCGGTATCGGCACGATCGTGGTGGCGCTGGCCGCCTCGTATTTCTTCGGCATCGATCCGCGCGTCATCATCCAGGGCTCGCAGATGCTTCAGGGGCAGACATCGTCACAGCCCCAGTCCGCGCCGAACACCACGCCGGCCCACGATCCGAAGACCGTCTTCACCCGCAAGGTGCTCGGCAACATCGAGCGCACCTGGGGAACGGTGTTCCCGCAGCAACTGAACCGTCAGTACGTGCCGCCGAAACTGGTGCTGTTCTCTGGCGCAACGCCCACGGCATGCGGCACCGGTCAAACGGCGATGGGGCCGTTCTACTGCCCGGGCGACAGCAAGGTCTACATCGATCTGGCCTTCTACGACGAATTGCGTCAGCGCTTTGGCGCGGGGGGCGATTTCGCGCAGGCGTATGTAATCGCGCATGAAGTGGGCCATCACATCCAGAATCTGCTGGGTATTTCCGAGAAGTTCGACGAGGCGCGGCGCCGCATGAGCGAGGCGCAGGCCAATGCGTTGTCGGTGCGCCTGGAGCTGCAGGCCGACTGCTTTGCCGGCGTCTGGGCGAACAATGCCGAGAAGGCGAATCAGCAATTGCTGGAGCCGGGCGACGTCGAGCAGGGGTTGAAGACAGCGTCGGCGATCGGCGACGACCGGCTGCAACAGCAGGCGCAGGGCCGCGTGGTGCCGGAGTCGTTCACGCACGGGACGAGCGCGCAACGCGTGTATTGGCTGCGCCAGGGGTTGCAGTACGGCGACATGCGCAAGTGCGATACGTTCTCGGCGAAGTCGCTGAGTTGAGCACGGCATCGGCGGGGGTCGTCGCGACGCCGGCACCCTCGTCACCCTAGGCACCCGAGGCGCCGTTGGTGGCAGAACGGGTACAATAGCGGACTTTCCGCGACGCAATCACCGGCGCATTCCACGGCGCCACCCGGCGCACCCCCGGGGCATTTGTCGGCGCATTTATCGGATTAGACAGGATTTAGCATGAGCCTCAAATGCGGCATCGTCGGCTTGCCCAACGTCGGCAAGTCGACCCTTTTCAACGCGCTGACCAAAGCGGGCATCGCTGCCGAGAACTATCCGTTCTGCACCATCGAGCCGAACGTCGGCGTGGTGGAAGTGCCCGACCCGCGTCTGGGCAAGCTGGCCGAGATCGTCAAGCCCGAGCGGATCATGCCGGCGACGGTCGAGTTCGTCGACATTGCCGGCCTGGTGGCGGGCGCGTCCAAGGGTGAAGGGTTGGGCAACCAGTTCCTGGCCAACATCCGCGAGACGGACGCCATCACGCACGTTGTGCGCTGCTTCGAGGACGAGAACGTCATCCACGTGGCCGGCAAGGTGAATCCGATTTCGGACATCGAGGTCATCAACACGGAACTGGCGCTGGCGGATCTGGCCACGACGGAGAAAGCGCTGCAACGCTACTCGAAGGCGGCCAAGTCGGGCAACGACAAGGAAGCCGCCAAGCTCGTGGCGGTGCTGGAAAAGGTGGTGCCGGTGCTCAACGAAGCGCGTCCGGTGCGCTCGATCAAGCTGTCGGACGACGAGCTGGCGCTGATCAAGCCGTTCTGCCTGATTACGGCCAAGCCGACGATGTATGTCGCCAACGTGAAAGACGACGGCTTCGAGAACAATCCGCATCTGGACGCGGTGCGCAAGTACGCGAAAAGCGAGAATGCACCGGTGGTGGCGGTGTGTGCGGCCATCGAGGCAGAGATTGGGGATATGGAAGACGCCGACAAGGCGGAATTCCTGGCCGACATGGGCATGGACGAGCCGGGCCTGGATCGCGTGATTCGCGCGGGCTTCAAGCTGCTGGGCCTGCAGACATACTTCACCGCAGGGGTGAAGGAAGTGCGCGCCTGGACGATCCATGTGGGCGATACGGCCCCGCAGGCCGCTGGCGTGATCCACACCGACTTCGAACGCGGCTTCATCCGCGCGCAAACCATCGCCTTCGACGATTTCATCCAGTACAAGGGCGAGCAGGGCGCGAAGGAGGCCGGCAAGATGCGCGCCGAAGGCAAGGAGTATGTTGTGCACGACGGCGATGTCATGAACTTCTTGTTCAACGTGTGACGCGATCGTCTACCAAGACAACGAGCACCCCGGCCATCGCGCCGGGGTATTTTGTTTTTGAAGGGTGAAATGCGGAGGACTCACCGAGCGAGCAAACGATTCTCCAGCACGGTTTGCATATCTCGTCGCCCGTCGGCAATGAGAAAAATGACGACCCGCTTGCCCCGACGTCGACCCCGGTGAGAATCCGGCATCGGACGAGGCGCGGCAGCGCCGTCGTCGCGACACGCTGGAATTTTGATCCGTTCGGAGACCGTCTCGTCTAATATGGCGTCGTGTTTTCCGTCGCGCGCATTGCTTCGATAGTCGAATCCATGTGCATCGCCCGCTTGGCGCAGACAGCCGCACCGCACGCCCGCCAAAGCAGTCTCCGTAATCGAGCATCGCCGTTTTCATGCGCCCACCGGGAGGTTCATGCATGGCATCGAAGCCGTCGGCCGTCGATGAAGTGGCGTCGTCCGAGCGCCGGCATTGGTCCGACGACCGCGCCCGCATCCGCCTCTATAGCGGCGCAGGCCTGTTCGTCACCCTCGCCGTGTTCGCCATCTGGTCCTATCAGCATTTTTTCGTGGTGCCCCCGAAGCTCGGCCCCATCGGCCTCGACTTCCTGCCATTCTGGGGAGCGTCCTACTTCGTGCTCCACGGGCATCCGCTGGATGCCTACAACGTCGACCTGATGACGGGTGCACAGATGGCCGCCCAACCATGGACGACAAAGCTGGGCGGCATCCTGCCCTGGCTTTACCCGCCCGTGATGATGATCGTGCTCGCGCCGGTCGCGCTGCTGCCCTTTTCCTACGCGTACGCAGCGTATGCCTGTATCGGCTTCGGCTTGTACTACGCCGCCCTGCGACGCACGGCACCGTGGCGCGACGCCCGCCTGCCCACCGTAAGTTTTCCCGGCGTGCTGCTCGTGATCGCCGCAGGACAGATCGCGCTCTACACCACCGCCCTCGCAGGCTTCTCACTGCTCTTGCTGCGCAAGCGTCCCGCATGGGCGGGCGCGCTCGCCGGATTGCTCTTCGTCAAACCGCACGTCGCCCTGCTCTTTCCGCTCGCGTTTCTCTGTGCTCGCGAGTGGCGCGCGCTGGCCGCATGCGTCGCTGTCGGCATCGGAAGCACCCTGCTCGCCGGCGCGGTCTTCGGTTTCGATGTCTATCCGACATTCCTGCACGCGACGGCGTTGGCACGCCAAAGTCTCGTCGACGGCGAGGCTCGACTTGTCCGCATGCCGACGTTTTTCGTGATGGCACGCATGCTGGGCGCGTCCGTCACGCTGGCCGCCATCGTCCATGCTGGCGTGGCGCTTGGCGCCGTGGCGACAATGATCGACGTCTGGCGGCGTCCGGCGGCCTTCGCGCTGCGCGCCGCCACGCTTGTGTGCGCCACCATGCTCATAAGCCCCTATCTCTATGATTACGATCTCGCGATGCTCTCGCTCGTCATCGCCTGGTATGTGCGCGACGGCATCGCGCGCGGCTGGCTGCGCGGGGAGCGCGAATGGCTCGTCGTGCTATGGCTCACCCCCGCGCTCGGTCTGCTCGGCGTGCTGCCCATCGGATTCCAGTTCATGCCACTCATCACGCTCGCCACGCTCGCCTTGCTGTCGCGCCGCCGTCGCCGACTCGCTCACGTTCCGGAAGTGCCCGACGTGTCCAATGTCCCCACGCCTCCGCACGCCACCGACACAGCCTGCGCCCATCGCCGCGCGTCGGCCACCGCCCCCGCACCCACGAGGTAACCGCCATGCCCCGCGCCACCGATAGTCGTCAGTCGTCCGTCGCGCCGCGAACACCGCTTGTGTCGCTCGTCGTGCCCTGTCACAACGAAGCCCCGGTGCTCGACAAGTTCTACCGTGCCTTGGCCCCGGTACTCGATGCCATCGCGGACGTGCGTTTCGAAATCGTCTGCGTGAACGACGGTAGCACCGACGACACGCTTGGCACCCTGCTCGCCCTTCGCCGCGACGACGCGCGCATCCGCGTAATCGACTTCACGCGCAACTTCGGCAAGGAAGCGGCACTGAGTGCGGGCATCGAGGAAGCGCGTGGCGATGCCGTCATCCCCATCGATGCCGATCTCCAGGATCCGCCGGCACTCATCCCCGTGATGATCGAGCGCTGGCGCCACGGCGCGGAAGTCGTGCTCGCCAAGCGCACGAATCGCGCGAGCGACCGCGTCGCCAAACGGGTTGCCGCGGGTCTGTACTATCGCATTCACAATCGGCTCTCGGAAGTGAAGCTGCCAGAGAACGTTGGCGATTTCCGCCTGATCGATCGACGCGTCGTGTCCGCGCTCAAGCAGTTGCCCGAACGCCGCCGATTCATGAAGGGGCTGTTCGCCTGGGTCGGCTTTCAGACGGAAATCGTTGAGTATGTGCGCGAGCCGCGCCGCGCGGGCGAATCAAAGTTCTCCGGCTGGCGCCTGTGGAATTTCGCGCTTGAAGGCATTACCAGCTTCAGCACCGTGCCACTGCGCTGCTGGACGTATATCGGTGTTTCGCTCGCACTCGTCTCGCTCGGCTACGGCGGCTTTATCGTGCTGCGCACGCTCATTCATGGCATCGACGTGCCCGGCTACGCCTCGCTGCTCGTTGGCACGCTGTTCCTCGGCGGCATCCAACTGGTCGGTATCGGGGTGATCGGAGAGTACGTTGGCCGGATTTACTACGAAGCGAAAGGACGGCCGCTGTACCTGGTGCGACGCCGCTACCCGTCGAGCGCGAAGGTGAGCCAACTCCCGTCACGCGCGCCGTTGAACCCATCGAGCCCCCGAATGCTCACGGCGCGCAAGCCGTTCGGCGCACAACTCAGGGCCGGCCAGTCGTCTGCCGCGCGTGCACGACGGGTTGTCGCGCGTTGAGGTGGCAACGCCGCGTCGATCAATGTCCGCCGGGCACGAACTCGGGCTTGTCCCGCGGCGTATCGCGCGAACGGTCGACGGCGTGGGTCGGCACCAACAGCAGCAACACCACGACACCGATCGAGATCGCCAGGATCGACAGGAACGTGAGGTGCAGCGAATGTTGCAGCACCGCACGAATCGCCTGGTCAGCCAGCGTCGACACGCCCCGGTCTTCCAGCACATGCCGCAACTGATCGGAGGTGACGGGCGCCAGCCCGCTCGATTGCGTCAACCCGAAGTTGAGCACGGCGCCGAAAAGCGTCGCGCCGAGCGTGCTGCCCAAATTCCGCGAGAAGATGTTCGACGCCGTGGCGCTGCCGCGCTGCGACGGATCGACTAGCTCCTGGATCAGCACGAGCGCGCTGACGCTGCCCGTGCCCATCGAAAATCCCATCAGGAACGAGCCGAACCCGGCAAGCAGCGGCGAGCTGTTCGGCCCGAGCAGCGCAAAGACGATCCCGCCCACCGGCATCAGCAGGCTGCCCCCCACGAGAATGCGGCGCAGGCCGTAGCGCGTGAAGGTCTTCGCGGCCAGCGTCGAACCGATCGGCCAGCCGACCATGATCATCGTGAGCGCCATGCCCGCCACGACCGGCGTCTGACGCAATACCCCCTGCGCGTACATCGGCAGGAATGTCGTCAACCCCATGAGCACCATGCCCGAGAGCAGCGTCGCCGCATTCGCCGCCGCAATCGGCCGACGCTTCCACAGCGCGAACGAGATCATCGGGTCCGGGGCGCGCCGCTCCTGCCAGACGAACAGCAGCGACGCAACGACGCACACCAGCACGCCGGCCCAGACGTGCGTGTCGGCGAAGGCGTTCGCATCGGTCAGCGCAATCATCAGCCCCGCCACGGCAATCGCGAAGAGCACCGCACCGAGTGCATCGATACTCGGAAGCTGGCGCGGCGCCGCCTCGTGTAGATAGGCGACGAAGCCCGCCGCGGCCAACAGGCCGATGGGGATGTTGATCCAGAAAATCCACGACCACGACAGGTCACGAATGATGATGCCGCCGAGCATCGGGCCGAGCACGGCCGAGATGGCCCACACGCTCGCCAGATAACCCTGCACCTTGCCGCGCTCGCTGGTCGGATAGTAGTCGGCGATGATGGTCAGGCCGACCGGCTGGATGCACGCGGCCCCCACGCCCTGCAACAGGCGGAAGACGATCATCGCCGGCATTGACCACGCGAGTCCGCCGCCAAGCGAGGCCACCAGAAACACGGCGATTCCCACGAGCATGACCGGCTTGCGACCGTAGAGATCGGCCAGTTTGCCGAACACAACGGTCATGGCCGTCTGCGCCAGCAAAAAGGCGGAGAAAACCCAGCTATATAGGGACAGACCGCCGAGCTGGGCGACGATTTGCGGCATGGCCGTCGAAATGATCGTGGCCTCGATGGCAACCATGGCGGTCGCCGCCATGACAGATGCCACAATGAATGGCCGCATGGAAGGGCGTGTCGCAGACATGTGTTCTTTTGATGTGGGGGGATCGGGCGAAGCGACTTGCGAGGCGTACCGCCGCCCCCCTGTCGGGCGCGGCAGTCACGCCGGATGGCGGAAGGCGGGATCGAACGTGGCGGCGATGCCGCACGCGTCGTCAAGACGACTTGGGCCAGGCGATGGCGTCAAGCATAGCTGAATGCGGGAAAACGCGTACGACACCCGCCAAGTGCGGCCTAGCGTCGCACCAGACGCAGTAGCGCGAGCAACACGATGGCGCCGATGGTCGCCGTGATGATGCGCCCAAGCGTGCCGTAGCCGACGGCAATGCCCAGATGCCGCAGCAGCCAGCCGCCGACAAACGCGCCGATCACGCCGACAACCATGTCGCCAATAATGCCGTAGCCGCCGCCCACCACGAGGCCGGCGAGCCAACCGGCCACCAGCCCCACAAGCAAGAGCACGAGAATGTTCATCAGCGGCTCCGGTGCGGCGCGTCAGGCCACGCGGCTGCGCTTGACGGCACCGTAGATCACCAGCAGCACGATGGCGCCGACGATCGACGCGATCCAGCCGGCCGACTGACCTTCGGTGTAGAGATGGAGGAATTGCCCGACGTATTTGGCGAGCAGCGCGCCGGCAATGCCGAGGATGATGGTCATGATGATGCCCAGGCTGTCCCTTCCGGGATGCAGGGCACGCGCAATGAGGCCGACGACCAGACCGACAACGATAGTGCCGATGATGCCCATGACGTCTCTCCAAGGATGGGAACCCGAACGCAGTATAGCCCCGAAATCGGACGATTCGGCAAGCGGGCCCGACATCCACCCGCCACCGCCGACTGCAAGCGGGGCCAAGGCGCGCCGGCAGTGGACCTCCCGGGGGGAGCAATGATGGGACCGAAAACCAACGATATGCCGGGTATAAGCGACGCGTATTTGTCAAAACCGGGCGGCTGCGCGATCATGGCGCATCGCTGTCCCGGCGCGCGGGGCATGCGGCGCCTTCAAAACGGGCATCGCATCGACGCGCTATAATCGGCGGTTATTAGATCCCCCATATCATGCAACTGCTCGCTCTCGGCCTGAACCACCACACGGCGCCCGTCTCGCTGCGCGAACGGGTGGCGTTTCCGTTCGAGCGGATCGAGCCAGCGCTGGCGGGGCTCAAGGGGCTGTGGACGGGCCGGTCGAGCGCCCCCGAGGCAGCCATCCTGTCGACGTGCAACCGCACGGAAATCTACTGCGTCACCGACGACGCCGCGGCCCGCGAGCGCGCGGTGCATTGGCTGTCCGAGTTTCACAACATTCCCGCCAGCGATCTCGCGCCGCATCTCTACGCCCTGCCCCAGTCCGACGCCGTGCGCCACGCGTTTCGCGTGGCGAGCGGGCTGGACTCGATGGTGCTTGGCGAGACACAGATCCTCGGCCAGTTGAAGGACGCCGTGCGTACCGCCGCCGAGGCGGGTGCCCTGGGCACCTATCTGAACCAGCTTTTCCAGCGCACGTTCGCGGTAGCGAAGGAAGTGCGCGGTCAGACCGAGATCGGCGCGCATTCGGTCTCGATGGCGGCCGCCGCGGTGCGACTCGCCCAGCGCATTTTCGAAAGCATCGGCACGCAGAAGGTGCTGTTCATCGGCGCGGGCGAGATGATCGACCTGTGCGCCACGCACTTCGCCGCACAGAACCCGAAAGCCCTGTACATCGCCAATCGGACTGCCGAGCGCGGCGAGAAACTCGCCGAGCGGCTGGGCGGCACAGCCATCCGCCTGTCCGAGCTGCCGCAGCGCCTGCATGAATTCGATATCGTGGTGTCGTGCACGGCGAGCACGTTGCCGCTGATCGGTCTGGGCGCTGTCGAGCGCGCCATCAAGGCCCGCAAGCACAAGCCGATGTTCATGGTCGATCTGGCGGTGCCGCGCGACATCGAGCCGGAAGTCGGTCGTCTGACCGACATTTTCCTGTACACCGTCGACGACCTCGGCGCGGTCGTGCGCGAAGGCAATGCGCTGCGTCAGGCAGCGGTCGCGCAGGCCGAAGCGATCATCGAGACGCGTGTCCAACACTTCATGCAATGGCTCGACGCCCGCAGCGTCGTGCCGGTCATCCGCGACATCCACGGCACGGCCGAGGCGATGCGCCTTGCCGAACTCGAGCGTGCCCAGCGCATGCTCGCGCGCGGCGACGACCCCGCCGCCGTGCTCGATGCCCTGTCCCAGTCCCTCACCAAGAAATTCCTGCACGGCCCGACGCACGCGCTGAACACAGCGCGCGGCGATTCGCGCGAGCAAATCCTTCACCTCATTCCCGAACTGTTCCGCACCTCGGGAAACGCCGACAAATAGATGAAAGCGAGCATGCAAGCCAAGCTCGACCAGTTGACGCAACGTCTGGTCGAGCTTGATGGCCTATTGAGCCAGGGCGACGTCACGCGCGATCTCGACAACTATCGCAAGCTCACGCGCGAACATGCCGAGTTGGCGCCCGTCGTCGAGCAGTATCGTCACTACCGCCAGGCCCAGAGCGATGTCGCCGCGGCCCAGGAGATGGCGCTAGACCCCGAGATGCGCGACTTTGCGGACGACGAAGCCGCCAGCGCCCGGGGACGCATGGACGACATGGAAGCCTCGCTGCAACGCATGTTGCTGCCGCGCGATCCCAACGACGAGCGCAACATCTTCCTCGAAATCCGCGCAGGCACCGGCGGCGACGAATCGGCGCTGTTCGCGGGCGATCTGCTGCGCATGTACACGCGCTATGCGGAGCGCCAGCGCTGGCAGGTCGAGATCATGTCGGCCAGCGAATCCGATCTGGGCGGCTATAAGGAAGTCATCGTCCGGCTGATCGGTCACGGGGCCTACTCCCGCCTCAAGTTCGAGTCGGGTGGCCATCGCGTGCAGCGGGTGCCTGCCACGGAAACGCAGGGCCGGATTCACACGTCCGCCTGCACAGTGGCCGTGATGCCGGAAGCCGACGACGTCGCCGACGTCGAAATCAACCCGGCCGACATCCGTATCGATACGTTCCGTGCGTCGGGCGCCGGCGGCCAGCACGTCAACAAGACGGACTCGGCGGTGCGTATCACGCATTTGCCCACGGGCATCGTCGTCGAATGCCAGGACGACCGCTCGCAGCACCGCAACAAGGACAAAGCGCTCAAGGTACTGGCGGCGCGCATCAAGGACGCCCAGCTGCGCGCCCAGCAAGCCAAGGAAGCCGCCACGCGCAAGAGCCTGATCGGCTCGGGCGACCGCTCGGAGCGCATTCGCACGTACAACTTTCCGCAAGGGCGGATGACGGATCACCGCATCAACCTCACGCTCTACAAGCTCGAATACATCATGGACGGCGATCTCGACGACATGATCAACGCGCTCGTCACCGAGCATCAGGCCGAACAATTGGCATCGCTGGGCGAGGCCGCCTGATGTCGTTGGGGGCGCACGACGTCGCCACGGTGGCATCGCTGCTGCGCGAGCCGGGACTGCCACCGATGGAGTCGCGCATCCTGCTCTCGCACGTGCTCGGCTGGCCCCGCACGCAACTGATCACCCGCGACCGCGAGCCGCTGGCGCCCGAAACGCTCGCCGTCTACCGCGCGCTGCACGCGCGTCGCATGGCGGGCGAACCCATCGCGTACCTGACCGGCACACGCGAATTCTTCGGCTTGACGCTCACCGTCAGCCCGTCCGTATTGATTCCCCGGCCTGAGACCGAATTGCTCGTCGAACTGGCGCTGGCGCGTCTCGAAGGCCGGCCGTCGCCGCGCGTGCTCGATCTGGGCACCGGCAGCGGCGCGATCGCACTGGCCATTGCGCATTGCCGCCCCGACGCCCAGGTCACGGCGCTCGACCGCTCTGCCGACGCGCTCGACGTCGCCCGCGAGAACGCCCGGCAACTTGGGCTAGCGGCCTCGGTCACCTTCCTCGCAAGCGACTGGTATGCGGCATTGCCGGCCGACGTCGCGCCATTCGACATCATCGTCTCGAATCCGCCGTATATCGTGTCGGGCGACGCGCACCTCTCGCAAGGCGATCTGCGCTTCGAGCCGGTCGATGCGCTGACCGATCACGCAGACGGTCTCGCCGCCCTGCGCACGATCGTGGCCGGTGCGCCGTCGCGCCTGCTGCCGAACGGCTGGTTGCTCTGCGAGCACGGCTACCATCAGGCTGCCGACGTGCGCGCGCTTTGCCGGGCGGCGGGCTTCGCCGACGTCACCTCCGAGCGCGATCTCGCGGGTATCGAGCGCACCACGGGTGGCCGGCGCGTCTGAGCACGCACCGACGGACGCGGCGGAAAACCGCTAAAATGCCGGATACGCCGACTTTCCGGTATCTCCACGGGCTTTCCACCATGACCACCCAGCAACGTATCCAGCAAATCGTCACCGAACATCCTGTCGTGCTCTTCATGAAGGGCAACGCGCAATTCCCGATGTGCGGCTTCTCGGGCCGTGCCGTGCAGATCCTGAAGGCATGCGGCGTCGACAACCTGTTCACGGTGGACGTGCTGCAAGACGAGGAAATCCGTCAAGGCGTGAAGGAGTTCGCCAACTGGCCGACCATCCCGCAGCTCTACATCAACGGCGAATTCGTCGGTGGCTCGGACATCATGATGGAGATGTACCAGAGCGGCGAACTCAAGCAGGTTCTCGCCGACCTGGCGTAATGCCCCACTGATTGACGACGGTGTCGACGGGAGCCTCGCCGCCCACGCGTCTGGTCGTTGCCATCACCGGCGCGACCGGTGCCATCTATGGCGTGCGCCTGCTGGAACGGCTGCGCGCGATGGATGGCGTCGAGACCCATCTGATGGTGTCGAGTGCGGGCTGGCTGACGTTGCGCCACGAACTTGGCCTGGAGCGTGCCGATGTGCAGGCACTGGCCGATGCGTACCATAGCGTGCGCGAGGTCGGCGCCAACCTCGCCAGTGGCTCGTTCGCCACGGCGGGCATGGTCGTGGCCCCCTGCTCGATGAAAACGCTCGCGAGCGTTGCCCACGGGCTGTCGGACAATCTGATCGCACGCGCCGCCGACGTCACGCTCAAGGAGCGGCGCCGCCTCGTGTTGATGGTGCGCGAAACACCCTTCAACCTCGCGCATCTGCGCAATATGACGGCCGTCACGGAAATGGGGGGCATCGTGTACCCACCACTTCCTGCGTTCTACAACCACCCCGCATCGCTCGACGCGATGGTCGACGACACCGTTGCGCGCGTAATCGATCTGTTCGGAATCGCGCCCGCCGTCGCCACAAGCTGGAACGGCCTGGGCAAGGACACCGACGCTCAGGACCGGTGAGCGCCGCCATGGGCTATAGTGAAAGCGCCATGCGCTGCATACCGAACCGCATGCCCGTGGCGTGACATCTTTGCGACCGGAGTTTGTGATGGAGACCCACCTCTCGCCTGTTGTCGTCTATGCCGTCGTGACACTCGTTTTCGTCATGCTGATTCTCGTAGTGCCTGCCGGTGCCCGTTGGCGTCAGATGGTCTGGCCCGCGTCGGTGCCTCCACTGTCGCCCCATCGTCCAGGCGACCTGCTCGGCACACCGCGCACGCCCTACTGGCGCTCCCCGAACGACACGCAGGACTTGCGGCGCCCTTCGTACTTCGCAGCATCGTCGCGCCACCCACGCCGCCGCGCGAGCTTCCTCGCCCCGCGCGATCACGAGCGACGATAGAAGAAGCCCCGCAAGGTCGAACCGGCGGGGCTTCTTTTTTGTCATTCGCAAATCGCGTCATCGATCAATAACGATAACAGCACCGATGGCCGTAGCCCCCGCCGTAATACGGTCGGGCCGGGACGACAACGCACCCGGCAAGCGTGACGGCGAGTAGCGCAGCAACGACTAACTTCATGATCTGACTCCTGGAAGGGGGAACGTGACTCTGCTCGCCTTCTTTATATCGCCGCGCCGGCAGGAATCCCATCACACGTCTGTAAGGCATGTAAGCGAAGGTTGCCAAAACGGCGAACGCGTCGCACTTTGTTACGTAACAGATCAGACCGGACACCGTAACATCGCCCCACTGCCGCACCCAACGCCTCAATAGCGACGCGGGTTTCCAGTGCCGGCGCATCTGGCACGAGGCTTGCGTGAAGATTGAAGGTCGCCCTTTCAAATGCCCCGAAGAGAGCGACTTTGCGTCTGCTCCTCCTCCCGTTTCAGACGCGGGAGGAGGACTTTTTCCCGATCCTCCGCCCTGCATGCCTCCGGAAGCCCAACACCGGATCGCGCGCCTTGCCTGCATCGCCCACTGTGCAGGCGTCCTCCGAATTCCACTTCATTTGAGCGTTTGAAATGTATCGACGACATAAGCGCGTCGACTTCGCACACGGTTGCTTTATCGTGAGCGTCTTATTTGGCGCGGCTTTCGACGGGATTCACCGTTCGCGGCAACCAACGACATGCGGGTTGGCCCGGTCTCAAGTTGCCGCCTTCCCTGTCGTAATCGCGTCTATAGAGGACTGCGCGCCAACGTCGCGTTGGCGCAGCATCCCTTTCGTGACGGCCGCACGACACGCGCCGGGGCAAGCGTATCAAGGGAGAACGTCATGGAAATCGCCACACCGGAATTGCAAATGGAACAACAGGAACTACAGGCCGTCAGCGCGGCGCTCAATCGCGTGCAGGCCGTCATTGAGTTCGATTTGCAGGGTCAGATCCTGCACGCCAACGAGAATTTCCTGCAGACCGTCGGTTACCAACTCGACGAAATACGGGGGCAGCATCACCGTATCTTCTGCGAGTCCGACTACGTGGCGTCCGGTGCGTACCGCGACTTCTGGGCCAAGCTGGGTCGCGGCGAGTTCGACGCCGGCGAGTACAAGCGCATCGGCAAAGGCGGCCGCGAGGTATGGATCCGCGCGTCGTACAACCCGGTGTTCGACACCCATGGCACCGCGTACAAGGTCATCAAGTTCGCCACGGACATCACGGCGGATCGTGCACGCCAGGCGGAATTCGAAGGCAAGGTGCGCGCCATGGACCTCGCCCAGGCCGTCATCGAATTCAACCTCGACGGCACGGTCATCGCGGCCAACGACAACTTTCTGAACACGCTCGGCTACTCGCTCGACGAGATTCGCGGCAAACACCATCGCATGTTCTGCGAGGCGGATTACGCCGCGTCGCCGACCTATCGCGATTTCTGGGGGAAGCTCAATCGTGGCGAGTTCGACGCGGGCCGCTACAAGCGCATCGGACGTGGCGGGCGGGAAGTCTGGATCCAGGCGACTTACAACCCCATCCTCGACGCAAGCGGCCGCCCCTACAAGGTGGTGAAGTTCGCCACCGATATCACCCAGCAGGTCGAACTGGAAGCGAGCGTGAAGCGCCGCGCCGAAGACGACCAGCGCAAGGTGGCGCTGCTGCTCGACACGGTCAATCGCGCGGCGGCGGGCGACCTCACGGGCGAGATCGCGGTGGCGGGCAACGACCCCATCGACCAGTTGGCCGACGGCATTCGCCACATGATGGACGACTTGCGCGGGGTGATCGGCAAGGTCGTCAAATCGGCGGGCGAGTTCTCGAGCGCCTCGCGCGATATCGCCGACCGTGCCAATACCGTCGCCACCGGCGCGCAGGCGCTCGGTGCGACGGTGGAAGAGATGAACGCGTCGATCGAGGAGCTGACGGCATCGATCAACTCGATTGCGGACAACACCAAGGGCGCCGACCAGCTCGCCAAGGCAACGCAACAGGAAGCCGAAACCGGCGCCCGTGCGATCGCGCGTTCGGTCGAAGCCATGGAGCTGATCAACAAGTCGTCGGAAGACATCAGCGAGATCGTGAAGGTGATCGGCGAGATCGCCGGGCAAACCAATCTGCTCGCGTTCAATGCGGCCATCGAGGCGGCCCGCGCCGGAGAACACGGACTCGGCTTCTCGGTCGTGGCCGACGAAGTGCGCAAGCTCGCCGAACGCTCGTCGCAGGCGACCAAGGAAATCTCCAAGCTGATCAACGAGTCGACCAAGCGCGTGGCGCAAGGCAGCGACGTGTCGCGACAAGCCGGTGAGGCGTTCGAGAAGATCGTCGGCGGCGTGTCGCGTACCACGCAGGCGATCTCCGAAATCTCGTGCGCTGCCGAAGAGCAACTCGTCGCCGCTCGCGAAGTCAGCCTTGCCATTCAGCACGTGGCGGAAGAGACAGAGAAATCCGCGGGCGCCTGCGAAACCATCGCACAGGCGACGACCGGGCTCAACCACGGCGCGGAAGATCTCGACCGCACCGTGTCGCGATTCAAGGTGTAAGCCCCATCCGGCGAACGCCACGGGCATCGGCCCGGACCGTTCGCCGGGATCTCCCGGTTGCGGTCGTTCGTGCCGCGCCGGATCACACGTCCGCCACGAGGGGCCGATATGGAAATCGAAGCCGACGCCGATCCCGGTACCCAGCAGGCGCTTCTGCGCGCTGTCCACCGGCACACCGGCATCTCGATGAACGAGAAGAAGTGGACAATGTTGCAGGGCCGTCTTCGCCCGCGTCTGCGCACGCTCGCGCTGTGCAGCTACCGCGACTATCTGGCGCTGCTCGAGAACACGCCCGACGAAGTGCGCAACTTCGTGAACCTGGTCACGACGAACGAGACCACGTTCTTTCGCACGCCGCGCGTCTGGGATTACTTCGCGCAACACTACCTGCCGCGCTGGCATGCCGCGAATCCCGGCCGGATGTTCCGGATGTGGTCCGCCGCGGCCTCTTCCGGCGAGGAGTCCTACTCGGCCGCGATGCTCTGCGAGGAATTCCGCGCTCGACACAGCGGCTTCCAATACCAGATTCACGCCACCGATATTTCAAGCCAGGTGCTGGCCGTGGCCATGGCCGGCAACTTCAGCGGGCGCAGCATCGACGGTCTCAAGCAGCAGCGTCCGGCCATGCTCGCAAAGTACTTCCGCCCGGGCGCCGGCGGCTTCACTGTCGCCCCCGAACTGCGAGCGCACATCACGTTTGCCGAGCACAACCTGTACCAGCGCATGCCGCGTCGCGACACATTCGATCTCGTCATGCTGCGCAATGTCCTGATCTATTTCGAATCCGCCGATCAGGAACGCGTTCTCGAGAACGTCCGCCACACGCTGACCCCCGACGGCGTGTTGATTGTCGGAGAATCGGAGTCGCTGACGCGGCTCTCGACCGGCTACCAGTTTGAGCAACCGCTCATTTACCGGAACCAGGGGGCATCGAATGGGGCCGTCGCATGACATCCAGGTGTTGATGGGCGAGGTGCGCATCGGGCGCGGCGAAGACGTGCTGCGCGCCACCCTTGGCTCGTGCGTAGGTATCGGTCTGATGTGGCGCGCGCGTGGCCTCTACGGACTCGCGCACTGCCTGTTGCCCGAAGCGCCGAACCCTACCTTCGCTATCGGGGCGAAGTACGTCACACAAGCCGTGCCGTCGCTCCTCGCGCTGATGCGGGCAGACCGCGCGCGCCGCAGCGAAATCGAGGCGGTGATCGCGGGCGGCGGCAACATGATGCCGCACCAGCCGCCCGCCCGGCACGGGCTGATCGGCGTGGCAAACGCCAAGATGGCGCAGACCCTGATGGCCGAGACCGGTATTCCGATCGTGCACGTCGAGGTCGGCGGCGAGATCGGCCGGCAACTGACGATCCACTGCGCACATCACACCTTCCATGTGCGCACGATCGGCACCCATGGGGCGGCGGCAGCACCCACCCCGCCCGTACTCTGACGCGTGGGACGAAAATCATGAATGCACCGACACCAGAATTTCCGCTTCCGCAGCACGATGCCGTCGCCGGCCGCACGTTGCTGCCGCGCGCGTCAACTTCGGAGGACATCGAAGTCTTCGGCTCGTTTCATCTGGGCGACGTGGAATTCGCGCTGCCCATCGCGGCATTGCAGGAGGTGGTGAACTACCCGGCGCGCGTCACGCCCGTGCCGCTCTCGCCGCCCTTTCTGCTTGGCCTGTTCAATCTGCGCGGCACGCTCATTCCCATCGTCGATCTCAAGCCGCTGCTGGCGATGGCCGCCGACGTGCCGGACAGGCCGGCGCCCGTGAACGAGAAGATCGCGATTGTCGACGTCGAGGGCGTGCGGGTGGGGTTGCTGTTCGACACCACGAGCGAGATTCTGCGCGTGCGCGCATCGCAGCGCACCGGGTTCGAATACGCCCCGTCGCATACGGCGCCGCAGGTCGTCTGCGGGGCCATCAAGCTCGACGACGGCGACCGCATCCTGCAGATCCTTGCGCCGAGCGCCCTCGTGCGCATCGAGAACATGCCGCAATTGCTCGCGCGTCAGGCGCTGAGCGCACCGCAGCGCCGCCAGCAGCGTCAGCGCCTGCAATGCGTGTCGTTCACGGTGGAGCAATCGCGTCTGGCGCTGCCGATGAGTGCGATTCGCGAAATCATCCGTATTCCCGACTTGCAGAATTCGGCGCTCTCCAGCGTGTTTTGCGTCGGCATGCTCAATCTGCGCGGCACCGTTGTGCCGGTCATCGACTTCGCTCACTTCCTCGGCCTGCACCCTTGCCGCCCCGAGCCCGAGATGGCGGGCACGGCCTCGGATCCGCGCCGGATTCTGATCGTCAAGCAGGAAGACGTGCATTTCGGTCTGCTGGTGGACGCCGTGGACAGCATCGTGACGTACTTCGCCGACGAGCTGCTCGCCATGCCGTCCTTCAGCGCCTCGCACGCGCAGCTCTTCTCGGGCTGCATCGCGCGCGAGCCCGCCGACGATATCGTGCTGCTCAACGCCGACGAACTCTTCACGCATTCGCAAGTGCTCGAGCTCACGCACGGCCATCGCGAGCTATACCGGGAGAGCGACAGCGCACAGCGCGCGACGCCAGGCGATTCGGCATGGCGCGGCGCCGGGGCCAGGTCGTCGCGCGGCACACGCCATGCCTATGTGTCGTTCCGTCTGCAACACATGCTGGCCGTGCGTCTCGATCAGTTGCGCGAGATCATTCACGACTCTGCGGACATCATGCCCGCGCCGGGTGCACCGCCCTTTGTACGCGGCATGCTCAATTTGCGACGCGAGCTGGTCGCCATCGTCGATCTGCGCACGCTGTACGGCATGCCGCCGCAAGACGATGCGCAGGCGCGCAAGATTCTCGTCATCGAACATGGAAAGGACAAGCTCGGGCTGCTCGTCGACGCCATCGAGAACATCGTCACGCTCGACGAGGCGGACAAGCTGCCGGTGCCCGCCATGCTGCTCGGACGCGCCACGCACGAAATGCGCAACGACATGCGCGAAGCCGTCGAGTTGCCCGCCGCAGACGGCACCGCGCGCACGGCCATGCTGCTCGATCTGCAACCGCTCAAGCAGCGGATGGAGACGGCGCTGGCGCAGTCGGCGGTGTGAGCGGGTGAGCGGATCGGTTCAACGAAGTGCCGGCGATTCGCACGAGCCGGTCGCGGGGCCCTGTGGCGTGTCGGGGGGCACGCCACAGGGGTAGTTCGAACGAGATGAGGCCCGATAACGACGGGTCAGACGACTTCGTGACGATGGATGTCGTGCGTGACGAAGCCCGAGGTATCGTCGGGCATGGACAGCCAGTCGGCATGCGTGAGCGTGCGGCGCACGTCGTCGAGTCCGCTTGCCCAGTGATCGAGCATGGTCGCGAGCCCGAACTGATAGTCCTTGTAGTGCCCCTCGTTTTCCTTGTTGCGATAGATGAGCTGGATGACGTTATAGCGCTTGCTGCAGGCGATCTCCTGCGCCGCGTGGCACCACGGGTCGTGCGCGCGAACGTCGGCCGGCACACGCTCGAGCACTTCGCGCAACACGCGACGATAGTGCTGGGCGCGCTGCAGGTTGTCGGTCACCAAGCGCGTACGGCTCGAAAACTGGATGTCCTTCTGACGGCCCGCGACATCGTTCAGATTGTCGGGCAGCGGCCCGCGCGCACTCCATAGATCCACCTGGAACGCGAGCGTGTCGCGGCGCGGCGACGTGCCGAGCACCTCCGAGAGCGGCGTATTCGACACGAGGCCGCCGTCCCAGAAATACTGTCCGTCGATCTCCACGGCGGGAAATCCCGGCGGCAAGGCCCCCGATGCCATGAAATGCTCCGCGCGCAGCTTTTCACGCGTGTTGTCGAAGTAGATGAAGTTGCCCGTTTGCACATTGACGGCGCCCACG
Source organism: Pandoraea soli (assembly GCF_902459595.1). Classification (NCBI taxonomy): domain Bacteria; kingdom Pseudomonadati; phylum Pseudomonadota; class Betaproteobacteria; order Burkholderiales; family Burkholderiaceae; genus Pandoraea; species Pandoraea soli. The sequence goes on along the minus strand of NZ_CABPSG010000007.1, from coordinate 222,117 downwards.
GACACGCGCGTCTCGCATGCGTTGATTCGGTCGAAGTCGACGAAACGCTCCAGCGTGCCGCGCAGCGCCGAGGTGTCGTAGTAGCTTGCGTGCGCCGGGTCGCCCATCGCCGCGGGCAACGGTTGCGGCCAGCGCGGCGTGAAGAAGCCCTTCTGGCCTTCGGCCATGGCGCGCCATGCCTGCCATGCGCTGTAGGCGATGCGTCCCGACTCGGGGCCGTTGAGGATGGCCGCTTCCAGCGGTGCCGGCAACGGCGGGAAAACAGCGGGCTCGCAGATCGTGCGCCAGAACGCTTCGAGCTGTGCCACGCGACGCTCGGGCGGATTGCCCGCGATGATCGCGGTATTGAGCGCCCCGATGGAAATACCGGCAATCCAGTTCGGCGCGATGCCGGCCTCGAACAGACCGGCGTATACGCCTGCCTGATAAGCCCCGAGCGCGCCACCGCCCTGCAAGACGAGCGCGACCGTCTCGTAAGGCGGGAGATCAATGGCACGTTTGGGGACTTTCGGCGGGTTGGCCGTCATGACCGTTCTCCTGAAGCTTTCTGAGGCTGAATCGAGACGCGACGCAACGGGACGGCGCCGGCGCATGTCGCGGCCGGCCCCCCCGCTTCGTCAGCGTGTTACTGCATGAACCAGCCGTGGCTCACCACGAACGACTGGCCGGTGAATGCGGCCGTCGGGAACGTGGAGAGGAAGAGCGCGGTTTGCGCAACGTCGTCGACCGTGGTGAACACGCCGTCGACCGTACCGCCGAGCATGACCTTCTTGATGACCTCGTCTTCCGAAATTCCCAATTCCTTGGCCTGCTCCGGAATCTGCTTGTCGACGAGCGGCGTGCGCACGAAGCCAGGGCAGATGACGTGCGAGCGCACGTTGTGCTTCGCGCCTTCCTTGGCGAGCACGCGCGCGAGTCCGAGCAACGCGTGCTTGGCCGCCACGTAGGCCGACTTCAGCGGCGACGCCTCATGCGAATGCACCGAGCCCATGTAAATGACGATGCCGCCGCGGTCGTCCTTGTACATATGCTTGAGCGCTGCCTTGGTCGTGAGAAAGGCGCCGTCCACGTGAATCGCCTGCATCTTCTTCCAGTCGGCGAACGAATAGTTCTCGATGGGATTGACGATCTGAATGCCCGCGTTCGAGATCAGGATGTCGACCGACCCGAAGGTCGCCGCCACCTTGTCGATGCCGCTATTCACCGCCTCTTCGCTGGTCACGTCCATCGCCACGCCAATGGCGCGGCCACCGGCGGCCTCGATTTCTTTCGCCACGGCATCCGCGCCCTGTTGGTTCAGATCGGCAATGGCCACGGCCGCACCGGCACGCGCGAGCGTGAGCGCGATTTCGCGTCCGATGCCGCTGGCGGCACCGGTCACCACGGCGACTTTCCCATTCAACTGATTCACTGACTGGCTCATTTGCACACTCCTGATTCGTCAAAATGGCGGGTCATGCGGCGCACCGGGCGCCAACATGGCACGTCGAACACGGGTAATGACAGCCGGCCTACTGCCACGCACTCGTCATGCGCTCGGCCGAGCCGTCGTTCAAACAGAAAAGGCGCCTTGCGGCGCCCTCTCGTGCCTTACCGCGCGATCGGCTTGTAGCGGATTCGCGTCGGTTTTGCGCCCTCCTCGCCAAGGCGCTTCTTCTTGTCCGCCTCGTATTCCTGATAGTTGCCCGGGAAGAACTCGACGTGCGAGTTGCCTTCGAAGGCCAGAATATGCGTGGCGATACGATCGAGGAACCAACGGTCGTGCGAGATGACCATCACGCAACCGGCGAACTCGAGCAGGGCGTCTTCGAGTGCGCGCAGGGTTTCGACGTCCAGATCGTTCGACGGTTCATCGAGCAGCAACACATTGCCGCCGGAAATCAGCGTCTTGGCCATGTGCAGGCGCCCGCGCTCACCGCCGGAGAGCGACCCGACCTGCTTCTGCTGGTCCGAGCCCTTGAAGTTGAAACGCCCGATGTAGGCCCGCGACGGCGTTTGATACTTGCCCACCGTCAACATGTCGGCACCACCCGCGATCTCTTCGAACACGGTCTTGCTGCCATCGAGCGCGTCGCGGCTCTGGTCGACATAGGCCATCTTGACCGTCGGCCCGATCTTGATCTCGCCGCTGTCCGGCTGCTCGCGGCCCGTCAGCATCTTGAAGAAGGTCGATTTACCGGCGCCGTTCGGGCCAATGATGCCGACGATAGCGCCCGGCGGCACGTTAAAGCTCAGGTCGTCGATCAGCAGACGGTCGCCGAACGCCTTCGACACGTGCTTGAACTCGACGACTTCGTTGCCCAGACGCTCACCCACCGGGATGAAGATTTCCTGGGTTTCGTTGCGCTTCTGGTATTCCTGGCTATTCAGTTCGTCGAACCGGGCGAGACGCGCCTTCGACTTCGCCTGACGGCCTTTCGGGTTCTGACGCACCCATTCCAGTTCCTTGTGCAGCGCCTTCTGACGCGCCGACTCGGTCGCTTCTTCCTGCTTCAGGCGCTGTTCCTTCTGGTCGAGCCATGAGCTGTAGTTGCCCTTCCAGGGAATGCCTTGCCCGCGGTCGAGTTCGAGAATCCACTCGGCGGCGTTGTCGAGGAAGTAGCGATCGTGGGTGACGGCCACCACGGTGCCCGGGAAGCGCGTGAGGAATTGTTCGAGCCAATCGACCGATTCTGCGTCCAAGTGGTTGGTCGGTTCGTCAAGCAACAACATGTCGGGCTTCGAGAGCAGCAGGCGCGCCAATGCCACGCGGCGCTTCTCACCGCCGGAGAGCACACCAATTTTGGCGTCCCACGGCGGCAGGCGCAGCGCGTCGGCGGCCACTTCCAGGGTTTGTTCGATGTTGTTGCCGTCGCTCGCGGCGAGAATCGCTTCGTACTTCGCCTGCTCGGCGGCAAGCGCGTCGAAGTCGGCGTCCGGCTCGGCGTAGGCGGCGTAGATCTCGTCGAGCTTCGTGCGGGCTTCGAAGACTTCGCCCATGCCGCCTTCAACGGCTTCACGCACGGTCTGCTCCGGATCGAGTTGCGGCTCCTGCGGCAGATAACCGATGTTCAGGTTCGGCATCGGGACCGCTTCGCCCTCGATCTCCTTGTCGACGCCGGCCATGATCCTGAGCAGGGTCGATTTGCCCGAACCGTTCAGGCCCAGCACGCCGATCTTGGCGCCGGGGAAGAACGACAGGGAGATGTCCTTGAGAATGTGACGCTTGGGCGGCACGATCTTGCCCACGCGGTTCATGCTGAATACGTACTGTGCCATTCGGCTTTCCTGATCCTGAATCGGTTATGTCGGCTCGGGGGCGAGCGTCAGATAGCGCCAAGTTTAACAAAGCGTGGCGTCGGGCGCGTCGATGACGAGGTCGGCGCGGGCATAGGCGCAGCACGGCAGCAGCCATCCTTCGGTTTTCTCCTCGCGCGACAGCCCGGGCCAGGCGATGCGGTAAGCGACCGGGGCGGGCTCGCCGCCGGTTTGTGCCCGGCAGAGACAGGCGCGGCAGGTGCCATTGCGGCACAGGCTCGGCAGCTTGATGCCGGCGGATTGCGCCGCGAGCAGGATCGGCGTGTCGGCCGGGGCGTCAAAGTGCCAGCCCGACGGCACGAGCGTGACGCGGCAGGACTCCGGCTCGCGATTTCCGTCGGATGGCGCGGGGTCGGACGTGAAACGGTTCAAGGGCGGCGAGCTCGGGAAGGACGGGGACAGGGACAGGAACGAGGATGGTGCACCGCGCATCCAGCGCCAACGCGCTACCATACTCCGTTCCCGCGGCTTTTTGTCGCGTTTTCCCAGTCCGCCGTCGGCCCGCCGGCTGCCAGTGGGTCGCCTCTAGACCTTCTCCGAACTTCGCACCCCATGACCGCTGCTCTGAACGAAGCTTCTGCACAAGGTAACGTCGACGCCCCCCACGCGCGTCTCATGGAGACGGCCGGACTGGAAACGGCCCTGCAGGCGTTCGCGGATGCGCGACACTGGCAGCAGTACCATACGCCCAAGAACCTCGCGATGGCGTTGTCCGTCGAAGTGGCGGAACTGGTCGAAATCTTCCAGTGGCAAACGGACGCCGAAGCCCAGGCCGTGATGCAGACGACCGAAGCCCGCCACGTCGAGCAGGAGCTGGCCGATATCGCCATGTATCTCGTGCGATTGTCGTCGGTGCTTGGTGTCGACCTGAACCGTGCCGTGGCAGACAAGCTCGTCATGAACGCGCAGAAATACCCGGCACCGCCTGCGTAATTCGTCTGCCGCCCTTGCGATTGCGCCGCGCGCCCCGATAGTGACCTCGTCCGCCCCCGAATTTCGAACAGACAACGCCATGTCGCCCTCCCCACACGCTTCAACCGCATCCCACCCCTCGCCAGACGCCGCCCATGCGCACAGTAAATCGTCACGGCGCACCCTGCCCGCGCGTCCGCGCTGGTTGATGCTCGCGCTCATCGCGCTACTACATGCCTACATCGGCTGGCGTTTGCTTACGCCGTTGCCGGTGGCCGTCGGCTGGAAGGTGCTGGGCGGGCTGTGGCTCGCCGCCTCGGCCGCACTCATTCCGCTCGGTTTGATGAGCCGCGCGATCCAACGGGAGCCGCTTGCGACACTGCTGACCTGGACCGGCATGACGGCCATCGGCATCTTCTCGACACTGTTCGTGCTCACGGTGCTGCGCGACGTCGTGCTCGGCGTGGCGATGCTCATCTCGGCACTCGACGCGCAACTCGTCGTCCGCTCGGCGGTCATCGTGCTGATGCTCACCGCCATCGCCACCTTGCTGGGCTTCTACAACGCGCGACGCCTGGCACGCGTCGTCGACGTGGACGTACCCATCGCCAACCTGCCGCCCGAACTCCACGGATTCACGATCGTGCAGTTGAGCGACATTCACGTGAGTTCGACGATTCGCCGCGGCTATATCGAGGCCATCGTCGAAGCGGCCAACGACCTCTCGCCCGACCTCATCGCCATTACCGGCGACCTGGTCGACGGCGGGGTGCCCGCGTTGCGCGAACACATCGCACCGCTCGCGCAGCTCACGTCGCGCCACGGCACCTACGTGTGCACCGGCAACCACGAGTATTACTCGGGTGCGCCGGCCTGGGTCGAGGAGTTGCGGCGCATCGGCCTGACGGTGCTCGAAAACGAGCACGTGGTGCTCGCTCACGAAGGCGCGTCGCTGACCGTGGCGGGCGTGACCGACTTCACCGCGCACCATTTCGACCCCGAAAAGTCGAGCGACCCGCACGCAGCCGTGGCCGGCGCCCCCGAAGGCGTACCGCGCGTGTTGCTCGCGCATCAGCCGCGCAGCGCGCCGGCGGCGCAGGAGGCCGGCTTCGACCTGCAACTCTCGGGGCACACGCACGGCGGGCAATTCTGGCCATGGATGTACTTCGTGCCGCTGCAACAACCTTATGTGCATGGCCTGCACCAGCTCGGCCGTCTGGCCATCTATGTCAGTCGGGGCACCGGCTACTGGGGACCGCCCAAGCGCTTCGGCGCCCCGTCGGAGATCACGCGTCTTCGGCTGGTCACGGGCAAGGACTGAGCCGCAAGGGCGCGCTCACGGACGACGGGGCGGGCAAGCGTCAAACGATGGCGCTACAATCGCCCCTTCCCTGAAGGCTCGTCTTTCGAATCCTTGTCGTTGCTTTTTCCGCTGCTCGCCGCCATGAAGTCACTCTCGCCCAGTTCCCTGCTCGAAACCGTTGCCGTGCGTTTGCGCGGCAAGATTCAAGGCGTGGGCTACCGGCAGGCGGCCGTGCGCGAGGGGCACTTGATTGGTGTACGCGGTTGGGTGCAGGCGCTGCCCGAGGGTGACATCCTCGCGCTGGTGCAAGGCACGCCCGATCAGGTCGACAAAATGCTCGAATGGATGCGGCATGGCCCGCCGGGCGCGCGCGTGACGGCTTTCGAGAGCGAAGTGGAGTACACGGGTCGCCGATTCGACCGCTTCGAGCAGCTCTGAGAGCATGACACCCACGCCCCGCCGGCCTTGCTTGCGCCGCACCATCGAGCCTCGGTGACGGCGGGCGTGCGCGAATGGCAGCCGCTCAGGCAGCACGTTCTGCGAGCCATACGGGGACTATCCGGGGAACAACTCGGGAGGGGATATCCGAGGGGGAAATGCGGGGGGGAAACGGGAGGGGAAATTCGGCAGCAAATGCGAAGTGACGAGCAGCGACCGACCCTCGGGTCGCCGCGCATCGCTTCCGTGCGCGTCAAGGCGATGCCCGTGACGCGCAAAAGCCAGACGTCTTCGCTGACTTAATTCTTGTGACGATAGTTGATGCGGCCCTTGCTCAGGTCATAGGGCGACATTTCCAGCGTCACGCGGTCACCCGCGAGAATGCGGATGCGGTTCTTCTGCATACGGCCGCTCGCATATGCCATCACTACCACGCCGTTTTCGAGCGTGACGCGAAAGCGATTGTCCGGCAATACATCCGAAACGTGTCCGCTGAATTCGATCAGTTCTTCCTTGGCCAATATCGTGTCCTCTTGAGGGTGCCGCTCGCGAGAGCGCAGCACCGATGTTACTGAAGGTTCGTTCGCCAATACCGTCGCCGCACCCTGGCGATGACCGGGTGCACATCGAACGCCAAAAGGAGCCTACCCGGTGGACTGGCCATGACAGCATGGCGGTGCACCGAAACGCGGCGATGGTTCGAAGGAGCAAGGCACATTGCGGCAGTGCCACAATGACGAGCAGTGTGTGTCGGGAGGGCGAAGACCGTGGGGTCTGCGCCATCGGCACAGCGAGTGATCCGGCTCGCAGGACATGGCTGTCAGCGACGCCGACAAAGCTTTTCGCGATCGTCAGGCGATGATCGACGAATTTTCGCCGATCCCGCTAGGATACGCCTTTCTGCGTTGCTCGTGGGAAAAAAATGGCATTCGGGCGGCAATCGCGAGGGCTTGGGCCGCCGATTGGTGGCGCATTGCACAAAAAGCGGCCGGTCGTAGCCGCCGCGCGGGTTTGCCGCGATCGCATTCACTCGGGGACAACGCGAGCATGACGCGCGGCCCGCCCTCAACTATGCTGTAAGTACCCGCAGCCCGCAGGAGGATGACCATGAAAACAGTCGCTCAGATCCTGAAGTCCAAATCGGTCGACACGGTGTACAAGGTACACCCGTCCGATTCGGTACTCGATGCCTTGACCCTGATGGCCGAAGCACGCATTGGCGCGGTGCTGGTCAGCGAAGACGGCCGCACGATCGTCGGCATCTTCACCGAGCGCGATTACGCTCGAAAGGTCGCCCTCATGGGGCGAACCTCGGTCAATACGCCGGTGCGCGACGTCATGACCTCGGCCGTACGTTACGTCGGCCCCGAGCAGACCAATGAAGAGTGCATGTCGCTGATGACGGAACATCGCATTCGCCACCTGCCTGTCATGAAAGACGGCGAGCTGATGGGCCTGCTTTCCATCGGCGACCTGGTCAAGGCGATCATCACGGAACAGCAGTTCACCATCGACCAGTTGGAGAATTACATCATGGGGGGTGGCGCCGCGCTGGCGGGCCGCACACCGTCGCGGCCGAGCTGAGCAGGCGATCACGGCAGCGCAATCAGGGATACGGCGCCTCATTCGAGGCGCTTTTTTTCGGGTCGCGCCTCAACATGTCGGCACCGGCCAGCCTGGCGCCCCCCCGCCCGCTCACGGGCAGGCGCGCCTACCGCATCGTCGCCTCGGTGGCGAGGGGGCCGCCCTGCCCTGATGGGTAACGAAGTCAAATGCCATTCAAATCGCAAATCGTTAGTGAACCCTCACCTTCCATTAAGCGTTTACAGAACATACCCTCATGCCTCAGCCGGCGAGACGATTATCGATGGGCCCGCCGAAAAGGAGACAATGCGCTTGGAACCTGCGTCGTGATAGGCGCAACGCCATTACAAACGCTTACCTTTTCTTACAGCACAAAGGTCTGCGGAACCCTACATTCCGCGTCGTGGTCGCAATAGACTCACCACAGGGTGCGCAGCGTCACCGCGGACGTCGGTGATGGCGCATTTACCTCACGCTCACGAGGACGAACCAAAATGAATATCAAGACACTTACGGGAATCAGCGCGGCACTGGCCGCCCTCATGCTGGCCGGTTGCGTTGCACCGGGCCCGCAGTATGGGTATCAGCAACAGGGATACCAGCAAGGCTATCAACAACCGGGGTATCAACAGGGCTATCAGCAGCAGCCGCCGGGCTACCAACAGGGGTATCAGCAGCCGCAACAGCAGCAGATTCCGGGCGCGCTGTATGGCCGCGTCGAATCGATCGAGCAGGTGAACGGCGACAATAACAGCCCGAACATTCTCGGTACGGTGCTCGGCGGCGCGGCGGGCGGCCTGCTCGGCAATACGATGGGCGGTGGGCGTGGGCGTACTGCGACCACCATTGGCGGTGCCTTGATCGGCGCCATCGCGGGCAATCGCATCGAGAACAATATGGGTCAGCCGAACGTGCTGTACCGCATCACCGTGCGCCTGGACGACGGTCGCGTCGCGACGGTAACCCAGGCACCGCCGCTGCGCGTTCAGCAGGGCCAGCGCGCCGCCGTCGCGAACGATATGGTGTATCCGTACTGATCGCTCACGCGTGACAGCAAAGGCACTCTCCAAAAATAGCGCCCGCCGGTGTCATGCCGGCGGGCGTTGTCGTTTGGCCCGCACGCAGCGGTCAATCGGCAGCGGGTGAGGCTGCTTCGATCTCGCGCCGAACGAGAAACAGCCGTGTATCGAATTCGAGTTGCCGATACTGTGGCTCCATGAACTCGCACAGGCGGTAGAAGGCCTTGTTGTGATCGCTTTCCTTGAGGTGCGCGAGTTCGTGCACGACGATCATGCGCAAAAACTCGGGCGGGGCTTCGCGAAACAACGAGGCGACCCGAATCTCCTTCTTGGCCTTGAGCTTGCCGCCCTGCACCCGCGAGATGGCCGTATGCAGCCCCAGCGCGTGATGCACGACATCGATTTTGGCGTCGTAGGCCACCTTGTGGATGGGCGGAGCGCTGCGCAGGTAATCCTGTTTGATCTGCGCCGTGAATTCATACAGCGCGCGGTCCGTCTGCACCGTGTGCCGCGCAGGATAGCGCCGGTCAAGATGTGCGGCCAGTTGGCCCGCCTCGACCAGTGCTCGCACTTGCGCAAGCACGCCGGCGGGATAGGCGGCGATGAAGCGCATCGGATCCTTCGGCGCGGGACGCCACGGCGTGAGCACGGCGGTCATGGATGATTCGCTCGGCCGAACCGGGGCACCTCGGCGGCCCGCCCAGCGAATACCCGGGCGAACGGCGCGCGCACGCAAGTCCACGCCGCGCGTACGAGCGCGAGCGCAGCGCTCAATGGTGATGGTGATGTGACCATAGCGGATCCATCGAGTCGACGAACGACGCCACCGCGTTCTTGTCGCCCGTGGCATGACGCATCAACTGACCGCACTTGCACCAGCCCTGATACGGCGTGATGTGTGAACACGCGGTCGTCTTCTGCAGATACAACGTGACCGGCTTGGCGCACTTCGTGCACTTGAACTTGAGAGTGAGGGCGGGTTTGCTCATGAGGAATTCAGCACAGCGCGCGCGTCGACATGGCGTGCGCAAAGACGTCATTGTACCGGCAACGCCCGCTGGCTTGCCGGCACGCGCCTGCGCCGTCTGACGCGGGCAGGCCGTAAACGCAAGAAGCCGGATGTCGTGAAAGACAGCCGGCTTCCTTGAGCGATTTGCCGAATCTGACGCCGGCCGGCTTCGATGTATCGATGTCACATCGCTGCCGTGAGATGGCGTCCCCTAGGGGATTCGAACCCCTGTACTCACCGTGAAAGGGTGATGTCCTAGGCCTCTAGACGAAGGGGACGTAAACCGTCATTCGTTTGGTGGAGGTAAGCGGGATCGAACCGCTGACCTCTTGCATGCCATGCAAGCGCTCTCCCAGCTGAGCTATACCCCCGCGCGAAGAGGCGTGACTATAGCGCATTTGATTGCGACCGGCAACTGCTCGCCCCGAGCACGGTGGGCCTTCTGGCGGGATGTTGAAGATCGCGCGACGCGAGTAGAATCGGCCGCACGGCGCCCGTCTCGGGCGACGCGTGGCGGATGCGGACGCAGCCGCCGTAGACTCCTGACGGAAGACATCCCCATGAAGAAAGCCGCCGCCCTGGCGCTGATGGTCGCCACGAGTTGGGCGCATGCCGAGAAGATCGGCGACGTCGATACCGCGTTCAAGCTCGTAGGACCCGACCACAAGATTGTCGTCGACGCCTACGACGATCCGAAAGTGCACGGCGTGACCTGCTACGTGTCGCGCGCAAAAACCGGTGGCCTAAAGGGACTGGTCGGACTTGCGGAAGACAAGGCGGAAGCCTCGATTGCGTGTCGTGCGGTCGGGCAGGTCTCGTTCGAAGGCCCATTGCCCAAGAAGGAAGAAGTCTTCTCGGAAGGCCTGTCTCCGCTCTTCAAGAAGCTGCGCATCGTGCGCATGGTCGACAAGACGCGCAACACACTCGTCTATCTCACCTACTCCGACAAGCTTATCGACGGCTCCCCGCAGAACAGCGTGACCGCCGTCCCCGTGGATCGCGCAACGCCGATCCCGATGAAGTGAACGCCCCCGCTCGGCGGCTGCGCGACCGGTGTTATCCGCGCAGCAGGCCGAATCGCTTCAACTTTCGATAAAGCGTATTCCGACTCACGCCGAGCTTGCGCGCCGCGGCACTGACCTGCCCCTGACAGGCATCAAGTGTCGTGCGCAACGCCTGGCGTTCCGCCGCCTCCAGGGGCGCCTCCGCCAGCGGGTCGATCGGGGGAAGCCCCGGCGCGTCGCGCAATGCGTCCGGCAGGTCGTCCAGCGTGATGACGCCGCGCTCGCTGAGCGCAACCAGTGTCCGAATGACGCTGCGCATCTGACGCACATTGCCGGGCCACGGATACGCGCACAGCCGATCTCGCGCCGCGTCCGTCAGGCTGATGGGGCCTTGCGGGCAGGCCTGCGCCAGCAGCATGCGCATCACGTCGACTTTGTCGTCGCGCTCGCGCAGCGACGGCACACGCACCTCGAGGCCGCTCAACCGATAGAAAAGATCTTCGCGGAACTGCCGCTCGGCAATCCGTTCGGACAGATCTCGGTGCGTTGCACTGAGCACGCGAATATCGAGCGGCACCGGTTCGCCACCGCCGAGCGGCGACACCCTGCGCTCTTCGAGCACGCGCAGCAAACGGGTTTGCATGGCGAACGGCATATCGCCGATTTCGTCGAGAAACAGCGTGCCGCCGTTGGCTTGCCATAGCTTTCCGGCCATCCCTTCCTTGCGCGCCCCGGTGAAGCTGCCGCCCACGTAGCCGAACAGCTCGCTCTCGATCAACGACTCGGGAATCGCCGCGCAATTCAACGCCACGAACGGGCCGCTGGCGCGCGCGCTTGCCGCATGCACGGCGCGCGCGAAGACTTCCTTGCCGCTGCCGGTCTCACCGCGAATCAGCACCGGCACGTCATGCGCGAAAACGCGGCACGCGCGCGAAAATTCACGCGTCAGCACCGGGTCGGAAAACGGTTCGACCGCCGCCTCATGCGGCACGCTCACCGCACGCGCTACCCGGCGCACCGCGCGCAACGGCGAACGCACCATCGCCACCAGCGCCTCGCCCGTGTGCGTCCGAATCGGCCAGCACGCACTCGGCGTCGGATGCGCTTGCGCGAGCATGGCGTCGAGCGCTTGCGCGAACCATCGATCCACGCGCGTGCCCACCAGCGCGTCGCGCGTCGCGCCGAGGCGATTCAGTGCGCTCTGATTGGCGGCGAGAATATGGCCGGCGTCGTCGAAAGCAAGCAACGCCTGCGCGAAGTCACCCAAATGGTCGCCGGGCTCCTGCAATTGCAGCAGCCACTCGTCGCGATAGTGCTGGAAAAAATAGTCGCGCTCCACGACTTTGGCCGACAGGTTCACGAGCGCCAGCGTATGAAACTGGCTTTGCCGGGTCTCATCGGCGCTCGTCGACGAGACATCGATCACGGCAAGCAAGTCCCCCTGCGGCGCGAAGACAGGACTTGCCGTACAGGTGAGCGGCGTGTGCAGCGCGCGGAAGTGATCTTGCTGGCAGATGATGACGGGCGCACGCTCGACCACGCAGGTGCCGATGCCGTTGGTCCCTTCACACGACTCGCTCCAGTCGGCGCCCGGCCACAAGCCTGCGCGATGGAAGTCGTCGCGCGTGTCGTCGTGCAGCCGGGAGTCGACGATCACGCCGTCAGGGGCCGTGAGCAGCACGGCCTGGCGCGGATTCATCAACTGACGCTGCAAACGCTCGAGCACCGGCATGGAGACATGGCACAGCCGCTCCATCGCGCTGCGCCGCTCACGTAGTTGCGACGACGCCAACACCCGCGGCGTCATGCGCGCCCCCGGATCGAGCGCGTAGGTGTCGAGACATCGGCGCCATGAACTCGCGATGTTCGGGTCTGTCGCCGTCGCGACGGACGTCAGGTGACCTTGTACGACATCCAGCACACGACGCGCGTGCGCGGATTCTGTCTTGGCTGGCATTGGTCGTCTCCCCCGTGCCGGATGATCTCGTAGTCGTTCCCGAAGCATGTCCCATGCCGGGGGCGATTGCAATGCGGTATGTCAATCGATCGGCACTGAGCGATTGCCTGTCATGAGGATGAGACAACCGTGTCACGGCACGAGACAACCCTGTCTCGGATTCGGCACACATCGCCCGTTGTCGAACCGGCGTCTGGCCCGTGAATCGGCGACCGGCCCCGGGTGGCCCGCGACTTGCTTATTGCCCTGTGTGGCCGCCGCGCCACCGACACGACAATTATCCGGAGACACACCATGCGATACGCCCCGCCCGGCACCCCCGGTGCCCTGCTGACTTTGCAGACGCGCTACGAGAACTACATCGGCGGCAAGTTCGTTCCGCCCGTGGAAGGCCGTTATTTCACCAACACATCGCCCGTCACCGGCGGTGTTATCGGAGAGTTCCCACGCTCCAACGGGGCGGATATCGAGCTGGCGCTCGATGCGGCACACGCGGCGGCGCCCAAATGGGGGAAGACGTCGGTGCAGGCGCGCTCGCGCATTCTGTTGCAGATTGCCGACCGGCTCGAAGCGCACCTCGAACGGTTCGCCGTGGCGGAGACGTGGGACAACGGCAAGCCGGTGCGCGAGACGCTCGCGGCGGATCTGCCGCTGGCGATCGATCACTTCCGCTACTTCGCCGGTTGCATCCGCGCGCAGGAGGGCACCGCTGCCGAGATCGACGAGCACACGGCCGCGTATCACTTTCATGAGCCGTTGGGTGTCGTCGGCCAGATCATTCCCTGGAATTTCCCGCTGTTGATGGCCGCGTGGAAGCTCGCACCGGCGCTCGCGGCCGGAAACTGCGTGGTGCTCAAGCCTGCCGAGCAGACGCCGCTCTCGATCACGCTGTTCGCCGAGCTGGTCGGCGATCTGCTGCCGCCCGGCGTGCTCAACGTCGTGCAAGGCTTCGGCAAGGAAGCCGGAGAAGCGCTGGCGACGAGCCGTCGCATCGCGAAAATCGCCTTCACCGGGTCGACGCCGGTCGGTGGCCACATCCTGTCGATGGCGGCGGCCAACCTGATCCCGAGCACGGTCGAGCTGGGCGGCAAATCGCCGAACATCTTCTTCGACGACATCATGCACGGCGAGCCGGCGTTCATCGAGAAGGCGGCCGAAGGTCTCGTGCTGGGCTTCCTGAATCAGGGCGAGGTGTGCACGTGTCCGTCGCGGGCACTCGTGCAGGAATCGATCTACGAGCCCTTCATGGAAGTGGTGATGGCGCGGGTGGCGCGCATCAAGCGCGGCGATCCGCTCGATACCGACACAGCTGTCGGCGCGCAGGCGTCGCAGCAGCAGTACGACAAGATCCTCACGTATCTCGATCTCGCCCGCAAGGAAGGCGCGCAGGTATTGACCGGCGGCGGCATCGAATCGCTGGGCGGTCCGCTGGCGTCGGGCTTCTACATCCAACCGACGTTGCTCAAGGGCGATAACCGCATGCGCGTGTTCCAGGAAGAGATCTTCGGCCCGGTCGTTGGGGTGACCACGTTCCGGGACGAAGCGGAAGCGTTGGCGATTGCGAACGACACCGAGTTCGGCTTGGGCGCCGGGGTCTGGACACGCGACATCAATCGCGCGTATCGCATGGGCCGCGGCATTCAGGCCGGACGCGTGTGGACCAACTGCTATCACCTCTATCCGGCGCACGCCGCGTTCGGTGGGTACAAGAAGTCCGGCATCGGCCGCGAGACGCACAAGATGATGCTCGATCACTACCAGCAAACGAAGAATCTGCTGGTGAGCTACGACGTCAATCCGCTCGGTTTCTTCTGAGCCATCGGGCGATGTGCGTCGCATGGCGCGCTGACCCGCGCGCCATGCGACGAGCAGGCAGAACAGGTAGCGATCGAGGCGTCGCTGCGCCGGACGCTCAAGGGATTGCGGGCATCGACGACGCTGGCGACACGGGGCGTTGGCCGAGATTGTTGCGTGCTAACATTCTCATTTTCGTTGCCAGCCAATAGCTATGAAGCGCGCGGTGAAATCTGAGAGTCCGGGGTCTGTCGCGGCGGCGCCCGCCGCCGACGGCCGGCGCAAGTACGATGCCGAACAGACCAAGCAGAACATTCTGGATATCGCGACGCACGAGTTTTCCACGATGGGTCTGTCGGGCGCGCGCGTCGATGCGATCGCCGAGCGCACGCACACGACCAAGCGCATGATCTATTACTACTTCGAGAGCAAGGAGAAGCTGTATGAAGCCGTGCTCGAGAAGGTGTACAGCGACATCCGCGTACTCGAGCAGGCACTGAACGTCGATGCCATGGATCCCGCCGAGGGCATGCGCACACTGGTCGAGTTCGCGTTCGATTACCACGACAAGCATCGCGACTTCGTGCGCCTCGTGGCCATCGAAAACATTCATCAGGCGAAGTACGTCGAGCAACTCAAGACGTTCAAGAACCGCAACGCCACCATCATCAACACGCTGGAATCGTTGCTCGCGCGCGGCACCGCGTCCGGCGAGTTCCGCGCGGGCATCGACGCGGTCGACCTGCACCTCATCATCAGCTCGTTCTGCTTCCATCGCATTTCGAACCGCTACACATGGGCGGCGGCCTTCGGGCGAGACCCGTCTCACGCGCGCTTGCGTACGCAGCATCGCGACACGCTCGTCGACGTCGTGCAGCGTTACGTCGCCGCCTGAGCGGTGGCATCGCGCGCGTACGGTTAATCGCCCCGCCATCGCGCGCATCACACGACGCCAATTGCGCACTCGCTCGATTCGATCCGTGGTCGAAGACATGCGAAACGCCCCGGACGCCTTGACGGCGTGCCGGGGCGTTTCATTGGCGTGCCACGTCGATCAGCTTGCCAGCTCGATCCGCTTGATGTCCCCCACCACGAAGATGTAGGACAGCGCGCCGATGATCGCGATGGCGCCGATGAGCGTGAGCGCCCAGACGAACGACCCGGTCGCGGCGACGATGAAGCCAATCACGAGCGGCGTCACGATACCGGCGAGGTTCGCCGCGAAGTTGAAGATGCCGCCCGTCAGGCCCAGCAGGTGCTTCGGCGCGATGTCCGAGACCAGCGTCCAGCCCAGCGCCGCCATGCCTTGCGCGAAGAACGCTACCGACAGGATCGCGATGACGACGGCATTGTTGTCGACGTAGTTCGCCGCCACGATGCTCGATGCGCCCAGCAAGCCTGCGATGATCGGCAGCTTGCGGGCCACGTTGGCCGAGAGGCCACGACGCAGCAACCAGTCGGACAGCGAGCCGCCGAACATCACACCCACCGATGCCGCGATGAACGGCAGGATGGCGAAGAAGCCGATCTTGAGCCAGCCCATGTGACGCTCGGTCGCCAGGTACGTCGGGAACCAGGTGAGGAAGAACACGAGCGTCGAGTTGCCCGCGAACTGGCCGATACAGATGCCGAGCAACTGGCGGCGACGAATCAGCTGACCGACCGTCTTCCAACTGAATGGCTGCCGCTCGACGGCAACCGCCGGCGTGGCCGCTTCATCGCCGCGAATGTAGGCCAGCTCGGCGGCGTTGGCCCCCGGGTGATCCTGCGGTTCACGGTAGAAGCGCCACCACACCAGCCCGAACAACACCCCTGCCACCCCCACCGTGATGAACAACACGCGCCAGCCGAAGGCGCCCGTGATGGCGAAGAGCACCGGCGAGAAGAACGCCAGGCCGATGTATTCGCCAACGGTATAGGTGCCGGTCGCCATCGCGCGCTCGGTCTGCGGGAACCATGTGGCAACGACGCGGCTGTTGACCGGGAAGCAAGGCGCTTCGACCAGCCCCAGTCCGAGCCGGCAGGCGATCAGCCCCGACAGCCCTGTGACGAGGCCATGCGCGAGCGTGCAGATCGACCAGAGCGTCATCGCCAGGTAGTACGTAATCTTGCTGCCGAAGCGGTCGAGGAACATGCCGCCCGGTACCTGCGCGAGCACATAACTCCACGAGAACATCGAGAACACGATGCCCATGACGGCGGCCGACAGCCCCAGCTCCTTGGTCAGTTGCGGTGCGGCAACGCCCAGCACCGTGCGATCGAGATAATTGATCATGGTGCCGATCGCCAGCAGCGCGAGAATCTTGTAGCGCGCGTTGGTTCGTTTCGTACCGGCCGCCACGTTCGGGCCGCCCTTCGCTCGTGCTTCTACGCCTTGAGATCCGGCGCTTTGTGATGGGTAAGACATGTCTCCTCCTAGGGAAAGGGTATCAGCTCGACAGCAGACTTCGGAAGTGATTGAGCATTCGATCGGGATCCGGTGCCATCCGCGTAAAGATCTCGTAGGCATCCACCGCCTGGAAGACGGCCATGCCGCCGCCGTTGAGCGTGCGGCAGCCCACCGACCGGGCGGTACGGATCAGTTCGGTTTCCAGCGGGAAATACACAATGTCGGCCACCCACATCGCGGCGCGCAGCAACGTCGCCGGAATCGGCATGCCCGGTAGCTTGGTCATGCCGGTGGGGGTCGCGTGGATCACACCGTCGGCCGCGTCCAGCGCCTGTGCAATGCTGGTGACGGCCAGCACGCGCGCCTGCGGGAAGCGCCCCGCGAGATCCTGCGCAAGGTGGTTGGCCTTCGCGGCGTCGACATCGAACACACGCAGCTCCTGCGCGCCAAGCTTCATGGCGGCATGACCGACGGCGCAACCCGCGCCACCGGCGCCGATCAGCGCCACGCGCGCCATCGCCACGTCGCCCGGCATGCCTTCGCGGAATGCACGGTAGAAGCCCGACCAGTCGGTGTTGTGGCCGAACCGGCGCCCGCCTCGCAACACCACGGTGTTCACGGCACCGAGCGCTTTCGCGTCTTCGGACAACTCGTCGAGCTGCGCGATGATGGCCTGCTTGTACGGATACGTGACGTTGAAGCCGTCGTAGCCCGCCGCCTCCAGCGCCTTCACCGTGGCCGGCAGGTCCGCGGCGCCGCGCCCGAGTTCCGCCATATCGATACGGCGATAGACATACGACACGCCCATGCGGCGCGCCTCCTCCTCGTGCATGGCCGGGGACATCGAGGCACCGATGCCGTCGCCGATGAGGCCGATGAGCCACGACTTCGGCTCGACTCGCAGATCGTTCTTCATACTCACTCCGTCGTGTCGCCCAGCAGCTTGGCCAGGTAGCGCAAGCCATACTCGTAACCGTCGGAGCCCGCGCCGCAAATCACGCAGCGCGCCACGGCGGACACATAGGAACGATGACGAAACGCCTCGCGCTGGTGCACGTTCGAGAGATGCACCTCCACGACAGGCAGATCGGATGCGCGCAACGCGTCGCCAATGGCGACCGACGTATGCGTGTAGGCGGCGGGGTTGATCACGATACCGTGCGCTTCGACACGGGCCTGATGGATCCAGTCGATGATCTGGTGCTCGGCGTTGGATTGATGGAAACGAATGTCCACGCCCAGTGCGTCGCCGACGCGACGGCATTTCGCCTCGATATCGGCAAGCGTCTCCGAACCGTAGATGGTCGGCTCACGCGTTCCCAACATGTTCAGATTCGGCCCGTTCAGCACCCATACCGACGGCCTCGTTCGATTCGACATCCCTTCACTCCTCTTCACGTTACCTGCTGGCGCGACACCCTCCGGTACTCAGGGGGAGGGTCGGGGCGGGTCGCCATTCGGCGGCACAGCACCGATTCACGCTCATCAGGCCACCGATTCTGAGAACAAAAACGTCGGGCGTCATCTGGGGTTAACTATAATTTTAACCATCTAGTTAGTTACTATAATTCGCATCACAACCGTTATATCAATTGAATTACTTTTGGTTATGCATGATCTAACTGGTGGGTATAACCATTCATCGATCATCGAATCACGTAGCTTTCAGCCCCGCCATGGGGCGATCGGATCGCACCGCGCATGAAGACATCCATTGCCACCGTATCGCTGTCGGGCATGCTTCCGAGCAAGCTGACGGCCATTGCCGCCGCCGGCTTCGACGGCTTCGAACTGTTCGAGAACGATCTGCTGTACTTCGACGGCGCCCCCAGGACGGTGCGCTCGATGGCCACCGATCTCGGGCTGGCGATTTTTCTGTATCAGCCGTTTCGCGACTTCGAAGGCGTGTCGCCGGCCCAGTTGGATCAGAACCTCGAGCGGGCGCGGCGCAAGTTCGACGTGATGCACGCGCTCGGGGTCGACACGATGCTGGTGTGCAGCAATGTCTCGCCGAACGTGATTCGGGACGATCGCCTGGCGATCGATCAGCTTGGCGCGCTGGCGGAACTCGCCCGTCAGGCCGGCATCGTCATCGCCTACGAGGCGCTTGCCTGGGGCGCCCATGTCAACTCGTATCGCCACGCCTGGCAGTACGTGAAGGCGGTGAACAGCCCGCACCTCGGGCTCGGGCTCGACAGCTTCCACACCTTGTCCATCGGTGACGACCTCGCCGACCTGGCATCGATCCCCGGCGAGAAGCTGGCCTTCCTGCAGGTCGCCGACGCGCCGCTGCGCAAGATGGACGTGCTCGAATGGAGCCGCCATTACCGCTGCTTCCCCGGCCAGGGCGACCTCGATGTGACGCGCTTCGTCGCCACCGCGCTGGAGGCAGGCTATCGGGGTCCGCTGTCGCTGGAGATTTTCAACGACGGATTCCGGGCCGCCCCGGCCGAGTCGACCGCCAAGGATGGCATTCGCTCGCTGCGCTATCTCGAATCCCAGGTGCGCGATGTGCTGGTCGACGACAAGGCGACGCGCGGACTCGACACGCTGACGAGCCTGCCCCCGGCCTCGGCGGCCATCGACCTTCAGTTCCTGGAATTTGCGGTGGATGCGAACGCGCGCGCCACGCTCACGACGTGGCTCGAGAAGCTCGGCTTCCTGCGCATGGGCCGCCATCGTTCCAAGGATGTCACGCTGTTTCAGCACGGCCGCGCGTCCATCATCCTCAACGCCGAGTCCGATTCGTTCGCCAGTGCGTTCTTCATGCACCACGGCGTATCGCTGTGCGCGTCGGCCGTTCGCGTGCCCTCGGCGCACGACGCCGTGACGCGTGCGACGCAAGTCGGCTACGCGCGCTTCGAAGGACGCGTGGGACCGAACGAGCGCAATGTGCCCGCCGTGCTCGCCCCTGACCAGAGCCTCTTCTATCTCGTCGACGAGTTGCCCGATGCGCCGACACTGTTCGAGTCCGACTTCCACCTCACAGACATCGACGGGCCGACCCAGACCGGCCCGATCACGGCGGTCGATCACGTGGCGCTGTCGGTGCCGGGCGGCTCGCTCGAACGTTGGGCGCTGTTCTTCCGGTCGGTGTTCGGATTCCAGGCGGAGCACAGCGTCGTGTTGCACGATCCTTACGGGCAGATCCAGAGCCAGGCGATCCGCAGCCGTGACGGATCGGTGCGCATCGTGCTCAACGCGTCGGTCGATCCGCGCACGATCCATTCGGAGACGATTTCCGCTTACAAGGGCTCCGGGCTGAACCATGTGGCGTTCCGCACCGACGACATCGCCCTGGCGGTTCGTCGATTGGAAGGCGACGGCGTGCCGATCCTGCGAATTCCGCAAAGCTATTACAACGACATTGCCGCGCGCTTCGGCCTGAACGAGGCGTTCGTCGACACGCTGCGCAAGCACAACATTCTGTACGACCGTGATGCGAGCGGCGGCGAGTTCCTGCACGCCTATACGGCGCAGGTCGATCACCGCTTCTTCTTCGAACTGGTCGAGCGGCGCGGCGGCTATGACGGCTACGGCGCCCCCAATGCGTCCGTGCGCTTGGCCGCGCAGTCGGCACTGCGTAGCTGAGTGCGGCGTCGCGCAATCACTGGGTTCCAGAAAAGCAAGCACCACCCACGTCAATCACCAAGAAGGAGACACACATGAGGAATGCACGTCAGTGCAGGCGCGCGGTCGCACTTGCGGCCGGGATGACCATTGCCGGCGCGGCCGCCGCGCAATCGAACGTCACGCTTTACGGGATGGTCGACAGCGCGATCACCTACGTAAACAACCAGAACGGCGCGTCGAACGTCTATCTGCGGCAGGGCAATCTTTACGCGTCGAAGTGGGGCCTGCGCGGACGCGAGGATCTGGGCGGCGGCACCGCGGCAATCTTCGACGTGCAGGCCGGCTTCGACCTGAACACGGGCGCAGCCGCGAGCGCCGGTCAGTTATTCAATCGTCAGGCATTCGTCGGCCTGCAGGACAACAAGTTCGGCACGGCGACGATCGGTCGTCAGTACACGCCGTATTACCAGTTCGTCGGCCCGCTCACGGGCAGCAACCTGCTGACGGGTGCTACCGGCGCGCATCCGGGCGATATCGACGGCCTCGACACGACGATCCGCATCAACAACTCGATTGTCTACACGACGCCAACGTATGCGGGCCTGCAAGCCAGCGTGATGTATGCGTTCGGCGGCCAGGCGGGCAGCACGGGCAAGGGCAGCACGATCAGCGCGGCCTTGCGTTACGACAATGGGCCGGTGTCCGTCGGTGCGGGGTATTTGCGCCTGAACAATGCGGCCACGACGACCGGGTTCGACAGTGCGTCGACGGGCTCTTTCGGCACGTCCGTGTTGAACCAGGGATATGTCAGCGCGCGGGCATTGGAGCAGTGGGCGGCGGCGGGCAACTATTCGTTCGGCAACTTCGTTCTCGGCGCGAACATCTCGCACGTCACGTATCTGCCGGGCAGCCGTTCGATCTTCACCGACTCGGCGATCTTCAATACAGTGGGCGTGCTGGGCGTGTACAAGCTCACGCCGGCCTTCGACGTCGGCGCGGGCTATTCGTACACCGCCGCGACGAGTGCGAACGGCGTGACCGACAGCGCGCGTTATCATCAGTTTTCGCTGCGTGAGTACTACCGGTTGTCGAAGCGCACGGTACTGTATGCGCTTCAGGCCTATCAGCACGCGAGCGGGCAGACGCTGGGCAAGAACGGGGCGGGGAACATCATCGCCGCCTCGCCGGCCGTCGGCGACTCGCAGAACCTGACCGGGTCGAGCACGTCCGGCCAGTTCGTCGGCATGCTGGGCATGGCCGTCATTTTCTGATCGTATTGCAACGTCCCCTGCGATACGTTGGAAACAGCCCCGCCGGCATCACTGCCGGCGGGGCTTTCACACGTTCCGACATCGAACGATCGTCGTTCGGCTGGCGCGGCTACGCGCCGATATCAAGGAGTGCCATCTTTTTGTACAGCGTGGCACGCCCGATGCCCAATCGCGCGGCAGCCTCCGCGACCCGCCCGCCTGCGGCACGCAACGCGTCGATCAGCAACTGACGCTCGAACGCTTTCATCGCCTCGTCGTATCGCGGCACGTCAGCCGCGCCCAGATCGCCGTTCGCCTGACCGACGACCGTCTCCGCATCCGCCGCCCCATCGGTATCGCTTTGCGCGCCGACGCCGTCGCCAATGAAGCGAGCCAATGAACGCGCGTCGATGCGCCCGCTCTCCGAGAGCAATGCCACGCGCTCGAGCGTGTTGTGCAATTCACGCACATTCCCCGGCCAGCGATAGGCCCTGAGTCGCCCGATGGCGTCTTCGTTCAATTCCAGATGCCCCGCATCGCGGCGCGAACTCAATTTATCCAGAATCGCATATGACATGGCCTCGATGTCCGACGCACGCTCGCGCAGCGGCGGAACCCGAATCATCAACACGTTGAGGCGATAGTACAGATCGGCCCGGAACTTCCCTTGCGCGACCAGGTTCGGCAAATCCGCCGACGTGGCGGCGATGATGCGCACGTCCGTCTGGACGACACGGTTCGACCCTATCGGCTCGAATTCCCGCTCCTGCAAGACCCGCAATAGTTTGCCTTGCAGCGATAACGGCATGTCGCCGATTTCGTCAAGGAAGAGCGTTCCGCCATGCGCCAGTTCAAACTTGCCCGTTCGGCCTTTTCGGTCCGCCCCGGTATAGGCACCGGCCGCGGCGCCGAAGAACTCCACTTCGAGCAGTGCATCGGGAATCGCGGCGACATTGACCGTGACCAGCGGCTTGTCTGCGCGCATGGATTCGCCATGAATCGCATGGGCCAGCAACTCCTTGCCGGTCCCGGTTTCCCCAAGCAGCAACACCGGCGAATCGAGCTGAGCGGCGCGACGCCCGAGGCGCTTGGTCTCCAGGCTTGCCGCACTGGTGCCGACAAAACTCGAAAAGCTGTATTTCGCCCGCCGCGCCTGCGCCAACGACTGGCGCGTTGCAAGGAGCTCCGACTGCAGTCGCGAGTATTTGCTGAACATCGGCGTCAACGCCTTCAGCTCGTCGAATAGCGCGAATCCCACGGCGCCAATGGTTCCACCGCGCGAATCCCGAATCGGAAGCCGCGTGACCACCAACGGCTCCTGCCCGGTCTCAAGAATATCGAGCAGGATTGGCCTGCCCGTCGCCACAACTTCGCGCATCAAACTATTGGGAATCACGGTTTCGCAATCCAGACCGATCACTTCATCGGGATTGGTGAATCCGAAGCGAGCCGCGTAACTGCGATTGATCCAGACAATCCGCGCATCGCTGTCGACGACCACGGTGCCCTCGCTGGAATTGTCCAGCGTCTCGAACAGCGACTGCATGGCGTGCTTGCGAACGAATCCGTAATCGGAAAGCAAGCCTCTCGCCTTGCCTAGCGTGACGGTGTCCGGCGTTTTGTCATCAGTCATGTCGAAATCGCTGTTTGTCCATATTTCGAGATGATTATTCCACAAACTGAGACACCGGCTCTATCAGTGAAAACGCCTTCTCAACACTGATTTTTCTGAAATTTCGGCCATTGCAGCCCAAGCAACACTCGCTACCCGTCTCCAAATCGAGACAATCCAACGCCCTCTTACCGCGCTTCGCTGTTCGTTTCGTTGGTCACTGCGGGGCAAGAACTGCCGGAGTCTTTCCCGATCAAGGACTTAAGCAACGAAGGCACGGTTATTGCGTAAGCGGCTGCCGGTCGTAAGAACTTCAGCCTGCACAACAACGTGCAGGCAAACATACCGGAGACAAAATGTCGTTTCTCATCGTGCTCGCCGCATTGGCGTTTCTGATGTTTGTTGCGTATCGCGGCTATAGCGTGATTCTTTTTGCCCCGATCGCGGCGCTGGGTGCTGTGCTGCTGATCCAGCCCGACGCCGTTGCGCCCGTCTTTTCCGGCATCTTCATGGAAAAGCTGGTCGGTTTCGTCAAGCTCTACCTGCCGGTATTCCTGCTCGGGGCCGTATTCGGCAAGGTCATCGAACTGTCCGGTTTCTCCGAGTCCATTGTTGCCGCGGCGATCAAGTACATTGGCCGCACACGGGCAAACGCCGTGATCGTCGCGGTGTGTGCGCTGCTCACCTATGGCGGCGTCTCCTTGTTCGTGGTGGTATTTGCCGTCTATCCGTTTGCCGCGGAACTCTACCGACAGAGCAATATCCCCAAGCGCCTCATGCCCGGTGCTATTGCGCTGGGGGCATTCAGCTTCACGATGGATTCGCTGCCGGGCACGCCGCAGATCCAGAACATCATCCCGACCACGTTCTTCAAGACCACGGCCTGGGCAGCGCCTGTGCTGGGGGTTGCCGGGGCAGTCTTCATCGTCGTGGTTGGCCTGAGCTACCTCGAGTGGCGTCGCCGCATTGCGGCGGCCAACGGCGAAGGCTACGGCGATTCGCTGCACAACGAGCCCGAGCGCGTCAACACCGAGAACCTGCCCAATCCCATTCTGGCCATTACGCCGTTGGTCCTGGTGGGCGTGGTCAATTACGCGCTCACGAAGGCGATTCCGCATTGGTATGGCGATCGCTTTGACGTGACCCCGGACATTCTTCCCGGTATTCATGCCCCGCTGACGATATCGATCAATGGCGTGGTGGCGATCTGGGCTGTCGAAGGCGCGCTGCTCACCGGCATTCTGCTCGTGCTGCTGACGGCCTTCGGCAAGGTGCGCCACCGCTTCGCGAACGGCACCAAAGCCGCCGTGTCCGGCGCCTTGCTCGCCACGCTCAATACGGCTTCCGAGTATGGATTCGGGGGCGTCATTGCCGCCCTGCCCGGCTTCCTCGTGGTCGCCAATGCGCTCAAGGGAATTCCCAACCCGCTCGTGAACGCGGCAGTGTCCGTCTCGACGCTCGCGGGGATTACGGGCTCGGCCTCCGGTGGCATGAGCATTGCGCTCGCTGCCATGTCCGACACGTTCATCAAGGCAGCGCAAACGATGCACATCCCGCTCGAAGTGCTGCATCGCGTGGTGGCGATGGCCAGCGGCGGCATGGACACGCTGCCGCACAACGGCGCCGTCATCACCCTGCTCGCCGTCACCGGACTGACGCACCGTGAATCGTATCGCGACATCTTTGCGGTGACGTGCATCAAGACGATGGCGGTGTTCTTCGTGATCGCGCTCTATTACACGACTGGATTGGTGTGAACGATGGATTCCATGACGACGCTGAACGGAAAAACCGCGCTTGTCACTGGCTCGACCAGCGGCATTGGCCTGGGTATCGCACGGGTACTGGCACACGCCGGCGCCAACCTCATTCTCAACGGCTTCGGCGATGTGGATGCCGCCGTCTCGACGATCGCATCGGAGGGTGCCGAGGTCATGCACCATCCGGCCGACATGCGTAGCGCCGAAGCCATCAACGCCATGTTCGCTGCGGCGCACGATCGCTTCGGTGCCGTGGACATTCTCGTCAACAATGCCGGCATTCAGCACGTGGCGCCCATCGAGACGTTCGACCTCGACAAATGGGACGACATCATCGCCATCAACCTGAGTTCGGCGTTCCACACGACCCGCCACGCGTTACCTGGCATGCGCGCTCGCAACTGGGGGCGCATCATCAACATTGCGTCGGTGCATGGCCTCGTTGGCTCCGCGGGCAAGTCGGCCTATGTGGCCGCAAAGCACGGATTGGTGGGGCTGACGAAAGTCACGGCGCTGGAAACCGCGAGGACCGGCGTGACATGCAATGCCATCTGCCCGGGATTCGTGTTGACGCCGCTGGTGCAGAAACAGATCGACGACCTGGCGCTGCGCGACGGCCTTTCTCCCGACGACGCGCGAGCTCGCCTGCTGGGGGAAAAGCAGCCGTCCGGCCAATTCGTGTCGCCCGAGGCGCTTGGCAACCTTGCCTTGATGCTCTGTTCGCCGCTGGCGTCTGAGGTACGCGGCGCCACATGGGCCGCGGATGGTGGCTGGACCGCGCAATAGGCTTGGCCGGTGGTACGGGCCCTCGCGGACCGAGAGGCGCGATGGGCCCACGTGCTGTGACGTGAGTACAAAGCACGGCGACTTCGTTTTCCTAACCCGCAGTTTTCATTGATTTGTCATCGACATCATGAACAGCAACGAAAGCCAGTTTTCCCACGTCAAGCCGGGCGACACCGCATTTGTGAGCGGCGGTCTGCGCGACTTCTTCATGTATCGCGACCTCGGCATTGCCGACGCCACCGGCGGCAAAGTCATCGCGCACCTGGTTCGCGCCAATCAGGCGCCCGAGGCGGGTACGGGGTGGCATATCCACGGTGCCGATTTCCATATCGTCTACATGCTCAAAGGCTGGGCCAAGTTCATGTATGAAGACAAGGAAACGCTCGTGGAAGCGGGCGATTGCGTGCATCAACGACCCGGCATCCGCCACTTCCTTTTCGACTATTCGCCGGATATGGAATATCTGGAAGTGGTGGGCCCGGCGGAGTTCACCAGCGTAGGCGTTGAGGGGCCGTGCGCCGTGCCCGCACCGGCGAAATGGTGACGTTCGCGACGACGCGACGACGCGGCTACACGCGGCTATGCGGCGATGGCAACCGCGAGGTGCGCTGACTCGGTAATCTTGAATGACGAGACCGCGGTTTTCAGCTTGGCCGCCTGGTCTTCGAGCGAGTGGGTGGCGGCTGCCGCCTGCTCGACCAGCGCCGCGTTCTGCTGCGTCACCTGGTCCATCTGCGTGACGGCCTGGCTGACCTGTTCGATGCCACGACTTTGCTCTTCCGACGCCCCCGCGATTTCGCCAACGATTTCCGTCACCCGCTTGATGGCGCGCTTGATCTCGTCCATCGCGGCGCTGACTTCGACGGCCTGTTGCGAGCCATCCTGAATCGTGGCGACCGACGAGGAAATCAAGTCCTTGATTTCCTTTGCCGCCGACGCCGATCGCTGGGCCAGGCTACGCACCTCACTGGCCACCACCGCGAAGCCACGTCCCTGCTCGCCGGCCCGCGCCGCTTCCACGGCGGCATTCAGCGCGAGGATATTCGTTTGGAACGCAATCCCCTCGATCACGCTCGTGATTTCGGAAATCTTGTTCGAGCTACCGTTGATTCGCTCGATGGTGGCCACCATGGTTTGCACGGCGTTGCTGCCAGTACCGGCGATGTCCGTGGCGTTCGTAGCCAGTACGTTCGCCTGGCGTGCATTGTCGGCGTTCTGCTTCACCGTCTCGGTCAGTTGCGTCATGCTGGCGGCGGTCTGCTCCAACGACGCGGCCTGTTCTTCCGTGCGCGCGGAAAGGTCGAGATTTCCGGCCGCGATTTCGCGCGTCGCAGTGGCGACCGATTCGGTCGAAACATTCACGGCGGACACAGTCGCTTCGACACGACGCATCAACTTGTCGAACGCCACGGCGGCGCGGCCGAACTCGTCCATGCGCGGACTGGATGAGCGCTTTGACAGGTCAAGGGAGACCGCGATGTCCTCGAATTTTTTGCCCATGCGGTTCAACCCACCGCATACAACGCGGTTCAGATGAACACCGCAATAGATCGCGACGGCACCGCCCATCGACGCCACGGCAATCAGACTCGTCAGCGACAAGCGGTATGACGACGCCGCGTTCGCGTCGAGGCCCCAGAGGGATGTCAGCGCCACCAGTCCGACGACCAACATCAGGGTTGCCCAGGCGCCGAAGGCAAGCATCAACTTGAATCGGATCGTGAAGACAAATCGCTGCACTTCTCTTCCTTCGTGAGTGGCGACGCGGCAGCGCCGTGAAACGTACCGCCAAGGGAGGCCGTACGACACAGGCTGATGCTTTTCGACGTGCTGTCGCGCGCGCTTGTTTTACCGGAATGCAGGGGTTCGGCCTTTAGATCAGT
The DNA here is from genome assembly GCF_902459595.1 of Pandoraea soli. Taxonomy (NCBI): domain Bacteria; kingdom Pseudomonadati; phylum Pseudomonadota; class Betaproteobacteria; order Burkholderiales; family Burkholderiaceae; genus Pandoraea; species Pandoraea soli. Next base: position 194,547 of record NZ_CABPSG010000007.1, on the reverse strand, counting down.
CCATACGGGCCTGATATTTCGAAACGCGATCAAGGCATTGACCCTTGCACTTGCTGTTTACGGCCGGGATGCAAGATCTTGCATACGCGTTTACCCGGTTCCGTCATTGAGACACTGGGCCCACCTTGTGCCAGTTCCTTGATCGACCTCAAGTCGTGCCTCGGCAAGACGCCCAGAATTGTCATGTGGGGAATTGCGCTCGCGGCCATCACATTGAACGTCGTGTCGAACCGCACACCTCGGAGGGAGTGCCGACGTGGCGAGCGCTCCGAGACGGGAGTCGAGCTTGCACGACACGTGGACGCATATGCGGGCCGGGGCGATGTGATCGTACTGGCACCGCCGCGCGGCGGCGTCGGACGGCTTATCGGGGACTTCGGGCAGACGCGCGACGCCGACGTGTGCGTGCTCCTCGCCCGCTCATATCAGGACCATCGATAATGCACCCCGCTACCACGCCCTTTCTCGCCGTGCGCGAGCTCGCGCAACGGCTCAATGACAACGATGGCGATTACGATGCGTTGCTGGAGATGGCGCGCGATCGCGAATTCGTGCTGCTTGGCGAAGCCACGCACGGCACGCACGACTTCTACCGGATGCGAGCACAGATCACCCGCCGCCTGATCGCGGAGGGGGGATTCGACGCTGTCGCCATCGAAGGCGATTGGCCGGATACCTGGCGCGTGAACTGTTTCGTGCAAGGCGAAGGCGATGCCGATGCGGAGGCCGCACTTGCGGATTTCAAGCGATTCCCTACCTGGATGTGGCGCAATCGTGAGATGCGCGACTTCATCCTATGGCTACGTGAGCACAACGCCTCGCTGTCTCCCGAAGCACGGGTCGGCGTTTATGGACTCGACCTGTACAGCATGTACCAGTCGGCGGATGCGGTGATCCGTTATCTTGAGCGGGTCGATCCCGAGCAGGCTGCCATGGCGCGCGATCGGTACGCGGCGCTCGATCACGTGCGCGAGCCTCAGGCGTATGGGTACGCCACTGCGGTCGGCGCTCGGCCGGATGCCCGCGAAGGCGTCGTCGCCCAGTTACTGCAACTGCGGGCCGACGCGCGCCTGCATCTCTTGCAGGATGGCCTCGCAGCGCTCGATGCGCAGTTCTTTGCGCAACAGAATGCTGAAGTTGTCGTCGACGCGGAGAATTACTATCGGTCGATGTTCGGGCGGCGCCTGAACACCTGGAATCTGCGTGATGCGCACATGTACCGCACGCTATCCGCCCTCGCCCGTTATCGTCTACAGCGTGGTGGACGGGGGCGGATTGTCGTCTGGGCACACAATTCGCACCTGGGCGATGCACGCGCGACGGACTCCCATTGGCGCGGCGAATGGAATCTTGGTCAACTGGTGCGAGAAGCGGCCGGTGCGAAGGCCCTGCTGGTCGGCTTCAGCACCTACACGGGGCACGTATCGGCCGCGTCTCAATGGGACGGCGACGTCGAGCACAAATGGGTGCGTCCGGCGTTGCACGACAGCTATGAATACCTGTTTCACAGCACCGGACTGGACCGGTTCTTCCTGCCGCTCAATGAGGTTGCGGCGGAGCCGCTTTGCGACGCCATGCTTGAACGGGCGATCGGCGTGATCTACCTGCCTCAGAGCGAACGTGAAAGTCACTATTTCTGGACATCACTCGCCCACCAGTTCGACGCACTGTTTCATCTGGACGAGACAAGCGCCCTGGAGCCGCTGGACGTGCCACCGATCTGGCACCGGCGTGAGGCGCCGGAGCAGGCGGCCTGAACGCAATGAGGCGATACAGAGGCACCCAATGCGCGAAGTTCAGTTGACTGGCGCGCTGTGCTCCCGGCAACCGCCACGTTCAACGTATCGGCTTCGCCGTGTCGCGCTGAGGCCGCCAGTGCAGAACGCGCCACTGTTTTCCGGATTCCAAGAGAGGTTCTCCGACGGATCGTCGCGGAACACGTCAGGGCAACGCTCAGATCGACTTGGCGATCAGACCGATCGAGACAATCATGCACACCACGGAGAACGCCTGCTTGAGATGCGAGGGATGCCATCGTGTCAGGAGTCTGCCGCCGACCAGCATGCCGACCACCGCACCTGCCGAGAACGGCAATCCGATCGTGAGATCGAAATGGCCGCCATAGATGCTGGTACCGACGCTCACCAGCGAGATCAGCGAGATCACAGCCAGCGAAGTCGCGATGACCGAGTGCATCGCCAGATCGGTAAAGCGTTGTAACGCCGGCACCATGACGAATCCGCCGCCCACACCGAGCAGACCGGAGAGCACCCCCGCCACGCCGCCCATCGCCGCGAGCCGGCTGGCGCAGCGCCGGGTCCAGACGAAGCGGCCGCTTGCGTCGCGCAAGCAAGGGCAATCGGGCTTCACCGGCGCCAGCGACTTGCCGCGGCGGGCTTCCCATAACCCTTTGAGCGCCACCCAAATCATGATTGCCGCGAACAATAGCGTCAGATAGCGGGTATTCATGTGATGCGCCAACCACGAACCCAACGGCGTAAGCACGATGCCAATGGCGGCGATGAGCATTGCCGCGCGATAACGGACGATACCGGCGCGCACGCCCATCCATGCGCCCATGGCAGACGCGATGCCCACGGCCAGAAGGCCGATCGGACCGGCCTCCGGCACGCTCAGATGCCGGCCGAACACCAGCAGCGGAATCGCGAGGATACCGCCGCCGGCGCCGGTCAGGCCCATGATGCAGCCGACGATGGCGCCCAGCAACAGACTGACAGTCATGGCAAAGAATCTCGATGGATTGTCATGGAACGAGCGCGCATCAGCCGACCATTTCCGGCTGTGCCATCCACTCATGGCCTTTGAGCATGCCTTCCCAATAGAGCGGCGGCAGAATGCGCTCCTTGAGCAGCCACGCCAGACGCGAGGGGCGCGTGCCGTCGATCAGCCAGGAAGGAAAGCTGGGCGCGAGCTTTCCACCGTACTTGAACTCGGCCAGCACGATCTTGCCGCGCTCCACCGTCAGCGGGCACGATCCGTAACCGTCGTAGCGTGCCTGCCCGCGTTTGAGACCAAGGTTGAAGAGCACGTTGTGCGCCACCACCGGCGCCTGTTTTCGCGCGGCCGCAGCAGTTTTCGCGTTGGGCGAATTACTGGCATCTCCCAGTCCGAAGATATTGCTGAAATGCTTGTGCTGCAGCGTCTCCTGATCGACATCGATCCACCCGGCGGGATCGGCCAGCGGACTGCGGCTGACGAAGTCGGGCGCCGTTTGTGGCGGCACCACGTGGATCATGTCGAACGGAACTTCGATCTTCCCGGCGTCGGCCTGGGCGGATGCCACGCTGAAGGTCGCGATCTTGCGTACGCCGTCGACGGCCGTCAGGTTGTGGCCGAAATTGAGATCGATGCCGTAAGACTTCACATACTCCATGAGGGCCGGTACGTATTCCGGCACGCCGAACAGCGCATTACCGGCCGAGAAGAACTTCACGTGCGACTGGCCGAGCACGCCGGCGCGTCGCCACGCGTCGCACGAGAGGTACATCGCTTTCTGAGGCGCGCCGGCGCATTTGATCGGCATCGGCGGTTGGGTAAACAGCGCATTGCCGCCTTTGAAGCGCTCGACCAACTCCCACGTGTAGGGCGCGAGATCGTAGCGGTAATTCGACGTCACGCCGTTGCGCCCCAGCGTATCCGTGAGCCCTTCGATACCCTCCCAGTTCAGTTTCAACCCTGGGCACACAATCAACTGCTCGTACTTCACGACCCGGCAGCCTTCGAGCAAGACCGCGTTGCGCTCCGGTTCGAAGCCTGCGACAGCCGACTTGATCCAGCGCACGCCGCGCGGAATCAGCGACCCCATGACCCTGGCGGTCTGTGCGGGCTTGAATACCCCGCGGCCCACCAGCGTCCATCCAGGCTGGTAGTAATGCACGTCGGCGGGATCGATGATGGCGATGTCGAGTCCCGGCTGGCGGGCCAGCAGACTCGACGCCACCGATATGCCGGCCGCGCCGCCGCCCACGATGACGACCCGGTGGGTCGAATCGGCGACAGCAAACGGCGTGGCAGCGTTCTGTGAGATCCGGCGCACCAGCGCGCTCAGATCGTAGCCGCACGCTTCGGCGCGCTTGAGGATTTCGCTGGTGGACAGGCGATCGGCGCGCGAGAGTCCCCACAGCGTCGTGCTTCGCATGCCACTGCGGCAATACGCAAGGATCGGCTTGGGCAACACGTCGAGCAGTTGATCGAACTGCGCGGCCTGTTCGTCGGAAACCTTGCCGGGTGTCACCGGCAAGTAGCGGATTTCCAGCCCTGCTGCCTGAGCCTGCTGCTCCACTTCGCGAAAGCTGGGTTGGTCGGCGGCTTCGCCGTCCGGCCGGTTGCAGATGATGGACTTGAAGCCGGCGGCAGCAATGTCCGGAACGTCGGCAGGCGAGACCTGCGCGCAGACGGACAATTGCGCCGTCAGTTGCTTGATATTCATGGCGTGTCTCCTCGGTGACTATAGGTGCTTCGGCGTGGGCGTTTCGGGGGCAAAGCCGCGCCGGTGCCGTCCGAGCGATGGGGTCAGCGACCCCGTGTCTTGCAACTGCTGATGCCGAACAGCGAGTAGAGCGGACAGAACCGGACCAGCCCGGTGATCACAGCAATCAGCCCCAGCCACCCCCACCAGCCGATGGTCCCGGTGGCCGCAAGCATCACCAGCACCGCGCCGGCGACGATTCGCAGCCCCCGGTCCACACCGCCCACATTGATATTCATGATGGCGCCTCGCGTTTTCAGACAGCGTTAAGGGGAATCTTCAGGTAGCGCACGCCGTTGTCTTCCGCAGGCGGCAACTGCCCCGCGCGCATGTTGACCTGGACTGACGGAAGCAGCAGCGTCGGCATGTCCAGCGTCGCGTCGCGTGTCGTGCGCATGGCCACGAACTCTTCCTCGCTGATTCCGTCACGCACGTGAACGTTGTGCTTGCGTTCATCGGCGACAGTGGTGACGAATTCCAGCTTGCGGGCGTTGGGTTGATAGTCGTGGCAGAGGTAGAGCCGCGTATGCGCCGGCAGACTGAGAACCTCGTTGATGGAGTGGAACAACGTGCGCGCATTGCCGCCGGGAAAATCGCAACGCGCCGTGCCGTAGTCGGGCATGAAGAGCGTGTCGCCCACGAAGGCGGCGATCTGGTCGCCTTCCTCGACGACGTATGTGATGCACGCGGGGGTATGCCCCGGCGTATGCATGACGCGGGCTTTCAGATCACCGATCTGGAAGTGCTCGCCGTGCGCGAACAGGTGATCGAACTGACTTCCGTCGTGCGCGAATTCGCTGCCCGCATTGAACAATTTGCCGAACACATCCTGCACCTGGCGGATATGCTCGCCAATGCCGATACGACCGCCCAGCTTCTGCTTGAGATAGGGCGCAGCCGACAAATGGTCGGCGTGAGCGTGGGTCTCCAGAATCCATTGCACCGTCGCGCCCAGCGCCTGAACCCGCTCGATAAGGTGGTCGGCGCTGTGTGTCGAGGTCCGGCCGGACTTCGGGTCGTAATCAAGCACAGTGTCGAGCAATGCGCAGTGGTTTGTGGCGCGATCCAGCACGATATAGCTGATGGTGCTGGTCGCCGGGTCGAAGTGACCCTCGATGTACAAGTTCTCCATGATCTCCTCCTCATGAATCAGTCGAATGTCCGATAACTATCAAAATTCGTGCCAACTCACGAAATTCCTTTAACTCAATGATTTGAATAATAAAAATTTTGATCTCGGATGAGGCTGAAGGATTTCTGTCGCTCGTGACAGTGCCATTTGGCAGTGGCATACTGCCAAATGGCAGTACTGGCAGTTGTTGCTGTTCCACTATCGCGAGCATCCGCTATGCAACCCGTTCCCGACGTTCTTCAGGCCTTTCAGGTCCAGGCCCTGATTTCCTATCTCGATCACGAATCCGCGCCCATGATCGTGATGAACACCGATTACGAGATCCTGGCGGCCAATACGGCCTACAAGCGCCAGTTCGCGACGGCAGGAAAGCCTTACGTCGGCCACAAGTGCTATGCGATGTCGCACCATTACGCGGTGCCCTGCGATCAGGCCGGCGAGCATTGCCCTATGCAAAGCGCGCTGATCAGCAAGGGGCCGGATCGCGTTCTCCACATCCACCACACGCCGCGGGGTCCGGAGCATGTCGACGTTGAACTCCGGCCGATCGTGGACAGCCATCATCAAGTGGTTGGATTCGTCGAACGGTTGCAAACCGTACGACACGCGTCGGTGCAAGCCAGTCGTCAGGGGCTGGTCGGCAAGTCGCCCGCGTTCAATCGCGCCCTTGGCGAACTGCAGCGGGTGGCTACTGCCGAATTGCCGGTGTTGCTGCTGGGGGAGTCTGGCAGCGGCAAGGAGTTGTTTGCGCGCGCGTTGCACGAGGCGAGCCAGCGCTCGCGCGGCCCGTTTGTGGTGGTCGACTGCTCGGGGCTGACCGAAACCCTATTCGAGAGCGAACTGTTCGGCTACGAGAAGGGGGCATTCACCGGCGCGCATACGCGCAAGGCTGGACTCGTCGAGACGGCAAAAGGCGGCACCATTTTCCTCGACGAGATCGGTGACGTACCGCTGGGGATGCAGGTCAAGCTGTTGCGGCTGATTGAGTCGGGCACCTACCGCCGGGTCGGTTCCGTCGACACGCAACAGGCGGATTTCCGTTTGGTCGCCGCCACCCACAAGCCGCTGCAAACGATGGTGGCCGAAGGCGCGTTTCGACAGGATCTCTATTACCGGATCAGCGCTTTCCCCATTCACCTGCCCGCGTTACGGGAGCGGCGCGACGATATTCCCCTGCTCGTGGAGTCGTTGCTGCAGCGAGGCGGCAAAGACCCCGATCAACGACTGCATACTTCGCCGGAGGCCATGGCGCAACTCGTTCGATACGACTGGCCAGGCAACATCCGGGAATTGCGAAACGTGCTTGAGCGCGCGCGTCTGTTTGCCGACGACGGCGTGATCAGGCCCGAGCACCTCGCACTTGACGTGGCCACAACCCGCCAGACGGAGATGCGCACGACTGGCGGCGAGGTCGATCTCGCCACGGTGGTCCGCGATTTCCAGGGCACGCGCAAGGCGTTGGCGGCCCATCTGGGGTTGAGCGAGCGCACCCTGTATCGGCGTCTGAAAGCCGAAGGATTGGCGTGACACCGGCATTGCCCGCCGGTTGCGCCGCGCGGGTGCGAATCGAACGCGACATCCGGCTTCGCGGAGAAGCGGGAAACCGGCGGCGGGAGCGGGAAGCGGCGAGGGAGTGACGCATCCGTATTTTCAACCCGCCGTACGTCGCGAGCGTTTTTGTCGGTGGCCGATACGTTTCGAGTGTCGACACATCGGCGAAGTTATTCGGAAGTTACTGAAACTCAAGGCTCGACACTGCTGCGATGATGAGCTTGGCCGAAAGACCGGCTGAACCCGCGCACATCACAGGAGGCCTTGATGAGTACTTCAGAGAATGACAACGGAAAGGGCGGTTCAGATGGAGGAGATGACGGACGCGATATCCCGAAGTCGCTGGCACGTGAAGGACACGTTGTCTGGTTCTATGAACACAGGAAATACCTCGGCTTCGAGTGGGACGAACTGGCAAGGGAAATCAAAAAGTCCCCGGTTGCCGATCCGGAGCACGCCATCTATTTCGACACCTTGGCACATGCCGTGGTCGCGTCGGACAAACTGATTAGCCCGAGTCTTATCCTCTACTCGCCGGGCAAGGGGCTGCCGCCGAAAGTGAGGGGGTAGCTGGGGCGGAGGCCCGTCTAGGTCGGCGGGCCTCCCTTCTTCATGCCTACTTTCCCGACTACGTGATTGGACGCTATCTCCGCGCGCAACTCAAATTCGGGGAGACGTCGCACCGAATCGGCAGCAGCCCGGTTTGCCTCGACCTCGGCGACAATTGGAAACGTGCGGTTGTTGGCAACCGACGGCTTGCGGGTCTGCAGGCGATCAATCTTCGCGCTGTGCTCAAGGCCCTGCCGCACCTGCCGATAATGGATTTACAGGGTATTGGAAGATCACGATGAGTCACGAAGAAAAGGATTTAGCTCCCAGCTCGCTTCAAGCCGCATTCCTGCGCCACGAGGACAGCCTGGTATCGTCCGGACACCAGCCCGGCGAGGACAACCCCGCGGTTTATCGCACGTTGCTCGAGTCAACCCGAGCGATCCCCTGGAAGATCGACTGGGCGACAATGCAGTTCACCTATATCGGCCCGCAGATTGAGGAACTGCTTGGCTACGCGCCGTCGACGTGGAGAACGGTCGAGGACTGGGCCTCGCGGATGCATCCGGAGGACCGGGACGCGGTTGTGGAATTTTGCGTCGCACAGTCGCAAGCGGGTGCCGATCATGAGGCGGACTATCGTGCGCTGACTGCGGACGGCGGGTATGTGTGGATTCGCGACGTTGTCCACGTCGTGCGCAAAGAGAACGGTGACGTTGACGCGCTGATCGGCTTCATGTTCGACATCAGTGAACGTAAGCGCACCGAGGCACGGCTCGCGGAACTCCAGCGCGAACTGGAGCGGCTCTCGTTGTCAGACAGTTTGACCGGGGTCGGCAACCGTCGCATGTTCGACACGGTCATTGCCCGCGAATGGGCGAGCGCGGCGGCATCGGGCAACCCGCTTTCGCTCGTGATGGTCGACATCGATTTCTTCAAATCGTACAACGATTATTACGGTCATCTTCAAGGCGACGAATGTCTGAAACGCCTTGCGCGCGTGCTCGAAGAGGCAGTGGGGCCGAATGCGTTCCTGGGCAGGTTTGGCGGGGAAGAATTCGTGCTCGTGCTCGCAGATACGAATGCCGATGACGCCGTGCGTGTCGCGGAGCGTTGCCGCGCGCTGATCGCGGAGGAAGCCATCGCTCACCTGCGCTCCCCGCACGGTCTGCGAGTCACAGCAAGCTTCGGGGTAGCCACCGTCGTGCCGACCGGAGACATCGATATCACCGCGTTTATCAATCTGGCTGATGCGCAGCTCTATCAGGCAAAAGACCAGGGACGCAACCGAATTGCGGCGGTGGACCGAGCACGCATCGGCGGCGAAGGATACAAGCGGCAGTCGCGCTGATCAGCTGGTTTGGGTGCGGCGATTGTTTTGGCGTGGCGTTATGTGTTTCGCCGGGCTGATCCTCGCGACTGGGCGTCGTCGGGCGTCCCTGCGGCGACCTGCACCGGGAGCGTTAGTGAGCCGTCTCAAGCGGCACATTGGCAGCGCGGAAAAAGAAGAACGGAACGAGGACCGCTGTACTCGCTCATGCCCCTCAAGCTTTCCAACCTTGCGGCACAAACGGTTAGCTCGTGGCTGGAATCCGAGGTGCCGGTTGGTCCCACCAGCGCCGCCTACGCCTTCCGCATGCTCGAGGCGTTTGCCCGGTGGTGTGAGGGCGAGGACAGGTACGCAGGCATCCTTCCGTCCGACACCTTGAACACATCCACCGCGCGCTTGAGAAGCGCGGCCTGTTCGCTCATCGACTGGGTGGCCGCCGTCGCCTGCTCGACGAGCGCCGCGTTTTGCTGCGTGACCTGGTCCATCTGGACCACCGCCGAATTTACTTGCTCGATGCCCTTGTGCTGTTCGTCCGAGGCGGCTGCGATCTCGCCCATCAGATCCGCCACGCGGCGCACGGCGGACACCACTTCGTTGATCGTCCGGCCGGCTTCGTCCACGTGTTCGGCGCCGGCGCTCACGTGGTCCACCGACTCGTTGATGAGGTCCTTGATCTCCTTCGCGGCCGTGGCCGCGCGCTGCGCCAGGTTGCGCACTTCGTTCGCGACCACCGCGAAGCCGCGCCCCTGTTCGCCGGCCCGGGCGGCCTCCACGGCCGCGTTGAGCGCGAGAATATTGGTCTGGAATGCGATGGATTCGATCGTGGCGGTAATGTTGGCGACTTTCGTCGAGCTGTTCGAAATATCGCGCATCGTGTGAACCACGCGCCCCACCACCTCGCCGCCGCGCGCAGCGATTTCGGATGCGTGGGCCGCGAGCGTGTTGCCCTGTCTCGCGCTTTCGGTGTTGTGACGAACCGTCGACGTCAGCTGTCTCATGCTCGCCGCGCTTTCTTCAAGTGACGCAGCTTGTTCTTCCGTTCGCGAACTAAGATCCGCGTTGCCGGCAGCAATTTGCGCCGACCCCGTGGAAATGGTTTCCGCTCCCGTGCGAATCCGGGCAACCATGCTGGCCAGGCTACTGTTCATCGCTTTCAGCGCCTGCATTAGCTGGCCGGTTTCGTCCGTGGTGGCCACTTCGATATGACTCGTGAGATCCCCGTCGGCCACACGATTCGCCAAGGCCAGCGCATTACGGAGCGGCCCCGTGATGCGGCGTACGACAATACTGGACAAAGCGATCGCGATGAGAAGCATCATGCCAAGCAGTCCGACCTGGACCAGCATCGCGCGATGCACGCGGTTCGAGCGCAGGTCGAGTTGTGCCTTAAGGCTGTCGAGCGCGCGGGCTTCGAGCGCAAAAAGCGGGTCCAACGCGCCCGTGAAGGTTTTGATGTAGTCGATTGCCGCGTAGTGGATCGCGTCGGCACTGACGATCTCTCGGGTCGCCAGATCAAGGGCCGCGCGAATCGACGTATTGGCGCGATCGAGCTCGTCCGCCAGCGCGGCACTGAGTTCGGGCTCCGCGTGAAAGGCCTTGTCAAAAGCCTTTCTCAGATCGTCGGCCTGATCCGATGCGGCGTTGGCCAGCGAGGCGAGCATGGCCCGTTCCGTCGGGCTCGCTTCTCCTCTGGCCAGTATTCCGGCGCCCCGGGACCGCGTGAGGCTCAGCGTTGCGGTGGCCTTCGGCAAGCTCACGAGTGCCGCCCGCACGAGATAGTGCGTCCCCACCTCGGGATCGAGCGCGAGGCCGCTGTCGTCGAGCAGGAGATCGAGAAGCGAGAGGTATTGTTCGATGATCTCCGTGTGGCGCATAGTGGATTCCTTATCGCTGAGCTTGCGCGCGTCGACTGCCGCTGCAATCTCACGCCAGTTCGCGACCGCGCTTTGCCAGGCACGCATTATGTCAGGACGGCGCGTTCGTGCTTTCAGATCCTGGTCGATGCGGGCGATGGCCTGGTCCATCGCTGCCCGTGTCGCTTCGCGACTCGCGGCGACGGTGTTGTTACCGCCCAGCAGCGTGGCGGCTTGCGCCCGGTGCTGCAGCGTCAGTTGAATCAACGACAGGAGCGCGCGTGCGGACTCGAGGCCCGCCTTTTCGACGCTGTCAGCGCTCACGGCGTTCAACGATGACTTGACCTGGAGGTACGTTGGCACGCCTATGGTGGGCAGAATCAGGATTCCCAGCAGGAGAAGCTTTCGGGCGATAGGCAGGCGATCAATAAACGATATCAACAATTTCATGATTTCCGAGAGCAGGCGTTTCGAAAGCGGTCAGCGCGCAACAGCGCGCCGAAACGGGTAGGGCGGATGCCAGGCGCGGGCAGTGCTTTATCCTTGCCGGCCTACGCGTCGCCGGTCACGCTCATCACGCCGGACCGGAAGATTTCAAGCACGACGTTCGCGCTCGCACGAGGCGCCGGAAAATCGCCTCGCCGTCCTCGCTTTTCACGTTAAGCGAGCACTTGCCGGCGTTCTGCGCGAGAAAGGAGGTGCCCATGCCGCGCCGGTTCAGCGCGGCGTCGGCGCCGAGCAACGCGAGCTGATAGCCCGCGAGCGGGCCGGCCAGCACGTTGGTCAGATCGAGCACGCGCACGCCCGTCAGTAGTTGGCTGCTCATCACTATCCCGACAAGATTTCGACTGTATTCGCGTTGTACGAATTTCACCGCTTCGACGCCTCCGTTTCGCCGGTTCCGGCACGTTGCGGAGGCGTCGTTTTTCAAGCGGGTGAAGTCAGGCGCGATGCGACTGAGGGCGCGCTTTAGAACACGTGACGAATGCCAGTCACGACCACCGTCTGGTTTCCGTCGCTCGACGGCGCCAGCAGGTACGTAACGGCTTTCGCTTCGGTCGCACGCTGATAGGTGGTAAAGACGTAGACGTTGGTACGCTTCGACAACAGATAGTTGATGCTGATCTGTCCCATGTTCCAGTGCGGAGCCGCGTCGATACCGCCGCCGTATTGCCCCTTCGTGTAGACATAGCCCGCGCCGAGCACGAGGAACGGCGTGATGTCGTAGGTGACGTTGATGTCAAAGTTGTCGAGATGCAGCGACGTGTGGTCGCGATAGTCGTACCGCACGTCCGTGACGACGCCGCCCAGGCGCAGCTTGCCGAACGTGTATTGCGCGCCGCCGCCGAATACGCGCTGACGGCTCACGCCCGCGTTCCTGTTGATCGGGCTGGTATGGAACAGCAGGAACGGCGGCCCGACGTAATCGTCGGTGACCGCGCCGTTCGAATTCGGCGTCGCGCCCGGGTAATTCGTATTCAGGCCGACCAGCGCCAGCTTGAGCGGCCCGTTGTCGTAGGCCACGCCCGCGCTCACGGAGCGATTCACGGCCCACTGGCCGGGCGCGTTGCTCATCGCGTACATGACCGACCCACGCAGGCCGTTTACCGTCGGCGACTGGTACTTGATCGCGTTGTTGAAGCGATACGATCCGAACAGATTGTCGTTGTCGCCGATATGGGTGGCGAGGCCCAGCGCGGCAACCGGCGCTTCGAAACGGTCGAGATAGTCGAACGGGATGTCGTACTGGCGACCGAGCGTCACCGTACCCCAAGACTTGTCGCTCAGGCCGACGTAGGCCTGGCGTCCGAACATGCGTCCACCTTGCTGGAATTGGCCGTTGGTGATGTCGAAGCCGTTTTCGAGCGTGAAGATCGCGTTGAGACCGCCGCCCAGATTTTCGACGCCGCGCAGGCCCCAGCGGTTATTCTGCATCGTGCCTGCAATCATCTGGACGGACGAGCTTCCGCCCACGTTACTGACCCATCCCACGCCCGTGGAGATAATGCCGTACAGCGTGACCGAACTCTGCGCGTGCGCAGCCTGGGCGCCAAAGAGCAAGGTGGCGAGGGACGCCAAAGCTGCGCTCCGGCGCAGCACGGCGTTGGGTGACTTCGAATTCATATGCGTCTCCAATGCGTAGTTATAAGAGTGGACTGCAATACGAAAAGCGGATTGCCCGAAAGCAGTCGCGCTACGTGCCTGATTTAAACGGCCCGTTCCGGAAAGTGCTGCATCAGGCTGTTATTTTTTCGACGAACAGCGCGTCCCGCTCATCCGGATGGAGCCGGATGACTGAACGGGTTTTGTGGTGGGCGCCGCTTTTTCGGGCGCCCGGACTTCACTGGATCATCAGCACGTGAGCCCGAATACTCTTCGTGCGTTTTCCTCGAAGATGAGCTTCTTGTCGCTCTGGCTGATTTAGTTATCCATGCGGCATACAGAAATGCGCAGCGTCCAATACACGTGCCAGCACATCGTCCAGCACCTGTGCCAAGCATTCGGCGGCAACCACATGGTCAGGACGAACGACAACCGCACCGACCGGCCTGGCGTCAAACCAGGCTTGCAAGCTGGACTCTCCACCCAAGTCACCGATCACCGTAACTCCGGCAGGGGCGTGACGACGCGCCCACGGCAGTTGTGTTTTAGGCACCACCTGAACAAGTCGTACGCGCAGATGCGCTAGCGCAGCGCAACGTTCGGCCGAAATAAAAGCCATCGGATTGTTGTTCCACATCACTACGCGCCAACCCTGACCGGTGGCGTCGTCGAGCAGCATTTCGACGCCTTCAGCGTTGGTCACTCGTGGCTGCGGGAAGATGGCACCAGCCATGCTGGGCACATCGCGCGCCGGCACTGTCTTGAAGCTCGGCAGCGGTGTGTGTACCACCACACCTTTGTCGAACTTGGGTTGAGGCTTGAAGGCCTGACGCTTCTGTGCTTCACGTTCCTCGGGGGTGCGGTTGGCAGCGATGCGGTCTCGTTCCGCGGCTTTCGCGGGGTCGTGATCCGTCATTTCCTTGGCCATGCCAAGTGAGACGGCGACCATCTGCTTGACGTGCCCCATTCGCTCCATCTCGTACGTTTCGAGCAGGGCATCGCCGCATGCGCCATCGATCACCGCACCAAGCTTCCAGGCCAGATTGAAAGCGTCGCGGATGCCGGAGTTCCATCCCTGTCCACCCACCACCGGCATCACGTGCGCGGCATCGCCCGCGAGGAAGATGGAGCCAACCTTGAACTGTCCGGCCACACGCGCGTGGTGCCGATAGACGCGACGACGAATGATCTCCAGCCTGGTTGGGTCAGGCACATGCGGTGCCAGCAGCGCGTGAATGTAGTCATCGTTTTCCACCAGCGAAGGATCTTCGCTTTCGAACAGCGTGAATTCCCAACGACGGATCCCATGCGGCAGTGCGATGCTGGCATAGCTGCGTTTCGGGTCGCCGCCGAACACGGCGTGCGGCGTTCCAATGGGGTCGTTGGCAACGTCAATGACGATGCCATCGGATGGTCGAGTTTCGCCGTCGAACGAAATACCCAGTTGCTTGCGAGTGCGCGAAGCACCGCCTTCTGCTGCGACTACGTAGCGTGCACGCAGCTTCTCGCCACGCTCAGTCGTGGCCACCACACCCTCGCCATCGTCGAGCAAATCGACGACCTCGGTACTGAACCGCACCGCCGTGTTCGGAAAACGCTTGAGCCCGTCAAGCAGCACCCTATCCACCAGCGGCTGAACAAATCCGTTGCGGCGGGGCCACCCAAACTCGCGAGTTGTCGGGTTGACTTCAGAAAGGATCTGTCGATCGCCGTTGACCATATAGATCTTCTGATCGGGGATGGTGTGAGGCAACACCTCATCCACAAGGCCAGCAGTCTGCATCGCCCGCAGGGCTTCGTCGTCGATGCCCACGGCGCGTGGGTAGTCGATCAGAGTCTCGCTCTTCTCGACGAGAAGAACCTTAACTCCCTGCTGTCCAAGCAGGTTGGCTAGCAAAAGGCCAACAGGCCCCGCACCGATGATGAGAACGTCCGCGGTTTTGCTCATGAGCGATTCCTTGTAGATAGCGCGGTCTTGAGTTCGTTAATGTTGTCGCCGAGCGCGCGATTCAACAGAACAAGGTCGATACCGAATGCGACATAGTCAACCAGTCCATCGGCCAACAACGCCGCGGTGTATGCAGATTTGCCTGAATAGATGCCGAGGGTCACGCCATGGGCTCGGGTGAGTTTTCGCAAGTGGACGATCGCGTCGCGAACAGGCCCGTCGTCCCAGTCACCACGCCCCGGAAGGCCATAGGAAACGGCAAGATCGGCAGGACCGATGTAGATCGAGTCCAGCCCCGGAGTGGAGATGATTTCCTCCGCGCGTTCGACGCCGATTCTGGTCTCGATCTGCGCAATGGTCGAGACGGCGAGGTTGCCTGCTTCGGCATACGAATCACCGATGTAGAGCCCCGGCCTCGACGGTCCCATGCTGCGATTACCAACGGGTAGATATTTGGTCGCAGCCACCAAGGCCTGTGCCTGCTCGCGCGACTCGATCGTTGGGGCAACGATGCCGCGCGCGCCGCTGTCAAGCAGGCGCAGGATCGGGCCGGGGTCAGTCGAGCCGACACGTGCCCAAGCGTAAGCGTTGTGGCGAGGAATCGAGCGCAGGATGCCACACGCGGCGTCGACACCCAGTTCGCCATGCTGAAGATCGAGGATGACGCCGTGGTAGCCCGCAACCTCCGCCCATTCCGGAATGGAGAACGAAGGCAGCGTCTGATGCACCAATATCTTGGGCCCGCTCACGAGATCTGCTGTTTTCATGACTTGCTCTCACTTTCTGTGAGCCGCGCCGCATGCGCAGCAGCAGCGTTGCCTCCGAAGACTGGCACGATCTCGCGGCGGGCGAATCGCCACTGACCATCTACCTTGCGATACCGCTCACGGAACTCACCCACAGTAGCGGGCTGTGTCTGCGGCTCGTTGGTGTCGCGGAACGTCAGATACTGCACGGTGCCGGCCACTTCATCGCCGTCCCAGACCAACCGGACTCCACCAATGAAATGGCGGCTGACGATGTCGGCTTGCTTCACCCGCTTGGCACCCCAAGTCTTGCTCTGCTCGCGATTCATCGTGCCCAAGGGCCCGACTGAGACGCCGTCTTCGGTATAGAGCTCCCACGTGGTATCGGCCTGGTTGTGATCCAGGCGGTAAAGCATCTCGGAAATGAGCTGCTCAATCTCGACGCGGGTGACTGCATCAACGGGGCAATAGTTACTCATGGTGTAGCTCTCTCTCTCGAAACTCATGCCTTAGAATCGACACTCGCGACCACACGGCCGAGACCGGTAATGGTGGCAACACACTCGACATCCACCGGCCAAGGCTCGATGTAGCCGATCGAACCCGAGAGCAGCACCTCGCCAGCTCGCAACGGCTGCCCCGTGCGGATGGCTGTGTCGGCCAGCCAGAGCACGGCGTTGATCGGGTCGCCAAGTACATTGCTTCCGACGCCGCGAGTAATCTCCTTGCCACCCCCGGTAATCACCATTTCGACCGCTCTGAGATCTACCGAGCCATAAGGATGCTTTTCCTCGCCTACCACGATGCCACTGCATCCGGCGTTGTCGGCGATGGTGTCCACAATCTGCCCCACGCTGCCGTCGTAGCGGAAATCAACGACCTCGAAGGCTGGTGTCACGTAGTCAATGGCCGCCGCCACTCGCTCGAGCGTGGCATCGAAAATATCGCTCTTGAGCACAAATGCGACTTCGGCTTCGATTAGCAATCGGTTGTAGCGCGACTTGGGCAACACCACACCCGACTGAAAAACCATGTCGTCGTGGATAACTCCGTAGTCAGGTTCACTAATGCCGACGCGCTTTTGCACGTTCGGATTGGTCAGTCCCACTTTTCGACCTACCCTGCGCACGCCCAGATTCCGTTCGCGCAGTGCGGCGAACTCAGCCGAGATTGCATAGGCCGCATCAAGGTCGCGCTCAGGCAGTCGCGGGCTGACGTAAGGAACGGTATAGACACCAACGCGGGCGTCGTAGAGCTCACGAGCGATGCTATGGATAGTTTCAGAGAGGATCGTCATAGTGGTCATGATCTGGCTAGCTCTGGCGGTGCTGTTTGTCGAGGAAGGAGATAGCCGCCGCATTGAACACCTCCGCACCTTCCCACTGGGGCCAGTGCGCAGCGCCCTCAACAAGCAGAAACTCGCCTTGAGGAATAAGCGCAGCCAAGCGCCGGCCCTCTGAAGCGTCGCCCGTAGGTTCATGGTCGGTCCAGACAAAGAGCGCTGGCACGGGGATGGCCGCGAAATCCTGATCTGTGACACGGTTGCGCCAACGCTGGTCCGGCTGACGCAACACCGAGATATGAGCCATGTTTGCCCCGCTCGGATCCCGGCTGTATATAGCTTGGCGAACGCGCACTAACTCTTCCGTTATCTTCTGTGGGTCGTGGATCACGACCTGAAGGCGCTTTTTGACGTTCTCGAATGTCGGCTCGGTGACCGCTTGCTTGCTCACCGATTGAGCCTTGTCTACCTTCTGCTCGCCAACCACGCGGCCGCCGGGCGCACTCAGAATCACGCTCAGCAAACGATTAGCGTGGTGGGCAGCGAACTTGACCGCGACCCATCCCCCGAGTGACTCCCCGGCAAGATGGACACGCTCGAGATTGAGCACATTCAGCAGCCCTAGCAAGTGCGACCCGTACTCGGGGATTTCCAAGTCGTGATCGGTCAGGGTTGTGTACCCATGACCTGGATAGTCGTAACCGATGACACGGTAGCCCGCCTGAACCAGCGCGCGCACGTTCTGCGTCCAGGCCTCGATGTGGCCACTGGTGCCATTGGCAAGCACTACGACCCTGTCACCTTCGCCGAGGTCGAGCACACGCGTGCGCCACGGCCCGACGTCAACGTAATGCAGACGATGCGGAAGATCCGACACTGCTTCCCAGAAGGTCACAAGACGGTTCATGCTGCACATCCCGCCTGAACGGCAAAGCCGGCGCCCCAGCGCTTGACGGCCCAGTACCGGTCGACAGGCAGCTTGTATTTGCCAGCAGTTGAGAGCGCGGCATAAGCCGCTATCCAGCTGCGCATCTCATGTGCAGCTGAGCCACCATCAATGACGAACTGGTCGTTGTCCCACGTATCAACCGGTGACAAATCACCCGATCGGAAGGTGTCGAGCAGCAAGGTATCCCAAGCTTCGTTCAGCGGGGCACTCGAACCCTTGCCATCCGCGATCCGCTGGATCGCATCCACGATGGCCTGTTCACGTGTGCGGCGCTCTTCGCGCGTGGGGGCATACGAAACCAAACGTGCTTTCAGTTCGGGAGGAGCCCCCTCCCAACGCGGAATTGGCGGGGAATGCGAAATGCCTCCCGAGGCGATGAAGAGCACTCGCTTTCCAAGCTGTAGCGCAGCTTTGCCAAACGCCTCACCCATCTCGCGCACACGCCTCATCGGTGTCAATGGAAAGGCAATTGCGTTGACGAACACCGGGACGATGGGCCGCGTATGACGCTTGCCAAGCAAGAAATCCACGGGCTGCATGACGCCATGATCAACGGTCATTCGCTCCGATCGCGCGATGTCGATGCCCTGATCCAGCACTGCGGCATGCAGCTGGCGCGCGGTCTCGCCATCAACATTGATGAAGCCCTCGGTCGTGCCGTAGTCGCCGACCCCCTCAGCCTGCGCACCGATCACCCACGGGGCGATGCACGAATACAGCTGGCCATTGAAGTGATCGGGCCCGAAAACGACGACGACCTCGGGGGCGAAATGCTCAATGAAGGCGCGAACCTCCTGGATGCCGGCCATGATTTCAGCAAGCGTGGTACCGCCTGGATCGACGTTACCGAAAGACGGCGCATGGGATAGCGCTGCGACAGCGAGTGACATGTGTATTCCTTTTCGAGGCGACCTGAAGGGCAGCCCTCTTGTTAGTAGGCTTGCTGACTACGGTCGGCCTGCTTGCCACCAGATCTCGCAGCCAAGGCTGCGCGCTCACGTGATGCCGAGCACTTAAGTCCAACGTGCAGTACCAAAAGGCCGACGGCTGCGATCAACATCGGAAGTGAAAACAGTGTGAAGGCCGTACCCATGTCCATGCCACCATCGAAGCACATACCGCCAAGGATGGGCGCCGCGATGCCGCCAAAGCGACCCATGCCGATGACCACCCCGTAGCCCGTTGAGCGGGCCAACGTGGGATACAGGAGCGGAACGATCCCGTAAAAACCCGCCGTTCCGGCACAGACGAAGAACGACGCGATGAACACCGTCCACATCGCACCAGGCATCGCCGGGCCGGCGATGCCGAAGTACGACATGGCCGCCGCGGCCATCACCAGGAAAATGGGCGTCAGGATGCGCAAATTGATGCGGTTGCCGATGAAGCCGAAGACGAGGCTCCCGGCGATACCACCCAAGCTGAATGCAACAACGAGCTGGGGAGCCAGCAACGGCTTGTGGTTCATACTGGCCACCGTGGTGGGCGCCCAGGTGGTCAGGAAGTAGAAGCTCACCATGTAGGCAACGTAGGACAAGATCATCAGCACCGTCTGCCAGAGCAACGGGGCGCTGGCAATGGTGCGCAATGCCCCGGTCACCTTGACATCGGGATTCGAAGACTCCGGCAACGCGGTCAACGTGGGCTGCCCCATTTTCGCGAGGATCCTGTTCAGTTGCAGCAGCGAGTCGCGACGACGCCCCTCGGCCAACCAGGCGAGCGACTCCGGCAGCAAAAAGTAGGTCCCGATCGCGGCAATCACGCTGAGGACAAACCCGACCCACCAGCCGAATTGCCACCCATGGGTGGCCAGCATCGGCCCGACAAGCATGGCACCGAGCAATCCGCCGATGTTGATCGCGGCCGCGTAGATCGCCATCACCAATGGATAGACGCGCTTGGCGGTGTATTCAGACAGGATCACGCCGACCACGGCGACAAGGGCACCAATGCCGACGCCGGTGATGATGCGGCTGATGACCAACAGCATGGTTCCACGTTCGGCTGAAGCGAACGGACCGATCAACATCCCGATCCCGATCACGCACGTCGCGAGCACTCCCGTCAGGCGGCGCCCCATTCGGTCGGCAATGGGTGCGACGACGATCGAGCCGACCAACATCCCGATGAGGGCGCCCGACAGCACCATCCCCAGCTGCGTCTTTGAAACGCCAAAGCCCCGCTCAATAAACGGCGCAGCGAATGCCGCCAGTGTCAAGTCGTAACCATCGAGCACGACGAGCACGATCGACACGAAGACGACGCGCAGCTGTAAGCCGGTCATGGGCGAATCTGCGATGTGATCGGAAATTTTCATAAAACGCTGTCTCTTTTGTATAATTGATTTTGTGATTTTATCTCAGCAATTGAGAAAAAAGTCAATTTCAGCATTGGGGCATTCCCGGAGCCGCAGTTAACACCACACACTCGAAGGAGTCAGCGCATGACCAAGATTGGAGATAGCCCGCGAGGCACGGAAAAGCAAAAGGTCGGCATTGTTGTCGCCGGAGGTTCCGGCATTGGCGCAGCCTGCGTGCGTGAGCTTGCGGCCTGCGGCTGGCGTGTCGTGGCCCTGTCTCCGTCCGGCCGCGGTCGCATGCTCGCCGAGTCACTAGGCGGTGCTGGCGTTGATGGCTCCAACACCAACATCGCGGACCTGCGCGCGACGGTTGATCTCGCAATCGAAAAGTTCGGTCGCATTGACGCGGTGATCAACAACAGTGGTCACGCCGCACGCGGGACTCTGCTCGACATCAGCGATGACGACTGGCTGCACGGTGTGGATTTGTACTTGTTGAGCGTGGTTCGCATGGCTCGCATCGCTACCCCACACCTTCTTGCGTCGGGCGGTGGCGCGATCGTCAACATCTCCACAGCCGGGGCTTTCGAACCCAACCGGATGTTCTCTATCTCGACAACGCTGCGCGCCGCGCTGGGTTCGTTCACCAAGCTCTATGCCGATGAGTACGGGCCGCAAGGCATCCGCATGAACAACGTGCTCCCCGGATTTACAAAGGACGATCCCGCTGCAGTGCCGCCCGAATGGACCAGCAAGATCCCCTTGCGCCGCGCTCAAAGTACCGCCGAATTGGCCCGGGTCGTACGCTTTCTCGCGAGTGACGAGTCCGCGTACATCACCGGGCAGAACCTGCGCGCCGACGGCGGGGAAACCCGCTCGGTCTGAGCAACACCGATCATTTGGTCGTCCCAACTGCTACGCTACGGGTCACGCCCACTTCAACACTTGCGCAGGTTGCGCTGCGCAATGTTGCTCAAGTGTTTGTGGCGCCCTTGCCGCCGGCGCTCATGCACAGATCGGGGAATCTGCGCCGCGTGCCTGCAGCAATTGCTCCAGCTCGCGGTCTGTCGCAGCGACCCCCGCGACATAGCGGTCGGGGCGTACCAACGCGGCAACGATGCCCGACGCCTCCATCCAATTCGTCAGCGAAGTCTCGGTGACCGCGACGATGGGCAAACGGTCCTTGATCAGGGCCTCCGCTGCACCTAGCGCGACGGGAGATACAAACAACGAATAGGCGTAGCCCGTGTCATCGTCCGTGCGCGATCCGTCGGCGCGAACCGCCTGCGGGATCATGCGTCCGCCAAGGGCACCTCCCACATGAGCGCCAGGGCCGAGCGACGGTTGCGGAGTCGAAAACAATTCAGGCTGTGCAAACTCCTTGTCGCGCCGCCGCACGACATCTGGGTCGGTGGTTTGGATGATGTGTCCCAGGCGCACCGCCGTTGAGACGAACTCACGCACGTGCGGCTCGCGCTCGGATTCATAAGTGTTCAACAAGTCTTCACCTGCCTCGCCGCGAATCACTGCCGCCAACTTCCATGCGAGGTTGGAAGCATCGCGGATACCCGCGCACATGCCTTGCCCCATGAACGGCGGAGTCAGATGCGCAGCATCGCCCGCCAGCAGCAGGCGGCCTTTTCGCCACCCGCGCGCGACAACAGCGCGAAAGGTATAGAGCGCGGGTCGCTCCAGCGTGGCCTCTTGTGGCGAGACCCATCGCGACAGCAGTTTCCAGATGGATTCCGGCTGCGTAATGATGGCTGGATCGTCGCCCGGCACCAACATCAGCTCCCAGCGCCGGCGCATGCCGACGCCGCGCACGTAAGTTCCCGGGCGCGATGGATCGCAATACTGGATGCTGTAGTCGCCTAAATCGGGGCGCTCATGATTCAGAACAATGTCCACGACGATCCATTGTTCGTGTTGCTGCAAATCGTCCATGCGCGCTCCGGTGAGTCCACGCATGATGGATCGCGCTCCATCGCAACCGACGACGTAGCGAGCTTTCTCTTGCAGTGCCTTGCCTGTGGAAAGATCCTTGATGCGTAGATCAACGCCGTCAGACGCAACCGTGCAATCGAGCATCTCGTGCTTCACGCGAATGTCCGCACCGGCGTGCTCGGCCAGCTTTTGCCGCAGCGTTTGTTCCAGCCAGGGCTGGTGGCAACGGTAGCTGGCATACCAGCCCATGGGCCCGACTTCCAAGTCGCGGGACCAATCAATCAGCAACCGCCCGTCGGAGTCAATGAACTTCATGCCCGGCGATGGACGCACCTGGGATTTCAAGGCATCGGCAACGCCGATGCTCTGGAACACACGCATGCACTCACCATCGAAATGCACTGCACGCGGCAGGGGATAGATGCCCGCCTCGCGGTCGATCGCCAGCACCCGAAGGCCTTGCTGTGCGAGCAGGGTTGCCAGCGTTACCCCCGTGGGGCCGAGACCGATGATCGCAACGTCGTGCATAAATTCTTTTTTCGATAGAGCGTTGCTCTGGTTTGCCTGATGGCGATGTCCCGGATCGCCTCGTCTTATTTTGGAAGCCATTGCGTTGATTTAGGCTCCCGCAGATCAGGTCTGCGCGACCTTGGGACAGCTAGTTCTGAGCGCTGTTCAGGATAGGAAGCCATGCGATGGGCACGCAGCCCACCATGCATCGGTATAGGGTCTTCATGCCGGTCTGTGAATGACCGTGAACATGAAAGAAGCCAAGGCTGATGCGCGATTCGTACGGAGCCGGATCACTGCTCGTCAGCAATCGGATTGCGCAGCACGCCGATGCGCTCCACCTCAATCTCCACCACGTCGCCCGCCTTCATCCAGACCGGCGGGTGGCGTCGTGCACCGACGCCACCCGGCGTACCGGTGACGATGACGTCGCCCGCTTCAAGCGGTGCAATGGTGGACACATAAGCAATCTGCTTGGCAATGCTGTGAATCATCATGTCGGTGGTGGTGTTCTGCATCTCTTGTCCATTAAGGCGCGTCACCATCTTCAGGCGCGTGTCAAACGGAATTTCGTCTGCGGTCACCATCCAGGGGCCAAATCCGCCGGTGCGCCAAAAGTTCTTGCCCGGAATCCACTGCGAGGTATGGCGCTGCCAGTCGCGCACGCTGCCATCGTTGTAGCAGGCATAACCCGCGATGTGCTGGGCTGCATCTGCTGGGGCGATGCGACGCCCGCCCTTGCCGATGACAACGGCGATTTCCGCCTCAAAGTCGAGCTGCGTCGATTCCCTGGGCCGCACGATGGCCTGCTCATGACCGACTTGTGAACTTGCCACGCGCAAGAAGAAGGTCGGCTCTTCAGTGACTTCGCGGTTGGTTTCCTGAACGTGCGCGTGGTAGTTCAGACCGCAGCACCAGATCTTGCCGGGGTCGGGAATCACCGGCAGCAGCGTCACGTCGGACATCTGAAAATCTGCCTGGCGCCCCGACACCAGCTCGGCAGCGTCACCCACGGCATCTACAGCCAGCAAATCCTTCAGGCTGACATACCGCCCGTTGAACGCCCGACCCAAGTCCACGATGCCTGCATCGATCACCGCACCAAAACCTACACGGCCTTGCCATTCGAAGCTCACCAGTTTCATTTAACGCCCCTCAATAAAATTTAATATATCTCATTATTCGAGATTTATATTTTATCGTCAAGCCATGCAGGATTCGAATGCAAGGCTCAACCATTCCTAGGCGAGCTGGCGAAGCACTTCGTTTCGGTTGGCGCGTGGTGCCTGACAGGCGCTGTAAGTTGAGCCCACGAGAGTCGCAAGACAAGATCTCAGAAGATGCACAGATCGCCATCAGTACGGTCACCATTGCCGATGACCATGGCGAGCGCGAGGCATCCAACGACGACACGCGCCGCACACGCTGGTACGGACAAGCGCCGTGACGCCAGAGCGTTCATCAACGCGCGCCTATGCACGGGGCGTGATTGCGCAGGCAACGCCGAACAACTGGGGCCGCCGCTCGATCAAGTGCCTGTAGACGACTCGTGTTGAAAAAGTGGCTCGGCAGCCTGTTGGATGGCGCGACTTCATGCGAGCAATTTGCGATCAAGAAAGGCGCCTATTCTTTCCAGCACCTGATCGCTGGCCGGCAGGATGCCTGTCATGGTGAAAAATCCGTGCATCTGGCCTGCCATTTCATGCTGCTCCACTTCCACGCCAGCATCAGCCATCGCGGCCGCGTAGGCCTGTCCTTCATCACGCAGGATGTCGTGTTGCCCTGTCACCACGAATGCCGCAGGCAAGCCCGACAAGTCCTTGGCACGCAGCGGAGATGCATCGGGATGCATGCGTGCAGATGAATCGGCCACATATTGGTCCCAGAACCAGGCCATGGATGGCGTTGACAGGAAGGTCTGGTTCTCCGGTTCGTGATAGGAGGCGCGCGTGAAATCTGCATCGGTCACGGGATACACCAGCACTTGCGCCGCCAGCTTTGGGCTGTTTCGCTCCCGCGACCACCGAGCGACGACAGCTGCCAGATTGGCGCCAGCGCTGTCCCCAGCGACGACCAGCGGGACGTCGTCTCCTGCGATCTCCACTTTGTGTTGATTCGCCCATAGCAGAGCATCCCACGTGTCTTGCAGCGGGATTGGAAAGCGATGTTCCGGCGCAAGGCGGTAGCCCACCAGCAATACCGCCGCGCCCGTGCATGTAGCAAGCTTCCGCCCGATGGCCTCGAATTCGGACAGTTCGCCCAACACCCAGCCGCCGCCATGCACGTACATCAACACGCCTCGCGGTCGCACCGTAGGCACCAGCAGCCGAGCAGGGATAGAGGAGCCATCTCGTACCGGAATCGCGACTTCCTCACTGCGTGCCATCGCTGGCCCTGGGTCATGCTGAAGCACTCTGCGTCCGGCGGCTGCCCGCGCTTGCACGGCATCGAGTTTCCATAGCGGAGTCGCATTCGCCCCTGCCGCTGCGGCCCAGGACTGCAAAAGGGCCTGCGAGACACTATCCAAAGCCATAGTCTTCTACGCTCCGTAGGCCTGTTAGCTCAATGCGAGATGAAGTCGCTGTCAAAGTCGACGTCATGGGTAAGCTGCCAGTACTCACGGTGACTGAACGGCCACACCTGAGAAACCCGGCCAAAGCGATTCTTGTACCAGGAGCGAACCTGCGGCCGGCCCCAAGCGCGGCGCTGATTCTCGGCGTCGACTCGCTCGACAAAGGCATCAAGAACCTCTGGCTTTACTTCGATGCCTTTGATGCCTCGTCGCAGAACTTGATGGATCGCTTCGACAGCGAACTCGGCCGCACACTCCATCATGAAGTGCTGGCTGCCGTGCACAACGTAATTCGTGTTCGGGCCCAACACCATGAAGAAATTGGGGAAGTCAGGCACGGCAATGCCCCCCCACGCCTTCGCGTTGCCCTGCCATTGCTCCTTGATCGTTCGCCCTGAAGCACCGTGAATCTTCATCGGATCGAGAAACTCGGCAGCGGTAAATCCTGTTGCATAGACGACGACATCAACCGGATGCTCGACGCCATCTTCAGTCACCAGGCCAGTTTCCGTGAATCGCGCAATGGGACTGGTGACAAGCGCGGAATTTGGCCGCTGCAACGCGGCGGCCCACACGCCGTTGTCGCGCAGCATTCGCTTGCCCCCTGGCGGGTATGTCGGCACGATCTTGTCGATGAGTTCGGGGCGGCCTTTCCACTGTTCGCGAATGATCTCGGTCAGCGTTTCGCGCACCTCCATGTTCTTTGCCGATACCGAATCCTCTCGAGTCCAACCGGGGTCGGTGACGACGGTATGCACACGTCCGGTCGCTGACTGGAAGAAGCCTGAAAGCCGGAACCATTGACCGTAGCATGGAACATGATCAGCCAACCACCGCAGCGCCCTCGGCGTGTCAGCATAGTAGTTCGGCGCAGGAACCATCCACGGACCAGAACGCTGGAACACAGTAAGGTGCTCAGCCTTATCAACGATGTTAGGGACGATCTGGTACGCGCTTGCTCCAGTACCGACGACTGCGATGCGCTTTCCGTGAAGATCAACATCGTGGTTCCAGCGAGCGGAGTGCATACACACGCCCTTGAAATCGCTCTGACCTTCGATCTCAGGGATATTGGGTCGCTCGAGCTGGCCCACCGCCGAAATCACGGCATTGAAACGATGGTGCACCGGCTCGTCATTGCCTGTGCGAGTCATCACATCCCAATTGCCGGAAGCCTCGTCCCAGTTGAGCGAGAGAACCTCAACTCCGAAATGGATATGCTCGCGAAGCCCGGCACGCGCTACGATCTCGCGAGCGTAGTCTTCAATTTCGCCGCCGGTCGCGAACGCATGCGGCCAGTCCGTGCGCTGAGCAAATGAAAAGCTGTACCCGAACGTCGGTGTGTCGAGCCGCACGCCCGGGTAGGTGTTCGCCCACCACACGCCGCCAACGTCGGGGTTCTTCTCGAAGGCCGTGAAGGGCACGCCTGCCTGCTTGAGCCGATACATGGCGGCAATGCCCGACATGCCGGTGCCAATGACCGCGACGGCGAACTGGCGATCACCCGCCACATTCTCGAATTTCCAACCAGGCGCGCCGAGCTTTTTCGGGGCGAGATCCATCTCGTGGGTGAGGAGCTCAGCATCGGCATCTCCGGCACCGTTCGTGAGGAAATCGATCAGGATGCGTGTCTCGGCGTCCTCAAGAGGACGTGGCCGAGTCAAGCTTTCGTCGCGCACGCGCTTGAGTGCAGCCAGGGCCAGTGCGCGGGCTTCGATTTGCGCGGCTTCGCTCATGCCTCCATGGGCAGGCCCAACCGTATCAACAAGAGGAAACGGCGCGCGCAGGTGCGGACGGAGCATCGACAAGTCTCCGGTGACGGCGGAAAGCGCAGTGAGAAGCGAGGGCAGGTCGGCTTCCGTCACGATTTCGGCGAGAAAGGCATCGTCCTCGTCGATCTGCGCGTATTCCTCGCGCCAAAAGACGTCGTCAACACCCGGAGTTTCAATGGCAGTAGTGGTTAGAGGCATAGCAGAAAGGCTTTCATTGCTGGATAGGAGATACAGGCGCACGCCTCTTTCTCGTTGCTGTCCCGATTGACTTCGCAAACACTGGCGCGTGGCCGCTGAAGGTCGCGTCGCCGAATGGGTCAGCAAGGCGACTTGCGACCGTGAT
This sequence comes from Pandoraea soli, assembly GCF_902459595.1. Classification (NCBI taxonomy): domain Bacteria; kingdom Pseudomonadati; phylum Pseudomonadota; class Betaproteobacteria; order Burkholderiales; family Burkholderiaceae; genus Pandoraea; species Pandoraea soli. The sequence continues at coordinate 167,175 of NZ_CABPSG010000007.1, read as the reverse complement.
ATCTGGTTGATTACGGCCGATCTCTCACAGCGCATGCGCGACGGGAGCGTCTCGCTGATGCGTACGGAGAACAGGCGCAGGGCGCTGGAGCGAAGATCGCCATCACGGCGATCCAAAGAACTGTGCCAGCCCGACCGCCAGACCAGACGGGCGCCCCTTAGGAAAAAACAGCCCGGGGAACACAACTGCAAAGGCTATCGGGTACGGCCGGCAGCCGTAGCCGTCGATCGCGCTCGCGATGCTGAAATGGCACTGGGCACATGTTGCGCCACTCGAAGCTCGCCTGATTCATCGAATCCCCCCTCTTATAAGTTTCAAAATCTCATAAATCGAGATTTAAGCTGATACCATGGATCACTGTCAATCCAAGGAGAAACCCTATGTCACTGGAAACCCCGAAACAGCCCGGCTTCAAGTTCAGTCACTTCGGCATGTTTGTGACCGACATTGCGAAGGTCACAGACTTCTACACCCGCCTGCTTAATTTCACCGTGACGGACCGAGGCCAGTTGCCCGGGCCGAACGGAATGATGGACCTCGTGTTTCTGAGTCGAGACCCGGACGAGCACCACCAGATCGTGCTTCTGACGGGGCGCCCCAACGATATGCCCTTCAATCCCATCAACCAGATTTCGCTCAAAACAGACAGCTTGGATACGCTGTGCGAGATGCACGAGACTCTGCTGGCCGAGAAGCTGCCCAATATCACGCCGGTGACACACGGCAATGCACTTTCCATCTATGTTCCCGACCCAGAAGGCAATCGGCTGGAGCTCTATTTCGATTTGCCTTGGTACGTTTCACAACCCATGCGCGTAGCGATCGACCTGAAGGATCGAAGCACGCTGATGCAGCGCCTAGAATCGCATGCGCGCACGCTGCCGGGTTTCAGACCGCGGTCGGTTTGGCGTGCGGAGATGGCGCAGCGCATGGGTGTGAAATGAGAACTCAGTCGGTCTATCAAGCACCATTCATCGCGAATAGTGTTCGTTAGTCTCGCAATCGCGGCGGGACGACGCACCAGCCACAGGCCACCTAGTCATACAAAAGTCCGCCAGGCTTTGATGGGCAAGGGATGGCGGGCATTCCTTGCGCCCAAGGCCGAAGGCGAGCCTGGTGCCAATACGATCTGGGAGAGCTTGCAGCGCGTTATCATATCCGCCGAAACGCTACGTGCGCTTCGGGGTGAGGCCACATGAACCGAGATGTGTATAACGAGGTGGCCACAGGCCGCTATCATGTTCACTTTGAACTTCAATACCTAAATCTAATATGAGCAGCCCCGGCCGGGTTCTTGCCATTCTCGATCTATTCACCGAGGAAAATCCGATCTGGCAACCGGACAAAATCAACGATGTTTTGGGCTATTCCCGCCCCACGGGTTACCGCTATGTGAAGGAATTGGTCGAGGCGGGGTTATTGCAAAAAGTCGCGGCGGGGCGCTATTCCCTCGGCGGGCGCATCATTGCGCTGGACTATCAGTTGCGACAAACCGACCCGGTGTTGTTCGCGGCCGATCCGGTCATGCGCAAGCTGGCAGCCAGCACCAAGTTTGACGCGGCACTCAGTGTCATGTTTGCCGGGCCGCAGGTCATCGACGTCCATCGCGTCAGCGCGGAAAAAAATCTTCAACTTTCTTATGGGCGCGGGCGGCCCCGCCCCTTATTCCTGGCTGCTGCCCCAAAAGTTCTGCTAGCGCACCTGCCGCGCAGCTCGCTCAAAAAGATTTACGCAACCCACGCCAAGGAGATCGGCCTCAATGGCATGGGAGATACTTGGCGGGAGTTTTTGAGCGTGCTGACGAAAATCCGCAAGGATGGCTTTTATCGTTCGCAAGGCGAGTTGGAATCCGGGCTCGGCGCAGTGGCTGTTCCAATTTTCAATGCCGAAGGTGATTGCGTAGCTGCGCTGGCACTCGTAGGCAGCGTTCAGCGCTTTGATACCGGTTCGAACGCTCGCCTGTTGAGCCGCTTGCAGGAGGCATCCGCCGTCATATGTCTCTCTTTGGGGTAGCGCTCGATTTTTTCCAGCCACCGGTGACCGCGCCACTTGTGCGATAAACCGGCCGAGATCGTTGGCCTGCGAAACAATGCCTCACGCAATGCAGAGAAATGCTCGCACGCGGGCCTGAGGTCGCGACGTCTCCCTCTTAATGAGAAAATTCTCCTTCTCCCAGCGTTGAATTTCAGGGGGGTATTACTGGGTCTGTGAAGTACTTGATCCAAAAGGGCACGCTTGAGATTGCCCCAACGGCGCTTGTCCCAATCGCACGAATTGTAGAACAGCGGCTAATTCGTAGAACAAAAAAAACGGGCCCCATCTCTGGGACCCGCTTCAAATTTGGTGCCGGCTGCAGGACTCGAACCCGCCACCTGATGATTACAAATCACCAAAACACTTCATGCATTGAAGTTGATTGAGATACATGAAGCTCAGAAAACCCATGAAATAAAGCACTTTCCGTCGATTTCCGGTGATACTTTCGTTGACCGAGATAGATCAAATACCACACAATCTGGTTACATGACGGTTACATGGAGCAATGTAACCAGAGCACAGCCCTCCCCTGATTGAACATGGCCAAGGTCAACTTCACTGCCGCGCGAATAGATTCACATCGATGCCCCGAAGGTAGAACACAAGCATTCCTGTGGGACTCTGCTTCGCCCGGTCTGGGACTACGCGCCACGGCAGGCGGAGCCAAGTCCTACATTTTTCAAGGCAAGATTCACGGACAGACGGTCCGTCTGACCATTGGCGACCCGCGCAGCTGGACTATCAGCAAGGCCCAGGAAGAAGCACGCCGGCTGCAGACGCTCGTTGACGCCGGTCACGACCCGCGAGAAGTGAAAGCAGAACGACGCGCCAGTCATGAGGCCAGGCGAGTCGCGGCGATCCGGAATAGCGTGACCGTCGCGGACGCTTGGGCCGACTATCTTGACGATCTTCGCACAAAGATTTCGCCGAAGACTAAGAAGCCGAGATCTGCGGGCTACATCAACGACCATATTAAGTTGACCGCTCCGGGCGGGAGTCCAGCCAAACGTGGCAGCAAAAAAACGGAGCGCGGGCCGCTTTACTCGCTGATGGCACTAAAGCTTTCCAACCTCACCGCCAAAACGGTTGGTGCATGGCTGGAGGCCGAGGTACCCGTTCGGCCAACTAGTGCCGCCTATGGCTTTCGCATGCTCAAGGCGTTCGCCAAATGGTGCGAGGGTGAAGACAAGTTCGCTGGCATTATTCCGTCGGATTGCTGCACATCTCCCAAGGTCACCGGGGCACTGCCGGGCACCAGCACTAAAGAAGGAGACAGCCTCCAAAGGGAGCAGCTCGCCGCATGGTTTTCCGCCGTCCGCGCCTTGCACAATCCAGTGCAATCCGCGTATCTGCAAGGCTTGCTCATCACCGGGGCGCGCAGGGAGGAACTCGCGGCACTGCGTTGGGAAGATGTCGATTTCCAGTGGCGAAGCCTCCATATCGCGGACAAGATCGAAGACGGGCGTGAGATTCCCCTCACCCCCTATCTAGCCGCCCTATTGCTCGAGCTGAAGCAGCGCAATGAAATACCGCCCAGCAGGCGCCGCTTGCGCAGCCTGGAAGCCGACGGACTAAAGTGGGAGCCATCGCCCTGGGTGTTTCACAGCATCAACGCCGAAAAGGGGCGAATCGCTGAACCGCGCTATGCGCACAACCAAGCGATCGAAGCAGCCGGTCTGCCTCATCTGACGCTGCACGGGCTACGCCGGTCGTTCGGCACACTGTCCGAGTGGTGCGAGGTTCCCGTTGGCGTCGTCGCCCAGATTCAAGGGCATAAACCGTCAGCACTAGCGGAGAAGCACTATCGGCGGCGCCCACTGGACATGTTGCGAATGTGGCACGACAAGATCGAGCATTGGATGCTCGATCAGGCCGGCATTGTGTTTGAGCAAGCGCCGAAAGCAACGGAGTAAATAGGGTTTCGAGTAAGCCTTCCACGTGAAGTGCAGAGGCCTCTCACTATTTGAGGTTGCCTGCACAGCCAAGCAGCCCACCAACCAATACGAATGATTATCAAGGGCGACCTGACACTTTGGCCTCCGAAGCCGAGGGCCACTGGCTCGATCCCAGTCGGGCGCGCCAATCAAATCACATGCTTGCGTGAATTCTGTGGAATCCCTACACGCAACGCATGACTACGTGTAGGCGTGACGTAGGCATTTCCGGTCGGCTTCAATCCACGTAAATCCATCTGGCAGCGGCGATTTTTTTGCGTGATGATGTCAATAATCACCGCCGTTGCGAGGCTCCCCCGTAATTTCCCCGTATCGCGGGACCCCGAGTTGTCGACTGAGGCGACGACGCTCCATCGCTTTGTTCGCTTGACGTCGATGACGACATCGCTTTCTCCGGGCGCTTCTGTCGGCACGATCTGCATCGCCTCGGTTTTATCGACAAGCGGAAGATGCGGAAGTACGAGGCACTCTGCCTCGAACCCGTGCCGGAATACGATGCCGCGAAAATTCCCGCATTGCGAGCCCGGCTTCATTTAAGCCAGGCAGTGCTTGCAGCCGCGCTCAATACCAGTCCCTCGACGGTGTGCAAGTGGGAAATCGGCGACAAACGACCGAGCGGACCTTCGCAAAAGCTGCTGAACGTGATTGATAGGAAAGGACTCGAAGCAGTTCTTTAAGCTCGAGAGCAACTGTGCCGCCAGTGTCAGGCGGCATGCCTGTTCCCTCATGCCCCCAGAAATGCCCCCAAACTGTTCCGGTACCAACAGAAATACCAACAAAAGCCTGTGGTAGCGCAGTTCGAGTACCGCAAACTTTCACGCCGCGAGCTCCATACCCACCTTGGTCGGCAAGCCCGAGTTGGCAATGTCGGTCGGCGCCCGGTGACGGATACCGTGGCTGCCAACGTGCGACACACCTGCGGCCTTGAGCACGCGCGTCCAGCCGCCGTAGTGCTCACCGTGGGTCATGTGCCGAGTCGGATAGTTCGGCGACGGTATGAACCTCAAGGGCGAATATTCGGAATCTGATCCTAAACAGCAGTCGACCAGCGGATGGTGGATTTCTCCTAGAGCTTGGCAAAGGCTGCGCCTTAGCCTACGGCAGCGTCGATTGCGTATCGGCTAGACATGGTGCTGGGTGGGTCTCTACCGGCACCACTCGATCAAACCCTTCTTTACCCAGAAGTGACATGAACATGCTCGATGCTGGTGGATAGAGGGCGACATGGTTGGTCGCCCCCAGAAGTCTGTTTCGACAGACCACCGGGGGCGTCGATCCGGGTTAAGGGAAAGCGATATCTGTACGCCACAACCGCCGGGGCAGCTCATGCAAGCCCACTTCTTGACGCCGGTGTCGATGACCACCCACAGCTCGCCGGGCGGCACGGCGTTTTTGCCCGGATGCTGCGCAACCGGATAAACGAGCAGATCGTAGCGCAGCCACCCGAGCCGGCGCAGGGCTCGCACGATAATTCGCTTGATGGTCATCCGATAACGCCAAGGAATGGGTTGACATCGCCTCGCCCCCAGCTCGCCTGGCTGGCACAAACCGGGCAAGAAGCCACGGGTCGACAGGTCATCGCCCGATCTTCTACGCGGTCGAAGCGGCGAATCCTGTTGTGTGTCATGCCCCCCGAGCCGCGAAAGCTGGTCAGGCCCTGAATAAGCTCATCGACGGCTGCGCAGGCGATGGCCGTGGTGAACGTAACCACGGCGGGCGCGGGGTCGCCGCTACCATCCACATAGGCTTCCGCCTTACGCCGCTCGAACTCGGCCGGGTCGCTGCGCCGGAGTCCTTCGTTCGCAGCGCGGCGCGGATCAGCCACTCCCAAACACATGAGACAAGGGTTGCCAGGGCGAATCGTCGACACGCGGCCTGTCATGTCGTAGTCCGTGCCGCTGCGTGCCGGGCGCATCCGCAGGCCGACATCGATCAGCGGGATGCCGTAGTAGTGCGCCAGGCGGTTGAGCGTCAGCCGCCCCTGATGGTCGTCGGTACAGCCGAACAGCACATCGCAGGAGCGCAGTAGATCGCGCAGATCAGGATGGCCGACCCACTCCTCTTTGGTGACGACCTGGGTGCCGAGACCCGCGGCACGAATCTCGCGCGCGAGGATGTCTACCTTGGCCAAGCCCGCGGCCACATCTGCGGTGCGCGAGCCATGCACGCGGTTGAGATTGGTGACATCAATGGTATCTTTGTCCATCAGCCCCAGAAAGCCGACGCCCAGCCGCGCCAATAGCATCGCGACAGCACTGCCCGTGCCGCCGCCCCCTACGACACCGACCCGCAGCCCGCGCACGACTGGATTGAACCCTAGGCCGAAGAGCGCGGCCTGCCGCGCCAGGAATTGATCTTCGTCAGCCGCAGCCACCGTGCGCGCGATCTTGATCTGGCTTCCTACCAGCGAGATCGAGGATGCCATGACCGTCTTGCCGAGTGCGGTCCAGAGCCTGCCCGCGATGGCGTCATCGCGGCCGAACACCATGCTGGCCAGGCCGGAAACGCCCTTATTGAACGTCGTCCGGGCCAGCTCCGCCTCGTTTCGGTCATCCTGGTCGGAGAAAAACGCTGCCGCGTTCGGATGCGTGTGTACCAGGCCCGCAACTAAGCCCCGTTCCTTCGCGATGCCGAGAATGCGCATGAAGCCGCGGGTGAACCATGTGACGTGGACAGGCGATGCGGAGACCATTTCATCGGCCGCGACGGGGATGACTTCGTGCGAGATCAACCTGGTGCGAGGCACTCCCGACCAGGGGTCTGCCGAGATGTCAGCCTTGCCGAACAGCACATAGGCGGACGCCTCTGCCCCGTTCTCCCTTTGCAGCAGCAAGCGCAGGGCCGCCTCGTGCGGCTCCAGCAGGACGATGTCCAGAGCGGCCGGCGACATCACTTCGCCTCCGCTAGGGCGTGCTCGATGCGCTTGAGCATAGTGTGTAGGCCGTCGATGCCCGGGCGCCACGCTGTGTTGTGGCGCGACCAGCGCTGCCAGCTGCGGCCCTGGAACGCGTGGGCCTGGTCGGCGCAGGTCGGGTAGCGCCCCACGCTTTGCAGCGTCAGCCAGGGGTCGCAATAGAACATGTCCGGCGCGACATCGGGATAGCCCGGCGGCAGGAGAACGAGCACGTCGGCCGTGGCGTGGTTGAGCTTTCCGGAGGGCATCGGCAACTGCTTGAAGATGACGCCCGTGTGCGCACCGTCGCTCACCATCTCGAAAGCCACGCCATGGCCGCTCAGATAGCGTTGGTCCGCTTCGGGCAGCGTGAGCAGCCCCTCAGTGGTGTCACGGATCAGCGTGATGAAACGCTCGATACCCGGCTTACCCAGATCGATCAGGTCGCCGTCGCGGATCAGAATGTCCTGGCCCCCGCCGCGCACTTCGAGATAGACGTCGTAGGTCTCTGGCGGGACACCGGCTAGCGCCTTGAGCACGCGGCCGCTGATGCTGGGCTTGCCCCACTCCAGTTGCCGGTCATCGATCGTGAACTTGAACGCGCGATCTGTCTGGAAGATGACGAAACGTTCCGCACCGCGGCCGCGCAGATCGTAGGTTTCGTCCAGACGCAGGTCCTCGAACTCGCCAGAGGTCAGAATCGCATAAACGCTGTACTCATCGGCCGGGCGCGCCCCGGCGGCCTGGAGGATCTGGCGCCCAGTCGGCACCGGATCGGAGAGATCGACGTGACGTTCGTGGAGCTGGTCGTCCAGGACGACGATCCGGTAGAGCGCCGATGGCCGCAGGCTGCGGCCTTCGCGGATCGCCGCAGCAACATCTTCGACATCGAAGCGGTCATCACCGCTGGTGGTTTGGGATTGCATTTGATTGCCTCATAGGGAGCCATCATCTGCGGGATTGCAGGTTTTCTAGCCCCTTACTTAGTCAATCGCAGCCCTGCTGCCAGACCGGAAAGGTCGATCAAAGTTTTTCTTGTATCCCCCCTCCGGGCAACTCGCCGCAGAGGAAGAAGTGCGGGCAGCGCGGACAGCCGCGAGCCTCGGGCTTGGCGGGGAACTGGCCGGCCTGCATTGCCCGAAGGAAGGTCTGCAGCTTCTCGCGCCTGGATTCCAGCTTGCGCGACGTGATTTCCATCGGCTGGATGGTCTCGCTCGTGAGGTAGGTCACCTCGACCTGCGCATGTGGTCCATACGCCTGGACGGCGGCGAGTTGGAGAATTGTGTACTCGATATCATCGAAGGCGTTCGAGCGCTGCTTGCCCGTCATGACGCGCCGCACCGTGACCCGGCCACCGGCTCCGTGGGCTACACCATCCGGGCTTACGAGGATCTCGCCCTCGGCCCAACCCAGCGAGATCGGTGGCGCCGGCGCGGCCACGTCACGACTCCGGCTCTCGATGAGGAAATCGACAAGCCGCTTGCCGATGCGGCGGTAGTCTTCCGCATATCCATGCTCTGTCGCACCCTTGGAGCGCCAGGCCTCCTCGAAGCGTGCTGCCAACTCGTCGACCGTGGGGATTGTCGTCTCGTGCTCCCGCTTCAACCAATCGAACACGTCGCTCACGACATTGTGCATCTTCATGAATGCGGTTTCGGTTCGCCGACCGCCAAGCCTCAGCACATGGGTGTACAAGAAGCGGCGCGGGCACCGCTCGAAGAGGTTGACCTGGATGTCGGTCCATTGGGGGCGCCCTTGCCATGTGATCGCGAGCGGCATGCCCTTCGATGTCAAGGCGGCTTGCAACGGCACCGATACTGGACGAACAAGGAGCCGTTCGATTGGGGCGATGAACTTGGAGGGGCTACGTGCACGACCATCCGCCTGCCTGGCGTAGGCATACAGCTGAAGCCTGTCGCGCGCTCGCGAAAGCGCTACGAAGAACAAGCATTCTTCTTCCTCGTCGTGGCCGGCCTTCACCGCCTCGATGCCGGTCAGTCCCTCCGAACCATGGATCAGACCGTCCGGCGGAAGACAACGCGGCGGCACGTTGTTGCGCGGCAGGCCGGACGTTACCATGCCAGGCAAATGAACGACATCGAACTCCAGCCCCTTGCTTCCGTGGATGGTCATCAGGCGCACTGCGTCGATGTTCTCGGCACTGCGGGGCAACTGGCTCAATCCACGATCCTCAGAGAGCAGCACTAACCGCCTGACGCGATCAAGCAGGCGAAGCACTGGCATGCCGTGGCCTCTTGGCTGCCGGCGACAGAAGTTCAAGAACTGCCAGACAGCCAGACATTGCATGCGACTCTGCGGATCACCAGCCAAATGAAGCGTCTTCGCGAGTCCGAGACCATCGATCGTCCATCCAGCAAGTAAGAGCCAGGGGTCGGTCGATGCGTTCACACCTGCAAAGAGCGCGGACAGGCGAGAGAGCGCTTCTCGACTGCCGTCTGCCAGGCCGTCCACTTCAGCGTGCATTGCCAACCAATCCAGCGGAGCCGGACTCGTCGCCCGCAGCCGCTCGATGACCCGCATGACATCCTTCAAGGGCATTTGGTACCAAGCCATGGTTGCCACACGCACCATCGCGGCCGTCCGAGGGTCGGTCACCAGCGATAGCAACGCGAGTAGATCCTTAATTTCCGGCCTCTCGAACAAGCTGCCCAAGTGCAGCGCGGGAATGCCTCTGGCCTCAAGGCCTTCGGCAATGGCGTTCAGGCGCGCGTTGGACGCGCACAGCACCGCCTGGCCGCCGTAGGCAATGCCCTGTTCGTGCAGGGCCGTGATCGACGCAGCAAGCGCGGAGATTTCATCGTCGGCCGATCCGGCAACGCGAAGCTCAACCCGGGCTCCTGTAGAGCCACGTTCGGCCTGCAGGTTCAGTGGCAACGCACCAGCGGATGCTTGCATACCGCGCGCGAACGCGGTGAAAACATTGACGATCCGTTCGTCGGAGCGATAGTTGACGCCGAGCTGTGCGGCCTGCGCGCCGGGAAAATCGATCGCAAAGCGCGCGATGTTTGTCGCGGAGGCGCCGCGGAAGCGGTAGATGGACTGGCGTGCATCACCGACAACCCACAGATTGCGGCCGCCGTCGACGATGGCCTTCAGGAGCCGGACCGAGGCGCGGTTGACATCTTGGTATTCATCTACCAGCACATGCTCATGGCGAGCACGTAGTGCGTCCCTGACCTCGACGCTACCCTCGACAAGACGGACCGGCAGCGCTACCAAGTCACCGAAGTCCAGTAGATGGCGCGCGGTCAGCAGTCGTTCGTACGCATCGAAGAGCATGGCGACCTCCAGGCACTTCTGCGCGTGGACCGCGGCGTCCTGGTCGGCCCCCGCCTGGATCGCCATAGACTGCGCGAGGGCGCGATAACCCGCAGCATCGATGACTTCATCCTTGGCGCGTGAGATCGCGCTCAGCATGTCGCTCAAGTCCAGGACCGGGTCCCAGAGGTTGCGATAGTGCTTTAAGTCGAGCCGCGGAAACTCGTCCTCCAGGAGTTCAATGGCCTCCGTCCGGTCGATCAGACGCGGGTCTGCGGGCAGCCCGAGTCGGTCATGGAAACGGCGAACGATGTCCAGACCGAATGCGTGGAATGTGCCAATCCACATCGCTGCCGCCGCAACAGGGTTTCTCGCAGCAATCCTCTCGCACAGTTCATTGGCCGCCTTGTTAGAGAAGGTGAGTACCAGAATCGTGGTGGGATCGACGCCATCCGCAAGCAACCCTTCGATGCGGCGAACAAGCGTCCGCGTCTTGCCGGTACCCGGCCCTGCCTGCAACTGGAATGCCAAACCCCGATGTGCGGCCGCCTGAGCCTGCGTGTGGTCTGGGGTGAGCGGACCCGCCGCCGCGCCGACGCCCGCGGGGTGCAGTTCTCCGACGGGGGGCAGCAGCAGTGCATCCAGGAGCTGCTGCTGCACCACAGCCAGCGGTGCGCCGAAGCGCGTCGCGATCGCGTCGGATCCCAACCCGTCGTTGATATGCAAGTCGCGCAACACAGAGCGCGGCAGCAGAAACTCGCGCGCGAAGAGGTCCATCTTCACTTCACGTCGCTCGCGCGCCCCGTAGTCAAGGACACGATCGACGCCCACCGGCGCGTCTTCCAGCGATCGGTCGGGCTCGACATCCACCGTCACCACGTCAAGCGTGCCACCTTCCAGCACGACATGGCCGAGTTCGTGTGCTATCAAAAACGCGCGCTCGAAGTCCGATCCGCGATCCTCGTAGAGGATGCCTCCAGCCTGACAGTCGAACGTGGCTTTGCCTCCCTTAAGCTGTGGGTCTCCTTGTCGCAGCGCGTACACATCCAAGCCGCGATTTGAGGCTTCCTGAAGCGCAAACACCAAAGGCCGGGTCGGATCTCCGCCGGCCGCGACGTTCGCACGGTGCAGGCGTTCTGCTTCCAGTCGAGCGGCCTCGGTGGCGTCCATCGTTCAGTCCGACAATGCCTTCAGCGTCGCCTGCTGTTCCGGCGTGAGTTGTGAAGTCGCGACAGCCTGGTCGAACGTGATTTGCTCGCCCGCACTCGGCTTCACACTTGACCGAAAAGCGTGTCCGGAAACAATGCCCGGTGGACCCTGCAGGTATGCGCTCACAGCTTGAACGGTGGCACCCAGTTCAAACGCGAGCTTCTCGACGAATCGGGCAGGAATGGTGGCAGTACGGATGGCCCGATCGCGCACGCGCATCAGGAAGAGATTGCTGACGTCCAGGCTGCGTGCGAGCGACTTGAAGCTGCTCGTATTGAGCTTGGCGAACGGATTCACGACCTCCGTGTCAGGCTGCTGGGCAGCCCGTTCGAATCGTTGCCAAGCTTTGTCTACCGCGCTTTCAGCCACCTCGATCGCAAGAACATCTCCCTCCGGTGGTTCATGAAGCAGATCCATCGAGCAGTCGATCAGAGCGGTCGCATGCTGTGGATACTCCCTGATGTAGCGTTCAAGCGTTTCCCGGCCATGGTTAGGCTCCATCGAGAACGCCATCAGCACAGATTCCTCTTCTGCGGCGAAAGGCTTTGACGTACTCATGCTTCCTCCTGCAGAACAGACCTGAGGGTTTTGTAGGCACGGTCGCGGCGATTGCGCACGGTTCTCTCATCGCACTGGAGCATCTTCGAGATAGTCATGATGTTCGGGTCCTTCGAGTCGATCTGGAAGCCTTGCCGTAGCAAGCCAACGACCCGTCTCTGATCGTCTGGTAATGCGTCAATCGCAGCGCCCAGCTGCAACCGGAAAGCCGGGTCGTCAATTTTTTGAGGGTCGCCTCCGAGGAAGTCGGCCGCTGCTGCCTCTACCTCCGGTGAAATATCTTGCCCATCATCGTCATCAGTGGACAGCGGCACGGTAAGGACCGAGGCCGGACCAATCTGCCTCAGCACGGTTTTGCGGAACCGGGCGAATGCTAGGTCGAACCGCACTTCAAAGAAATCCAGCATAGCGAAGCGACCGTTGCAGTCCTTGGCGATTCGCTCGGCGAATCGGCTCATGACCTCTTCTCGGATGTCTTGCGCCCCGCCCATACGAGAGTCCGGGATCGATGCAAACAGAGACTGCCCGACCCGTTTCAGGAGCAGTCCGAAAAGCTGTTTGAACTCGTCCTTTGCGCCCGTCGTATGGGCGCGCCGCAGGAAATACGTCATTGCTTCCGACGGAACATAGCCGCTACTCTTCCTTGACGCGACGGCGAAAGCCTGCAAGCGTGCTGCGACATCGACTGATTCCAACCTTACCAGCCAGGCCTCGATCTCAGGTGGCCGCGCGAACGGCACCCCGTTTTTGTCCTTGCTCTTCAAAAGTTCCGGCATCGGTCTTCTCCTTGCCCGTCAGTCCGTGCTGTACATGCGTTTTCTCTTCCATCGTTACCGAACACGAATCGGCAAGGACACCTGCGGCTGGATCGGCACGAGTGTTTTGGCATAGGCACGCAAGATGTCGTTGTAGAGATCGGCATGCTTTGGGGCCTCGACCGAGAGGATCAGCGCATAGCGGATCTTTTCGGCGCCAGTGGTGGACCGGCCGCCGCCGTCGCGGGCGTTGTAGTGGATGTCGAACACGGGGTTCTTGAGGCTGGAGCCTCGGAAGGTCTTGGCTCCATGCAACACGGTCTCCCATTTACCCTGATCCGAGCGCCGCTCTTGCTCGGTGGCGAACTTCTTCAAGTCGAAGAAGCCCTTGGTATCCGCGTTGCTCTTGCCGTCCTTAATCTTCTCGTCGTTGGGCCGGAAGACGACTTCGAGGCCAGCTTTGGTGTAGGCCGCGGCATCCTGCGGATCGGTGGGTGAGGCGTAGCAGAATGTGGCCTTCAGGCGCACATTGCCCATTAGCCCGCCCTTCGGCAGCGGGAGGCTGGCACGCAGGTACTTGCTGGGCTTGAGCTCGCCCTGGTACACAACCCGGGCCACGCCGTCCGGGCAGGTGATGATGTCGAGCGTGTCCTCAGGGATCTTGCCCCACCCCACTTCGACCAGATCATGCTCGCCGGGATCGGCCGCGTGGACCAAGAGCGCCTTGATGGCGAGCGGCGTCAGGCCACCGCCCAAGATCGCGCGGATGCCGACCGCGCTGCGCAGCAGGTACGGCGCCGCAAAGCTGGTACCCAGCTGCGGTGTCAACACCGGCTTCACGTTCGGCGCCAACACGTGAAAGTATTTGGCTGCTGGGTTGCCACCAAACGCCATCAGGTCTGGCTTGATGACGCCAGGGCTTCGGCCCGGCCCGATCGCGCTGTAGGGGGCGCGTGCCCAGCCAGCATCTGTGTCGTCGGCCGCGCCGACCGCGAGCGCATTCACGCAATCCGATGGAACCTGCACGCGGTTGTAACCGAGCTCGCGGTCCCGTTCTCCGTTATTGCCAACAGCCACGGTCATGAGCGTGTCGCCGTCGCTGAGCAACTCGTCGATAACGGACGTCCAAGCATGGACCTCTTGGTCCTCCACTTCGAGATCTGGGCCCAGGCTCAGATTGATGAACTCGTAGGACCTCGATAACAGAACCTGCTCGATGAGACCGAGCGTGCGATACAACTCCAACGGATCTTCGCCGCCCGCCTCCTGGTCCAGCACGCGCAGATGGTCCACCGGGGCGAACGGCCTGCCAGCTGTACCATTGGGCTGGATCGGCCCGAACAGCACGGCCGAGGTCACGCCCAAGCCATGCTCCGGACCGTCCGGATCATCGTCGGCGTCTTCGTCGAGCTTGCGGTACGAGCGCAGCCAGGGGCCGATCGGATGGTGCTTGGGCAGGCCACCGTCCAGGATGGCGACACGAGGTTCGGATGAAAGGGCCTGTTCGGTGGGGAGGCTGCAACCTACTGAGGGCCCACCGCTTCGTTGCAAAGGACGGATACCACGCAGCTTAGGCACGGGACGGATCACCCGCACAAAAGCGAAGGTGGCCAGCCTCTCAATGTCACGCGGTTTGCCTTCGACCGGTACGAACCACAGATTGCCGGCGACGAAATCGACCTCGCTGTGAACCTTCACGTCCCCTCGTTTGGCGAACTTCATGAAGGCCTTCTGAATCAGCCCGGGGTCTTCGTCCGGCAACAGATGCAGGCCGACCTCGAAAAAACGATCCTTCGGGCGGCCGAAACCCACGATCCGCTCTGCTGGCGCAAAGACGGCGAACTGTTCGGTGTGAGCCAGATCTTCGCCCTCGTCGGATTCCGCCTCAATGGTTTCCGTCCATCGGGAGAGGTTGCGGAAAGCCTGGCGCTTGCCGGCGACGAACAGCTCTGTGGTCGTGGTTTCATGCGGCGGCCCCTTGCGGGTCCAGGCCTGCGGCTTGACCTTGACGGTACGGCTCCCGATGGACTCCAGGCCCGTGCTACGCAACAGGCCCGTTGGGAAGTAGGAACGAGCGATGAAGCTGGGGTTCATCATCAGCCGGGCTACCGCGAAGTCGCCCGGGCAAGCGTCAGCAGGTAGTTCGTCCAGCGCCTTGCTGGCACTGCGGAACTGAGGAGCCATTCGCTCCCGCGCCTGCGCGAATGTGTAGACCTCAACATTGCCTGGCATGCGCTTCGGGCCGACGATGTCATGGGTCAACAGCTCGCCACGACCGATCAGGAAATTGGTTTGGCTCATGCGTCAACCTTTCTCCGTGGTGCGGCCTTTCGTACCGCAGACGTCTCATTGGTGTACTTTCGGATCGTGTCCCGGCTCACCCCGGTGATGTCGGAAACGGTGTGCTGGGACAGGCGGGTCTGCTTGGCCAGCATCACTGCCAGGTCGATGCGGCCCTGCCTATCGAGCGCCAAAGCACGCGCCTTCATGAAGTCTTCGACCAGATCAGCGTCGGTGGTCACGCCCAGCGCCACGGCACGCCGGAAGCGCTGGACGTCGCGCTCGATGTCGCTGAACGAATGGCCTGCGAATGCAAATACCAGGATATCGATCCAACGGGCAAAAAGAGCATAGTCCGGCCCCAGGAAGCGCTTGATGGCTTCCTTGACCGCCTGTTCATCGGGCATCTTGAACTGGACCACCAGGTCGAAGCGTCGCCACAGCGCCGGATCGATCAGTTCCGGGTGGTTGGTGGCCGCCAGCAATACGCTGCTAGCAGGCCATTCGTCGACTTCTTGCAGGATCACCGTGACCAGGCGCTTGAGTTCGCCTACGTCACTGTCATCGCTGCGTCGCTTGGCGATGGCGTCGATTTCGTCCAGCAGCAGCACGCAAGGCTCGCGCTTGGCGAAGTCGATGGCCGCCCGCAGGTTGGTGCCGCTCTTGCCCAGCAGACTGCTCATCACGGCTGTCAGGTCGAGCACGTACAGCGGCACCTTCAATTGCGCGGCCAGCCAGTTGGCCGTGAGTGTCTTGCCGACCCCGGGCGGCCCCACAAAGATGGCCGAGCGGGTCGGCGTCAGCCCCATGGCCTGAAGTCGATCGCTCTGCCGGCGCTCGGCGATGAGTTGCCCCAGTGAATCCTCGACATCGCTAGACAGCAGTGGCGCATCTCTCGTCGTCTCGTCCTTAAATACCTTCAGGAGGGAGAGACGGGATTCGTCGTCAACCGGCAACGCATAGGCCGTCGGCGGCTGAGACGACAGCTTGCGCATTGGAGAAACACTGCGTGCCGGCTTCGACTTCAGGAACAGTTCGAGTTGCTCAGCCAAGTCGGGCGCCGTCCCTCGGTACTTGCGGACCAGCCGCGCCGTGAACAGGCGCACATCCTCACTCTGCTCGGCCAGAGCCAGACGGACCATCTGGGCTAAATCTGAATGCTCTTCTTTCATTTCGCCCAAAAGATTACTAACTCATTGATATACATTGAAAAATAAAAATTCCACAATGGACTAAATTAATTATCTCATAAATTTCGGTCAAATTGTAAGAGCGGCTGCGGCAGTAGCGGTCACAGCTTGGTCGTCGACCGGCGGGTTTGCCGTCGAGCGTGATCTGCAATTCCGCGCTGAGAAACACCTGAGCGCCTATGCTCGCGAGGCGCGATTGGTCGGGCGGGGTGTCGTATGAACGGCCATCAGGGCTTGAGAAAATCCGGCAGGCAGTCTGCGAACGCCGGCTGGGCCTTGCTCATCGGCCTTGCGATGGCTTCATCGCCGGCGAGGATGGCCATCGTCATGGCGGTCATGGTGCTCAGACCGTTCGAGTTACGCAGCAACTGCAGGGCCAGATGCGCGGGGGAGCCATCGGAATTGCGTCGCAGGGGATGTCGTGCTTCGCATCGAGCCGCCTTCCGCGTCTCGCCCCTGACGGGCTTCCATCGCACCCTCGCTCCGCTCGGCTGACGCCTACGGCCCGGCTTCCAGCTTCGGGCCTGCCCGCCTCGCTTGCGTGCGGTTTGCGCATCGCGGCGGTCGTTGCCATGTCCAGCCGCCCCCCCCCCGACTCCATCACCTTGCTCGCGGCTGTAGCCCGCGGCCGCGGGCTCCTGACCGTCGCGGGCGATGAACTCAAGAAAGACGGTGGCAACTGGGCCAACCGGGCTCTTCGTGCCAACCGCACCGAACAGTCACAAAGGCTGGGCTCCGAACCTAGGAATCCGGTGTGCGGTTTGAACAGCAAACCCTTTTCGTCAAGAGAAAGGCCATGCTTGCATCCCGTTTTGCTTGCCGTTCCCCGGTACTGCGTAGCAACTCCCCGCTGTCCGAAGACCAGATTCACCGCGTGGCCCCGTCCACACTCGACAACCTGGTGAGCACCGATCCGGCCGGGCATGCCGGGCTGGAACGGGCATTGGGATCGCATCTTTGCCGTTGCGGCGCTGACCACGCTGCCGGGCATCGGTGCCGAGCTGGCCGCGCCGGAGAACCGCCAGGGCGGCGATCGCGTCATCATCGCCGGGCGCGACAGCTCGCAGGACACGGTGAATCAGGTCGGCCAGGAAGTGACTCGGCGTAACCTCAGCATCCAGCCCACTTTGACCGAACGGCGGGGTCTGCCGGTACGGATCACCGTGAACCGCGACTTGGTGCTGCGTCCGTACCAGCCGCTCTTTTTCAACAAGGGGACTTCGCGATGAACACGACCAAAAAATTGCGGCTTGCCCCCTCTGCTTCGGCAAGAAGTCACAAAGTTGACCTTCTCTTGCCCGGCCAACCTGAAAGCCGACCTCGACCGCTACGCCGCGCCGCACGCGCAGGCGTACGCAAGGCGTCCGAAGATAAGAAAACCAAGCATCACGGTCAAACCGATCAAGTTGCCGCAGCGATACGCCGGGGACATGTAACGACGGAGGGCAGTCAATTCGCATGTTCTTGCTCGCACAATAAATGCAGATGACGATGCGAAGACTCGATCACGCGCGCGTCGCATTTGGTCTGATCGGCACGCGCCGGCAGAACGGGTACTCAGGTCATTGTTCATGTATTCGGCATGAGGCTGCAAACTCCGGGCCGATCCCGCCAGTCGTGAATCCAGATTTTTTCGACCACATATCACCTCCTTGAGTCAGCCAACGTGTGCGGGCTCCCTTCGCGCGATCCCGCGCAAGGCTGTCTATGGAGGATGTGTGACCCTGAACTTTCTCTACCCGACACTGTTTATCTGTGTCGCGATGATGTGCTTTGCCACCTGGTTTGTTGCTGCACGCGTGCGCAAACACTACCGCCCCCTTCAAGTCGAACTGACGGCGCAAACACCCGACGCCGAAGTCATAGACGATGAGATCCCGGGGGGCGACCCGGGCTATTACACGTATTCGGCAAGTCACAAGGAGTGGAGTGACAGCGGCAGTGATGCCGAAGCCTCTACGTTTCAGGAAGCCCCCGAACCTCCTTCGCCCCCAAACCATCGGTTATGCCCTCGGTGCGGATCCGACCACGTTGAAAAGCGTAATCAGGCACGTAAGGCAGGCAGCACCATTGGTGCGGTGGCTGGCGCCACGAGTGGTGTCGCCATGACACTATCGGGTGCCGAAGTCGGCGCAACGGTGGGACTGATCGCGGGTCCCATCGGCTCCGTGTTCGGTGGCTTAGCCGGGGCAATCCTCGCCGGACTTGCTGCTAGTGCTGCCGGCTGTGCTGCGGGAGCTGCCATGGGCGAAGTCATCGACGAGAACGTTCTCGACAATCATCGTTGTGTGGCGTGCGGACATACGTTCAACGCTTCGGTTTGACGGGGTGACGATGATCCAACCGTCTCCGCTCGAATATCTCATCGCGTTCGCCATCGCCTTCCTTGCCTGAGCACTCTGGTCCGCGCTTCTCTGTCGCCTCCCGCGGCGTACCACCGGCATTGAGAGGGTCTGCTCGGCGAGCTAATGCTCGTGCTTGCTGTTCTGATCGCAGTTCTTGTCCGTGCGCCCGCTCCGGCGCTCGTCTCCCGCTTTTCTTATCCGACATAACGCCCGGCATGTGCCGGGCCATATGCCGTTATCCGCCTTTGTCTATCCCTAATAGGAGAAATCCATGCATCTCGTTAAATCCATGGCCTATGTCGGCGCCACACCGTGGCACGGTCTGGGCAACCGCCTCGCCCCGAAACAATCACTCGACGTCTGGGCCAAAGCCGCTGGCATGGACTGGCGTATCGAAGAAGCCGACGTGCGCTTTGTTGCTGCTGGCAACGGCGATCTCGGCTCGATCCATGCGTTCCCGGACCAGAAAGTCCTCTACCGCTCCGACACCAAGGCACCGCTGTCCGTGGTTTCCGCTCGCTATCAGGTCGTGCAACCGGCTGACATCCTGGATTTCTACAAGGATCTGACGGAAGTCGGTGGGTTCGAGCTCGAAACCGCAGGTGTTCTCAAGGAAGGACGCAAGCTCTGGGCGCTCGCCCGTACCGACCAGAGTGGCACCCTCAAAGGACGCGACGAAATCAACGGCTATTTGCTGCTCGCCACAGCCTGTGACGGCACGCTCGCCACCACCGCGCAGTTCACGTCGGTACGCGTCGTGTGTAATAACACGCTGGCGATTGCACTCGATAACAACGTCGGTGCCGTCAAAGTCCCGCACCGCTCACAGTTCGACGCACAGGCAGTCAAGCGTCAACTCGGTATTGCGGTGTCGTCGTGGGATGCCTTTATGGTGCGCACCAAAGCGCTGGCAGAACGCAAAATCTCCGACGCTACCGCAGAGGCGTTTTTCCGACGCGTGCTGACTTACTCAACGACCAATGCGACAGATCGAGACGCTATTGCCGTCAACGAGCGTGCCGTCAAGGCTGTCGGCCAGTTGTATGCCGGTCGCGGCCAGGGGGCGACGCTGGCCTCAGCGGCAGGTACCGCATGGGGCTTGGTTAATGCGATCACTGAGCACGTTGACCACCATCGTCGTGCGCGCAGCGATGACCACCGACGCGATGCCGCCTGGTTTGGTGCTGGCGCGGCCCTCAAACAGAAGGCTTGGGACGAGGCAATGAAGCTGGTTGCCTGAATACTTCATCAATACGACATAAGGCCCGGCCGGGAGCTATCCCGCCGGGTCTTCTTATTTTGGAGGTCTATATGTCACATCCAGAACCGGCGCAGCGAACCCCACACCGCCTGGCCTTGCGCCTGATCGAGACTGCCGATCTGTCTCGCGAGGACTGGCTGTCCGTAAGAAAAACGGGCATCGGTGGCTCCGATGCCGCAGCCGCCGTGGGCTTGAGTCCCTACATGAGCCGGCTGGAACTGTGGATGATCAAAACCGGACGTGATGCCGATCTACCTAAACCCGATCCCGACGACACGACGGATCCCGTGTATTGGGGGACATTGCTTGAGCCGGTCGTCGCTGCGGCCTACACCAAGCAGACCGGACGCCGGGTGCGGCGAATCAATGCCGTACTCCGACACCCCAACATTCCCTGGATGCTCGCCAATATCGACCGAGAGGTCATCGGTGCTGCTGATGTGTCCATTCTGGAATGTAAGACGGCAGGAGAATTTGGTGCACGGCTTTGGCGCGAGGGCGTCCCGGAATACGTGCAGATCCAGGTTCAGCACCAACTCGCGGTTACCGGCAAGCATGCCGCCGACGTGGCCGTGCTGTTGTGCGGCCAGACGCTCGAAGTTCACCGAATTGTCCGGGACGACGCGTTGATTGCCCAACTGATCGAACTCGAAGCGGCGTTCTGGCATTACGTCGACACCGATACCCCACCGCCCGCTGACGGGTCGGAATCGGCCGATCGTGCATTGCGCTGCCTCTATCCGGGCACCGGCGGCATGATCGATTTCACCGAAGACCGAGCGCTGTCCGCGGCGTTTGCCGATCTTGTCTCGGTACGTACTGAGATCGAGTCTCGTCAGGCGGTGGAAGCGCAGTTGAAACAGACGCTCGCGCAAGCGATGGGCGAAGCGGACCGGGCGCAGTTTGAGACCGGATCCGTTTCCTACAAACGCAGCAAGGACAGCACTGGCGTCGACCTCAAGCGGTTGCTGGCCGACCACCCCACATTGACGACCGAGTACGCCATCACGAAACCCGGTTCCCGCCGGTTTCTCGTGCAGGTCTAGATCGTCATTACCTCCATCGTCACATCCATAGGGAGCCCCTCATGCTCAAAGGTCTTGCTATTACACCGCCCGTCATCGGGCGAATTTCCATTGGCCGTGTTGTCGAAAGGAACGGGAAACGCCTTCCCGAGAAGGACGACCAGTTCACCTTGACCACCCAGATCCAGCAACGCGACGGCTGGATGCTCCACCCCCTGAACGAATCCTTGCGTAAAGCCAATACCGGCAAGCTACGCGCAATTCCCGTTCGGCTACTGTTCAACGATCCGGACCTAAACCTGCGCGCTGAGTACTCGTGCTTCGACCGCGAGTCGGGCCGGCCAGTGTGCGTCGGTAACGGCGAGACCTGTCGCCGTGCCGGTGAAGCAGGTGTCACCGAGTTACCCTGCCCGTCTCCTGACGGATGCGCTTTCGGACAAGGAGGCGCATGTAAGCCGTATGGGCGACTCAATGTCCTTATTGGCGACGAGGACGAGATGGGTTCGTTCATTTTCCGGACCACCTCATACAACTCGATTCGCACACTTGCCGCGCGTCTGCATTACTTCAACGCCGTGTCAGGCAACCGGCTCGCATGTCTGCCGTTGGAATTGAAGCTGCGCGGCAAGTCGACCACGCAAAGCTACCGCTCGGCCATCTATTACGTGGACATCGACGTGCGTAGTGGCAGTACGCTGGAACAAGCCATCACCGTAGCGACCGAACTGGATACACGACGAAAGGCGGTTGGCTTCGATCAGACGGCACTTGATGTTGCGGCGCGTACCGGATTCCAGAACGGCGCGTTCGAGGAAAGCGCCGAAGACCGGGCTGCTGTTGCGGAAGAGTTCTATCCCCCGGCGGCGTCCGACAGCGAGCCAACTGGCAAGGACGACGCTCCGGATTCTCCTGCATCGTCCAGTCTCAAGGACCGCTTGAATCAGCGAGCCACACGGCTGGCCACCCACCGCGAAGGTCGAGCAGCATGATCCGGGATCGCCCGGCGGATCGTCTTGCGTTATGGCTGGCCGTCGCAGCAACGGCCACCGCCATTGACATTTCGGTCATCGCTGGAGAGCAGCGAGGTGGCACACTCGCCGAACGATTCGTGTGGGTCACGCTGGGCTTGGTGTTTGTGGCAGGCGCACATCTGCTACCCGCGCTGCTGCGAGAGGTTCATGGTGGTGTCCGACTATCGGGCTACGCGCTGTGGGCCGCATGCATGCTTGCTGCCATCAACAGTCACGCCTACTTTTTCCTGTTCGCTCAGCAGCACGCCTCAGAGCGCCGTGCCGACGCAACGCCTATCGCCCTGCTCGCACCGGCCAAACGCAGTCTTACCGTCGTTATGCAAGAAAGGGCGGAAGTCTCGGCGCGACTCGCGACGGCTAAAGTGCAATCGTGTTCCGGCAAATGCACCGGGCTGGAGGCACGACGCATTACGCTTGCCGCCAAGCTCGAGGCGTTGAACGCGGAGGCCAGCGACATTCGTCGCGCACAGGACTTCGACGACCGAGCGATGACCCAGCACGACACGTTGGTGACCGATCCCGTGACCGCACGACTCGCCGCGTTACTCGGCACGACGGGAGCGCGCGTCGATCTGCTGACCGGGCTGGCATTTGCGTCAGTCCTGGAAGGCGTCGCGTGCCTGCTCTGGACCGTCGCGCTTCATCCCCGGTGCCCGCCGCCCGGCGCGGCAGTCGTGCCCATAGTCGCGTCCTCAGTCATGGAAAGTCACGAACGCGCCGACGGTGACTGTGACGGCCACGCGATGCCAGACCAGCCCGGCACGCCGTTGTCGATACCGGCAAAGACGCCTGAGGCCATCGATCACGACACGACGCAACTCGTTCGGGACATTGCTGCCGGACGACTACGCCCCACCGTCGCTGACATTCGCCGTCATCTCGGTTGCTCCCAAGCTCGTGCTACCACCCTGCGCCGACAACTGGCCGAAATGTCCCGAGTCGCCGAACGCAATGTCTCGGCATAGAACCCAGGGGCTTCCCCAGGCGACTATTCCCTCTCACTTCCCTTACCTTTATCCCCAGTCATGACACATGGACACCACCGATCTCGTCAAAAGCATCAGCATCGCCAGCCTCACCAATCAGCGCACCGCCATCGTCGAGCGGATCCATGCCGCCCTCGACCTGCTCGGCGAAGCTCAACAGATCGCCACCGCAGCGCAACTCCGATTTCCCCGACTTGTGCTCGACGAAAGCTACGGCTGCCGTGGTCGCCCCTGCGTGACGGGAGACTACGCCAAGCGTGATGAAGCACAAACCGCCATGGTGCGCCTTATCGACGCTCACGGCTGGAACTACTTGCTGTCGGAATCCGGCATGCGCACGTTTATGGATGCCAAAGCGCGCGAGCAGTGGAACCAGCAGATCGCCGAAGGTGACGTGCCGGAGCTCACTGCCGCCAACATTGAGGCCACATTCGCGCAGCTCTACGGCGCTCGCGGAGAGATGTTTGAGCGTGGCGTGTTCCAGTGCTTTCGCAGACTGTCGTGGGACTACAAATCGAATATGCCGTTCAAGTTCGGCAAGCGCATCATCGTGCGCTCTCTCCTTTCGCAAGGTTGCTCGAATTATCACGCCACCAACGAACTGGACGATCTAACGCGAGTGTTCAGCGTGCTCGATGGCGAGCCCGAGCCGGATCATCGGCATGGCATATCGTCGCTCATTTCGCACGCTCAGCGTCTACGCAAGACAGAGGCCGAGAACGTCTATTTCCAGTTGCGTTGGTTCAAGAATGGAAATGGTCATTTGACGTTTCTGCGCACCGATCTCGTCGACGAAATGAACAAGATCCTCGCCAAGCACTATCCCAACGCGCTCGCCTGCGAAGCGCGCTAGCGTTGCCTACGGACTGCGACTCTGTACAACCGACAGAAGACAAACATCGTCGCGCACTACGGCTTATCAATGCCAACGCGACCGACCTGCAGCGTGCAGGCAAGAACTTTTCCTAAGGAACAACCATGAATTCCAAAAAGATTGAAGAGGGTATCTTCGAGGTGAACGTTGGCCCGATCAAGCGCAATGCTGAGTGCACCGGCATATCGAACCTTGGCGAACGATTCCCCGCTGCATTGGAGAAGTTCAATGCCCGCGCAGAGAGGGGCGGGGTGCGCGCAGAGCTCGGCCATCCGACAGAGAGCGTTCATTCGCCTGAGCTCACGGAGAAGCGCGCAATGGCGATCGACGAGCAATACGTCTGCGCATCCATCTCCAGCGCACAAATCCGGGACGATGAATTGTTCCTGCGGGGGCATCCCGAAGGACCGTACGGCGATCTCCTCGCCGAGGCGATGGACAACCCGGGCGGCCCGGCTTTCTTCGGCATGCGTGCGTTCTGGTCAGGTGATCTGAACGACATGCGACTGAACATCGTCACGTGGGACGTAGTCTCAGGCAAGCCATGAAGCCGATCGCCCGCCCTTAAATGACGCCGCACTCGATCTGTTCGGTGAACCCTAACAGATTGCCTTCGCCACACGTCTCCGATTTTCCCGACTTGTGTTCGGCGCAAGCGACAGCCGCCGTGGTCGCCCCAGCGTAAAGGGTCACGGCAAAGAACAAGATTCTCGCTAGCCCTTGCCCACGGGCGCGTCCTGCGTCTGGCATTTCCCATTGGTTCCATTGAACTGCGCATCCGATTCTTTCGGAGGTCGCTGCTCGTCCCTATATAGGAGAACACTCTGATGAACTCGACGTCACCCATCCGGCGCGCCCGCCTGCCCCTCGGTCGCTTGCTGGCAACTGCCGCCGCCGTTGATGCCATCCGGTCGGCCGGGGCCTCGATCTTTACTTTGATCAACCGCCATGCCTGCGGCGACTGGGGCGATCTATCCGAAGCCGATCGGGAGCAAAACAACCTGTCTGTCGTGGCAGGACGACGTGTGCTGTCCTGCTACCCACTGGGAGGAGAGCTGAAGGTGTGGATCATCACCGATGCCGACCGCTCGACGACCACCCTCTTGTTGCCAGAGGAGTACTGACCATGCCGATTCAGAAATTTCATCCGGCCATCCGGCTTGGGCAGCAACCGGTCATCGCACAAACCGGCACCCCACTGTTCAGTCGTCAAGGTCACTGGGACGGCGGTAGCCCATTGCACTGCGTTGCCATGGCGCTCGCGCTGCTTGGCAAACTGACAGATCCGGTGTATCTGCCGTATCACGGCAGCGGTCCCGAACGGAAGGTATGGGACGACGCCTGGCCGCATTACCTAAACGGGATGACGCTGGCCGAACTGGCGAGCTTTATCGCGGAGTTAAATCTCGGGGTGCGGCCGGCTACGTGTGCGACCTCCGAACACGACCTACTGTCCTTTGCGCAACGAGAGCTCGACGCCGGATGGCCGGCCATCATCGGCTGGCAACAACGGCATCCCGTCAAATGGCGTGCGGCGCTCGTTGTCGGCATCGAAGGACGCCAGAACGGTCGGGCCTTCGACACGCAAACATTACTGCTACTGGATCCCGCAGGCGATGCGCCGGAATTCGCAGGATTCAATGCACGTGTTGCCCGACACAACGACACGCTATTTCGTTATCAGTCGCCGTCAGCGTCGCGTGGCGTCAAGTTGCTTGGCGGTGTCTCAATCCGCAATGTCGTCAGCGCAGACGCTGACGCTTGATTTCCGGCGGAGTTGCCGCATTCGTGCGGCGTGTACCCGTCGGTGCCAGGGACACCTTGCCAAGCGGCTCGAACAGCTCGGCGAGCGTCACACCCAACACATGGCAAATGTTGGCGATCGTCTCAATTGACGGGTTCGCCACACCACGCTCGATCGCCGAGATATACGTGCGATCCACGTGCGCCTCAAACGCCAGCGTTTCCTGTGATTTTTCTGCAGCGTGCCGACATTGCTTAAGCCGCTTGCCCAAGGCAAGCGAAATAGGGGCCGGTTGGCGAGCAGCAGTGGCGTCCTGGCGTTTGGCAGTCATGAACGGCAGGATGCCCGCTTGACGACTGATTAACGACGCTGTAAACACATCAATTAATGATGACTATATACTACAAATCTATTCTGATCCTTTGCCTCACAAATCCGCCGTGACGCAGCGGTTAGTGGACAAGACTAAGGTTCGCCCATCTTTGTAGAGTAAACACATCAAACCTTTAAGGAGAAAGGTGCCTCATGACGGATTCATGGCATTACGAAAAGAACGGTCAGCGCATCGGGGCGATTAGCGCCACCGAGATCGGGGCGTTGATTCAGAACCGCACTATCGACGGCAAAACTCTCGTCTGGTCGCAGGGCTTGGCCGATTGGACGCCGCTTGCTGAGACAGATCTCGCCGTGCATTTGCGTCAGGCGAGCGCGCCACCGGTACTGCCAGCTGCACGCATTAGCAACACGATCGTGTGGATCCTCGCCTTCGCTCCGATCATCGGGGTACTTCTTGAGGCGACCTTTGCCGCGGCTATTGCGCCTGACTATTTGGCCAGTACGGCAGCCACCGCAGCGCTGAGGTCCAACCAGTACTGGTACATCACGCTTTTGCTCAATATTGGCTTGAGCTTGCTGGACGACCGGCAACTCAAGCGGGCGGGCGTAAATACGTCGGCTTTCGGCAAGTTCGCTTTCATCGTGCCCGTGTACTTGTGGAAGCGGGCCACCTCGCTGCGCCAGCCTAAAGCCTACTTCTGGGTTTGGCTTGCAGCATTCGTTCTCGTTGGACTTATTTGAGCGCGCCAACAAGGACACGTCGGCTCATCACTCGCCCCATCATCACAACAAGGTAAATCATGAAGAAAATCACCGCAGTCTTTGCTATCGCCATCGGTATTGCCTGTTCGACGAACGCATTCGCGGCCAACCACCTCGGGCAGTGCGTGTTTCCTAAAACCAAAGTGGGGGCGGGAGGTCGGCTCGTCATGAAGGCACCGATCAACGTTGCCGATGCGCCGAATGCCGCAGCAAGCAAACGCGCGCTCACCTCAATGCAAGCATTCACCATCAAGGCACAAGCGCCGGGTGGGTATGTGCAGTTGGCGACGGTACCGGACTACGACAAGCCGAATCCGAATCAGAATGGGGGGCGTGTCGTGGGGTGGGCAAAACTGAGCGACTTCGACTTCCAGGATCAGCGCAACTGCAACTGAGAACCCAATCGCTAGCTGGAGCTGCCCTCGCCGTTCTCGTGTTTTCGGGTCAGCGTCGTGACCGACTCCTCTGCCAGACGCCACGATGACGCGAGCATCAGGCTCACGCACGGCGCTCGTCATTCCGTGCTTCCGAAAGGCTTAAACATGTCCGTCGACATTCAGAAATTCTCCACCGATGAACTCAGCGCGGAGAAACTTAACCAACTCATCGCCTCTACCACGTCGTTCCAAATCGTGGGGGTTGCCGACATCAGCAAAGTAGTCGAAATGATCGAAGGACGGATCGAAAAATTTGATATGAGATGCAGAGTTTACACAGAGTATCGCTCCGCATCGCTGGCAACGATATTCAGCCCAGCAGCGATTCTCGGCGTCGGTGCAGCCATTGGTATCGCTGCGCACAATCTCGCCACGTATGATCCGGACTATGAGATCGGAAAGAATAAGGTCGCGGGCACCGTGACCGTCAAGTACATGAAGTAGTCCATCTGTGACGAGAGGCATCCGACCGGGTGCCTCTCGTTGTCTTGCCGCTACTTTTTCTTTTTCATGCTAGTTCACCGCCCATGAGCGGTGCACAGTTAGACAGTTGGGGCACGGCCCAAGGTCGCCTTCCGGCCCCAAAGGCATCGTTTACGGCGCTTCCCTCGGCTGACATCTACAGAGCAGGTAAAACACAAGTGGACCATTCGATGGCGATTCACACGAGCCGCCAGCGGTCACGGGCACAAGGCGCGCCGCAGCGGCCGGCATGTGGTCAAGTTGTCCGCGCGCCTCCTCTCCGGCTTCAGGGGCGGAACCCACTCTCGAAAAATGGTCCCGCGATCATATAAAGATCGGGCTCGCAGAATGCGCCGAATCACTCCCACTCGATCGTCATTAAGATAAAAATACCTTTATAAATTAATATGTTATTTAAATTCATGATCATGATGCCATGAAAAGTACCATGCAACACCAAGAGAATTTGAACTAGTCACCTTCGGATGGCGTTCAACCTCCAGCCGTGCGCCGCTTCTCCGGTTCTACGTGGGCGAGGTCGCCGGACCACCTCGCCAACTCGTCATTGGTGAGGCCCGCGAGGATTTGCGGCAGGTTCATGGTCCGATGCGGAGGGGGCGGCAGGTCATTGGACGGCAGGCCGTCGGTGATGAAACACGGCTCGGCCGAGTCGGTTAGATTCAGGTGCGTCATGCTCACTTCTCCAGTCTAGTCGCTAGAAAATGTGCGCCTCAAGCATCCGTTGCAGGACGCTTGAGGCGCTTTCTGATCGAGTTGCCTGATCTCGCCATGACAGCGAAAAAACCTACCCCTTTGCTGCCTCGGTCAAAAGATCGCCAACCGAGCGCGCAACCACATACCGGGCAGGGTTCTCACCAACCCCCAGCGCAGTGAAATGCGCCTTGCCGCATTCGATCTTGGCGCTTTCCTTATCGCGCAGGTCGTCGGTGAACAGGCTGCTTTTGGTTTCCACCACAAAGTACAGGTGCTGGGTGCCGTCTTCTTCCACCAACACGGCCCAGTCGGGGTTGTAAGTGCCCAGCGGCGTGGGCACTTTGAACCAGCCTGGCAGCTTGGCGTAGAGCTTGATGGCGTCGTTCTTCTCCAGCCCGTCGGCGAAGTCCCGCTCGGTGGTCGAATCGTACACCACGTGCTCGTAGATCGACTTCTGGGTATCCAGCAGCATGTTCTTGAGATAGCCGGTGAGCTCTTCCTTCTCGAACAGCTCTTGTGCATAGACATGCTGGTCGCCGAGCTTCTGATACTTGATGCCATCGACCAGGGCCAAACGCTTGCAGCGGTTGATGGTTTCGGCGGTCAATTCGATGAACTGCTGCGGATTGCGCTTGAAGTCGTCAAGGCGGCCGCTTCCCGTCAGGATGCTGACGATGGTGCGTCGAGTGAGCTGGGTGCGGTCCTGCAGGTCGGTCAGCAAATCCGGCAGCTCGATATCAGCCTCGTCTAGCACCACAGTCGCCGCGCCCGCTTTCTCCGCCGCGGCGACACCCGCCTTGCCGATAGAGATGTCGGCCTTGCGCCATTGCAGCCGTGCCTTGGCAATCACCGGGGCCTTCTGCAACGCTGCGATGCAATCCGTCACCAGCTTGGCGTTATCGAACTGCACGCGGTACGTTGTTTGGCGCTTGATGCGGTCCCAGAGTGCCTTGAACTCGTCGCTCAGATAAACGGCCTTGCCATCCTTGCCCTTGCGCAGCGGCACTTGCCTGCGCTCATCGGCATTCTTGATATCCAGCCGGCCGGACACCTTGCGCAGCACTTCGGCAATCCGGCTCTTTTGCGCATCGAACTCAGCTGGCAGTTCCAAGGTGCCGTTCTTCAGTGCCGTTTTCAGTGAATCCTGCACCTTGTCCTTGGCATCGATATGGCCGGCAGCTTTCAAGTGCTCCCAAAGTGCCTTCGATTGCTCCATGCCCAGAGGTGCGGTATGCCCGTCAGCGCCGGTCACGGCAATGGCGGCAAATTGGTGCTGCTCCACGATGCCAAAGCGGATGCCCGTGTCTTTCTCGATTTCCTTTTGCAGGTTCTCTGCAAACTGTTCGTAGTTTTCCGTGGCCACCACGGTCAGGGTGTTGACCTCGAAGCCGCGTACCCGTTCGCCATCCTGGTTGACGCACAGGCGCAGGCCACGGCCAATGGTCTGGCGGCGCTCGCGCTCGGTCTGAATGTCGCGCAAGGTGCAAATCTGGAACACGTTGGGGTTGTCCCAGCCTTCCTTGAGCGCAGAGTGGGAGAAGATGAACTTCAGCGGAGTGCTGAAGGACAGCAGCTTCTCCTTCTCCTTCATGATCAGGTTGTAGGCACGCTCGGCATTCTCCCGGTTGCCCGCATTGTTCTCGGCGGTATCGGTCCAGCCGCCCTTCTTGTCGATGGAAAAATAGCCGTTGTGTACTTCCTCGGCGGCGGACTCCAGGTCGATCTCGGCAAACAAGCCCTGGTAGGCCGGCAACCTGGCGGCACGGCGATATTCCTCTTCGAACATCTGCGCATACACACCCTTGACCGGCTGGCCGGCCGCATCGTACTGGCGGTACTTGTCCACCGCGTCGATGAAGAACAGGCTCAGCACCTTGATCCCCAATGGGCGCAGGTGCTTTTCCTTGTCCAGATGCTCCTTGATCGTGCGGCGGATCATCTCTCGTTGCACGGCCAGCGCATCCACATCACCGTGGGCCTGCCCAGGCTGCAAAAACACTTCGCCGCCGGGGTAGCGTAGCTCGATGAACTCCTCGCCCTTGGCCGTGTTGATCTCGCCCACCCGAAAATCGGCGTAGATCGCACGGCCATTGGCACTTTGCTGAAGGTCGTCGCCATCGCTGACCGTCACCTCCACCCGCTGAACGCCGGTGGCGGCCTGTTTATCCAGCTCGACCTTGGCACTGATGCGGCCGCGCTTGTTCTCCACCTTCACCAAGCGTACGAAAGGCTTGTTGTGCGCGTCTTCTACGGTGGCCGAGGCCACCTCAATCTGCTTGACCAGCTTGCGCTCATACGCATCCACGGCATCCAGGCGGAACACCATGTGGTGCTTGTCCACATGGGTAGCGGAGTAGCGCAGCGTGCAGAGCGGATTCATGGCGTCCAGTGCTTCCTTGCCACGGCCTTCCAGGCCACCGTCCACGCTTTGCGGTTCATCCACGATGATGATCGGCCGGGTTGCCTTGATCAAGTCAATAGGCTTCTCGCCGCCGGTTTTCTCGCTCTCTTTGTAGAGGTTGTTCACATCCTTCTTGTTGATGGCGCCCACCGTCACCACCATGATCTGGATGTTGGAGCTGGTGGCGAAGTTGCGCACCGGCCCGGGCTTGCCCGAGTCGTACAGAAAGTAATCGAACGGCGCGCCCGCGTAGAGCCCCTTGAAGTGCTCCTCGGTGATTTGCAGGGTCTTATAGACGCCTTCCTTGATGGCCACCGACGGCACCACGATCACGAACTTGGTAAAGCCGTAGCGCTTGTTCAGCTCGAAGATCGAGCGCAGGTACACATAGGTCTTGCCGGTGCCGGTCTCCATTTCCACCGTGAAGTCGCCGGAAGTCAGCGAGCCGGAGGGCGGCAGGCCACCACGCAACTGGATGTCTGACAGGTTCTTGAGCAGCTCGTCGTCGAGCAGCGTCAAGCGGTTGCCAACGCCAAGGTCGGACTGCGCCATGCCCAGTGACATCTGCGCTTCATCGGGCAGTTTCATGGTCACCGTGAACTCGGTGCGGCAGACCTCCTGCCCACGGAAAAGATCGCACACAGCCTCGATGGCCTGCATTTGGTAGTCGAGGTTAGGCTCGAAGTGCAGCTTCATTGGCTCACTCCTTCGATCAAACGGAACTCCCTATCGTGGCGGGTGCGGTTCGGATCATCTGTCGAAACCACGAGTTTGAGCTGCTCAACGTAGTCTTTCGGCAAGCCGTGTTCCTGCGCACCGGCAATCACCAAGGCTTTGTACCAACCATAAGGCGTTAATGATTCATCTGTCGCCGTTGCTTGGTAGGCCTTGGCAATGACGTTAATGCCATCATGCAGAACATGAGCCTCGATCTCTTCATATCCATGTCCGAGACCCTCTGCGCGGTCGAGCGCAGTCTTATCAGAATCTTTAATTCGATAAAGGACGCCAATGATGAGCTTGCCTGGGCAGGCGACAACGTCGCATTTCCCCGAGTTGTCTTTGCTTCGCTTGTGCCAGCGAAGTTCATGATCAGGCAATTCGGCCACACCTACCGGCTCGGCAGAAGGGCAGCGCGCCCGCAGGCGACTGGAAAGCATGTTCGAGCCATAAGAAAAATACAGAAAAGTATTTACTGGCATCACAGGCTCCTGACGTTCTGAATGCCGTGCTGCTCCAGAATGGCGGCGAGGTTGGTCTTGGCCACGTCATCGGCAAAGGCGCTGTCGCGGAACACGCAAGTGGTATCGCCAGCGGGAGCCAGTTGCTTGTGCCAAGCGATGATGCCTTGGGCGAGTGACTCCACCTGCTCACGGGTAATCTTTTCGGCCAGGCAAGCCAGCAGCACGCCTCCGCCCACGGCATGCACATCCAGTCCTTCCACATTGCGCTTCTCGATGGGCACGCATAGGTCGAGGCCTAGTTTGAGCAACAGCTCATAGAACACATCGGCCTCAGAGCGACCTTCAAGCAGGTGATCCTGATGATCGAGCAGCGTGGCTTCTAGGTCATCCGGCTTCGGATTCCAAGCGCGAATGTTAGAGGTGTCGAGCTTGAAGACGCGGAAACCCGTATCGCCCACGAACAGTGGATTGTCCGCTTTAACCTTGGCTCCGGCACGACGCAGACGTTCTTTCGTCAACTCGGCGATGTTTCGCTTAAGTCCAAGCTTGTCGCATACGGTCGCGGCTGCCTTCTGGTTCTTTTCAGCCGGATTCAGCGGCTCCGGAAGTTGAATCGTCAGGATGCGTCGCGCAAAACCGTCGATTGCGTTCTGCTGCATCACCGCTTGTCCTGCTGCTGCAGAACCCGAAAAAAGGTCGGCAACAATGTCATTTCCACTCGAACCAAGCAGTACGCAGGTGCGAAGAAAATCGATTGACTTAGGGAAATCGAATGATTCGCCCGGAATCAACTCCTTCAATGCTCGCTTGGCACTATCGGTCGAAAATTCGCCGCCAAACCACACCGACTTCGGCTTCGAAGTGCGCTCAATGGCCTCATCCTCCTCATCATCAACTTCATCATCGGCATCATCTACTGCAATCGACGGATCAAGGTATAGCCGATGATCAACATCCAACCTTCCACTACGTCCAGATCGCTTTGCGTGCATCCAATCCAGATGCTGCTCCACCTTTTCATATCCCCAGCGCCAGCACCCCTCAGAACCGTCTCCACGCAGAGGGAAGATCTCGACGTCGGTGTCGCTTTTTCGACTCAACGAACATACGCCAGTCGCCTCATCCCAATAAATAGGGAAATACATCTTGGGGCGATCCTCACGACGATCCGGGCCGCCGCGTTTTCTCAGGTCTCGAAGTGCATACTTTTGACCATTTTCGTCCTCGTACTTGAATGCAGCGCGTTGCGCCTCAGTCAGCGGTAGGCCGTTGGAAACAAAGCCAGGATTTGCGTAGACAACAACGTATTCGTGACAAGCGGCGATGTGCTTTTTGTCGTTGCGACCCTTCATGTTGTTGACAACAGCAACGGTGGCAACGAAGTTTTCTTCGCCAAATATTTCATCCGCAAGCATGCGAAGGTTATGAAGTTCATTGTCGTCGATCGAGATAAAAGCGACACCATCCTTCTTAAGCAAGCTCTTCGCTACTTTCAAGCGCGGATAGATCATATTCAGCCAATCAGTATGAAACCGCCCGCTGGCTTCGGTATTGCTGCTGATCTTCTGCCCGCCTTCGACTTGCCCGGTTAACTCCAGATAGTTCTTGATGTTGTCCTGAAAATTATCCGGGTACACAAAGTCCTTACCGGTGTTGTACGGCGGGTCGATGTAGATCAGCTTGACCTTGCCGGCATAGCTCTTTTGCAGCAGTTTCAGCACTTCGAGGTTGTCGCCCTCGATCATCAAGTTCTGGGTGCTCTCCCAATCCACGCTGTCTTCCGGGCAGGGGCGCAAGGTGCCGGTGCTGGGCGTGAGTGCCAGTTGCCGCGCGCGGCGCTTGCCGTGCCAGTTGAGGCCGTACTTCTCGTCGGCATCGGTCACGGTGGCATCGCCCACTAAAGCTTTGAGCACGTCCACATTCACCGCCACTCCGCTCGCGCCCTCGGTGATCAATTCCGGGAACAGCGCTTTGAGCTGTTCGATATTGCCCGCCGCCAGATCGGCGGACTGAGCTTCCGGGCTGGCTACCGTGAGTTTTTTCATGGTCTTCTCCGTCATTCTTTCAATCTTCAAAGCTGTAGTTGTGCGGCGGCCAGTTCGGCCTGGAGGCGCTTGAGCGTCAGGTTCAGTTCCACCCGGCGCGCCAGTTGTTTTTCTTTGGCCGCCTCGGCACGCAGGCGACTGATCTCGCCTTCCAACCGCTGGCAATCGGCCAATGCTTGCCGCCGCGCCGCGGCCTGTTCTGCGGTTGCGACGATTTGATATTTGCCTGTCCGCCGTGCTGCATGCAGGGTGTGCACGCATTCAACCCAGCCTTGATAAAGGGCGTGTAGCGAGGTCTGGGGCTGACGCGCAATCGCAAGCGATTGCATGAAGTCCCGTTCGATGTCGGAAGCCACCTTCGCATCGGTTCCAGGTGTGCCATCGGCTGATTGAAACAGCGAGGCCCACACCAAGTCACCGTCGAGCACGACCTTGTCCGCCTCGTTCTGCGCCCAGCGCTTATGCGCCAGCGAGAGGATCAACGTTGGCCCATCAACCAGCAGCAACAGCACTGGATAAGGCACGGCCCGGTGCACCAATTCTGCAAGGCGTGAAAGTCTGGCTGGCTTTATGGTTCCGCGCAGGGTGACGGCCAGCACCGCAACCTCCAGGTATTCGCGCTGCGTGTCGCGGCATTCGGGCACGCCGATGGTGTTGGGCTTCATGGCGGCCAGCCACTGGATGTCTTCAATCGCATCCGTGATCAAGCGCTTGTCAGACGCCGTGGGTGCGCTGTTCTCCAGCAACAGCTTCTTGGGCACGCGCTGATCCACCCGGGCGCTATCGGGAAGACTCAGGGCACTGACGACATCCGACCAGTTCATCGCGAGAGTGCCGCTCCAAATGCCTTGACCGTTTCTTCGCTGTCGCGCCCGGCAATGGTTTTGCCCATGGCCTGCTCGATCAGCTTCAACAGTGCGGCGGCGCGTTGGCGGACAAACGCATCGAAGTCGTCCGAGCGCAGCGCAGTCACCGGAATCACGTGGGAGAGCAGAAACTCGTCCAGGCTATCCGGGGCCACCTGCTTGGCTTTCTGGATGCGGGCGAGGTACACGCTGGGCGCATCCCCGCTGATGAAACGATTGGTGCCAGCGGCCAGAGGGGCCTTGTTGACCACACTGTTCCATTTCTCCTTGGGCAATTTCTGCTTTTCGCACCAGGCACGGGGGAACACATGGTGGATGTCGATGGCGTTGTTGAAGTAGGTGTTGAGGTCGATCGGCGTACCGCTGACGAAATCCCGGCCGCCGTGCTTCATGAGCAAGGCAGCCAACCCCTTGTAGGCCGCTGCGAGGCGGCTTTGCAGGGACAGCAGGCGCGTCGGCGCAAAGTTGGCGTCGCGCGCCGTGCGCGGCTCGCTGCCGCCTTCGACCCAGGCGACCACATCCTGGATGTCCATGCCGAAACGGGTTTCGTTGGCGCCACCGTACAGTTCGCCCAGAACACCACTCCAGTACCAGCGCAGCAGCTTTTGCTTGATGCCATGTTGCGTCGTGCGGTCTGCCAGGTGCGCGCAGATGGCCGACAACGGAACGAGCTGCGTGGCATACGGCAGGCTTCGGTCATCGAAGATTTTTTCCTCTGCCAGCAACTCGGCAGCCCGCTTGAGGCCTTTCTCCAAATCGGATTCCAGCGCCTTGAAGTCCGCTAGCGGCAACTTCAGCACGTCAGCGCGCTTGCAGCTGACGGATGTGCCATGCGCTTTGTGCCGCCGATAGCTGGCAAGCAGCGTTACTGCGGTGAGAAAGCTGGTGCCATCCACCGCCGTGAGCACATCGTGCTTGGCGGTCAGTCGCTCCTGCCGCGCCTCCCAGTCATCGCGCAGGTTGAATTCATCCGCTGCGAAGGTGGCGGTCATCAACTCGAACACGGTCAGCGTGACACCGCCGGTATTGACCTTCTCGAAGACTTGACACACGGCTTCGCGCGGCGTGTCTTGGGTCAGTTCGATGGCGGGCACCTTGAACTGTTGGAAGCGTAGCCAGATTTCGTTGCGAAACCGCTGCATGAACTGCATGGCTTCCGCTGCGAACTGATGGTGCGCGCTGAAGCCACTTTCCCAGGCCATAAACCCTTGGATGTCGAACAACAATGCCACGGGGAAGAGCCGCTGGCTGTACTGCAGGTCTGGCGTGCTGACGTCCAGATCAACCTTTCGGCCGAAATCCGACGTGACTTGCAGCGTCTCCGGCACTGAGAGTACGGCATCTTCACGGTCCGCAGATTCATCCAGGCATTTGCTCATGTCGAGGAAATATAGACGACGAATATCCGCGCCTTTCTCCGTGCGTGTCGGCACTGGCTGGCCGCTGCGCAGCGCCAAGTACATGGAGGTCAAGCGCTGCTGACCATCAAGCACGAGGGTCTTTGGAGCAGGCGCAGGCTGCAGGTTCACACCGGCAAACAGTCGGGGCTTGAATGGCACCCCGCCCGCTTCCAGAAACATGACCGCGCCAATCGGGTAGGACAGCGAGAGGCTCGCGATCAACGACCGAATATGGTTGTCGTCCCACACCCAACCGCGTTGGAAGTCAGGAAGCTGGATTTGCCCCGATGCAATTCCATCGAGGACATCTTTCAATGCGGGTTCGGCGGTGCGAAAGCTCATGCTGGTCCTTGTAATCAAATGCTTTGCTGATCGGGCAGCACGACGAGAAATGCCACCACCTCAAAGTCGCCGCTGCCGGCGAACTCGCCTTTCATGGCGTGCGTGCCACCGGGCGTGAACAGGCTGGCCACGGCCCGTTCTTCTTGCCTCCCAGCGACGGAGGCGACCGCCGCAGCGAGCAGCTTCTGGGCGTGGCGCATGTCTTCGCCGCCTTTGGTTGCTTTGTCGAAACGTGTGCAGGCACTGTCATCCGGCCGTTCGCGCCCCAAAGCCAGGCGCTTGAGGCGATCCAGGATGCGCTTGGCCTGCGGGTACGGCAGCAACACGGTGCCGTCATCGCCGACATGCACCAGGTAGTGCGGCGCCAGCGGGTAATCAGACGTTGTGGCGGGCTTTGCTGCCGGGTCGCAGGCTTGCAGGCAGAAGATCACGCCGGGCGGAATGTCTGCATCCAGCGTGGTGGTGACCGCATAAGCACCCAGCGGCTGGGTGTCCAGCTTGCCGGGGTGGCTTTTGAGGAACTGCGCCAGGTCGATGCGAAAGTCGGTCAAGGTAAGGTCGGTGATCGCCACGCCAGTAGACAGGTCTTCCATGTCGATCACCGTGTCCTGCAGCTTGAGCAGTTGCTTGCGCCGGTACTCCAGGTCGTTCATGGCGTTGCCGGATTGCTGCTCGATCAGGTTTTCTTCGCCTGTGGCCGAGACATCGAGCAGCACCATGCGGCCGCTGACGCGCTGCTCCAGGTTGATGTATTCCTCCAGCTCCATGTTGGGCCAGAAGTTCACGAGCTGGATGCGCTGGTTGGGCGAGCCGATGCGGTCTATACGCCCGAAGCGCTGGATGATGCGCACCGGGTTCCAGTGAATGTCGTAGTTGATCAGCCAGTCGCAGTCTTGCAGGTTCTGCCCCTCGGAGATGCAATCGGTGGCGATCAGCAGGTCGATTTCGCCTTCATCCGCTAGGTCTTGCGGACGCTCCTTGGCGCGCGGGGCGAAGGTCGAAAGCACATCGCCCATGCTTTTGCGCAAGCCTGGCATGGTGGTTTGGACGCCGGCGCTGCCGGTGACGACCGCCGCATGTACACCCAGCGTATCCCTGGCCCAATGGGCAAGCTGTGCGTAGAGATAGTGCGCCGTGTCCGAGAAGGCGGTGAACACGATGATCTTGCGGTTAGCTTTGCCATCGTGGGTGTTGATGGGCTGGGCGCATTTGTGAGCAATCATGTCGCGCAAGGCCGCCAGCTTGGCATCACGCCCGGCATCCACTTGGCGCGCTGCCTCCAGCAGGGTCGACAGGCGGTTGCGGTCTTCCAGTAGGTCCTGCTTCCAGCGAATCAGATCTACATCGCCCAGCAGCACCTTGACCTTGCGGCCGACCAGCAAGGCCTCGAACGCCGGGTCGTCGATATCGACGTCGGCAATGTCGATTTCCTCCAGCGCCTCGGCATGGGATTCGATGCGCGCCAGGGTGTTCTCTACATCCTTCAGTTGGCGCTGTACGGTCAGGGTGAAGGCCGATACGCAGCTTTCCATGCGTTTGAGCACGTTCACGCGTAGCAGGTGGATCAGGCTTTCCTCACGATCCGCCTGGCGGAAGAAACCTTCACCACCACGCACCTGGGTGCTGTACTTGGCGTCGTAGGCGGCCTGCTTGTGGGGCAGCACATAGCGCAGCGGCGCGTAGCTGGCGAGGGTGAGCCGACGGATTTCCTGGTTGATGTCGCGGATGGCACGGAACTCGCCCGCAAGGTCCACGTCGGCCTTGATGTTGATGGGCGGCAGTCGGTCGGGGAAGCGACCGGTCTCGCTGGTGCCGTAGTACTTCTCCACATGCCGCCTGGAGCGGGCAATGGTGAGATGGTCCAACAGGGTGAAGTAATCAAAACCCAGCATCTCCACCAACTGGGCGGGGGTCTTTTCAGCTTCGTCCAACGCCAGCCAGCGATTGAATTGCGCCTGCGCCTTACGGGTCGTGGCCTCGATGCTGGCGATGCCGTGTTCCACCAGGGCGGCGTCATCGCCTTCGGTGGCAAAGGCAATCTGGTTGCGCAGGTCGGCCAGGCGGTTGTTGACCGGCGTGGCGGAGAGCATCAGCACGCGTGTCTTGACGCCTTCACGGATGATGCGTCGCATCAAGCGGTCGTAGCGTGATTCCTTGCCCTTGTGCGTGGCCTTGTTGCGGAAGTTGTGCGACTCGTCGATCACCACCAGGTCGTAGTTGCCCCAGTTCACATGAGACAGATCGATGTCACCCGACAGGCCGCCATCACGCGACAGGTCGGTGTGGTTGAGCACGTCGTAGTTGAACCGATCAGCCGCAAGGATGTTGCGCTTGTCGTTAGCCTTGTAAAGCGTCCAGTTGTCGCGCAGGCGATTGGGAGCCAGCACCAGTACGCGGTCGTTGCGCAGCTCGTGATATTTGATGATGGCCAGGGCTTCGAAGGTTTTGCCCAGCCCCACGCTGTCGGCGATGATGCAACCGCCAAAGCGGCTCAGCTTGTCAATGGCACCCACCACACCATCGCGCTGAAACTTGAAGAGCTTCTTCCACACCACGGTATTGCGAATGCCGGTGGCCGACTTGACGATGTGCTCCTCGTCCATCTCGTCATCGCTGTCCTGAAAGAGGCGGTGCAGCATCGAGGTGTAGATGGTGAAGGGATCGCGGTGCTCGCCCAGGGCCTGCAGTGTTTGAAGAACGGACGCGCTCTCGTTACGCTGGCCTTTGGAGTCGGTGGCAGAAGCACCTTGCAAGCCTGACCACTGATGATCGAACCATTGGGCGAGCTGCGCGGCTTCGTCGGCCGTTTCTGATGCTTGGATCAGGTTCAGCGGGTTGCCCGGCGTCAGGCCAAGGCCAGACGTGTTGAAGGCAAATGAGCCTAGGACTCCTTGGGCAGGTGCCCCGTCTGGCCCGCGCATAACGACAGCCCCCTGCGGCACAGCTTTTGATGCCCGCCGAAGCTCCACTTTCTCACTGATCCATTTCGCGCACTGATTGGCCAACCAACGTGCCTGCAGACGATTGCGCGCAGCGCGGTCGCCCTCCGTGCCTAAGAGTTCAAGTGCCTCGCTATCAGGAGGCACGATCAATTGAACTCGATCCAGAGCAGACAACGCCTCCCGGATTTCTGCAAAGGCATAGAGAGAAAAGGAAGGCGTTACACAGTCGAGTCGGTTGCCGTACTTGAGGTGGGGCCTCATCAAGTCGATGACGCGCTGTGTTCCGGTGTTTTGGATTAGCTTCATGGACGCCTTCGCTCACTTCTGACTATTTTTTTCGCGAGGCTTAATCACCCCTGCATACTTGTAGAGCGTGGTGCGAGAGATTCCGTACCGACGCGCCACTTCCGAGACCTGAATGTCAGGATCGCGTAAAAGGGCTTTGATCTCCCTCACTTGTTTCTCCCCCAGCTTTGGCTTGCGTCCACCGACCCGACCTCGGGCACGAGCGGCAGCTAGGCCTGCATGCGTTCTCTCCCGAATCAAGCCACGCTCGAATTCGGCAAGCGCAGCAAACACATGGAAAATCAGCTTGCCCGCCGCACTGCTTGTTTCGATTTTTTCTGTCAAACTTTCAAAACCGACGCCACGCTGCTCAAGATCGTTCACGACATGTACAAGGTCGGGTAGGCTGCGCCCGAGTCGATCCAACCGCCATACCACCAGGGTGTCTCCGGCCCGCAGCGCCTTGCGACATTGCTCAAGCTCAGGACGTGCTGCGCTCTTGCCGCTAGCTGCTTCCTCGTAGATCACGCCGCATCCAGCCTGCATGAGCGCGTCGCGCTGCAGATCTAGGTGCTGATCGTCGGTAGATACGCGGGCGTACCCCATACGTTGATTCATGGACGCAATCAGGACATTGAAAAATTGACGGGCATATTAACACTCGTCGACGACTTTTCACGATGGAAAAATGCGGTGTGCTCCCCCGTTCAGAAAACCACCGTTTGAGAGTCACTTTCGGAGCCGTCCTGCGACTTCGTGAGAAGAAATCGACCAAGAGTTGTAGAGGCCAACACGCTCTCGGAGGTGGCACGCCGACTGCACCTCTGCACGGCTCCGCTCGCTTGACGAATTTTTGTGCGATTTGTGCCACCCTTGCTTTCGGCGTGGCGTATGCGGATATCGCATGACGAAAACAGCGTATTGAGCATGTTCTTCGACGGACCTTCGATCTCCATCCCCCAAGATATCCCCATGCTCTCCTGCTTGCGGCGTCAACGCCCCATCGTCAACGTACGAGCTCTTTCAGTCGGTTTGACCCGCACCATTTGCTGTTTGTCCTTCGTAAAATACCAGACCAGGTACTCAACGAACTTAGCCCCCTGGGCTGGATCTGCCCTGTTGAGCGTATTGAGAGCCCATCGCCCCTGAGCTTCCAGCGCTGCTCGATCAGAACGTCCGTGGCAGTCGTACATCAGCCCATGCCCCCGAGTGACGTTCCGCCAACGATCCGCAATACGGTATTTGAAGCTCTCCAACTGGGCTTGCGTTACACGAGTCGCGTCAAAGAAGAATACGCAGTGAAAATGATTGGCTCGATATCGCCCACCTTGCTCCATTTTGGAGATATAGCCGACCATATGTTCGAATAGGTCGCTATCCGCACCACGCCGGTTATCGAAAAACCGGTCCCGGTCTGCCATTGCAATAGCAGAATCGAAGCGAGCTGCGGTCTCTGGCCGTCCGTATCCGATTGGTACGCTTGACATCACTTGCGGCCAAGCACCGTTCATCACGGCCCATTCAGCACGTACCCTGGCATCTTCCTCGCTCATGGCGAAGTCTGCGTAGCTAAAGTCGACTCGAATAGGGATAAGAAGGCTATATCGGCATTGAAGCATCTCTACATAGCTCCGAATTGACCGCCCCTGGTCGAATAGGTTGCGATTCCTATCGAGCAAGCTCTTTCTCACGTCTCGATGTTTCGCTTCCGTACGCAGGTAACCCACGAAGTCGTTATAGAGCTTCCTTACGTACACATAATCGTATTGCGCACTAATAACTCCATTGGCGAATACGCTGGCAAACGGGTGCTGTTGGAAGCAATCAAAGAACAGTTGGAGCTCAGGGCTGTAGTGATAGCTTCGCCAGTACAGATCCATCCATCGCGCACATAGCGGAAGAAATCCAACAAGACTTCTATAGCCGGAGACACCGATAGGGTTGCGCACGACAACCTCCCGCTCCCATTGGATACGGATATCGAACGGGACTTGCGTGGTATGCAATACGCTGTCGAGAAAGCTATCAAGGTCATTCAGTAGGCTGGCGTACTCACCGACCTCCCAGAATCGCGATGGAAATGTTACCTGCTGGTCATCCCATTGCGCGAAGGGAATGGGGTCGGACTGATTGAAGGGGGTTGTATTCTGCAACATCTCGAATCTCCGTG
The DNA here is from genome assembly GCF_902459595.1 of Pandoraea soli. Taxonomy (NCBI): domain Bacteria; kingdom Pseudomonadati; phylum Pseudomonadota; class Betaproteobacteria; order Burkholderiales; family Burkholderiaceae; genus Pandoraea; species Pandoraea soli. Next base: position 125,407 of record NZ_CABPSG010000007.1, on the reverse strand, counting down.
TTAGGACATTCGATAGATGAACCAGATAAATTTTTATCAGCAATCAGAAGAGGACGACTCTTCCTCGTGGCTATCGGGGCTACGCGCTGTGCGGCTGGGTGAGGCCAGTGACTTGATGGTACGGACAGATGCCAATTGAATACTGGGACAGTAGGCAGAGCGGTAATGCCCCCGTTTTCCACAGTCGGCAGAAGTAGAAACTAAGCGGCCATGGCCAGCCGCTGCTTCGGGGTAAAACCGCCCAATGCCATATTTGGGCGCTCGTGATTGTAAATCCACATCCAGTCGGCCGCCGCTTCGCGAACCTGCTCCAGGTCTTCCCACAGGTACTGCGACAGCCATTCGTATCGCGCAGTCCGGTTGAACCGTTCGATATACGCGTTCTGCTGCGGCTTGCCGGGCTCGATGTACTCCAGCCGGATGCCTTGCTTCTGCGTCCATGTCACGATGGCCGCACTCAAATATTCCGGGCCGTTGTCGCACCGGATGACCTTCGGCTTGCCTCGCCATTCCATATGCTGCTTCAGCGTGCGAATTACCCGCTCGGATGGCAACGAGAAATCCACCTCGATGCCCAGCGCCTCGCGGTTGAAATCATCAATCACGTTCAGCGTCCGGATACTGCGCCCGTCAACCAACTGGTCATGCATGAAGTCCATCGACCACACTTCATTGATGGCCTTCGGTACCGACAGCGGCTGTGGTGTCTCCCGCACCAGGCGCTTCTTCGGCTTGATACGCAGGTTCAGTTCCAGCTCGCGGTAAATCCGGTAGATGCGCTTGTGGTTCCAGCCGAATCCCTTCACGTTACGCAGGTAGAAGTAGCACAGCAGAAAGCCCCAGTTGCGATGACAGCCCGTGATACGCACCAGCCAGTCGGCAATCTCTTCGTTCTCCGTGTTCAACTTCGCTTCGTACCGGTAGCACGACTCGCTGATGCCGAACACCGCGCACGCCACACGAATCGACACGCGGCGCTGTTGTACAAGCCGCTTCGCCATCTCGCGCCGACGAGATGGCTTCAGAACTTTTTTTGCAAGGCCTCCGAGGCAATCTCAGCCTTGAGCTTCTCCTCGATGTACATCTTGCGAAGCCGGGCATTCTCCGCCTCCAGCTCCTTCATGCGCGACATCATCGACGCGTCCATGCCGCCGTACTTCGAGCGCCATTTATAAAACGTCGCCGAACTGATGCCCAGCTCCCGGCACAGCTCCGGTGCCGCCAGTCCCGCCTCCGCACGCTTGAGCGCCTCCAGTATCTGGCTGTCCGTGAATCTCGACTTCTTCATCTGCAGAACTCCCTCTTAATGAGAAAATTCTACTTCTCCTGACGCTGGATTTCCGGGGGCATTACCGAGCAGTCTGCCTACTCATGGTCGATAGGAATACGATTGCAATGCACTATCGCTAGGGATGAGAGGGAGTCTGCAGGGCAGAGATTGATGAGGAATGCTACTAGGAAATACTGAAGACAATCTTAATATAGGAGACAGAGAAGCACGGGGAGGCAAATGCCCAGTATCGTCTGGCATTCGTTGATCATAATCCAAGGAAACACTAGGGTTTCCTGTTCTTACGGGATTACAGCATTGTCCCGACAGAACCAAACCTGATTCCGCACATATGGCAGCTTGCATAGCCATCGCAGGCGAGCATTCACTTGCTGCTAGTCGCGACGCCCGGGTAGCGATCGACTCCGACGCAAATCGCCAGCCCCCAAGCGATGCTCGAAGGGTAACCCAGCCGAGTACGCCATTTGATAACTCCAGACTCACCACGCATTCGTTGCGGTCATGAGAGGCGGGTAACCATGCAGCATCGATCAAATCGCGAGGGAGGGGACCTATAGCACCTCTTCGCAGCCGCCTCAGAGTCGGGGATCATTGGTAGCAAAGCAAAACATTGCTCACCAGCAACATAAACCATTGATTTAACATTAAAAATATCAGTTCAATCGCACTATCAGAAGAAAATTTCATTGTGATTTCGCATCATTTCTACACTGCTACATCAACTACAGTAGTAAATTTGAACCTGCTGATGCCAGATTCCCGGACAGGTCGCGGCGATTACTCACCATCAACATCTTCATCAGGCGAACCTCCTGCTTCTGATGCTCGCATCGCATCATTTGACTCAAAGAGTGTGGGAAATTGCATTTTGACTGCATCAAACAGCGAACTTCCCTCAGGATAAAGGCCACAGACAAACTCCTCAGTTTCCGAGGCATCATCTTGCCCTGAGCCAACTGCTACTCCAAACACATTCTCACTCTGATCGGATTGAGGCTCAGTCTGCGAACTTTCAGTCGAGTTTGGCAAACTCATTGGCGAAAAAATCATCTGCATCGCCCTCGTCTGCTGTACTCCGTAATTCAATGTCACAGATTGGCGTTGAGAATGACAGTTCATGCAAGGGTATTGCTGATTCGGGTTATAGCAAATGAAGACCCCGCCATTCTTTCCGTACCCAAGATGCACACAATGCTCACCGGCCAGGTAGTGCAAGGCCGCCAGGATATCTGCCTTACTCTTTATAGTTCGATTAGCGTGTTGTATGTCGCGATACATCAGTCGAATACACGAACGCTGCTGCTTCGACTCATATTTCCGATAATGACGACGGATCGTGCCCAGGATGCGATCCGCGTTACTTCTGACCTGCGTTGAATAACCCCACGACGAAAAGCTGGGCTCCACTCGATCAGTGAGCACATTTTTTTGAAATTCAGCCATGTACCAATCACAGAGTCGAGTTGCTGCTCTCATGGTATCGAGTGGAATCTCGCGACTGGCTGCGCACAGATCTTCATCGTGATATTGGGCCCGTTTTTTCTCGGCAATTGGATAGCAGGAAAAGTAGTGAAATAATGCGGCTATGCGAGCCGCCTGTTCGGGGAGTTTCAGTACGAAGCCTCCCATTTTCTCATCGAACAATCGATTTCTTTGAGCAGTTACCAGAGTATTGTAGTAACTCTCCCAATATTGACGAGCCGCCTTCGTCATCCGCAAAGTGGCTCGCTTCTCAATCCAAGGGAAATCTTGCTCTAGGATTTCGCCGACTCGCTTGTGAAAGCGAGATAGACTTTCGAGCGCACCGTCGGAGCTATCATCCTCCCCACCCGCGAGTCGAGGTTGCTGCGGCGGAACTCGTGAAACAAGTATCCGAGAGAAAAATCCATTGTCGAGAGCGGACTCCCCGTAGTGATCTACGAACGACTCGAACTGTTTGGGTTGCAACATGAGTGCCAGCGTTAGGCGAGGCGCATCGATAACGTATTCTCTCTTGTCATATGTCTCACGATAAAACTCGCATCCCCACAGATCATTCCAAGCCCCCATATTGCGAGCAAGCATAGGGCTATTGAGTATTCCGCCAGCTTCTGCAGAGATAATCCCTGCGCTGCGACACTTGTCCTGGAGTCCGTTTCGGAAACCCGCGAAAGACCCGCGCTCATAGACCAATCGACGAGCATTCGGCCCCATCGTTGATCGAATTTTCTGTTCGATCTCGACGATCGAGTCTCGAAGCGAATTTAGGCGTAGCCTAATGTCGTCCCGCTCCCCTCTGGCCCGCCCCGTCGCAACTTGCCACTCACGCTGTCGCTCTTGACGTGCTTTGATCGCGTCGTCTTTTGCTCCCCCTTTAGGAGGCCTCACACGGACGTCGTGATACCGCTTACTCGCCTCCTTTTTGAGGGCGTCATCCTTCGTACATAGATCGTCAAATTCCACCAGAACTTCGCCGCGCTGAACGCGCAATTCATCTAGTCGGCGAAGACGGTCGACACGCGTAAGACTTGCGTGCTCGTCGGATGCAGCATTCGCCCGCTGCTCCTCTTCACGCTCGAATGTTTCGAGAGATCGCATGAATCGGCGCTGAATCTCCGACTTTCCGGCTCCCGTTCCTGCAATCGTGACCAGAAAGAGTGAGCACGAGCTTGGCTCCAGCTTTGGCCGCAGCACGTTGATGAACTCTTGGCAAACTACAGACACCACACCAAGGGCGGCAGCCGCACCGAGCTCTACGCCACCGCCAAGGGTTGCATCAACGTCAATTACCGCTTGTCGAATTACGTCCGGGAATGCGCTGATGGGGAATGTTACTTGCCCGCGGGGCAACTGATACGCATCGCTAGATTGAGGTACGTTCTCGTGATTCGAGCAGGATATGTTCCGGGACGTATCGGACATTCGAATTCTCTGTTGGGATACTGAGCGTCTTTTGAGGACAACTTTCGATTTTCATCTATGGCGACATGCACAGTCATGTGCGACCATCACATCTCTTACCGCGACGAAAACGCAAATGCAAAAATCATCATACGAGGCTCTCCGGGCTCAGATTGCCGAGCTAGAGCGGGAGGCAGAAGCATTGTTTCAGGAAGAGAAGGCTGCAGCCATCTCGAGTATGAAAGTGGAAATTGCCAAATACAGTATTACTGCTACTGATCTCGGCCTCCGATTGAGCGGACCAGCGCCAGCAAAACAGGCAAAAACGAGCCCTAGCGTGAAATACCGAAACCATGAAACCGGCGACGAGTGGAGCGGGCGAGGCCCGGCACCCAAATGGCTCAAGGAGCAGATAGCTGGAGGGAAAAGCAAGGAGTACTTCCTAGTCCCCCAGTGACTCTACTCATCTCGACGCCTTCAAGATACTCTCCACGGAGTCAGTCGGCCACGCGAGCCTACGGTTAGGTAGCTTTGTCGGTCTCACATTGCAGTAGTGCCCATCAGTTGAGTAGCCTTTGCGAATGGTCTGAGGTGCAATGCCGAGCGCAGCTGCAAATTCATCTGTTGTTAGAAACTGGCGAAGCGGATTGGGGGGAGAAATAGAAAGGACTGCAGTAATTGGAGCAGAGGAGGCCGATGTCGATCGGCACGCGTCGAGTGCACGACAGTCCATGGCGTCGAGCCGGCTAAGGATCTCATTGAGAGGCTGCGCCGTTTTCGCTGCGTACAGGGCAACTTCGAATGGCACATGGACGCTCTCACTCGGATAGCCCACTGCACCTTTGAAGGCGTCGATCCAAGGGAACGAACTGAACACCGCGAATCGTTCCTTGATCTCGTAATCGACACACCAAGCAATGAATTCGATTGGAGGTAGCGTCTCGGGTGCTTGTCCCTCCTCCTCGCACCAATCACTCCATTCCCGCAAGATTCGACGCGCCTCGATGAAACGACCGTTCGTCCCGCGATCAAGCTCAATCCCTTCCAATCCCATCCAACCGTCAGTCGGGATCTCGGTGCAGCCGACGTTCGGTCGGAGTCCAGCCAAAAGCATGGCACCCATCACTGGCGTCCACGCCGGCATGTCCAGATAGCAACGGAGTTGCGCATGCAGTTGCACGCTGAATTCAATCAGTTCCTGCGGCGTCTTTTTGTTTGTCACTGCTCGCTCCTCGGGAGTCATGGCGAACTATCAAGCCCGCTTGCTCAACAATCTCGGGGTCGATTTTATCGTGCCACGTCCGAAGTGACGCAGGTGGGAGGCACCGACAGCAATCACGAATACCTCGTGAACCATTTGGTCAACGATCGCGGGGACTACATTCCTTCACCGATCAAGGAGCAACGCCGGCGCGTAGGCGCACTTGCGAGCCTTTGACACTATGCCCAAGATGGAAACATGTTGATCCGCAGGTATCGAAATCGGTTACACCGCGGTTACATGGAGATCAAAAATGAACAAGGGGTTACAAGATTTCTCTCGTAACCCCTTGTTTTATTTGGTGCCGGCTGCAGGACTCGAACCCGCCACCTGATGATTACAAATCAACTGCTCTACCAGATGAGCTAAGCCGGCGAAGTCGTGTATTGTAACCGATTCATCGGTCACTGACGACTCCCTGTCAGGGCAAAATTGTTCGTGGACGCGAGCGATTGAGGTAATGCGCGCAAAGCGCCCGCCCCGCTCTCCCGCCCTCGCGAACTACTTCACCACCTTCAGGCGAGCCCGTCCAGCGTTGCCACCCGCCGCGCCATTGCCGCCCGGGCGCGTCGGATCCGAATCGTCGTCGCTCGAGGCCTGCACCGACGGCACCGCTTCCAACTCGGCGCCCTCTTCCGCAGACGCCTGCTTGTCGACCGGGAACGCCATCCCCTGGCCATTCTCGCGAGCATATATCGCCAGCACGTTCGGCACCTGCACTTCCACTTTCTGTGAAATGCCGCCGAAACGGGCGCTGAATTCAATCCAGTCGTTACCCATCTGCAATCCGCTCGTGGCATCGAAGCTGATGTTCAGCACGATCTCGCCATCTTTCACAAACTCGCGCGGTACTCGCGTCCTGGCATCGACATGCACGGCCAAATACGGTGTGTACCCGTTGTCAGTACACCACTCGTAAAGCGCGCGCAAAAGGTAAGGCTTGGTAGACGTTTCAGGCATATGACCAACTTATCCCGCCGCGAAACCCGCCCACCGCACTCGGCAGGCCAGCCTCGCCAGCGGTTCAATCAACGCATCAGCGACGCATGACCTTTTCGGACGGCGTCAGCGCTTCAATGTAGGCCGGACGGCTGAAAATCCGCTCGGCATACTTCATCAACGGCGCGGCATTCTTCGACAACTCGATGCCATAGTGATCCAGACGCCACAACAACGGCGCAATCGCCACGTCGAGCATCGAGAACTCCTCGCCCAACATGTACTTGTTCTTCACGAAGATCGGCGCAAGCTGCGTCAAACGATCGCGAATCGACGCACGCGCCTTCTCATGCGTCTTCTCCGCCGCCTTGCCCTTCTCGTTCTCGAGCGCGCTCACATGCACGAACAGCTCTTTCTCGAAATTGAACAGGAACAAACGCGCACGCGCACGCTGCACCGGATCGGCCGGCATCAACTGCGGATGCGGGAATCGTTCGTCAATGTACTCATTGATGATGTTCGATTCGTACAGAATCAAGTCGCGTTCAACAAGAATCGGCACCTGACCGTACGGATTCATCACCGCAATGTCTTCCGGCTTGTTGAACAGGTCGACGTCACGGATTTCGAAATCCATGCCTTTTTCGAACAGAACCAGCCGGCAACGCTGGGAGAAGGGGCACGTAGTGCCCGAGTACAAAACCATCATAGCGCGTCTTCCTTAAAAACCAACGGGGCCGGGGCGGGAAATCGACGCTCCCCAAACCCTGGCCCCGTCGTACAGACGTTATTTTACTTCACGTCCTTCCAATAGGCCGCATTCAGGCGCCAGGCAAGGACCGTAAAGAGTCCCAAGAACAACAAAACCCAGACACCCAACTGCCGGCGTGTGCGTTGCGCCGGTTCCGACATCCAATCCAGATAAGATACCAGATCAGCCACTGCAGCATCGAATTCCACCGGTTTCATCGTCCCCTGCGTGATCTGCACGAACTGGGCCGGACCATGCTCCGCCCCCTCCCCATGCTTCAATCCCCGCTGTCCCTGCATCTGCCAAAACGGGTTCGGCATGCCCACATTCGGGAACACAAGGTTGTTCCACCCCGTCGGCCGCGCATCGTCTCGATAGAACGTACGCAAGTAGGTATAAAGCCAGTCCGTCCCCCGCGCCCGGGCCTCGACCGACAGATCCGGCGGCGTTGCACCAAACCACTCCTTGGCGTCCGCCGCACGCATGGCCACAGTCATCGTGTCGCCAATCTTGTCCGTCGCGAAAAGCAGATTGTTCTTGATCTCTGCGTCCGACAATCCCAGATCCTTCAGGCGCGAATACCGCATCGACGCCGCCGAATGGCAATTCAGACAGTAGTTCACGAACAGCTTCGCGCCCCGCTGCAGCGAGGCCAGGTCGTCGATCCGATTGGGCGCCGTATCCAGCGCCATGCTTTCTTCAGCCAAGACCGGCGTCGCGAAACCACTCAGGAGCGCCAGGACAAGCAACAGTTTTCTCATCGTGATATTCCTAGTCGTCGTTGGCGTGCGCTCAATGCGCCGCGAAGGTCACGCGATCCGGCACCGGCTTGAACGTGCCGCGTTTGCTCCAGAGCGGCATCAGCCAGAAGAATCCGAAGTAATACAGCGCGCCGACCTGCGAAATCGCGGTCTTCATGGGCGTCGGTTCCTGAATGCCCAGATACCCCAGCACCGCAAAAACGACGACGAGAATACCCAACAACACTTTGTGGAATCCCGGACGGTAACGAATCGACTTCACCGGGCTATGGTCCAGCCAAGGCAGGAAGAACAGCGTGACCACCGCGCCGCCCATCACCACCACGCCCCAGAACTTGGCCTCGGTCAGATACATCGCCAGCAGCAGCAACACGACACCGCCAGACGCCGCCACCTTCGTGGTCGCGGCCGCTTTGCCCTTGACCCACCAGATCGCCGTGACGATCACCGCCAGCCCCATCAGCAAATGCTTGAAGTCGTCGGTCGTGGCTCGCAGCATCGAGTAGAACGGCGTGAAATACCACACCGGCGCAATGTGCGGCGGCGTTTTGAGCGAGTCGGACGGAATGAAGTTGTTCGCTTCCAGGAAGTAACCGCCCATCGTCGGCGCAAAGAACACAATCGCCGAGAACACCATCAGGAACACGCCCACCCCCATGATGTCGTGCACCGTGTAGTACGGATGGAACGGAATGCCATCGAGCGGCCGGCCGTTGGCGTCCTTTTTGTCCTTGATCTCGATGCCGTCAGGGTTGTTGGACCCGACTTCATGCAGCGCGATGATGTGCGCGACGATCAACCCGATGAGCACCAGCGGAACGGCGATCACGTGGAACGCAAAGAAGCGGTTGAGCGTGGCATCCGACACCACGTAGTCGCCGCGAATCCACAGCGACAGGTCCGGACCGATGAACGGAATCGCCGAGAACAGATTCACGATCACCTGCGCGCCCCAGTACGACATCTGCCCCCACGGCAGCAGATAGCCCATGAACGCTTCAGCCATCAGGCACAGAAAGATCAAGCACCCGAACACCCACACCAGCTCACGCGGCTTGCGGTAGGAACCGTACAACAGCCCACGGAACATGTGCAGATACACCACGACGAAGAACATCGATGCGCCCGTCGAGTGCATATAGCGAATGAGCCAGCCCCACGGCACTTCGCGCATGATGTACTCGACCGACGCGAACGCGAGATTGGCGTCGGGCTTGTAGTTCATCACCAGGAAAATACCTGTGAGGATCTGAATCACCAGCACCAGCATGGCCAGCGATCCGAAGAAATACCAGAAGTTGAAATTCTTGGGCGCGTAATACTCGGACGCGTGCTCCCTCCAGAGCTGGCTGAGCGGAAACCGGCGATCGATCCAGCCCAGCAAGCCCGTCGTGTCGACCTGTTTGTCGGCGGCCATGATTACGCTTCTCCTTTTTCGTCTTTACCGATCATGAGCTTGGTATCGTTCACGAACATGAACCGGGGAACGTCGAGATTCTTTGGCGCCGGCTTGTTCTTGAACACACGGCCAGACATATCGTAGGTCGACCCGTGGCACGGGCACAGGAAGCCCGGATCGGGGCCCAGCGCGGCGTTGGCGTTCGCCTGGTAAGGGCCGGAAGGAATGCAACCGAGGTGAGTACAAATGCCGACGACCACGAGCAGGTCTTTGTGCTCGACACGCGCGCGGAACGCGTTCTTGCAATAGTCGGGCATCGGGTAGGAAAACGTTTCCTTGGAGTCCGGATCGGCCAGTTCCGCCGTCACTTTGGACAGCGAAGCCATCTCGTCAGGCGTGCGACGCACGATCCACACGGGCAAGCCGCGCCAGGACACGGTCATCTTCTCGCCCGGCTTGAGATTGCTGATGTCTGCCTCGACGGGCGCCCCGCCTGCCTTGGCGCGCTCCGAGGGTTCGAGCGAACTGACAAAGGGAACCAACGTTGCAACGCCGCCCACGCCTCCCGCTACGGACGTTGCAATCAACAGATTCCGACGGCTACTGTCGACGGCCTTTTCTTGATTGTCACTCATCACAAGCCCCACACGGTTGAATTGGTATTTCCGTCAACCTTAAATCATACGCGAGCGTGAATGCCTGAAACAACGGCAAAACGCCCCAGCCTCCTAGTGGTTTTCGCGTATTTTCAAAGGATTAACGTACCCTGCGGGTGGCTAGCGCTCACCCGGGGTTTCGCTTCTGGGATGCTGCACGAGAACCGTCATGATCGCCGCTTTCGTTGACGCGTGCACGACATTTAGTCATCATTTTCCCTGTCTCGTCCCGGTGACATCGTGCGCGGCCTGTGGCATTCGCGTGACATTATGTGACGCGACCCCCGCCGCAGATGTGCGGCCCGCATGGAATTACCGGTCAATCAATGCCAGTTCATGAGTGCCGGTGTAGCGCGATGCTCCTCCGGGTCACGCAACATAACAGGGAGAAATGGCATGAGCTTCATGTCGGAATTCAAGGAATTTGCCGTCAAGGGCAATGTGATCGATCTGGCCGTCGGCGTGATCATCGGCGGGGCCTTCGGCAAGATCGTCGATTCGGTCGTCAAAGACCTGATCATGCCGATCGTCGGTGCAATCTTCGGTGGCCTAGATTTCTCGAGCAAGTTCATTCTGCTGGGCACCATCCCGCCCGACTTCAAGGGCAACCCGGCGTCCTACGCCGATCTGACCAAAGCCGGCGTGGCCGTCTTCGGTTACGGCAACTTCATCACCGTCGCCCTGAACTTCCTGATCCTGGCCGTGATCATTTTCATGATGGTCAAGCAGATCAACCGGCTCAAGCGTCCGGAGGCGGAAGCCCCGGCAGCCCCCGCACCCACGCCGGAAGACATCGTTCTGCTGCGCGAAATCCGCGACAGCCTCAAGAAGCAGAACGGGTAAAGCTGTGCAGGGCGGCCTCGTGCCGCCCCCGAAGGCGCCTCAGGTCAAGCCGGGTTCGGCATATCGAAGAATCGATGCGTGAGCCCGAACCGGGCTGCGACATGCTCGCCAATGGCCTTCGCGCCGCCACGCTCGGTCGCATGATGGCCCGCCGCCAGATAACCCACGCCGCTCTCGAGCGCGAGATGCTGGGTAGGCTCGGAGACTTCGCCGCTGATGTACACATCCGCACCCGCCCCGATGGCAGCCTCGAAGAAGCCCTGCGCTCCGCCGGTGCACCACGCCACACGGCGCACCTCGCGATTCGGGTCCCCCAACAACAGCGGCGCGCGCCCCAGCCTTGCTTCAACGTGCGCCGCAAGCGCCGCCAATGTCGTCGGCGCGGCGGGTGCGCCAAGCCATCCAAGCTGATCCGGGCCAAAACGGCCGCCGTCGTCGGTGAAACCCAGCAACTTGCCGAGTTGCGCGTTGTTGCCCAGCTCGGGATGGGCGTCGAGGGGCAGGTGGTAGGCGAACAGATTGATGTCGTGACCGATCAACACCCCCAAACGACGTCGCTTCATCCCGGTAATTCGGGCATCTTCGCTCTTCCAGAAGTAACCATGGTGAACGAGGATGGCATCGGCGCCCCAATCGCGGGCGGCTTCGAGAAAAGCCAGGCTGGCGGTCACGCCGCTGGCGATTTTCTGAATCTCGCCGCGCCCTTCGACCTGTAGGCCATTCGGGCAGTAATCGCGAAATTGCGCGATTTGCAGGGTATCGTTCAGATACAATTCGAGTTCAACACGATTCATATAAGGTCTCGCTCTTTCATGCTCAGACGCTTCTGGCTACTGTTCGCGCAAGCGGTCACCGTGCTGCTTGCGTTGCTCTTCATCGTCGCCACCCTCAAGCCTCAGTGGCTGCAACGCCAGGGTTCGTTCGGCAAGCAACTGGCCAATCCCATCATCGCCCTGCAGGAAGTCGCGCCGAGTCTGTCCGAAAAGCCGTCGACCGGCTCGTACGCCGATGGCGCGCAAAAGGCGATGCCTGCGGTCGTCAGCATTTTTTCCAGCAAGGAACAAAAGCAGAATCGCGATCCGCGCCTCGATGACCCGTTGTTCCGGTATTTCTTTGGCGACGGCGGCGGCACAATGCGGCAAGACCCGGTCTCGAGCCTCGGCTCGGGCGTGATTGTGAGCAGCGAAGGCTATATTCTCACGAATCATCACGTGGTGGACGGGGCCGACGAGATCGAAGTCGCCCTTGCCGACGGCCGCAAGGCGCGCGCCAAGCTGGTCGGCAGCGACCCCGAAACCGACCTCGCGGTGCTCAAGATCACGCTCGACAACCTCCCCGCCATCACGCTGGGCCGCATGGAACAGGTGCGCGTGGGTGACGTGGTCCTCGCCATCGGCAACCCGTTCGGCGTCGGCCAGACGGTTACGATGGGAATCATCAGCGCGCTGGGGCGCAATCACCTCGATATCAGCACGTTCGAGAACTTCATCCAGACGGACGCCGCCATCAACCCCGGCAATTCGGGCGGCGCGCTGGTCGACGTCAACGGCAACCTGCTCGGCATCAACACGGCGATCTACTCGCGTAGCGGCGGCAACATGGGCATCGGCTTCGCGATTCCCGTGTCGACGGCGCGCTCGGTGCTCGAGAGCATCATCACCACCGGTTCGGTCACGCGCGGCTGGGTCGGGGTCGAGCCGCAGGACATCACCTCGGATATCGCCGAGTCGTTTGGCCTGCAGCAGGATTCGGGCGTCATCATCGCCGGCGTCGTGCAGGGTGGCCCCGCCGACAAGGCCGGCGTCCAGCCGGGCGACATCCTGACAAAGGTGAACGACGCATCGATTCGCGACACCACCGAACTGCTCAACGTTATCGCCCAGATCAAGCCGGGCACGCAGGCGAAGCTGAACGTCACGCGCAAGAAGAAAGCGATGGATCTTACCGTGACGATCGGCAAGCGCCCGCCGCCGCCCAAGCGGCCGGCGCAGGACGGTGGGGACGGCACCGACGGCGGCGATGGCACGGACGGGAACAGCGCCGACTGAGGGAGGGTGCCGGACCGCGTCGGACGGCCCGGAAGGACACAACGGCTGCGCTTGGGCGCGGCCGTTTTCATTTGCATCGCCGCGACGAGCCTCGCCCATTGTCACGCCTGCCCTCGTGCATCTTCGGCCCTCGCCTGCCGCAATCGCCCACAAAAAAGCACGGGCCATGAGACCCGTGCTTTCCTGTATCTGCATTATCGATGTCGCGAGCCGATGGTGCCGCGGCAAGTCATGCCAAGGTTACGGCGTCGCCTCGCCGTTCCCCTCGCTGCCTTCGTCTTGCCGCTGGCCCTGTTTGACGAACAGCCGCGCCGCGATCAGGCCCAACTCGTAAAGGATACAGAGCGGGATCGCCAACATCAGTTGCGAGAGCATGTCGGGTGGCGTCACGACGGCGGCCAGCACAAAGGCACCCACCACCACGTACGGCCGAATCTGCTTGAGCTTCTCGATGCTCACCACGCCCATGCGCGCGAGCACCACGACGACCACAGGCACTTCGAAGGTCACTCCGAAGCATAGGAACATCGTGAGAACAAAACTCAGGTAGTTGTCGATATCGGTGTTCATCTCCGCACCCAATGGCGCGTTGTAATGCGCCATGAAGTGGAACACGGTCGGGAACACCAGGAAATAGGCGAACGACATGCCAAGCAGGAACAGCGTATAGCTGCTCACGACCAACGGCATCACCAGCTTCTTCTCGTGCTGATACAACCCTGGTGCCACGAACGCCCAGGCCTGGTAAAGCACCACGGGTAGCGCGATGACGAACGCCACCATCATCGTGACCTTCATCGGCACGAAGAACGAGCCGGTAATATCCGTGACGATCATCTTGCCGCCTGCGGGCAGCGCTTGCATCAGTGGGCGAGAGAGCAGGCGGAAGATGTCCGGTGCCCAGTAGACCAGCGAGAGGAATGCCACGATCACCGCCGCGCCCGCGCGAATGATGCGATTGCGCAGCTCGATCAGATGCGAGATGAAGGTCTCTTCGGAGCCCCCGTCGGGGATTTGCTTGTCGTCGCTCACGTCGACTTATCCAGGAATGAAGCCGGCACAGTGCCAGATGGCGGGAAGTTCGGTGCGCAAGCGCCTCAGAAGAACTTGACGGGCCGGCGCAGCTTGGCCGGTGTATGACGCGCCACACGCGCCGCCCCCGACTGCACCTGCGTGCGCGTGGCGCTGGCCTGCTTGAACCAGATCGGCGTAGCAGTCCGGCGTACGCGCCAGTTGCGGCGCTTGGTCGACGCGCGGATACCGGACGTCACGACGGGTTCGGAGAGGTAGCTGTCGGAATACCCGGTCGCCGCATCCGTACCGCCGCCGGCGATCTCGCCGGACGACGTGCCCGTGGCACTCGCCCAAGCGTCGTTGAGCGACGCCTCCTGCTCGTGCAGTTGCTTCTGAATGGTGTTCTGGGCGCTGCGGGCCGCGTCCTCGAACTGCGTGCGCATATTGCGCAACTCGTCGAGCTCCATCTCGCGGCTCACCTCAGCCTTCACATCGTTGATATAGCGCTGTGCGCGGCCAAAGAGCGCGCCCGCCGTGCGCGCCACTTTAGGCAAGCGCTCGGGCCCGATCACGACCAGCGCAACAACGCCGATCAACATCAGTTTGGAAAGACCGAGATCGATCATGTCGACGCCGGCTTAGCCTTGCTTGCGATCGCTCGTGTCCTTGGCCTGCACGTCGATCGTGGTCGAGTCGCGCAGTTCCTTGGCAGTCGCCGGGTCATCCTTGGCGGCCGGGGCACCTTCGCCCTCCTTCATGCCGTCCTTGAACCCCTTGACGGCCCCTCCCAGATCGGTGCCGATGTTGCGCAGCTTCTTAGTACCGAAAACCATCATCACGATCACCAGCACGATCAGCCAGTGCCAAATACTCAACGAACCCATGACCACTCTCCTTGCGTTTCCCCACCCCTGTCGCGTCGCGACGGGATCTTGTCGTGCACGATTGCCCTGGCGTGACAGCCACGAACAAGCGCTCCATGTTTGCCGCTGTGCCCGCAGCAATGTGCCCCATTGTGGCACATCGCGCGGCACCTCCTGCATCGTAACCGGGTCGGACGCCGGGTAGAAATAAATGTTTCGTGAAACCGTCGTCGATGCGGCACACTTGCACGAACCGGCAACACTACGCGGCAAAGTGTCGTGTCATGCCGCCGATGGCATTCACATGCGCTTCCACGGCCGCGGCCCGGCCAGTATGTGCATGTGAAGATGATAAACCTCTTGGCCGCCGCCCGGCCCGGTGTTCATCACAACGCGGAACCCGTTGCCGTCGATGTTCGACGCATCGCCATCGAAACGATAGCCTTGCTCGGCGGCCAGCTTCGGCGCGAGCAGCATCATCTTGCCCAGCAGCGCTTGATCTTCCGGCTCGCAGTCCTGCAATGTGGCGATGTGCTTGCGCGGCACCATGAGCAGGTGCAGGTCGGCCGCCGGATTGATGTCTTTGAACACCACGACGTCGTCGTCGGCATGAACCTGCGCGCTCGGGATCTGCCCGGCAATAATCTTGCAGAAGATACAGTTGTCGTGCGTCATGCGTGTGTCTTCCTCTCGAATGCTCGTAGGGAGCTAAGTGCCGCTCGAAATCGATCAGGCGCGCGCGGCGTACATGGGCTTGTTGTCGTTCAGGTAGAGCCAGCCCTTGACGATCCGATACAGCGCCCAAATGCCCAGCACCCAGAGAATCGCGAAGCCGACCATCACGATGGCAAGCGCCACGCCGAGTACCCCCCAGACCACCGACCACCAGAACGTGCGGATCTGCCACGTGAAATGCGAGGCGTAGAGCGTGCCGGCGGCGTCATCGCGCTTGATGTAGTTGATGATGATCGCCACGATGGCGGTCACGCCGCCCGTGAGCCAGAACAACGCATAGAGCGCATAAAGCACGTGTGTGAGCTTGCGCAACGCACGCTCCTGCTCATCGCTCGGCGCATTCGGGGGCGTGGTGAGGTAAGGATTGCCCGGGCTGCCGGGCGATCCGGTCGCGCCCGGGGGCTGCGGATCGTTCATGAGGCGTCTCCTCGCGTGAGCCAGCGCGGCATATCGACGATCATGGCCATCGAGGCCAAAGGAGATCAGTCCGCGTGTTCGCCACGGATGCCGCGCTGCGCCTTTTCGACGAGCCCCGACAACCCTTCGCGGCGCGCCAGTTCGGCGAGCACCTCGTTCGGACTCAGGTCGTGATGCGCGAGCAGCACCATGCAGTGAAACCACAGGTCGGCCGTCTCGTTGACGAGCTTCTGGCGCAGGTTGTCGGCCCCGCCAATGCGAATATCCTTCGCCGCGAGCACCACTTCGGTGGCTTCTTCGCCGATCTTCTTGCAGATGGCGTCGTCACCCTTGTGGAACAGACGGGCAACGTACGACTTGTCGGGGTCGGCTCCCTTGCGCGAGGCGATGACCTCGGCCACACGCTCCAGCGTATCGTTCATGGCGCTCACTTGTAGATCTTGTGCGGGTCCTTGAGCACGGGCTCGACGGATGCCCAATGGCCATCCTCGGCGCTGCCCTCGAACTTCTGGAAGAAACAGGAATGGCGACCGGTGTGGCAGGCAATGCCATCGATCTGCTCGACCTTGATCAGCACCACGTCTTCGTCGCAATCGAGACGAATCTCATGCACCTTCTGCACGTGGCCCGACTCCTCGCCCTTGTGCCACAGCCGCTTGCGCGAGCGCGAATAATAGACGGCCTCGCCGGTCTCGACGGTGCGCGTGAGCGCCTCGCGATTCATCCAGGCGAACATCAGCACATCGTTGCTGCCGAGTTCCTGCGCGATCACGGGCACGAGGCCCTGCGCGTCCCAAGCTACCTTGTCCAGCCAATCTTGCGTCATGATCCGTCGAATTCCGTTCAGAGCCGCACCGAAATGCCCTTGTCGGCCATGAAGCGCTTTGCTTCACCGACCGTGTGCTCGCCGTAGTGGAAGATACTCGCGGCGAGCACGGCATCCGCATGGCCTTCGGTCACGCCATTGGCCAGATCGGCCAGCGATCCCACGCCGCCCGAGGCGATCACGGGGATGCTCACGGCATCGGACACAGCGCGCGTGAGCGCGAGGTCGAAGCCGCTCTTGGTGCCGTCGCGGTCCATGCTGGTGAGCAGGATTTCGCCCGCGCCCAGGGCCTCGATCCGCTTGGCCCAGGCCACGGCGTCGAGGCCCGTGGCCTTGCGGCCACCGTGCGTGAAGACTTCCCAGCGCGGCGTTTCGCCGTCGGCGGAGACACGCTTGGCATCGATCGCCACGACGATGCACTGCGCGCCGTACTTGGCAGCCGCGTCGGCCACCAGTTGCGGATTGGCCACGGCCGACGAGTTCATGCTGACCTTGTCGGCACCGGCGTTGAGCAGGCGGCGCACGTCGGCCACTTCGCGCACGCCACCGCCCACGGTCAGCGGAATGAAGACTTGCGCGGCCACCGCCTCGATGATCGGCAGAATGAGGTCGCGCCCGTCGGAGGTCGCCGTGATGTCGAGGAACGTCAATTCGTCGGCGCCCTGCTCGTCATAGCGCCGGGCAATCTCGACGGGGTCGCCCGCGTCGCGAAGTTCAACGAAATTGACACCCTTGACCACGCGGCCGGCCGTCACGTCCAGACACGGGATGATGCGTTTAGCGAGAGCCATGATGTTGGCAGGCGAGGCGGCCGAAGCCGTGATCTCGCTTACGCCGCTCCTCCGGAAAGCTCGTCCGCACGCGTTTGCGCCGCCGAGAAATTCAAGTCGCCCGAGTAGATTGCGCGGCCGCAGATGACGCCTTCGACGCCTTCCCGCTCAACCTGGCACAGCGCATCGATATCGCCCAGGTTGGACAGGCCGCCGCTGGCAATCACCGGCACCGTCACGGCCTGCGCGAGGCGCACGGTCGCGTCGATATTGATGCCCTGGAGCATGCCGTCGCGGCCGATATCGGTGTAGATGATCGATTCGACGCCGTAGTCCTCGAACTTGCGCGCCAGATCCACGACTTCGTGGCCGGTGAGCTTGCTCCAGCCGTCGGTGGCGACCTTACCGTCCTTGGCGTCGAGACCGACGATGATGTGCCCGCCGAATGCGGTGCATGCATCCCGGAGGAAACCGGGATTCTTCACCGCCGCCGTCCCGATGATGACGTACGACAAACCGTCGTCGAGATAGCGCTCGATGGTGGCCAGGTCGCGAATGCCGCCGCCCAGTTGCACGGGGATGTCGGCCCCGACTTCCTGAATGATGGCGCGAATGGCCGCTTCGTTGCGCGGCTTGCCGACGAATGCGCCGTTCAAGTCCACCAGATGGAGGCGGCGCGCGCCTTGCTCGACCCAATGTCGAGCCATGGCCGCGGGGTCCTCCGAGAATACGGTGGCTTGATCCATGTCGCCTTGTTTGAGGCGAACACACTGACCGTCTTTAAGGTCGATGGCCGGAATGAGCAGCATAGGCAATCGTGAAACGTCGCTAGAGGGAGGTAAAGGGAATTCGCAAATTACGCGGACAATATAAAACCGACCCCTGCCTTGCCGGGCATCGGCACGTCGGGATCGGATTCATCAACATGACACACAGTATAAGCCGTGACGCAGGGCATGCTCCGAGAGACATCCGGGCGCGAACGCGCGAAACGGGTCACGTTCAGGGCTTCCACTGCGCAAAATTGCGATAAAGGGTAAGGCCGGCCTGAGCGCTCTTTTCCGGGTGGAACTGGGTGGCAAAGATATTATCTTGGGCCACCGCACACGTAAAGGGCACCCCGTAGACCGTCTCGCCGACGGTCAACTCGGGCCTTGCGGGCACAACGTAATAGCTGTGCACGAAGTAAAAATAGCTGTCGTCGGGCACGCCGGCCCAGATTGGGTGGGGCTGCGTCTCGCGCACGCGATTCCAGCCCATCTGCGGCACCTTGAAGCGCGAGCCGTCGTCCTGCAACTGGCCCTCGAGGTCGAAGCGCACCACACGGCCCGGCAGCAGGCCGAGCGCCGGCGTGTTGCCCTCGTCCGACATGTCGAACAGCATCTGCTCGCCCACGCACACGCCGAACATCGGCTTGGTGGCGGCGGCCTCGACGACCGCATCGCGCAGGCCCGACTCGTTCAGGCAGCCCATGCAGTCGCGCATCGCGCCCTGCCCCGGCAGCACCACGCGGTCGGCGGCGCGAATCTCGGCGGCGTCGCTGCTGATGCTCACATCGGCCTCCGGCGCGGCGGCACGCAGCGCCTGATAGACCGAGCGCAGGTTGCCCATTCCGTAGTCGACAATCGCAATCTTATTCATCTCAAACCCGGCAGCAGTATTTTCAAACCATCGATAATGAATTCCACGGCCAGCGCCGAGAGGATCAACCCCATCAGACGCGTGCCGATATTGATGCCCGTGCGCCCGAGCCAGCCTTCAAGGCGCCCGGCGCCGCGCAGCGCCACCCAGCACACCGCGCCCAGGCCCACGCCGATCGCCACGAGCATCAGGATCTGCGCCCAGCCGTGTGCACGCCCGGAGTAGATGATCACGGTACTGATCGTGCCCGGGCCAGTGAGCAGCGGGATCGCGAGCGGCACCACGGCGATGTTCGGCCGCTCCTCCGCTTCGTCGCGCTCTTCGGCCGTCGAGCGCGTGTTCCCGGTCTGCGCGTTGATCATGTTCACTGCCATGAGCAACATGATGATGCCGCCGCCAACTTCAAGCGACGCGATCGAAATACCGAAGAAGCGGATGATGGCTTCACCGAACAGCCCCGAGCCCGCGACCACCAGCGCGACCGCAATCGCCGCGACATTGATCGTACGGCGCTTCTCATCGCGCGTCTGGGTGGACGTCAAGCTGATGAAAAGCGGGATCGCCCCGAGCGGATTGATCAGGGCCAGCAGCGAGATGAAGAACTTGAAGGCGTCGAGCGTCATAGGGGGCACGCGGCGCCGGCGGCCGGCCGGTCGATGAATCGTCGCAGGGGCGCCGGCCTTGCAGGCCGGCGGGCTATCGGGCTACCGGGCCGGCTGCGCCGACCCGTCTCGCGTTACAGGCTTCCCTTCGTGGACGGCACGACACCCGCTGCGCGCGGATCGATCTCGACCGCCATGCGCAGCGCGCGACCGAACGCCTTGAACACCGTTTCGCACTGGTGGTGGGCGTTGATGCCGCGCAGATTGTCGATATGCAGCGTGACGCCCGCATGATTGACGAAGCCACGGAAAAACTCGATGGTCAGGTCGACGTCGAAATTGCCGACACGCGCCCGCGTGAACGGCACATGGAATTCGAGACCGGGACGACCCGAGAAATCGATCACGACGCGCGACAGCGCTTCGTCGAGCGGCACATAGCTGTGGCCGTAGCGCACGATACCCTTACGGTCGCCGATCGCCTTGGCCACCGCCATGCCCAGCGTGATGCCGACGTCTTCCACCGTGTGGTGATCGTCGATGAAGGTATCGCCGCGGGCTTCGACATCCATGTCGATAAGGCCGTGGCGCGCGATCTGGTCGAGCATGTGGTCCAGGAACGGCACGCCGGTATCGAGAGCCTTGCGGCCGGTGCCGTCCAGGTCGATCTTGACGCGTATTTGCGTTTCGCTGGTATCGCGAACGACTTCCGCAATGCGCATGGTGGTGAGTTCTCGTCGTATGGCTTGTTAGAGTGATGCGGCCAGGGCTTTCACCATTGCCGCATTCTCCGTGGGGGTGCCGACCGTCAATCTCAGGCAATTGGCCAGCAATACATGCATTTTACCCACGTTTTTGATCAACACCTTGTGTGCGAGCAGACCCGCGTGGGTTTTGTCGGCATCCGGCACGCGAACGAGCAGGAAATTCGCGTCGCTCGGGAACACGCTCACCCCGGGCAGCGCCGCCACGGCTGCAGCCAGCCGCGTACGTTCGGCGCGCAATTCGGCCGCCTGCGCGTCGAGCACGCCGAGGTGATCGAGCATGAATTCGGCGCAGGCTTGCGTGAGTACGTTGATGTTATAGGGCGGGCGCACCTTGTCGATCTGCTCAAGCCATTGCGGGCTACCCGCCACATAGCCCAGCCGGATGCCCGCCAGCCCGAGCTTCGAAACGGTGCGCATGACCAGCAGTTGAGGGAACTCCGACAGACGCGGCATCCACGTCTTCCCGGCAAACGGCTGGTACGCCTCGTCGATCACCACGAGGCCGCGGCTGGCGGCACGCACCAGCGTCTCGATGTCGTCGTCGGCGAACAGATTACCCGTCGGATTGTTCGGATAGGCCAGGTACACCACCGCGCCCGGATGCGACGCAATAGCGCCCAGCATGGCTGGCATGTCGAGCGAGAAATCGGCGCGCAGCGGCACACCGACGAACTCGATGCCCGCCAAGCGCGCCGACATCTCGTACATGACGAAGCCCGGCATGGGCGCAATCACCGTGGCATCCGGCCGAGCGGTGGCCATTGCGATCATGCTGATGATCTCGTCCGAGCCGTTGCCCAGCAACAACTTGGCCCCGGTCGGCACACCCATCGTGCGGGCGAGCGTCTCGAGCAACGCCTGCGGGCGCGGCGCCGGGTAACGATTGAGCGCCACGTCGGCCAGTCGCTGCCCCAGCGCAGTGCGCAACGCCGGCGGCAGGCCGTACGGGTTCTCCATCGCGTCGAGCTTGAGAAAACCGCTGGCGTCAGGGACGGCGTAGGAACTCATGGCGAGCACATCGGAGCGGATCACTGAGTCGACGGACATGGCAGTAGAGGAGGATCGCGCGACGTCGCGCGGAATCATTGATAGAGGATCAGTTGAAGGCGAATGTCAGCCGTCCGACGTCGGCGCCGTCGATCTTGACGACGCAGCGCCGGCCGGTTTCCACGCTGCCGAGGGCATCGGTAATGCGCTGCAACCGCACACCGGTCTGCCAGGACAGCGCCTGCGCCACCGCCGGACTCACGCGCGCGTGAGCGGCGTCCGCCTCGCAACGCATGGCGACCAGGCGGTTGCCAACGCGACCGAATACGCCGTGGGCCACTTCGTCGTCCGTGCCGCGCAGCGCAGTCTTGCCGCCGAGCCGCAACACGTAGATATCGTTGTCGAACGCCTGACGGCTCACGCACACGGTCATACGCTCGACCGACGTGCCTTCGAAGGTGGCGTGCTGGCAATACTGACCGGCGGCGTAGGCCGAGGGAGTGCTCGCGGCCGCGAGGGCGCACACGACAGCCACTTCGCGCACAGCGCGCGCGAGGCGGGCGGACAGCGGCCACGACAATGACCACGGGGACAGCGCGATGGCGCGGAGCCGACGCCGAGCGGTGGCCGACGTCGTTGGACAATACGCGGGCCGCAGGGCGTCGTCGCGCATGTCAGGACTCGTGATGCAGGCGGTATTCGGCGCTGCGCGCGTGCGCCTGCAGGCCTTCGCCGTAAGCCAATTCAGCGGCGATCTCGCCAAGCATGCGGGCACCGCCCTCGCTCACTTCGATCAGGCTCGAACGCTTGATGAAGTCGTACACGCCCAACGGCGACGAGAACCGCGCCGTGCGCGACGTCGGCAGCACGTGGTTGGGACCGGCGCAGTAATCGCCCAGGCTCTCGCTCGTGAACTTGCCGAGGAAGATCGCCCCAGCGTGGCGGATCTTGTCGCACCACTGCTGTGGGATTTCGGTGGAGATTTCGAGGTGCTCCGGCGCGATCACGTTGACGATCTCGCACGCTTCGGCCATGTCGCGCACCTTGATCAGCGCACCACGGCCTCGCAACGAAGCGGCAATCACCTCGCGGCGCGGCATCTCGTCGATCTGGCGCTCCAGCGAGGCATGCACGCGCGCGAGATAGGCGGCGTCCGGGCACAGCAAGATCGATTGCGCGAGTTCATCGTGTTCCGCCTGCGAGAATAGATCCATGGCGACCCAGTCGGGATCGGTCGTGCCGTCGCAAATGACAAGAATCTCTGACGGCCCTGCGATCATGTCGATCCCGACCGTACCGAACACGCGGCGCTTGGCGGCAGCCACGAACGCGTTGCCCGGGCCGACGATCTTGTCGACGGCCGGCACCGTTGCGGTGCCATAGGCCAGCGCGGCGACCGCCTGTGCGCCACCGATGGTGAACACGCGGTCCACCCCGGCGATTTGCGCGGCGGCGAGCACCAGCGGGTTCTGCACGCCGTCCGGCGTGGGCACCACCATGACGATCTCTTTTACCCCCGCCACACGCGCCGGAATGGCGTTCATCAGCACCGACGACGGATAAGCCGCCTTGCCGCCCGGCACATAGATGCCCACGCGATCGAGCGGCGTGACCTTCTGGCCCAGCATCGTGCCGTCCGGCTCGGTGTATTGCCAGCTATGACTGCCGCACTCGATGCGCTGCTTCTCGTGATAGGCGCGCACGCGGGCCGCCGCCGCCTCGAGCGCCGCACGACGCTTCGGCTCAAGGCTCTCGAGCGCAGCCGCCAGCGCTTCGGCGGGCAGCTCCAGCGCCGTCATGTCCGTTGCGCTCAAGCGGTCGAACTTGTTGGTGTATTCAATGACGGCCGCATCGCCTCGCGCCTTCACATCGGCGAGAATGTCGGCCGCCGCACGATCGATGGCGGCGTCTTCGCTCGCCTCGAATGCCAGAACATCGCGAAGCTGCGCCGCGAAGCCTTCGGCGGAGGAATCGAGTTTGCGAATATCGAGTTTCATGCTGTTTGCCGGGACGCCCGCTCGAAGGCATCCAGAATAGGCTGCAACGACTCGCGCTTCAACTTGAGTGCAGCCTGATTGATCACGAGGCGGGACGAGATCTCCATGATCTCTTCCACTTCCACCAGATTGTTGGCCCGCAGCGTGCCGCCGGTGCTCACCAGATCGACAATCGCGTCGGCCAGGCCCACGAGCGGGCCCAGTTCCATCGAGCCGTACAGCTTGATCAAGTCGACGTGCACGCCCTTGGCCGCGAAGTGCTCGCGCGCCGTCTGCACGTACTTGGTCGCCACGCGCAAGCGTGCTCCCTGACGTACGGCATTTGCGTAATCGAAGCCCTTCGGTACAGCAACAGACATGCGGCAACGCGCAATGTTCAAATCGATTGGCTGATACAGACCGCCGCCGCCGTGTTCGATGAGCACGTCCTTGCCGGCCACGCCGAAGTCGGCGGCACCATATTGCACGTAGGTCGGCACGTCGGTCGCGCGCACGATGATGACCTGCAGGTTCGGATCCGTCGTCGGCAGAATCAGCTTGCGGGAGGTCTCGGGGTCTTCCGTGACTTCGATACCGGCGGCCGCCAGCAACGGCAGCGTCTCCGTAAAGATACGCCCTTTCGAGAGCGCCAGCGTCAGCGGTTGAGCGAGCGGCTGGGCGGGCTTGGCGGAACTCATGCAATGTCTCCCTGGCGCGCTTCGACGCGCCGGATTTGCGCGCCCACGGCGCACAACTTGGCCTCGATGCGATGATAGCCGCGATCGAGGTGATGAATACGGTCGACGAGCGTGCGGCCCTCGGCCGTCAGGCCCGCGACGATCAGGCTGGCGGAAGCGCGCAAGTCGGTCGCCATCACATGCGCACCCGACAGTCGATTCACGCCGGAAATCCGCGCCGTGTTGCCGTCGATGCCGATGTTCGCGCCCAGACGCGTCAACTCCTGCACATGCATGAAGCGGTTCTCGAAGATCGTTTCGACGACCTGCGACGCCCCTTCCGCAACGCAATTCAACGCCATGAACTGGGCCTGCATGTCGGTCGGGAACGCCGGATATTCCGACGTTCGAAAACTGACCGCCCGCGCGCGCCGATCCATCGTCACGCGCAGCCAATCCGCGCCGGCCGTCACGTTCGCGCCGGTTTCGCGCAACTTCTCGATCACCGCGTCGAGGGTGCCCGGCACAACGCGATGCAGCGTGATATCGCCACGCGTCGCCACCGCCGCGCACAGGAACGTGCCGGCTTCGATCCGGTCGGGCACGACATCGTGCGTTGCGCCCGACAGGCGCGGCACGCCAGTCACGACCAGACGATCGGTGCCGATGCCGTCGATCTTCGCGCCCATCTTCACGAGCAGCTCGGCCAGATCCGTCACTTCGGGTTCGCGTGCGGCGTTGGCCAGCACCGTGACGCCGTCGGCCAGCGTGGCCGCCATGAGCAGGTTTTCGGTGCCGGTGACAGTGATCATGTCGGTCACGAGCGTCTCGCCGCGCAGGCGCACCGCCTTGGCGACGATGTCGCCGTGCGTCAACATGATTTCGGCGCCCATCTTCTGCAGGCCCTTGATGTGCTGATCGACAGGTCGCGCCCCGATCGCACACCCGCCCGGCAGCGACACGCGCGCCTCGCCGCAACGGGCCAGCAGGGGACCGAGCACGAGAATCGACGCGCGCATGGTCTTTACGAGCTCATAGGGGGCCGCCGGCTCGGTGATCTGCGATGCATCGAGCGTCACCGATTCGCCGTGACGCTCGACTTTCACGCCCATGCGCGCGAGCAGCGTCAGCATGGTGCGCACGTCGTGCAGATCGGGGACGTTGCCGAGCACCAGCGGCTCGGCCGTCAGCAGGCACGCACACAGGATCGGCAGGGCCGCGTTCTTGGCGCCCGAGACGGTAATCTCTCCCGCCAGCCGCTCGCCGCCCTCGATCACCAGGTGGTCTGCGGCCATGCGCTCGCCGGCGGCGGTCTCGCCGTTGCCGGCGACGCCGGCGCTTTCTTGCGTAATCCTCATTGCGCCTGATACTCCGCAGGCGTGAGGGTCTTCATGGACAGCGCGTGAATTTCAGCCTTCATGCGATCACCCAGCGCGGCGTACACGAGTTGATGGCGGGCGATGAGACGCTTGCCGTCGAACTGCTCGCTCACGATGGTCGCGTAGAAGTGCTGGCCATCGCCTTCGACGGCCACGTGCTCGCAAGCCAGACCGGCTTCGATGTACTGTTTGATTTGTTCGGGGGTAGGCAGCATGGCCGATCCTAGAGAAGTTCAGTGACGCAATTTATAACCACGGCGCAGCAAAGTCAGCGCTACGGTTGCGAGTATCAGAAAAGTCGCACCCACAACGGCAAGGCTGGTCTGCGGGGCAACGTCGGACACACCGAAGAAGCCGTAACGGAACCCGTCGATCATGTAGAAGAACGGGTTGAAGTGCGAGACAGCCTGCCACAGCGGCGGCAGCGAGTGAATCGAGTAAAACACGCCCGCCAGGAACGTTGCCGGCATGATCAGGAAGTTCTGGAACGCCGCGAGTTGGTCGAACTTCTCCGCCCAAATGCCCGCGATCAGGCCCAACGTGCCAAGAATCGCCGCCCCGAGGAACGCGAAGCCGATGATCCACAGCGGCGCGGCAAACGTCAGATGTGTGAACGTGACCGTCACCGCGAAGACCCCTGCGCCCACGCACAGCCCGCGCACGACGGCGGCGAGCACGTACGCGCCGTACATCTCCCAATGCGACAGTGGCGGCAACAGCACAAACACGAGGTTGCCCGTGATCTTGGACTGAATCAGCGACGACGAGCTGTTTGCAAACGCATTCTGCAACACGCTCATCATCACCAGGCCCGGCACGAGGAAAGATGTGTACGTGATCTGGTCATAGACCTTCACGCGGTCTTCGAGCACGTGACCGAAGATCATCAGGTACAGCAGCGCGGTGAGCACCGGCGCGGCCACGGTCTGGAAGCTGACCTTCCAGAAACGCAGCACTTCCTTGTAGAACAGCGTGCGGAATCCGACCCATGCACCGATCATGCTGCCACCTCCTGCGCGCGCGAACCGGACATGATCTGCACGAACACGTCCTCGAGATCGGCCTTCTGAATGTCGATGTCCTCGACGATGCAGCCCGCCGCCCGGCAGGTGGCGAGAATCGATTCGACTTCGTCACAGCCCGCCAGACGCAGCGCGAACTGGGGTCCGCTCGTGTCCTGTGGGTCGACCAGCAACGGACGCAGTGCGTCAGGCAGCGTGCCCTGCTTGAAGCGCAGCACGAGACGCGTACCCGCGAAACGCTGCAGCAGCGAGGCGGTGCGCTCCAGCGCCACGACTTCGCCGCGCTTGAGCATGGCGATGCGGTGGCACAGCGCTTCCGCTTCTTCGAGATAGTGCGTCGTCAGCACGATGGTGTGGCCTTCGCGGTTCAGGCGCGAGATGAATTTCCAGAGCGTCTGGCGCAGTTCAACGTCGACCCCGGCGGTCGGCTCGTCGAGCACAATCACCGGCGGGCGATGCACGAGCGCCTGGGCAACGAGCACGCGCCGCTTCATACCGCCCGAGAGCTGGCGCATGTTCGCGTCGGCCTTGTCGGTCAGGTCGAGGTTCGCCATCACTTCGTCGATCCAGTCGTCGTTGCGCGTCAGACCGAAGTAGCCGGACTGGATACGCAGCGTTTCGCGAACGGAGAAGAACGGATCGAAGACGAGTTCCTGCGGCACCACGCCGAGCTTGCGGCGGGCATTGCGGTAGTCGCGCACCACGTCGTGGCCAAGCACGCTGATGCTGCCCGCATCCGCGCGCGCGAGGCCCGCGAGAATACTGATCAACGTGGTTTTGCCGGCGCCGTTGGGACCGAGCAGACCGAAGAATTCCCCTTCTTCGATCGAAAAGCTGACGCCTTTGAGCGCTTGCAATGCCTGATAGCGTTTTTTGACGTTACGGATTTCGATGGCGGCCATGGACTGCGCGCACCCGCCTTGGCGGGCACGCCATATAGATTCTCCGGCCACGCCCGCACGTGGGCGCAACCGCTGGGATCGCGGCAGCAGCCATATCGGCGGTGTGAGTGCCCGGATGAGGGTAACTGCCCAAAAGTCGGCAGAAAACCTCTGATTATAAAGGAAGCCGGTGGCGGCCGTGCTCACGCCCGGTCCAGCGCCCCCAAGGGAACGTCGATAACGCCCGCGAGGCCCGCAAGTCCCGTCGAGCCGGGAATGCGTCGCGCTCCGCCGGCGTCACTGCATCGCGCATAAAAAAAGCGCCGTTGCGAGACGGCGCTTTCCTGCGGTACGGCGGTACGGCCAGACGAATCAGATCGAGAGCAGATGATCGACGCCGTACACCAGCGCAAGGCTGGCCAGCCCCGCCGGCAGGTTAGTGAACGCCAACGTCGCACCACGCCGGACCGCGTGGCGGCGCAGGGCCAGCAACACGGCGAGCGCCGACGAGTCGAACTGCTTCAGCCCGGCGCAATCGATCTGGGTCTCGCCCGCGTCGATGCGATCGATGGCCTGGGCAAGGACGTCGCCGGCGGTGTCGTGCGTGAGGTCGGTCTGCAACGCGAGCATGCGCTTACTTGCCGCCGGCCAGTTGCTGGTTGCGCTGCGTCAGGAACTGAATCAGACCGTCGACGCCCGACTTGTTCACCTGCTCGGCGAACTGATTGCGGTACGTCTGGATGAGCCAGGCGCCCAGCACGTTCAGGTCATACAGTTTCCATTCGCCGCTGGCCGACTTGTACAGACGATAGTCGAGTTCGATCTGCTGACCGTTGTTGAGAACATCGGTATAAACCACGGCGTCCGTGTCGCCCGGCTGACCACGGAACGGCTTGTAGTTGACCTGCTGGTCACGAATCTGCGCGATGGCGCCCGCGTACGTACGCAGCAGCAGCGTCTTGAACTGCTCGGTCAACTGCTGCCGTTGCTGCGGCGTGGCGGTGCGCCATGCGGCGCCGGTCGCCAGTTGCGTCGTCTTCGCGAAGTCGGCGTGCGGCAAGATCTTCTGCTCGACCAGCTTGGTGATGCTGTTCAGATCACCCTTCTGGATGTTCGGATCGGACTTGGCCGCGGCCATCACTTCGTTCACGGTCTGCTTGACCAGAACGTCAGGCGCTTGCGCCTGGGCCACGGCGGCGCCGGCGGCGGTGTACGTCATCAAAGCCATGACGGGAATGAGCCAGAACTTCTTCATTGTGGACTTCCTCTTTCGAGTGACGGGTGTTGCGGGATTGGATACCCGTGTTACGTCTGGAGTTCGCGGAATACCGGCAGTGTCGTGTAACAAACTGTTGCCCGACAGGCCTGCCAACGGCGCCCCGTACGGCGGGGCGCCCTGTCATAAGGAGGCGTCGATGCCTTGCGGCAGGCGACTCGCGCCGATCACCGGCGGAAAGGCAATCCGCCCGGCACGATCTTGCCCGGTACGGGCGAACCTTGCGGCGCGTCCGGTTCGGCTTTTACGCCCGAGGCAGGTTCGGCTTGAACGCCTGAGGCAGGCATCGGCTGCGCGTTCGTGCCGCCAGCGCCGTCGTCCTCTTCGTAATTCGGCAACGCGGCGTTGCCCGCGGCCCCGCCGTTGATCAGGTACTTGCGGCGTGCCAAGTAAGCATCGCGCGTGAACGAGTACGGATCGAGGGCGGCGGCTTCGAGAAGGTTCGATGCGTCGAGCAGGTTCGCTCGCGTATTCACGATGCGAACGCCGAAGATCGAGTAGCTGACCCAATTCGGATTGATATACGACGTCGGGTCGATAAACATGTTGCCGGCCATGCCGACGCTGTCGCGCACCGTGCTCGGGCCGAGCACCGGCAGCACGAGGTACGGGCCGTCAGGCAGGCCCCACTTGCCGAGCGTCACGCCGAAGTCCTGGCTATGCTTGGGCAAGCCGGCCGGCGTGGCGAAGTCGACCAGACCGCCCACACCGAGGAAGGTGTTGATCGTCAGGCGCATCAGATCCTGCACGGCGGCCGTGACTTCCAGTTGCAGCAGGTTGTTGGCGAAGTTGTACACATCGCCCACGTTCGAGAAGAAGTTCGTGACCATGTCGCGCGCCGGTTGCGGCACGGCGAAGCGGTAGCCCTTGGCCACCGGCGTCATGACCGTCTTGTCGAGCGTGTCATTGAACGTGTACATCGAACGGTTGAACCCTTCGATGGGGTCGGCGGGACTCGGATTCGTGACAGTGGCGCACCCTGCCAGCGCCATCGCGCCGGCGGCCAACACTGCCGAAGTACGGAAGCGGGTCATCTTTTTATTTTCCTTGGGTTGCCGTGGCCGCCCCTGGCGCCGGCACGGCGGCGGGTGCGGTCGATGCCGGTGCAGCCGATGCCCCGCCCGGTTGGGCGCCCCCGGCATCTGCCGCCTTGTTGTACAGGAACTGGCCGATCAGATTTTCCAGCACGATTGCGGATTGCGTGAGCGTGATCGTATCACCGGCCTTGAGCATTTGATCGTCGCCGCCGGCGTCGAGCCCGACGTATTGCTCGCCGAGCAGACCCGACGTCAGGATCTTCGCCGACGAGTCCTTCGGGAAGTGATATTGCGAATCGATGTTGAGCGTCACGTCGGCCACGTACCGCTTGTCGTCGAAGTTGATCGACGCCACGCGTCCGACCACGACGCCCGCGCTCTTGACAGGCGCCCGCGGCTTGAGGCCGCCGATGTTGTCGAAGCGCACCGTCACCGGATACGAACTCGAGAACGACAGCGAACTCATGTTGCCCACCTTGAGCGCGAGGAACAGCAGCGCTGCGAAGCCGAGAACGACGAACAGGCCAACCCAGAAGTCGAGGGGGTGTTTTTTCATTGTGTCAGTGTGCGCAATCTATCTATGTCTTGGCGGGCACGCAGGCCCGTTAGCTGAACATGAGGGCCGTGAGCAGGAAGTCGAGACCGAGTACCGCGAGGGACGCCTGCACCACCGTACGGGTCGTCGCACGCGATACGCCCTCTGGCGTCGGCTGCGCCTCGAATCCCTGGTACAGGGCGATAAAGGTGACGGCAATCCCGAACACTACGCTTTTGATGACGCCATTGGCGACGTCCGACCACACGTCCACGCCGCCTTGCATCTGCGACCAGAACGCGCCGGGGTCCACGCCGATCAGCTTCACGCCGACCAGGTAACCGCCAAACACACCCACCGCCGAGAAGATGGCCGCGAGAATCGGCATGGCGATCACGCCTGCCCAGAAACGGGGGGCTACCACGCGCGCGATCGGATCGATCGCCATCATCTCCATGGCGGTCAATTGCTCACCGGCTTTCATCAGGCCGATTTCGGCGGTGAGCGAGGTTCCGGCGCGTCCCGCGAACAGCAGTGCGGTGACCACCGGCCCCAACTCACGCACCAGCGACAGCGCCACGAGCAGACCCAGCGCCTGTTCCGAGCCGTACCGGTTAAGCGTGTAATAGCCTTGCAGGCCCAGCACGAAGCCGACGAACAGGCCCGAGACCGCAATAATGACGAACGAATAGTTGCCGACGAAATGAATCTGGTCGGTCACCAGACGCGGCCGGCGCAGCATCGCCCCGCTCGACGCGAGCACGCGCCAAAACATTCGCGCACCGTACCCTAGGCGCTCGACGTGACCGCGAACAAAACTGCCGAGGGTCGTGATCATACACGCGCTCCCATCCCAAAATCGTCCGCAAGCGGCGGCGCGGGATACTGAAATTTTACGGGCCCGTCCGGTTGCGCATCGATGAACTGGCGCACCGTCGGGTCATTCGAGGCTCGCAGCGCCTCCGGCGTCCCCTCGGCACCGATGCGTCCTTCACTAATGAAATAGATGTAGTCGGCGATGGCAAAGGTCTCCGTCACATCATGCGAAACAATAATGGACGTGGCGCCCAGCGCATCGTTGAGCTTGCGGATCAGATTCGCGGTGATGCCCAACGAGATCGGGTCGAGCCCAGTGAACGGCTCGTCGTACATGATGAGGTCCGGGTCCAGCGCCATCGTGCGCGCCAGTGCCACACGTCGCGCCATGCCGCCCGAAATCTCGGCCGGCTTCATGTCGCGTGCGCCGCGCAGGCCCACGGCGTTGAGCTTCATCAGCACGAGGTCGCGAATGAGCGCATCGTCGAGCCGGGTGTGTTCGCGCAGCGGAAACGCCACGTTGTCGAATACCGTCATATCGGTAAAGAGCGCACCGAACTGGAACAACATGCCCATGCGACGACGCAGGCGGTACCAGCCAGCGTGATCGAGCGATGCGACATCCGTCCCGTCGAATTCGACGGTGCCGCGGCTGGCATGGACGAGCCCGCCGATCAGGCGCAGCACGGTCGTCTTGCCGCAGCCGGACCCCCCCATCACCCCAACGACTTTGCCGCGGGGGAACCGCATATTCAAACCGGAAAGCACCAATCGTTCGCCATAACCAAAGCTGACGTCGCGCAACTCGAGCAAATTTTCCGGATTCGGGATAGGCACGTTTCGGGTCTTATAGTGCGGCGCAAAACGCCAATTATAGGGGGGAATGCCGATTGATGCCGCCCAACGGCGATGGACGAAATCGAGGATTGGCGCTGCCCCGCGGCATTCTACAGGGCCGGCGTCCATTCGCCTTGTCGCGTTGCGACCGGCACAACGAACAAAAAACGTAGCGCCAGCAATGACTTATCGAGACCTTGGGGGTGTCGGGTGTTGCGCCGTTGCTACAATACGCCGTTTCACGCAATAAATCGTTGCCCCCGATGCCCCGCGCCAGCCAAACGCCTTTCCGCCCCCTTCAGCCGCAAGGTACGGACAAGATCGAATTTCGGATTCGTCCGATGCAATCCTGCGATATTCCCCAAGTCCTGACGGTACAAGCAGCAGCGTATGTCGGTTCGATGCGTGAGTCGGAAGCGACATTGGCCTCACGTCATGCGCTGTCGCCGTCAACGTGTTGGGTCGCGCAGGGGACAGGGCCGACGGATAGATCCGTGCTCGGTTATCTACTGACGCACCCGTGGCGCATGGCCGCCCCGCCGCCACTGGATACTGTGCTCAAGGCCCTGCCTGACGCGGCCGACTGCTGGTACGTGCACGACATGGCGCTGCTCCCTCGCACGCGCGGCGCGGGCGTGGCTTGCCAACTCTACGCGGCGGCCCTGGCGGTGGCGCGGTCGTCAGGATTGCGCGCGTCGGCCCTGGTGGCGGTGCAGCAATCGCAGGGGTTCTGGGCGCGCTTCGGTTATGCCGCAACGAGCGATGCCTCGCCGCAGATGGCCGCGAAGTTGGCGGGATACGGCGACGGCGCCATGTTCATGACGCGCACGCTATAACAGGCCGCGCGCGGCAGACATCACGCGCGTAGCGCGAACGCCTGCTGCATTCCCTTCACCGCCACCGCCACATCGACGGCCTGCGTGACGGCCCGCACCACGGCCGCGCTGGTTACCCCGGTGTCCAGCACTTGCGCGAGGTTGTCAGCATCGATGCCGCCAATGGCGACAAGCGGGTAATGCGGCGCGATGAGCTTCACGTACCGCGCCAACTTCGCGAGTCCCTGCGGGGCGGTCGCGATCACTTTGGTGGTTGTCGGAAACACGGCGCCCACGGCCAGATAGCTGGGCCGGAAGTGATGCGCCGCCAGCATCTCGTAATAGCCGTGCGTGCTGATGCCCAGGCGCATGCCGGTCGCAAACAGCGCCGCGACCTCGTCGGCGGAAAGTGCCGCCATATCTTCCTGTCCGAGGTGCACGCCATAGGCACCCGCTTGCGCGGCTTCGCGCCAATGGTCGTTGATGAACCAGGCACTGTCGTGCATCACGCGCCGCCCCGCCGCCACCGTGCGTTCGATCGCCGAGCGCAGCGTCGGATCCGCGGGATCCTTGATCCGTAACTGCACGGTGCCGACCTGAAGATCGGCCATGCGCTCGCACGCATCGGCATCTGGCAGCACCGGATACAGACCGAGGCGTGACGGGCAGGCCGGGAACCGGCCGGGTGACGGCACTTGGCCGAGCACGACCGGGAAGGTTTCGAGCACCGTCGGCCAAGCCCCCAGCGTGTCGGCATCGGCCGCGCGCGCGTGGCTGCCGTCAGTGCGCCATGCGCGCGCGAGCACGAGCGCGTCGTGCGGGGCGAATCCGCAGTCGAGGAACGCAGCGAACGCGGGGAAGAAGGCCGGATCGTCCGCGCCCGCGATACGATAAACGGCATCGTGTATGTACAAGGTGTCTTCCACCCGTCCCGCTGCCAACGCCCGCGAGCAAAGGACAACGGCGTGCGCCGCCCGCCATGCGTCGATCTGCACGGCGGCTTCGGTTCCGGGAGCGCCCTGCGGCGAGAGCGGCCACCAGATCACGTCCCCTGCCCCCGCGAGGTCGGGCGTCTGCGCGTGCACACGCCAACTTGGCGTAGCGGGGTCGTCCGGCCACGGCGCGAGGCGCGCGCGGATGCCGACGGCCGCCTGTTGCCATGCCGTGGCGAGGGGTGCGTTAGCCGGCAGGCATTGCACGTGAGACAGGGTGGCGCCGCCGCTATGCGTCGTCATGAAGATTCCCGGTGGGTCAGGCAGTGCGAGGTTGCGGTGGAATTCAAGCGCGTCTCTTCGGGGGTCACGCGTCCGTCTGATGCCAGAACGGCACCCCGACGACCGGGGTGCTGGCTTCGGCGCTCTCGCGCTCGGCCATCGGCCCGGCGAGCCACGCCGCGCGGCCCGCCTTGATCGCGGCGGCGAACGCAGCGGCCATCTCCACCGGCTGCGCGGCGAGCGCCACGGCTGTGTTGAGCAGCACGCCGTCGAAGCCCCACTCCATCACCTGACACGCGTGCGACGGCAGACCGAGGCCGGCATCGACGATGAGTGGCGTATCAGGCAGACGGTCGCGCAGCAGTCGCAGGCCGTACGGATTGATCACGCCCTTGCCGGTGCCGATCGGCGCGCCCCAGGGCATCAGCGCCTGACAGCCGACGTCGAGCAGGCGACGGCACAGCACCAGGTCTTCCGTGCAATACGGCAGCACCTTGAAGCCGTCGCGAATCAGTTGTTCGGCGGCCGTCACCAGACCGAACGGGTCCGGCTGGAGCGTGTAGTCGTCGCCAATCAGTTCGAGCTTGATCCAGTCGGTCTCGAAGACTTCGCGTGCCATTTGCGCCGTCGTCACCGCTTCCTGCACCGAGTGGCAACCCGCCGTATTGGGCAACACCGGCACCGCGAGACGGCGCAGCGTTTCCCAGAAATGGCCTTCCGACGCCTGCGCCCCGGTGCCCGAGAGTTGACGGCGCAACGCCACCGTCACCATGCCCGGGCGGGCGGCGTCGATGGAATCATTGAGCGCCTGCAGCGACGGGTAGCGCGCCGTGCCGAGCAGGAAGCGACTGCCGAAGCGCGTGTCATACAGCGTAAGCGCGTCGCGCACGCTGCCTGCGGCCACGTTGGCCGATTCGGTGAATGCGTTCATGTCAGCCTCCGGCCACCGGTTGCACTACGTCGATCTTGTCGCCATGCGCGAGCGCGCGGGCGGCATATTGCGTCTTGGGCACGAACTGCCCGTTGATCGCCGCGGCGAACGGTGGCTTGGCGCCGTAGGCGGCAAGCGCCTCGGCCAGCGTCGCCGCCTCGGCCACGCTCAGTGTCTGTTGATTGATATGAATATCCATCGTGTCCCTCCCCTCTCATGCCTGACGGAACAGGTCCGGCCACGGCCGGCTGGCTCGCCACATCTCCCAGTCGAACGCGTGCCCAACGCCCACTCGCGCGCTCGTCGCTTGCATCAATGCCTGCGCCAGCGCGCAGGCCTCCCCCGTGACCGCCGGTGCGAGCAAATAACCGTGCCGGTACAAACCGTTCACGCGCAGCACCCGCGCACCGTCCCACTGCACGCGCGGCAGATGATCGGGCAATGCCGGACGGCAGTTGACATTCAACTCGACAATGCGCGCCTCGCCGAACGCCGGGTTCAGCGAATGCGCCGCCGAGAGCAGTTCGAGCGCTGAGCGCACGGTCATCGGCGACATATCTTCCGACTCGAGTTCGGTCGCACCGATCACATACAGATCGTTTTCCTTGGGCGCGATATAGATCGGATAGCGCGGATGCAGCAACCGCACCGGCCGGCGCAGCCCAATGCCCGGCGCGTGAATTCGCACCACCTCACCGCGCACACCGCGCAATTGCGTGAGCGCAGCGCGCGCGCCCAGCCCGCGGCAATCGATGACCAGACCCGCGTCCGGATACGCGCCCTCGGCGATCTCGGTATGCCAATGCAGCGCCGCCCCCGCCTTCGCAAGACCCGCCGCCAGCGCGCGCAACAGTTGCCGGTTATCGAGCTGGCCCTCGTTCGGCAGCCACCAGCCTTCCTGAAAGCGTCCGGCCAGCGCCGGCTCGACATCGGCCAATTGCGCGCCCGACACGCGGCGCACACCCTCGCGCAGCAAGGCCGGCGGGGCGTTGGCCCGCATGCGTCGGTCGAACATCACCGCCTCGGCGCGATCGGGCTGGTGCCACACGACCAGCGTGCCGTTGCGTTG
This sequence comes from Pandoraea soli, assembly GCF_902459595.1. NCBI lineage: Bacteria > Pseudomonadati > Pseudomonadota > Betaproteobacteria > Burkholderiales > Burkholderiaceae > Pandoraea > Pandoraea soli. The sequence goes on along the minus strand of NZ_CABPSG010000007.1, from coordinate 89,491 downwards.
GAAGAAGACGTGTTCGGGCAGGCCGTCGATCAATGCCGGCCAGCGCTCCAGGCCGACGGCGCCCATCTCGACGATGCTCGGCTCGGCCACGGCGGCTTCGGCCAAGGGCGCGAGCATGGCCGCTGCCACCCAGCCGGCAGCCGACGACCCGTCGGCATCGCCACGCTCGTAGAGCGCCACGCGCGCACCGGCACGAATCAGCTGCCACGCCAGAAGACGCCCGGACAGGCCGCCGCCAAGCACGGCGACGTCGGGACGCGAAGCGCAAGCGCTCATACGCGTTCTGCCGCGCAAGCCGGGACGGCGCGCAGGCACTCGAAAGCAGGCAAAGGATGACTCGCGAGCGGAATCTCGGAAGTCGTTGCGGCGAAAACCGCAGGGATAAGCGCAGGAATCTGCGGAAGGCAGCGCATGGGGTCCTTTCCTCATGAAAGCAAAAGGACGAAACGGTGTTGAACACCTTACCCCACTGGAGTAGTCGGAAACTTCCCACGCCGGTATTACCCGGGTCGGGTGCAAAGGGTCTCTCTCAGCCCCGCGTCGTATGGTTACGCATGGTCAACGCCTGCGTTCGACACGGAGCACCCCTGTTTCGCCCGCAGCCATTACAACATAGATGCCGATGCCCGTGCAAGCAGGGGCATCGGGCGATTGCACGCGCGATGCGTCTCGTTTTTTGACGAATCCCCCGGGCCGTGTAACCCCACGTAAACTGAAAATCGACGTGACAAGTGCCCCCGACCCGGAAATCGTGCAACGCACCCGCCGGAACTGCGGTCAAATGGGCCGTCAATCCCAATAACGATTTGCATTTCCGCGGCAACCCCGCCAGACGATCATGGCCCAGACGCCGATGTCTTCCCCGCCTCCCGAGGTGCCGCCTCCCGGCAACCCGGCCGCTCCGGCCCCCAAGCCGCCGAAGCACCCCACCGCGTGGCAGTTGATCCGACCCTACTGGGCGTCGGAGAAGCGCTGGGAGGGGCGTCGGATGCTCGCGCTCGTCGTGGCGCTCAATCTTGCCGTCGTGTTCATCAACGTACGACTGAATGCGTGGAACGCCGGCTTCTATGACGCGCTCGACAAGCGCAATTGGCCTGTCTTCAAGTCGTCGCTGATCGAATTCGCGGTACTCGCGTTCAGTTTCATCGTCATCGCGACGTTTCGCACCTACTTCCGCCAGATGCTCGAAATCCGCTGGCGGCAGTGGGTCACCGATGCCAACCTGTCGAAGTGGTTCTCGCATCAAGCCTATTACCGCATCGAGCGCGACCATCTAGCGGACAACCCCGACCAACGTATTTCGGAAGACATCCGCACGCTGGTCAGCTCATCGCTTGCGCTGTCGCTCGATTTGCTGACGACGCTGGTCTCGCTGTTTTCGTTCATCACCATTCTCTGGACGATCTCGGGCGCGGTGTCATTTGTGATGGGCGGCATGAACGTCACGATTCCCGGCTACATGGTCTGGGTCGCGGCGCTCTATGCCCTGGTGGGGTCGTTCTTCATCTTCAAGGTCGGCCGTCCGCTCGTGGGGCTGAGCTATCGGCAGCAGCAGGTGGAAGCGGATTTCCGCTTTCTGCTGGTGCGTCTGCGTGAGTCGGCGGAGCAGGTCGCGCTCTATCGCGGCGAAGGGGCCGAGTTGTCGCGGCTGACGTCGGCCTTCGGGGCCGTGCGCGACAACTGGTGGCAGATCATGGTCGTGACGAAGCGGCTGATCTTCGCGAATTCGATCTACGGGCAGATCGCCATCGTGTTCCCGATCATGGCGGCCGCGCCGCGCTATTTCGCCGGGGCGTTCACGCTCGGCGTGCTCATGCAGATCATCGGTGCGTTCGGGCAAGTGAGCGACGGATTTTCGTGGTTCGTGAACAGCTTCTCGACGTTGGCCGACTGGAAAGCGACGATCAACCGGCTGCGCGAATTCACGCGAGTGATCGACGCACCGCCGCAAGCACCGAGCACCGGTGGCATTGCGCTCGTGACGACCGCCAATTCGCCCTCGGCAGCCTTCACGGCCACCGATCTACGCCTCGCGCTGCCCGACGGTGCACCGCTCGCGGCGGCCGGATCGTTTGCCTTCGCGCCTGGCTCACGATGGCTCATCCGTGGTCGCTCGGGTTGCGGCAAGAGCACCATGCTGCGCGCGTTTGCCGGCCTGTGGCCGTTCGGCAGCGGACGCATCGAAGTTCCCGTCGACGCCCGCGTGCTGTTCCTCTCACAACAAAGCTATCTCCCGATCGACACACTGAAGGCTGCATTGGCCTTTCCTTCGCATGCCGACACATTTACCGACGACGAATGCCGCGACGTGCTGAGCGCCGTCAGCCTCGACCAATATCGTGACGAGTTACTGACCGTCGCTCACTGGGCTCGCCGACTGTCCGGCGGCGAGCAACAACGGCTGGCCACCGCGCGCGCCTTGCTGCAAAAGCCCGATTATCTTTTCCTCGATGAAGCGACCAGCGCGCTCGACGTGGAAACCGAGGAGGCGGTGTATGAAGCGCTGCATGCGCGCTTACCGGCCACCACGATGGTCAGCGTGGCCCATCGGGAAACGCTCGGCCGCTTCCATCAACACACCATGACGCTGCATGCCGCGGGCGACGTCGCGCCGCCACGCGTGGTCGACGCGGCCTAGCCGGCATAAGGCACCTCCGGCAATCCCTGCACGCCGCAACGCACGACCAACACATGGCCGTCGTGTTCGGTCGCGCCGGTTGCCGGACGAATCGACGTAACAAACAACGTGTCGAAGTCGTGCCCGCCGAACGCGCACATCGACGGCTTCGACACCGGCAGCACGATCTCGCGGTCCAGCACGCCTGCGGGCGTGAAGCGCAGCAAGCGGCTGCCGTCGTTGGCGCACGTCCAGTAAGCGCCGTCGGCATCGACGGCCGCGCCGTCCGGGCGGCCCGGATAATCGCGCATGTCGACGAACAATCGCTGTGCGCTGATCGCGCCGCGCTCGGCATCGAAGTCGAACGCCCACACGCGGCGGCGCGTCGGATGCGAATCGCTCAGATACATCGTGCGGCTGTCCGGCGAGAAGCCCAAACCGTTCTGCGTCACCAGGCCCTCGACGAGCGGCGCCGACAGACGGCCCTGCGCATCGAAACAGAAGAGCGCGCCTGCGTCGCTCGCGAGCGACATGTCCTGCACCATGGTGCCGGCCCAGAAGCGGCCCTGCCGATCGCAGCGTCCGTCGTTGAAGCGCATGCCCGGCAACGGGAACACCGGCGCGGCCAGTCGCTGCCAATCAGACGCCGCAAGCGTGCGCGGTTCCCCCAGTCGCGCCGCGAACAGCCCGGTTTCGCACCCCGCCAGCAACATGCCCGAGGCGTCGAAAGTGAAGCACGCGATCTGCTCGGGGAATGTCCATTGGCGATGATCGCCGTCGGCGGGCGTTACGCGATGCAGTTGCTTCGCGGGGATGTCCACCCAGTAGAGCGCCTGCTCGTCGGCCCGCCACAACGGGCTCTCGCCAACGGCGTGAGGCGTCTGTCGCGACGGTTCAAGCCGCTCGATCGACACCGTCATGAGCTGGGTTCCATCGGACCCAGCAGCACGAACGGTCCGCCTTGGTAGCGCTGCGTCACATCGTCCATGCGCGGGTCGGGCGCCTGCGCCGGAAACAGGCCGGCGAATTCCGCAGAGCTGTCTTGCGCACGGAAGCCAAGGAACGCGGCCCTTGTATTGTCGACCCACAGCGTCGGATTGTTCGACACGCCGTAGACGATGGCATGGCCCACGCGATTCGTGAACAACGAGCAGCGCACGAGTTCGACGAAATCGCGATAGCTCAGGTATGTCACCATCATGCGCGGATTCTTCGGCTGCTCGAACGACGAGCCGATGCGCAGGCACACGGTCTCCAGACCGAAGCGATCGAAGTAGTAGCGGGACAGGTCTTCACCGAAACATTTCGAGATGCCGTACATGCTGTCCGGACGGTGTGGCGCGTCGACATCGAGCACTTCCGTCACGGGATGGAAACCCACCGCATGATTCGAGCTGGCGTAGACGATGCGCTTCACCCCCTGCTTCTGCGCCGCGCTATAGACGTTGTACATGCCGAGAATATTGGCTTGCATGATGTCGTCAAACGGCGCCTCGACGGAGATGCCGCCCAGATGCACCAGCGCGTCGACGCCATCGAGCAGCGCGTGCACGGCGGCGCGGTCTGCGAGGTCGACCTGCATGGCTTCCTCGTGCGGCGCGTCGGCCGTGAGCGGCACGATGTCGCTCACGCGCACGATATCCGCCCACTCGGCGAGCTTGCCGCGCAGTTGTTTGCCAAGATTGCCCGCTGCGCCGGTCAGCAGCAGACGGCGGAAGGGTTTGCCGGATGTCTGGCTCATATCAGTCCTTGTTCATCGGTAGATCGCAATGCCCGCTACGCATCCGGCATCGCCCGTGCGGCGCGCTTGACGTTTATCGCGAGCGCATGGCTCACATGGAGAGGCATCCTACGTCAGACGATGTACGATGACAATGGTCAATTTCCCGGTTTACGGAGAATCCCTAGTATTTGGTGAGCCAGGTGAAATTGGGGCGGCAAGCCTTGCTTTCATTGACGATTACCAATGCCAGGGGTGCCTCGCCCGAAGGCCGACAACGCGAGATCACTCTTGTTATACGACATCTTATATTTATCGATCTTCCCCGTTTTTGTCACCCGCTCGGATGCCCGCACGATGGGGACACACAAAGCGAACAGGCAAGAAAAAACCGTCCGGACGTTGTCGCCCGGACGGCTTCTTCACGGTAACGCAGAGACCTACCTCCGCGCCCCTCCTCTCAACCCCGTATTTGTGGTTTTGGCAGGCATTACCCTTTCACGCGCTCAGCGCGGCAGTTCCGAGTGGCCCATCAGGAACTCGTCCACCGCACGGGCGCACTGACGACCTTCGCGAATCGCCCACACCACCAGCGACTGACCGCGACGCACGTCACCGGCCGCGAACACCTTCGGCAGGTTCGTTGTGTAGGCGCGCTCGCCTTCGGTCGAGGCACGCACGTTGCCGCGCGCATCCTTGTCCACGCCGAACGCGTCGAGCACGGTCTGCAACGGTGACACGAAGCCCATCGCGAGCAGCACCAGGTCGGCCTTGAGCTCGAATTCCGAGCCCGGCACTTCCTGCATCTTGCCGTCCTTCCATTCGAGACGCACGGCGATCAGCTTCTCGACCTTGCCATTCTTGCCTTCGAAGCGCTTCGTGGCCACCGACCAGTCGCGCTCGCAACCCTCTTCGTGGCTCGACGATGTGCGCAGCTTGGTCGGCCAGTACGGCCACACCATCGGCTTGTTTTCCTGCTCGGGCGGCTGCGGCAGCAGTTCGAACTGCGTCACGCGCTTCGCTCCATGACGGTTCGATGTGCCCACGCAATCGGAGCCGGTGTCGCCACCGCCGATCACGATCACCTGCTTGCCCGTGGCCAGCAGCTGGTTGGCCAGCTTGTCGCCCGCATTGACCTTGTTCTGCTGCGGCAGGAATTCCATCGCGTAATGGATGCCTTCCAGCTCGCGCCCCGGCACCGGCAGATCGCGCGGCTGCTCCGCGCCACCCGCGATCACCACGGCGTCGAACTGCGCCTGCAACTGCTCCGGCGAGATCGTCTCTTTGGAGAAGTTGTTGACGTGGGTTTCCGGCGCGTCCTTGCCGATGTAGACACCCGTGCGGAACGTCACGCCCTCGGCTTCCATCTGGCGCATGCGGCGATCGATCAACCACTTTTCCAGCTTGAAGTCGGGAATGCCGTAGCGCAGCAGGCCGCCCACACGGTCGTTCTTTTCGAACACGGTGACGTCGTGACCGGCGCGCGCAAGTTGCTGCGCCACGGCCATGCCCGCCGGGCCCGAGCCGACGACGGCGACCGTCTTGCCGGTCTTGTGCTTCGCGGGCTGCGGCTCGACCCAGCCTTCGCTCCACGCCTTGTCGATGATCGCGTGTTCGATCGACTTGATGCCCACCGCGTCGCTGTTGATGTTCAGCGTGCAGGCGGCTTCACACGGCGCCGGGCAGATACGGCCCGTGAACTCGGGGAAGTTGTTCGTCGAGTGCAGCACCGAGATGGCCGACTTCCAGTCCTGGCGATACACCAGGTCGTTGAAGTCGGGAATGATGTTGTTGACCGGGCAACCGTTGGTGCAGAACGGAATGCCGCAGTCCATGCAGCGCGCGCCCTGCATCTTTGCCTGCTCGTCGGAGAGCGCGAGCACGAACTCCTTGTAGTGCTTTACACGTGCCAGCGGTGCTTCGTAAGACTCGCCCTGGCGCTCGAATTCGAGAAAACCTGTGACCTTGCCCATGTTTCTTCAGTCGGAAAGTTTTGTGGTTACCGTGCCTCACCCGTGCGCGGCACGCCATCGGGGCCCTCACCCCGTGGCGCCGCCGCGCTAGCGGTTTCAGGCCGCCAGTGCTTGTTTTTCGTTGGCCTTGGCCATGTCGCCGAGGGCTCGCTTGTATTCGCTCGGGAACACCTTCACGAACTTGCGGCGCGCACCGTCCCAGTCTTCGAGCAGCGCCTTGGCGCGCGTCGAGCCCGTGTACTGGAAGTGACGCTCGATCAGCTCGCGCAGTTGCGCCTCGTCGGTCTGGCCGCGATGCCACAACCCCTGGCTCACCGTGCGCTCCTGCTCGCCGTGCGGCAGCACCGGATCGAGCGCGACCATCGCCGTGTTGCACTTGGCGGCGAACGTGCCGTCAGCGTCGTACACGTAGGCCACGCCGCCCGACATCCCCGCCGCGAAGTTACGGCCGGTCTCGCCCAACACGACCACCGTACCGCCGGTCATGTATTCGCAACCGTGATCGCCCGAGCCTTCCACCACGGCGGTGGCGCCCGAGTTACGCACGCAGAAGCGTTCGCCGGCCACGCCATTGAAGAAGGCTTCGCCTTCGATGGCGCCGATCAACACGGTGTTGCCCACGATGATGTTGTCTTCGGCGTTACCGCGGAAGTCGTTGGTCGGACGCACGATGATGCGCCCGCCCGACAGGCCCTTGCCCACGTAGTCGTTGCCGTCACCCACCAGATCGAGCGTGATGCCGCGTGCGAGGAACGCGCCGAAGCTCTGACCGGCCGTGCCCTTGAGCTGCACGTGGATCGTGTCGTCCGGCAGGCCGTCGTGGCCGTAACGCTTGGCCACTTCGCCCGAAAGCATCGCGCCGACCGTCCGGTTACGGTTGCGCACCGGCTGGATGAACGAGACATGCTCGCCCTTCTCGAGCGCCGGCAGCGCCTTTTCGATGAGCGTGTGATCCAGTGCGGCCGCCAGGCCGTGATCTTGTGTTTCGACATGCAGACGCGGCACGTCGGCTTCGATTTCCGGCAGATGGAAGATGCGCGCGAAGTCCAGGCCCTTCGCCTTCCAGTGCTCCACGCCCGCGCGGGTGTTGAGCAGGTCGGCGCGGCCGATCAGGTCGTCGAACTTCGAGATGCCCAGTTGCGCCATGATTTCGCGCACTTCTTCGGCCACGAAGAAGAAGTAGTTGACTACGTGTTCCGGCTTGCCCTGGAATTTCTTGCGCAGCACCGGGTCTTGCGTCGCCACGCCCACCGGGCAGGTGTTCAGATGGCACTTGCGCATCATGATGCAGCCCTCGACGACGAGCGGCGCCGTCGCGAAGCCGAATTCGTCGGCACCCAGCAGCGCGCCGATGACCACATCGCGACCGGTCTTCATCTGACCGTCGGCCTGCACACGGATACGACCGCGCAAGCGGTTGAGCACCAGCGTCTGTTGCGTCTCGGCCAGGCCCAGCTCCCACGGCGTGCCGGCGTACTTCACCGACGACAGCGGCGAAGCGCCCGTGCCACCGTCGTGACCGGCGATCACCACGTGATCGGCCTTGGCCTTCGCGACACCGGCGGCGACCGTACCCACGCCCACCTCGGACACGAGCTTCACCGAGATCGACGACGCGGCGTTCACATTCTTCAGATCGTGGATGAGCTGCGCCAGATCTTCGATCGAGTAGATGTCGTGGTGCGGCGGCGGCGAAATCAGGCCGACGCCCGGTACCGAGTAACGCAGCTTGCCGATGTACTCGGTCACCTTGTGACCCGGCAACTGACCACCTTCGCCCGGCTTCGCGCCCTGCGCCATCTTGATCTGGATCTGATCGGCCGAGACCAGATAGTCGGCCGTCACACCGAAGCGGCCCGAGGCCACCTGCTTGATCTTCGAGCGCAGCGAATCGCCGTCCTGGAGTTCGATATCGGCCTCGATGACGTCGTGACCGACGATCGATGCGAGCGATTCGCCCTTCTTGATCGGAATGCCCTTCAACTCGTTGCGATAACGGCGCGCATCTTCGCCGCCCTCACCCGTGTTCGACTTGCCGCCGATACGGTTCATGGCAACGGCCAGCGTGGCGTGCGCTTCGGTCGAGATCGAGCCGAGCGACATGGCACCGGTGGCGAAGCGCTTCACGATGTCCTTGGCCGATTCGACCTGATCGAGCGGGATCGCGCGCTGCGGATCGACGCGGAACTCGAACAGACCGCGCAGCGTCATGTGACGCTTGCTCTGGTCGTTGATGAGGTTCGCGTACTCCTTGTACGTCTGGTACGAGTTCGAACGGGTCGAGTGCTGGAGCTTGGCGATGGCGTCCGGCGTCCACATGTGATCTTCGCCACGAATGCGGAACGCGTACTCGCCGCCCGCGTCGAGCATGTTCGCGAGCACCGGGTTGTCGCTGAAGGCGTCGCGATGCAGGCGCACCGCTTCCTCGGCCACTTCGAAAATGCCGATACCGCCGACGTTCGACGCCGTGCCCTGGAAGTACTTCTTGACCAATTCCTGCGACAAGCCGATGGCTTCGAAGATCTGCGCGCCCGTGTACGACATGTAGGTCGAGATGCCCATCTTCGACATGACCTTGTGCAGGCCCTTGCCGACTGCCTTGACGAAGTGCTTGACCGCCTTCTCGGGCGTGAGGTCGCCGCCTTGCTTGCGGGCGATCTGTGCGAGCGTCTCCATCGCGAGGTACGGGTGAACGGCTTCCGCGCCGTAGCCCGCGAGCAATGCGAAGTGATGCACTTCGCGCGCCGAACCGGTTTCGACCACCAGGCCAGTGCTCGTGCGCAGACCTTGCGCGACCAGATGCTGATGCACGGCCGAGGTCGCGAGCAGCGCCGGGATGGCGACTTGTTCGCGATTCGTCAGGCGGTCCGACACGATGAGGATGTTGTAGCCCGACTTCACCGCGTCGATGGCTTCGGCGCACAGCGACGCGAGGCGCGCTTCAATGCCCTCCTTGCCCCACGCGACCGGATAGCAGATGTTCAGCTCGTACGAGCGGAATTTGCCGCCGGTGTACTTGTCGATGTGGCGGATCTTCGCGATTTCCTTGAAGTCCAGCACCGGCTGCGACACTTCGAGACGCATCGGCGGGTTGATGTTGTTCGTGTCGAGCAGGTTCGGCTTCGGGCCGATGAACGACACCAGCGACATCACCATGTTCTCGCGGATCGGATCGATCGGCGGGTTCGTCACTTGGGCGAACAACTGGCGGAAGTAGTGATAGAGCGTCTTGTTCTTGTTGCTCATGACCGCGAGCGGGCTGTCGTTGCCCATCGAGCCCACGGCTTCTTCGCCGTTGATCGCCATCGGCGTCATCAGCAGCTTTACTTCTTCCTGCGTGTAGCCGAAGGCCTGCTGCAAGTCGAGCAGCGGCGTAGCCGAATCGTGATGCACACCGGCCTCTTCGACCTTCGGCTCGATCTCGTCGAGCTTGATACGCACGGCGTCGATCCAGCTCTTGTACGGCTTCGCGTTGGCGAGGTTGTCCTTGAGCTCCTTGTCGTCGATGATGCGGCCCTGCTCCATGTCGATCAGGAACATCTTGCCCGGCTGCAGGCGCCACTTCTTGACGATCTTCGACTCGGGAATCGGCAGCACGCCCGACTCCGAGGCCAGGATGACCATGTCGTCGTCGGTAATCACGAAGCGCGCCGGACGCAGACCGTTACGGTCGAGCGTCGCGCCGATCTGACGGCCGTCGGTGAAGGCGATGGCGGCAGGGCCGTCCCACGGCTCCATCATCGCGGCGTGATATTCGTAGAACGCGCGGCGGTTGTCGTCCATCAACGTGTGCTGTTCCCAGGCTTCCGGGATCATCATCATCACGGCGTGGGCGAGCGGATAGCCTGCCATCGTGAGCATTTCGAGGCAGTTGTCGAACGATGCGGTGTCCGACTGGCCCGGGTAGATCAGCGGCCACAGCTTCTGCAGATCGTCGCCGAGCACGGCCGACGAAATCGCGCCCGTGCGGGCGTTGATCCAGTTGACATTGCCCTTGACGGTGTTGATTTCACCGTTGTGCGCGACCATGCGGTACGGGTGCGCCAGCTCCCATGCCGGAAACGTGTTGGTCGAGAAACGCTGGTGCACGAGGGCGAGTGCCGAGACGGTACGCGGATCGGCCAGATCACGGTAGTAGCGGCCAACCTGGTCGCACAGCAGCAGCCCCTTGTAGACGATCGTGCGCGCCGACATCGACGGCACGAAGTATTCCTTGCCGTGCTTGAGCTTGAGCGCCTGAATGCGGTGGCTTGCCGTCTTGCGGATGACGTACAGCTTACGCTCGAGGGCGTCCGTCACCATGATGTCCTGCCCACGGCCGATGAAGATCTGACGGATCACCGGCTCGGTCGCCTTCACGTTGGGTGACATCGGCATGTCGCGATCGATCGCGACATCGCGCCAGCCCAGTACGACTTGCCCCTCGGCCTTCACGGTACGCTCGAGTTCCTGTTCGCAGGCCAGACGCGACGCGTGTTCCTTCGGCAGAAAGATCATGCCGACACCGTATTCGCCGGCCGGCGGCAGGGTCACGCCTTGCCGGGCCATCTCTTCGCGGTAGAACTGATCGGGAATCTGGAGCAGGATGCCGGCCCCATCACCCATCAACGGGTCGGCGCCCACGGCGCCCCGGTGATCGAGGTTTTCGAGAATCTTCAGGCCCTGCTCGACGATGGCATGACTCTTCACGCCCTTGATGTGGGCCACGAAGCCGACGCCACAGGCATCGTGTTCGTTGGCCGGGTCGTACATGCCCTGAGCGTCCGGCGCCAAGTACGCCTCACCCGGCACCGCTACGGCCGTTGCAATCGGTTGCTGTTTCTTTTCCACGAGTTACACCGTCTCTTGGCGAGGTCGCCGCGCGCATACTCGTCGCGGTCGACCGGGTTAAGTGGGGGTGGCCGGGTGGGCCAGGGCTGCGGATTCGCGCGCGTCGAAGTTCGTTCTCGGGCGTCGCCACAGGGGCCGACTCAGCGCGCACGCTTTTGCGCATCGCACCAATCGGCCGAAGTTGGAATATACGCCAAGGAATTCACAAAGACAAAATATTTTAATGGGGTCAGACCCGCATTAAAAACCGCACTCGCTGACGAGCGCTTTTTATTGGGGTCAGATTAATTTCGACTGGCGCACGGTCGTCAAAAAATTCCGTGATTTCAATTAGCTAGAGAAATCGCGGCAGACCGGCACCGGCCTGTCGTCATCCAGCGTCAGAGGGCGTCCGAAATCGCTTTGCGCGGACGCCCACGCGTGAGAGGACTCACGCGCCGGTTGGCGGCGAGTGACATGCGAGCCTGATAATCGGGCCCGCCGAGCAGCCATCCTTTCTGCGTTGCTGTACGCAATGCGTCGACCTCAGGTGCCGGCAGCGGGATCGAAAACCCCTCCGCGTAAGCGCGTTGACGCTCGAACGGCGTATTGCCGAGCGCCCAGTACAGCGCGTGGTCCGTGACCAGACTATCGACCGTGAGGCCGACGTGATGGAGGTAACTCGACCACAGGTAATTCCCGGGCGCATCCGCCAGCCCCGCGCGCACCGGGTTGAGTTCGACGTACCGGCTGGCAAGCAGCAGATAGTGGTCGGCTTCGATGACCGTGGCACGATACCGCCCTTCCCAAAGCGTGCCGGTGCGCTGGTGACGGCGGTTGAAGTACAGCACGTAGTAGCGACCGACGGCCTGAAGCGTGGCCGGAAGGCTGCGCTCGTCTGCGGGCGTGGCAACCAGATGCAGATGGTTCGGCATCATGCACCAGGCGTGAATCGCCAGCCCGTTGGCGCGCGCAGCGTCGCGCAACCGGTCGTGAAATACACGCCGGTCCTCGTCGTCGACGAAGATCGCCTGTCGGTTATTGCCGCGCAGAATCACGTGCTGCGGTTGGCGTGGAATGAAAAGTCGCGGTAATCGGGCCATGCGGATTCAAATGTAATTCTTTAAAGCTCGATATCACGATCGTCGAGAGGGTTTCATCATAAAAAACCTCTTTAAATACTGATATCTAGCCAAACCCCGTTGATTCGTACAAAAACTCTAGATACGGCGATTGCGCCGTGAAATCCCAAGTGCATAATGCATCGAAAAATAAATAAATAATCTTGGGAGGATAGACAAATGACAACTCGGGCCTATCGGTCCGCGGCGTGCCTGTGCGCGCTCGGACTCTTCGTTTCCCTGGTGCCCACCCGCGCCAGCGCACAACAAGCCGGCGACAATGTCGTCAATCTCGGATGGTTTCACATCGCGCCGCAGGACTCCAGCAAGCCGATGACCACAAGTGTCACCCAGGAAGGGCTCACCCCAAGCCTGGTGCCGTCGAACTTCACGTCCCCCGGAAGCGGCGCGAAGGTCAGTAACGCCGACACGCTCGGCCTCGTCATCACCCACTTTGTCACCGACAACATTGCCGTGCAGACCGTCGCCGGCATTCCCGCCAAGTTCAAGCTTACCGGACAAGGCGTGATCGCCCCCCCAGGACTGGCCGGCGCGCTCACGAGTATCGACCTTGGCGCGCCACAAAACAATCCGATCGTGCAGAGCGTGCGTCAATGGAGTCCGGCGCTTGTGTTCCAGTATTACTTCGGCCAGGCCAATTCCACCTGGCGCCCGTTTCTGGGGGTCGGCGTGAGTTATACGTTCTTCACGAACGTCAATCTCAATCCGAATTTCGAAGCGGCGTTGAATCAGAACTTCGGCAGCGTGCTCGCCTTCACTTCCGGGCATAACGGGCCGACCACCGTCGAAGCGAAATCGTCAGCGTCGTGGCAACCGGTTTTCAATGCCGGCATTTCCTACGCCTTCGACAAACACTGGGTCGCCAGCGCCTCCGTTTCTTACGTCCCCCTCAAGACCACCGCGAACATCAAGATCAAGGCACAGGACGGCACGGTCCTCTCTTCCTCCGACGCCGAGATCAAACTGAACCCGATTGTCACCTTCGTCTCGCTCGGCTACAAGTTCTAGACTCAGCGTGCGGGACGCATGATGCGTTCGACATATCGGACTCCGCAGTGAAATCCTAAAGGCGTGCCCAGGGCGTCAGGGCACGCTTTTCGCCCGTCCAGCGCATTTTTCTAGGGGCATTCCATGAGTCGATGCATGGAAACAACACCTTTAGAGCGCGCACTCCAGACTCTTGCTATCCGCTGTTATGCCCCGTCGGCATAATGGCCTTGAATTTCATTTACCGAAATTCTCGACAATAAAGAATCTTGAGCAGGAGACGAATCGATGAAGTTGAAGCATTTGACGATGGCTGCCGTGGCCACGCTTACGGTGTCCGGGACCGCGTTTGCACAGCAAGCCGGCGATAACGTTGTCAACCTTGGCTGGTTCCACCTCTCGCCCCAGGTTTCCAGCGATCCGCTGCATGTGACCGGATCGAACGTTCCGGGTCTGGCCGCAGCAGTGAATAGCCGACTGGGCAATACGGGTGCCCAAGTCGACGACGCCGACACCGCGGGCCTCACGTTTGCCCACTTCTTTACCGACAACATCGCCGTGGAAGCCGTCACCGGCTTCGCGCCGAAGTTCCGCCTCTACGGACAAGGCAACCTCGCGTTGCCGGGTGGCGGCTCGCTGGCGTCGGCCAAGCAGTGGAGCCCGGCCTTGTTGCTGAAGTATTACTTCGGACAGGCAAACGACACATGGCGTCCCTTCGTCGGCGTTGGGGTCAGCTACTTCTGGTATACGAACATCGAACTGACGCCGGGCTTCCAATCGCTGGCCAGCAATGCACTGACGGGCGGCCCAGGCGGCAACACGACGGCCAAGCTGACCAACTCGTGGGCGCCGGTGTTCAACGCCGGTATCAACTACAACATGGACAAGCACTGGACGCTCGCATTCTCCGTGTCGTACATCCCGGTCAGCACCACGGCCAAGATGACGACCACCCGCGGCCCGATCACTACGACCAGCGAAGCCAAGGTCAAGCTGAATCCCGTGGTGACGTTCCTGTCGCTGGGTTACCGCTTCTAAGCTGGCATCTGGCCCCGCATCCCGATTCGTTTGCGGGTCCACCGCCCAGCTCGCTGGTCAGCCGCCTAGAGGCAGCAAAAGTCGCACCAAGCCGTTAAGAAAACGCCGCCTTGCGCGGCGTTTTCGCATTTTCGCCCGCAATGTCGGCAGATTCTTACGCGATCTTCAGCCAACGCGACGCAACTTTCTTGGTTTTCCAACACTCTTTGAAGGTGTACGCACGCGAACGGCCGCGCCATAATGGCCGCTCGCCTCAGGGTTCCACCGGCGTTGTTCTCCCCCAGGTCTGACGGACGCCGTATTTCAATACCACCTCTTGGGAGTCTGAAAATGGGAATTGCCTCGAAAGCGGAAACGGTACTCAACAGCAGCCTGGACGACGCGCGCTTCGCCGGCCGACGTACCGCACGCGCAGCGCGTCTGGCGAGTCATGACGTCTCGTCACGCGTGCGAGATCTGCTCGACGATCTGGACCACGCGCTGTCCAACGCAAAGTCGGCGTCGGACGTCGATGCCCTGCGCGCCGAGATTGGCGACAAGCTTCGCGAAGCCCGCAGCGAATTTGGCGACGCCCGCGCGAACCTGCGCCGTCGCGCCAACGAGGTCTGGGAGGAAGCCGACGGTTATGTCCACGAGCGCCCATGGCAAACCGTTGGCACCGTGGCGGCTGTTGCGCTGGTGCTCGGATTCATTGCGGGACGCAGCTAACTCACTCGCCGGCGGTGCCGTTGTGCACCGGCAGACATCGAACGTGACGCCTGGGGGCACCCTGCGCTCATCGTCACGCGCGAGGTGGCAATAGCGAAACAGCCGGCGAAAGCCGGCTGTTTCGCATCGTATTCCAAGGCACGCGTCAGAGCGTCGGCTCGATGGTAAAGAGACGGCTGTATTCCTTGATTGCGTACCGATCCGTCATCCCCGCAATGTAGTGCGCGATCCAGCGTGGCTGATCCGCTGCGTGTTCGGTGCGGTAGTTGGGTGGCAGCAAGCGAGGGTCGGCAAGAAACGCGTTGAACAACTCCTGAACGATGCGCTGCGCTTTCGCTGCCATACGCATCACCAGATAGTGCCGGTATAGATTCTCGAACAGAAACCGCTTGAGTCGCCCGGCCTGCTCACGCATCTCGCCGCTAAAGGCCACCAACGGTCCCGCGCCACGCACATCGTCAATGGAGAACGGCGAAGCATCGGCCACGCGTTGGCGCGTGGTCGTGATCAGGTCGACGATCAGCGCATTGATAATCCGTCGCGTCGTTTCGTGCACCAGCCGCCGTCCGGAAATCTCCGGCCATGCAAGCCGCGCCTCGGCGCAATAGCGTTTCCAGAGCGGCACTTCGTCGAGTTGATCGAGCGATAACAAGCCGGAGCGCACACCATCGTCGATATCGTGATTGTTGTAAGCGATCTCGTCCGCAAGATTGGCAATCTGCGCTTCCATGCCGGGCTGCCGCCCCTTCAGAAATCGCTCACCGAGCGCTCCCAGCCCTCTCGCATTCGCGCGAGAACAGTGCTTGAGAATGCCTTCGCGCGTCTCGAAGCAGAGGTTCAACCCGTTGAAGCCGCCGTAATGCTCTTCGAGTTCGTCGACAACGATAAGGCTCTGCAGATTGTGCTCGAACCCGCCGTAGTCTTGCATGCAGGCATTGAGTGCGTCCTGCCCGGCGTGGCCGAAGGGCGTGTGACCGAGGTCGTGCGCCAGCGCGATCGCCTCGACGAGATCCTCGCTGACGCGCAGATTTCGCGCGATCGACCGGCCGATCTGCGCCACTTCCAGACTATGCGTCAGGCGCGTGCGGAACAGGTCGCCCTCGTGATTCACGAACACTTGCGTCTTGTATTCGAGCCGGCGGAACGCCGTCGAATGAATGATGCGGTCGCGGTCGCGCTGAAATTCGGTCCGCGTCGTAGGCGCGGGTTCCGCAAACCGCCGTCCGAGTGACGCGCTCGAGCGCGCCGCGTAGGAGGCGAGCGACGCTTCGTAATCGATCATCGCCAGCCCTCCTTTCCTAGATGTTGGCGCGCAGCGTCGCGCGAAGTTCGGTTTCGGGAACGCTCGTCATGAATGCCTGCCCCAATCGGTTGAGCAGTACGAAGCGGATGTCCCCGCCCTCCGCCTTCTTGTCGACCCGCATCAGATCGATGTAGCGATCCTCCCCCAGATCCGGCCCCGCGACCGGCAGCTTGGCCGCCACGATCAGGGCCTTGATACGCGGTACAAACGCCGCGTCGATAAAGCCCAGACGCGCCGACAGGTCGGCTGCCATGACCATGCCGCACCCTACCGCCTCGCCATGCAGCCATTCGCCATAACCGAGTCCCGCTTCGATGGCATGGCCGAACGTATGACCGAAGTTCAGCGTGGCACGCAGGCCTTGTTCGCGTTCGTCGCTGGCGACGACCTGCGCCTTGATCTCGCACGAGCGCTGCACGGCGTAGGTCAGCGCCGCCGTATCGCGGGCATTCAATGCTTCGATATTGGCCTCGATCCAGTCGAAGTACGGTTCATCGGCGATCGCGCCATGTTTGATCACTTCCGCCAGCCCAGCGGCCAGCTCACGATCCGGCAAGGTGGACAACGTGCCAATGTCGGCCAGCACGGCGCTCGGCTGCCAGAACGCTCCGATCATATTCTTGCCGAGCGGGTGGTTGATCCCCGTCTTGCCACCGACCGACGAATCCACTTGCGCAAGCAGTGTCGTCGGCACCTGCACGAACGGGACACCGCGCATGTAGCACGCCGCGGCAAACCCCGTCATGTCGCCGACGACGCCGCCGCCCAGCGCGATCAATGTCGCCTTGCGGTCCGCCTGAGCGCCAAGCAGTTCGTCGAAAATCAGGTTGAGCGTGTGCCAGTTCTTGTGCGCCTCGCCGTCGGGCAGCACGGCGGTGACCACACGCTTGCCGAGCCGTTGGAGCGTTGCCGCGACGCGCTCGGCGTAAAGCGGGGCGACGGTAGTGTTCGTCACGATCACGGCGTGCGTGCCGCGCACGTGCGGCGCAAACAAGGCCTCCTGCGTGAGCAGATCGGTGCCGATGTGGATCGGATAGGCGCGCTCGCCCAGATCGAGTTTGAGGGTCTTCATGCCGCTTATTGTCATGTTCAGCGATATCGGCGATATCAGCGAGGAAAGGTGTCAGGCGCTGGCGCTACGGGCGGTGTGTGCGATGCGTCATCGCGGTCGGCCTGCTGCGCCAGCTTAGCGTCGCCCCCGGCCGCCCGAGCGGCTTCACCGTCACCGTGCGCACCGTCCGGCTCATCCCCATGCACACCGACTTGCCCGTCGTCAGGTACATCGGATGGCAGACCGGTGCTGCTGGGAACGATCCCTGCGATCTCCAGTTGCATCAGCACCATGTTGACGAGCGCATTTACGCTCGGCCGCCCCGTTTCAATGACGAAGGTAGCGCACTCGCGATACAGCGCGTCGCGCTCTTTGAACAACTGCTCGAGACGCGCGCGTGGATCGGCCGTTTGCAGCAGCGGACGGTTCTTGTCACGACGTGTGCGTAGCCAGAGGTCATGCGGATTGGCTCGCAAATAGACCACCGTGCCGCGCGACTTCATGTGTTCGCGGTTTTCCGCGCGCAGCACCGCGCCCCCACCGGTGGCGAGTACGATTCCGCTACATTGGGTGAGTTCGTCGATGGTCTGGGCTTCGCGCTGACGGAAGCCATCCTCGCCTTCGTGCTCGAAGATGATCGGAATGCGCACGCCCGTGCGCGCTTCAATCTCATGGTCGGAGTCATAGAACTGCCGCCCAAGACGTCGTGCCACTGCGCGCCCAACCGTGGTCTTGCCCGCCCCCATCAGTCCGACAAGTATTACGTTTTCCAGCATAAATCGCTGATATTTGGGTTCCAGCCCCCGATGATACCGGGATATGCGTCGGGCGTGCGGAACGCGTCAACTCGGAGAGCACCCCGGTGAGCCGGTGATGACCTAACGGCAGGTCATTTTTCGGAGGCTCGAGCGAGACGCCTGAGGAAGCCGCCTTATCCTCGGCCTCGCCGTCCGTCCGGCCGTCGGGCACCACACTGGGCGTCAGAAACACCAGCAGTTCCGTGCGGCGGTCGTCGTTGGCTCGATTACGAAACAGCGCGCCCAGCAATGGCACATCGCTCAACCACGGCACGCCGGCTCGACTGTCGCGTCGTTCTTCCTGGTAGATCCCGCCAATGGCCACCGTCCCTCCGTCCTCGACCTGCACCTGCGTTTTGACATGCCGAGTATCCACGGCAAACCCCTGCGCCACCGCCTGCCCGACACTGTCCTTGCGCACATCGACATCCAGAATCACCTGACCGTCCGGGGTAATCAGCGGCGTCACTTCGAGCCTCAACGTGGCCTTGCGGAATTGGATCGACGTCGCATTGCGGCGGCCACTTTGCGTCTGGTAGGGCAGCTCCGTGCCCTGTTCAATGAGCGCCTGAATCTTGTCCGCCGTGACCACGCGAGGCCGGGAGACGACACGACCACGCCCACTTGTCTCCAATGCTGAGAGTTCCAGTTGCAAGAAGCGTGTGGCGGAGCGGCCAAAAAGCGTGATCGCCAAGCTTGGCGGCGCCACGCCGGCCAGCGCCGCCGCAGGCAACCCGATGTCCAGCGCACTGCCCAATGGCGTTCCACCTCCGCTATTCGCGCCCGCACCACCCCGTGAATCCTCCACGGCTGGCCGCTCGCCGGGTTTCTGCTTGCCTTCGCCGCGACCGAGCTGTCCCGTGAGCCTGACACCGAGCGACTCGCTGAAGCGGTCGTCGGCCTCGACAATGCGGGCCTCGATCAACACTTGACGGACCGGAACGTCGATTCGCGCGATGAATACAGCCAGCGCATCGAGCTTTTCCGGTAAATCGGTCACGAACAATTGGTTCGTGCGCGGATCGGCAATCAAGCTGCCTCGCGCGGACAACAATCGTTGCCCCTTGCGGTCTTTCTCGCCCATGATGATCTCGCGCAGCGCCAACGCACGTGGATAGTTCAGCGTGAAACGACGGCTGGCCAGCGGCAGCAACGCCTCGCGCTTCGCGGCCGCTTCGAGTTGCGTCTGCTCGTCAGCCAGCAGGTCGGCACGCGGAGCGATCCAGTCGACGCCGTTCAACGATTGAACGCCGAGACCGGCACTCCGGACCATGACGTCAAACGCCACGACCGCCGAGACGCGCTGCACTTCCATGTCGAGACGCCCGGTGACGCGCTCGCCGATCACCACACTGCGTCCGGTGAGACGGGCGAACGCCCGTAGCGCATCGGCCGCCTCCACGCCATGGAGTGTCACGTCGACGGTCAACGTGTCGGAATCTTCCGGCGCAGGCCCCTGTCGCAGCGGGCCTTCGCTCCAGGTCGCCGCCAATCCCGCAGCCGACGTCCGGTGAAGCACGACCCGACGCGATCCCGCGCGCATCGATCCGACAGGCGTCCCGTCGTCGACCGGCGACTGCGGGCTGGACGCTGCCATCGTCACGGCGTCCTGTGCTGAGCGGCGCGTGAGCGGCGTGCGAAACACGTCGATCGTGTCCGCCGGCATCTGCCAAGGAGGGGCCGGGGGCGGTAACGTCGGCAAGGGTCGCCCGGAAGGCACACCGGGAAGGTCTGCGGGACGTCGCCAGGCGTAGGCGGCCACCGTGGCGGTGACTCCAGCCTCGGCCTCTCCCACCGCCGTCGCACCGGAGGTCCCCAAGGCCGGCCCCTGAAGCAACAGGTGCTCGATCGTTAGATGCCGTGGCATCCGGTCGACCTCGGCGAGCCAGTCGAGTAGATTCGCGACTCGCCCCCCGACGCGCATTTCGGCACGCTCGATTTCGAGGTCCCCCACCGACGCGGCGGGCCCCGGCCGTGCTGCCTCCAGCGTCAGGCCCGATCGCGCGGCAAGGCGCTCAATATCGGCGCGCCACGCCGAGCGCGTGTCGTCAGCGAGGTCCGGTAGCGAGGATGCTGCCGGGTGCTGTGCCGGCGCGTCCGCTCCTTGGCTCGCCTCGGTTGCCGCTTCCCCCACGATCTGCGCGGCGAGCGGAAGCTGGCGATGCCAAGCCCTCGTCTCGGCCTCTGCGTCACGCAGTGTTGCCATCAAACCGGGTAAGCGACGCGCGGCGTCGTTGGCCCGATCCCACCTCTGCTGCTCGGCGGCAAGATCCTTCTGCAAGGTTGCCCTTACGGGCAGGCCGACCAGCCACCAGACCGACCACACCAACAGAAACCCCACCAGCCAGGCAAGGATGGCCACCCCCCACCGCACGGGCGGCGTCCACTCGGCCGGCGAGACCGACGTCCACGCCGTCCATCGCGCACGCCAGCGGTCCGCTACATCACGAAAAATGTCACGGACATCGTCCGGCGGAGGGCGCTCAGCGTACATCGGGCACCTCCTCACTCGGCAGCCCATCGACTTCTGCATTGACCGATAGCGCAACGGGCCTCGATGCGCGCTTCAGTTCGATACGCAACGTGAAGCGGCGAAGGGTCGGCACGGAGGCCTGTGTCGCCCCGCCGGCCCACTGACGCCTGACGGTCTCCGGGACGACGCTCGATTCGACTTCCGCGACTTTTCGCACCCATGGCAGCGTCCTCAATCGCTTCTGCGTTTCGCGTACTCGCGATTGCGTCGTTGCATAGCCTTCGACACGCGCTTGATCCTTGCCTATCTTCACGGACGTCAATCGCACGCCGTCGGCGCACGCGCGCATGATGTCGAGCAACCGGTTCGCGACGGGCTGCCGACGCTCGATCAACGCCGCAGCCGCCCGACGATGGGCATCCATCGCCGCCAACTCACGCCCGGCAGCCTCGAACGCAGTGATCTGCCCGCCGAGTTTCTCGCTTGTCGCACGTAACGTCGTCATTTGCGCCTGCGTTTGCTGGCGCAGGGAGATATCGCGAGCAATCGGCGCGAGCGATGCGAGCCCACCACACGCGGCCACGCACACCCATATGCGCCATTGCCGCCCAAACTCGCGCTGCCGGCGCTGGGCCAGCGTGGGGAGGAAATCAAGTGGAGGAAATTGCACCTTCATTCGCATGTCACGCCCCTCATCGACATGGCACGCAACGCCAGTCCGCACGGCACGGCAAGCGCAGTCCGCTGCGCGAAAGTCTGGCGTCGTGGCCCGGACGGACTCGACGATTCGAATCGTCGCAGGGGATCGAATGGCCGCACAGGGATGCCGCAGGCCGCTCCGACCGCGTCGCAGATCGCCACGAGCTCCCCAGGACTCGCGCCTTGCGTCGCGATATGCATGACGCCTACGGCGACCGGCAGCTTGCCCGACAACTCGCGCACCACGCTTGCCAACGCGTCCGGATGGCCGCCGACACCGTCGAAACGTTCTCTGACGTCGGCCACGCAGGTGTGCCCATCGAAGACCGACAGATCGAGGTGATGCGCGTCGATTTGCAGCAACCCCATCGGTGCGCGCGGCGACTCCGATGCGATCGCATCGCCACCGACCGGCCATGCCCATCGGAAGGCTCGTCGCCCGGCCTCGTGCGCCGCATCGGTCGCATGCACACGAAGTCCCGACATCTCGAGCACCGCGACGCGGCCATCGACCAATTCTGCTTCACAGGCGTACAAACGCAGCCGATAGTTGCCCGGGTCGGCCCACGTCACGCCCACGCGATGGCGCAAGGCGGGATTGCCGTCACCGGGCAGCAGCAAGGCCGCACGGCGCTCGCACCACGCTCGCAACGCACGCGGCGGCAAATCCTCCGGACACTCGACAACCTGCGTTTTCAGCCCGTGCGCGGGCAACGCCAGTACGATAGTGTCGTCCCGCAGATCCTGCGCGTGGGTGCCGAGCCGCTCCAACAGCTCCTCCAGGCGACGCGCAGCGGCCTCCGGCTTGACGATCGACGCGCCGCGCAAAATGTCGTCCTCGAGCACGGCAGTCCCACAGGCGTCCAGACGCAACTGCGCGGGTCCGGCCACCCGGGTCAGGCGAACGAAATGCATGCCGCCGGCGTCGAAATGAATACCGCAACCGCCGCCCCCGGCACGCGGCAACGCCGCCGCCAGTTGGCTGCCCATGTGGCGCACACCGCGCAGAACCGCTTCGATCATGACATCCTCCCGTTTCTCACCCAGTCGATGTCATCGATGCTATCCAGCGCGACGCAGCAGCCCAATCGGACCAGTCCGAATCCTCACGGTCGCCGGGCAAACGCGATGCAGTTTAGGAATCCGCGCCGGCATTTGCTCGTCCGACTCCTATACCCCATAGGCCAGAACTCCGATTTCGGGGGACTGCGGCGGGAGGCGTCGGGTCGTTCGTTATAATCGGTTCATTGATTTTTCCGGTTCCCCCATGGCAAGCACACCCCAATCCGAGACACCCCGCGACAAGCGCCCACCCAAACCGCGCCGCGCCCTCTGGCTGCGTATTACGCTTTGGTTCGCCGGCCTGTTCGCCGCGATGGTCGTCTGTGGCGCGCTGCTCGCGGGGTACATCCTGGTGGTGATGACGCCGCAATTGCCGTCGCTCGACACGATCGTCGACTACCGGCCGAAGATTCCGCTGCGCATCTATACCGCCGACGACATCCAGATCGGCGAGTTCGGTGAGGAGCGCCGTAATCTGGTGCGCTTCTCCGATATTCCCGACGTGATGAAGAAGGCCGTCCTCGCCATCGAAGACGACCGCTTCTATCAGCACGGCGGGGTCGACTTCATCGGCATCTTCCGCGCGGGCGTCGCCAACTTCGCGCGTGGTGGATCTGCGCAAGGCGCCAGCACGATCACGATGCAAGTCGCGCGCAACTTCTTCCTCTCAAGCGAAAAGACCTACACGCGCAAGATCTACGAAGCGCTTCTCGCCTACAAGATCGAGTCGCGCCTCACGAAGGATCAGATTCTCGAGCTGTACATGAATCAGATCTATCTCGGCGAACGCGCCTATGGGTTCGCCAGCGCTGCACGGGTTTATTTCGGCAAGGATCTGAAGGACATCACGCTCGCCGAGGCCGCCATGCTCGCCGGCCTGCCCAAGGCCCCTTCGGCCTATAACCCGATCGTCAATTACAAGCGCGCCCGCATCCGCCAGGAGTACATCCTCAAGCGAATGTACGACCTTGGGTACGTCTCGAAGTCCGAGTACGACCAGGCCATCGCGCAGGAACTGGTGGTACGCGGGCTGGGCAGCGAGTTCAGCGTTCATGCCGGGTACGTGGCCGAAATGGTTCGCCAACTGCTCTACGCGCAGTTCAAGGACGAGATCTACACGCGCGGCCTGAACGTCTACACAACGATCAATTCGGCCGATCAGGAAGCCGCCTACGAAGCGCTGCGCGCGGGCGTCATGGCCTACGAGTTGCGTCATGGCTATCGCGGGCCAGAAGCCAATATCGACCTTCCAAACGATCAGGACGAGCGAGAGCAACTGATCGACGACACGCTGGTCGAGCATCCGGACAGCGGCGATATGGTCGCCGCCGTCGTGCTCTCGTCATCGCCGCAGCAGGTCAAAGCCGTGCTCCTGAACGGCGACGACGTGACCGTGACCGGCGACGGCCTGCGCTTCGCGGCGGCGGGATTGAGCGCGAAGGCCCAGCCGAAGCAGAAGATTCGCCCGGGCTCGGTGATCCGTGTGACCCAGGATGCGAAGCACAACTGGCGGATCGTGCAGATGCCGGACATCGAAGCGGCATTCGTGTCGCTCGACCCGCAGAATGGCGCGATTCGCTCGCTCGTCGGCGGATTCGACTTCAGCCGGAACAAGTTCAATCACGTCACGCAAGCCTGGCGTCAGCCGGGTTCCAGCTTCAAGCCGTTCATTTACTCGGCGGCGCTCGAAAAGGGCTTCGCACCGGCAACCATCATCAACGACGCACCGTTGTACTTCTCGGCGGCGCAGACAGGCGGGCAGCCGTGGGAGCCGAAGAACTACGGAGGCGGCTTCGATGGGCCGATGCCGATGCGCGTCGCGCTGATGCGCTCGCGCAACCTCGTGTCGATTCGTATCCTGCAGAGCATCACCCCGGGCTACGCGCAAAAATTCATTGGACGTTTCGGCTTCGAGGCGGACAAGCATCCGGCCTATCTGCCGATGGCGCTGGGCGCGGGGATGGTCACGCCCCTGCAAATGGCGAGCGCCTACGCCGTGTTTGCCAATGGAGGCTTCCGCGTGAATCCCTTCATCGTGGCGCGCATCACCGATTCGAAGGGCAACGTGGTCATGGAGGAAAAGCCGTCCACTGCGGGCGACGAATCGATCCGGGCCATTTCGGCGCGCAACGCGTTCATTATGGATTCGATGTTGCACGACGTTGCTACGCGCGGCACGGCCGCCAAGACCAATGTGCTCAAACGCACTGATCTGGCGGGCAAGACGGGTACGACAAACGACTCGCACGACGCCTGGTTCGCCGGCTTTCAGTCGCAGTTGGTTGGCGTTGCATGGATCGGCTTCGACCAGCCACGCAACCTGGGGGATCGTGAAACCGGGGGCGGCCTGGCGCTGCCGATCTGGATCGACTACATGGCCAAGGCCTTGCGCGGCGTGCCGGAATCGACACGTGCGATACCGCCGGGGATCATTCAGGCAAACGGCGATTACTACTTCGACGACTATCCGCCGGGGCGCGCGGTGAGTACCGTCGGCCTGAGCGCCGATACCGCGCCGGACGGCTCGGCGGGTTTGGGGCCGTCGACGGGCCCCCTGCCCGGCCATATGCCCGCCCAACCGAGTCCTGCGCCGGTGGACCGTCAGGAGCGTCAGCGCATCCTGGATATGTTCAACAACAAGCCTTGACGGGTCAATGGGCGGGGCAGGGAGAATTCCCGACCGCCCAAGGCCGCACGGCGGCGTCGATTAGGGGGCGGGCGGGCGCTGCGGTTTCGTTGTCAGTCGGCCTGCAGCGTTACCGTTTCGCCCGCCTGTTGTGACGCGAAGCGCGACAGAGCCTCAAACAGTTCGGTGCCATCGCGCGTGTCGCGCCATTCGTCGCCCTTGAGACGGTAGTGGTACCCGCCCGAGCGCGCGGCCACCCATATTTCGCTCATCGGCGTTTGCAGGTTGACGATGATCTTGCTGCCATCGTCGAATTCGAGCGTCAGGACGTTGCCGGTTCGCTCGCAATCGATGTCCACGTCGCTGTCCTCGACAGTCGCCTCGACCTGCGCCAACACAGCTTCGGCCAGCGCCAGGAATTCACTTTCCGTCATGCTAAACTCCACGGTTTGCGTCATCGATTGCATGCCGCACCACGCGGCGATACCCCCATGACTGCACCTATTCGAACCTGCGCGATTGTAGCGTCGATTGCCCTGATGAGCGTATTGGCCGGTTGCGGCCAGGCCGGGCCGCTGTACATTCCCGCCCGTCCGGTGAAACCGACACCGCCGCCGGGGGCCCCGCTGCCCCCGCCACCGCTCGTGCCCGAACCACAGCGAGGCCCGTCGGTGGACGTGCCGCCGGCCGCGTCGCTTCCGGCGGCGAAGCCGGAATAAGCCACAACCCTTCGGAACAAGCCGAATTCAGCCGGCCGGAAGCCATCCGCCTCCGCGGCGTGCCCTAGTTGATTACCGAGTTTTCGCGATGTCCGACGCCATCTTTTCCTACCGCAACGACGTACTCCATGCCGAGGGCGTTGCACTGCCCGCTCTCGCCGAGCGTTTCGGCACGCCGTTGTACGTCTATTCGAAGGCGGCCCTGACAAGCGCCTATCAGGCTTATGCCAAGGCCTGCGAAGGCCGCAACGCCGCCGTGCACTACGCGGCCAAAGCGAACTCGAATCTCGCCGTGCTCGGCGTGTTCGCCAAGCTCGGGGCGGGTTTCGACATCGTATCCGCCGGTGAACTCGCTCGCGTGATCGCAGCCGGCGGCGACCCGAAGCGCGCCGTGTTCTCGGGTGTCGGCAAGCACGCAGACGAAATGCGCTACGCGTTGGAAAAGAACGTTTTCTGCTTCAACGTCGAATCGCGTCCTGAACTGGACAGACTCAATGACGTAGCCGGCCAAGCGGGCAAGCGCGCTCGCGTATCGCTGCGCGTGAACCCGAACGTCGACGCCAAGACGCATCCGTACATTTCCACCGGCCTGCGCGGCAACAAGTTCGGCGTAGCCTACGAAGAAGCCTTCGACGCCTATCGCGCTGCCGCCGCCATGCCGAACCTCGAAGTCGTCGGCATCGACTGCCATATCGGCTCGCAGATCACGGAAATTTCGCCGTACCTCGACGCCACCGACAAGGTGCTCGATCTGGTCGAAAAGCTCGAAGCGGCAGGCATCTCGCTGCACCATATCGACGTGGGCGGCGGCCTGGGCATCACTTATACGGACGAAACGCCACCCGACATCACCGCTTTCGCCACCACGCTGCTCGATCACATCGCCCAGCGCGGCCACGGGCACCGTCAAGTGCTGTTCGAGCCGGGCCGCTCGCTCGTCGGCAACGCCGGTGTCCTGCTCACGCGCGTGGAGTTCCTCAAGCATGGTGAGACGAAGAACTTCGCCATCGTCGATGCGGCGATGAACGATCTGGCGCGTCCTGCGATGTATGAGGCCTATCACGGCATCGATCCGGTCGAGCGACGTGCCGTCGACGGGGTGATTTACGACGTTGTGGGCCCCGTGTGCGAAAGCGGCGACTGGCTCGGTCGCGACCGCGCCTTGGCGATTACGCCCGGCGATCTACTCGCCATTCGCTCGGCAGGCGCCTACGGCTTCACGATGAGTTCCAACTACAACACGCGCCCGCGCGCCGCCGAAGTCATGGTCGACGGCAACGAAGCCTACCTCGTTCGCGAACGTGAGACGGTCGAATCGCTCTTCGCGGGCGAACGACTGCTGCCCGACCACGCCTGAGTCCGCCGCCTGCGAAGCGCCCACAGCAAACGGGCGCCGAGCAGGCTCGCCACCACGATCGCGTAGATTGCCGGCTGGGCCAGATCGTTCTTGCCCGCTTTCATCCACCAGTAGTGCAGGATCGCCAGCACGGCAATCGCATAGATCAAGCGATGCAACCGCTGCCAGCGCCGCCCGCCCATACGCCGGACCACCGCGTGCGGCGACGTGAGCGCCAACGTCACCATCAGCACGAACGCCGCAAATCCCACGGTAATGAAGGGTCGCTTGCCCGACACGTCACGCACGATGCTCGCCCAATCGAACCACTGATCCAGCCACACATACGTCGCGAAATGCAGTGTGCCGTAGAAGCACGCAAACAACCCAAGCATGCGGCGCAGTCGCAATAGCCACGGCAGCCCCGACAGGCGGCGCATCGGCGTGATCGCGAGCGTGATGCACAACATGACCAGCGTCCACGTGCCTGTTGAACGGGTGATGAACTCAACCGGATTGGGCCCCAGGCGGTCCGTCATGCCATACGCGACAAGTCGCAGCCATGGCGACAGCGCGAACAGGAACACGGCGACTTTCACCCACGACAACCAACGTTGCTGCCGAGGCGCGGGACGGACGGCCTCCCGCGCCCTGGCAGCAACGCCGGAATCCTCGCCCGGATTACGTGACGTTATCGACATATCGGCATATCGGCGCGACGCGTCCACTCAAAAGAATTTTCGCAGATCCATGCCCTGGTACAGGCTGGCCACCTGATCGCCGTAACCATTGAACATCAACGTCTTGCGCTTGGGCGTGAAAATACCGCCGTCGCCAATGCGACGCTCGGTCGCCTGACTCCAGCGCGGATGATCGACGTTGGGATTCACGTTCGAGTAGAAGCCATACTCGTCCGGCGCCGCGCGATTCCAACTCGTGAGCGGCATTTTCTCGACGAAACGAATCGCGACGATCGATTTGGCGCTCTTGAACCCATACTTCCATGGCACCACCATGCGCACCGGCGCGCCATTCTGGTTTGGCAGCACCTCACCGTACAACCCGAAGGTCAGCAGCGCCAGCGGATGCATCGCTTCGTCCATCCGCAGTCCCTCCACATACGGCCAACTCAGCACTGGATACGACAGCCCTGGCATCTGCTTCGGATCGGCAAGCGTCACAAATTCCACATACCTCGCGTTGCCCGTCGGCTGCACTCGCCGGATGAGTTCGGACAGCGAGTAGCCGACCCAGGGGATCACCATCGACCACCCCTCCACGCAGCGGTGGCGATAGACACGCTCCTCGAGCGGCGCGAGCTTGAGGAGCGCATCGATGTCGAAGACCTTCGGCTGCCGGACCTCGCCCTCGATCGCGACCTGCCACGGGTGCGGCTTGAGCGTGCTGGCGCGGCGCGATGGATCGGACTTGTCGGTGCCGAACTCGTAGAAATTGTTGTAGGTGGTGACGTCGTTGATATCGGCCGTCTTGTCGGTGATGACGTAACGCGCGTTGCGCGCAGCCGCCAGTTTCGCCAGTCCGACGCCAGGACTGTCGGCCGCGAAGGCCGACTGATGCGGCAGCACGCCGAGGGCAGCGCCGCCCAACCCCGTCAACCCGGCGCCCGACGCGCGCAGAAAGCGCCGGCGCGCGGTCACAACCTCGCGAGGCGTGATGTCGCTCGCCGGAATATCCGCCCCGCGCAGCCGCGACTGATCTTGACTCATGATGCCCCTCCTGCCTGGCCTTTCCGGCACTGTTGCCGATCCCGCAAATTTGCGGACTCACCTGCCCATGTCAACTTTGAGACTGGCACCGGGATGGCGTCGTTCCCGTCGTCCCGATGCGAAAAATCATACGACATGACGAAAAAAGCCGCCGGCACTGGCGTGCGGCGGCTTTCGCGTCGCGACCAAGGCGACGATGCACGTCAGAGTTGACCGTAGCTGTGCAGCCCCGAGAGGAACATGTTCACGCCGAGGAATGCGAAGGTCGTGATCAGCAAGCCGGTCAGCGACCACCAGGCCGCCACCACACCCCGCAATCCCTTCATCAGCCGCATGTGCAGCCACGCCGCGTAGTTCAGCCACACGATCAGCGCCCAGGTCTCCTTCGGATCCCAACTCCAGTAACCGCCCCATGCGTCGGCCGCCCACAGCGCACCAAGAATCGTGGCGATCGTGAAGAACGCGAAACCGACGGCGATCGCCTTGTACATCAGGTCGTCGAGCAGTTCGAGCGACGGCAGGCGCGACGAGAAGAATCCGCTGTCGAGCGGCTTGCCGGCCAGGGCCAGACGCTTGTTTTCGCCCGACTTGAGCAGATACGCCACCGAGACCATCGCCGCAAGCGAGAACGTGCCGTAACCGATGAAATTCGCGGGCACGTGGATCTTCATCCACCAGCTCTGCAACGCCGGCACCAGCGGCTGGATCTCATAGGCACTGCGCGCCACGCTGTACCAGAGATTGAAACCGACCGCCGCGCTGATCACGAGCAGCACGAACGGCCCGAGCGCGCGCGTCTCGTAGTGATGTTCGTAGTACAGGTAGAACAGGGCCGTGATCATGCAGAAGAGCACAAACACTTCGTACAGGTTCGAAATCGGGATATGGCCGACGTCGGCGCCCACGAGATACGATTCGTACCAACGCACCATCATGCCGGTGAAGCCGAGCAGCACGGCGGCCCAGCACAGCGTCGAACCGACGCTCGCGCCGAACGGTGAGCGGGCGATCAAGCCTCCCCAGTAGAAGCCGGTCGCCAGGAAGAACAACGCACTCATCCACAGGATGGCCGACTGACTCGAAAGGAAATACTTGAGCAGGAAGGCCTGATCGGCGCGCGCCAGATCATGGTGATACAACCCAATGCCCGAGAGGGCGAGAATCGCGATGCCGGCCATCAGCCACCGCACGGACCGCCAGTGCCAGCCCAACAGCGCGAAGGCCGGCACGCAGAGCACCAGAATCGTGTGCTCGTAGTAATCCATGTAATGGCCGTAGCGATTGAGGGCAAAGCCCGCCCCGATCGCCAGCGCCAGCGCAAACAGCCAATCGCCAACGCTGCGGCGGCGCAGCCACGAGACTTCCGAATAGTTTTGCGATAACTCCATCTGTCTCACCCTTATCGTTTTGTGACGATCTCGTCGATCTCCGCCTTCGTACGGGCGAATTCCTTTTCGAAATCCAGTGTACGACGCGTGGTCGACACGGCCATCAATACCGAACTGCCGCCGTCGGGCGTGTCTTTCAGCCACAGCCACAGACGCCGCTCGCGCACGTAAAACATTGAGAAGATGCCGAGCACCAACAGCAAGCTGCCAAGATACACGATCTTCTTACCCGGTGAGCGCGTGAGCTGGAAGACGCTCGCCTGGATCTGATCAAACGAATCGAGCTGCAGGAAAACCGGCGCGTCGTACAGGAAATTGTCGGACAGCGCATTGGTCGCCGTATGCACGAAACGCTCGTTCTCGGGCGTAGGCGTCATGGCCGGCTGCCCGGCCTGTTCTCGCGCGACCTGCCACAGTTGCCAGACCGTACCGTCGAGAATACGACGGAACATGTCGGCCGCGCTCGACTGCTGATCCTGCGGGACCTTCTCGTTGACGAACTCCGCAATCGCCTGAAGGCCGCCCTTCGTCTGGCTGGTTTTGCTTGCTGGAATGGCGCCTGCAAACAGATCCAGCTCGCGTTTAGCGCTTTCCTGCAATTGTGCTCGCAACGCCGCCGACGTTTGCGACGGCAACGATTGAGCAGCAAACCGCCGGGCGGCTTCGGCCCGCGCCCCATCGTCCTGAAGCGCCGCGCGCAGCAGCATCCACTGCTTGACGGAGCCGTCAGCGTCCGCCGGGATGCGCAGATACTGGAACGGGCCGTCTGGCGTGTCGCGCACGCCGGTCATGAAGACCCGCTCGCCATCGTCCACCAGAATCGGCAGCATGTAGTTACGGTACTCCTTCGCCTGCCCGCTGCGGTCGCGCACCTTGTACTGTATCGATGGCCCGACATTGCGCAGATCCTTGCCCACGCCGGGGCGAGCCCCCGAGCCCAGTCGCGCATTCAGATCGTCGCGCAACGTCTTGCGCGCCACGCCGCGCACGTCGCGCTCGCCGGCGCCATTGCTGATGTTCTCCACGTTGATCGCGCGGAAATCGCTGAACTCGACGGTGTATTCGTCCTGGCCCGCGACGCCGCTGCGCAGTTGCGTCGACCCGCCCACGTTCCCCGAAAATGCAAACGCCCGGTCGGACACACCGTGCATGGGATACCCGGTCAATTTCAGCTTGCTGCCACCGTCCTCGAAGCTCGACTGGTAGATCGCCACGCCCTTGTAGATGAATGGCTCGTTGACCTTCACCGTCGCGTTCATCGACTTGCCGGTCTCGGGATCGGTGACCACGATATCGCTCGCGAACAACTTGGGCATGCCGGTCGAGTAGTAATCGACGTGAAATTTCTTCAACTCGACTGAGAATGGCAGGTCCTGCACGACCGAGCCGTCCTGGAAATTCAAAATCGCCGTGTTTGATTTGCCGCCCTCCGGAACGAACGCGTAGCCGCGAAACGCCGGGTTGTTCGGCGAGAGACGATGCGTCTCGGGAATCTGGGCAATCACCGCGTTGCCCTGCAGCGGCGACTTGCCGAACAGCGCCATCTGAAGACGAATGAGCAGATCGCTGTCGACCAGCCCGCCCAGGCAAATGATCACGATCGCACTGTGCGCGAAGATGTAGCCGACCTTGTTGATCGCACCGGTCTTGGCCGCGACGAGCGTCGCGCCGTCGCGCTCGCGCACGACGAAACGATAACTGCGACGTCCGAGATAGCCCGTGAGACGCGACACGAGCTCGGCGCGCGACGCCGGGCCGGTGTATTCGGCCTTATGGCCGAAGGCACGCAAACTGCCCTCGCGCACGTGATCTCGCCAGCTTCGGATGTCCGCGATCATCTTCGGCGCATTGCGCACGATGCACAGCGTCGTCGACGCCATGAGGAAGAAAAGGATCAGCAGGAACCACCACGCGCTGTACACGGTGTACAGACCGAGCGAGCGGAAGATGCCGGCCCAGAATGGACCGAACTGATTGACGTAGTTGGGGTAAGGGTCGCCCTGCTTGAGCACGGTGCCAACGATGCTGGCAATCGCAAGCACGCTCAGCAGGCTGATGGCGAAACGCATCGAGCTGACCAGCTCGACGCCGTCGCGCACCCATCGCTGCGCGCCCTTGATCTGCATTCCGGAGGTACTGAGGCTCATCCTGTTTCCGACAACAAAAAAGGGCGGGGACGCGTTTCTTACGCGCCCGCCACCCTGTATATGCTAAACCAGTTCGACCCGGTCGCCCTGCGGCGCCGCGGCTGGTTTCGCTATAAGTCAGCGAATATACCCCGACGTTCACATGATGTCAGGGCAGGGCCTGCCGATCAGCGCAAACCGGCGATGTAATCCGCGACTGCCTTGATTTCCTTGTCCGACAACCGAGAGGCAACCGTATGCATCGGCGCGTTGTTTTTGCGGACCTCGTCGCGGAACGCCACCAACTGGGCGGCGGTGTATTCCGCCCACTGGCCGGACAGACGAGGATACTGCGACGGCATGCCGGCACCGGTCGGGCCGTGGCATGAGGCGCAGGCGGGAACGCCCTTTTCGGCCAGCCCGCCACGGTAGATCTTCTGGCCCAGCGGCACGGTGTCCTTGTCGCGCGCGGCCCCCGGTTTCATGGTCTGCGAGGCGAAGTAGGCTGAGACGTTGCGCATGTCCTGATCGGACAGTGCGGCGACCATGCCGGCCATGATGGCGTTATTACGCACCGGCGCTTTGCCGGGCTGGGCCTTGAATTCGGTGAGTTGCTTGTAGAGATATTCGGCGTGCTGACCGGCGAGCTTCGGATACGCGCCGCCGGCGCTGTTGCCGTCTGCCGCATGGCAGGCGGCACAAACCTGACTGGCAATGGCCTGTCCCCGGTTCAGGTCGGGTTTGGCGGGCGCCTGCGCCTCGGCGGCTTGTCCAGCACCGCTCAGAAGAAAGCACGCCAGTGCCAACGGTGTTGCAGCGAGAGACTTCCACACTCCTCGGTTCATTCGCACACCTTATATCTGTTTTGTCGGGAAATCGGTCGTTCGAACTCACCGTCCGGCGCCGCGTTTCTCCTCCAACCTCACGGCGCGCGAGACGTTCGGACAAGCCTTGGCCAGGCCAAAGTTAACTTTCATATTGTACAATAAAGTCTTTCCCCGACTTTAGGGGATTTCCATGTAGAAGGCCGCAGAACGGGGCTTCCCGAGCCATCGCTGGGGGGCATCAGACCCACCGTCTTGCGTGCCCTGCGCCCGCGTTGCAGCCCGACTCCCGTGGCTGCGGCGCTCCTCGGTCTCCGTCATGTCCCTACTTCATCAAGCCCGCTTCTTCACGACCGTCAATCATCTGCGCGACCTGCCGCCCACGGCCGTGCCCGAGGTCGCCTTCGCGGGCCGCTCGAACGCGGGCAAGTCCAGCGCGCTCAACATCCTGTGCAACCAGAAGCGGCTGGCCTTCTCGAGCAAGACGCCAGGCCGTACGCAACACATCAACTACTTCGAGATCGCGCACCTCGAGCATCTGTACGGCTATCTCGTCGATTTGCCCGGCTATGGCTACGCCGAGGTCGGCGGTGGCGTGAAGGTGCACTGGCAACAACTCCTCGGGGATTACCTGGTGCAGCGTCCGCAATTGCGCGGCCTCGTCCTTGTGATGGACTCGCGCCGGCCGTTCACGGAACTCGATTGCGAGCTGATCGACTGGTTCATGCCGACCGGGCGCGCCATCCATGTCCTGCTGACCAAGGCCGACAAGCTGACGCGTCAGGAAGCGACGGTCGTGCTGCGCGACACGCAAAAGCGACTGGCCGCGCTGCCGCGCACGGATGGACTGCCGTCCGACGATCCGGCAACGCCGCCGCAGTTTACTGCGCAACTGTTCTCGTCGCTCAAGCGCACCGGCGTCGAAGCTGCGCAGCGCGTGCTCGAAGACTGGCTCGCCATTCCGCCGCGCGACGCCGCCAAGAAGTAAGTTGGCATCCAGCGGCGGGGGAAGCGGGAATTCAGCGCGACAGATTGTCGCGGCGAGCCGCGTGGCTGCGGATGGATTGGGTGTGATAGGGATACGCGCAACGGACAGCGCAGCGTGCCTTAGGCCAAACGGATGAGTTCCCTCGAATCCGTTGGAAAGCAGGGCTGTCGGGGGATTCGACGAGACGATTCGCGCGCCCATAAAAAAACCGCCGTGTAGGCACGGCGGGTTTAAATGAGCCTTATCGTAGAACGACAGGCGCCCGCTCAGGGAGGAGAAGCGGGGGACGTCACACGCAGTGCGAACATCCGGTTGGTATGATATACCATGCGTCCGAAAGTTTCCCGGCGAGCGCCCTTTTTTGCGCACCTTCCCGCGAATGGGATCGTTGCAGCAACGGCAACGACTGGCCGTTATAGGGCGGTCCGCGCGACCGATTTCACCGGAATCTTCGACACGCCAATCTCCGTCCAAAGGACCGATCGCATGAGTTCCTACCCCCTGCTTCGCCCGCGCCGCATGCGACGCGATGACTTCTCGCGTCGTCTGATGCGCGAAAACCACCTGACGTGCGACGACCTCATTTATCCCGTGTTCATCCTTGAAGGCGAGAACCGCCGCGAGGCCGTCGCTTCGATGCCCGGCGTTGAACGCGTCTCGGTCGACGAACTGCTGCGGGTGGCCGACACGTGTGTCACGCTCGGCGTCCCGGTGATCTCGCTGTTCCCGAATATCGAGGCAACGCTCAAAACACCCGACGGCATCGAAGCCGCCAACCCGGACGGTCTGGTCCCGCGCGCTGTGCGCGAGCTCAAGCGCCACTTCCCGGATCTGGGTGTGTTGACGGACGTCGCCCTCGACCCGTACACGAGCCATGGTCAGGATGGCGTGCTCGACGAAAACGGCTACGTCATCAACGATGTGACGACCGGCATTCTCGTAAAGCAAGCCCTCACTCAGGCGGAAGCGGGCGTGGACATCGTCGCGCCATCCGACATGATGGACGGACGCATCGGCGCTATTCGTGAAGCACTCGAAGCTGGCGGCCACATCCACACGCGGATCATGGCGTATGCGGCCAAATACGCATCGGCCTTTTACGGACCGTTCCGCGACGCCGTCGGGTCGGCATCGAATCTGGGCAAGGGCAACAAGATGACGTACCAGATGGATCCCGCCAACTCCGACGAAGCGCTGCGCGAAGTCGCGCTCGACATCGAGGAAGGTGCGGACATGGTGATGGTCAAGCCCGGCATGCCGTACCTGGACATCGTGCGCCGCGTGAAGGACGAGTTCCGCTTCCCCACGTACGCTTACCAGGTCAGCGGCGAGTACGCGATGCTCAAGGCCGCTGCGCAAAATGGTTGGCTCGATCACGACAAGGTCATGATGGAGTCGCTGCTCGCCTTCAAACGTGCTGGTGCCGATGGCATCCTGACGTACTTCGCGCTCGACGCAGCAAGGCTGATTCGCGCGCAAGCCTAAGCCGTGTCTGGGCGCGCCACCGAATCCGTTCGCGACGATCCGCGCCCGGGTTCGGGCCGCGGTGCTCGGATTCCGGCCGCAGCGCTCAGGTGGCCGGGCCGAGGGCCCGGTCCAGGCTGCGCAGGAACTGATCCGCCGACTGTGCGCCGATCACGCGCATCCCCGTCCTCTCGTTACCGCTGCCATCGAAGAAGATAATGCCTGGCGGGCCGAACAGTCCGAAGCGCTTGAGCAATGCCTGATCATCGGCGTTGTTGGCCGTGACGTCAGCCTGCACGAGCACCACCTGATCGAGACGGGCTTTGACACGCGGATCCGTGAAAACGGAGCGCTCCATTTCCTTGCAGCTAATACACCAGTCCGCATAGAAGTCGAACATCACCGGACGCCCTGCCGTCGCGATAACCTGATCGAGCTCTGCAACGCTGCGCACGCGCCGGAACTTGGCCCCCTCGTCCACGGGTGCGCTGGCGCTGGCGCTCCCCGAGGTGGCCACGGTCAACCCCGCGAGTGGCGCAAGCGCATCACGCGCCCCCGTTGCCGCCCCCACCAAAGCCACGACGCCAAGAAGGGCGACGACAACGCCGAACCCCTTGAGCACGCGCCGTGCAGCGCCGACACCATCGGGCAGTCTGTCGAAAACGTGCATGAACGCGGCGGCCACCAACAGCAAGGCGCCCCATCCCAGCAACAGAACGGGCGTGGTCAGCAATGGCCGTACAATCCACAGCGCAACACCGAGAAGCAGGAAGCCGAAGAAGCGTTTCACGCCGCCCATCCATGCCCCCGCACGCGGCAGCAATGCGCCACCGCCGCCTGCGAGGATCACAAGCGGCAATCCCATCCCAAGCGACAATACGAAGAGCGTTGCGCCACCGAAGACCGAATCTCCCGTCTTCGCGATAAAGGCGAGCGCGGCCGCCAGAGGGGCGGTCACGCACGGGCTCAAGATCAGCCCCGACAGCACGCCCATCATCGCCGCGCCGATCCATTGACCCGACGCCTGCTTGCGAGCGGCGTCATCGATTCGGGCGCGCAACGCCAACGGCACCTGGATTTCGTACATGCCGAACATCGACAGCGACAGGACGATCATGAGCAGCGCGAACGAGACCAGCACCCACGGCGCCTGCAGGAACGCGATCAGGCCTTGCCCGAGCAATCCGGCGGCCACACCAATGACGGTATTTACCACGGACATGCCGAGCACATAGGCGATGGCCAGACGCACGGCCTTACCCCGACTGGCGCCCTGTCCTGCGACAATCGACAGGAGAATCGGAACCATCGGCAGCACACACGGCGTGAACGCCAACCCGACACCCAGCGCGAAGAAGATCGCCAATGCCAGCACGAAGCTGCCGCCGGAGAGTATCCGCTCTGCCTCGCTGTAGTCCTCCCGCGCGGACAACCAGTTGCGGGCCGCGTCAGCGTTGGGGACTGCCGACACGGATCCCGCCGACGTGATGCTCCCCCTGTCGCCCGACGATTGAGCGATACCGCCGAGCAAGGCCGGCGTTGCCGGATCAGGCGTTGATGCGGCGGCTGAACTCCCGCCATTCGCGCCGCCGATCGCGGCGGCGGAAATCTTCAGCGGCTTGTCCATCGGGGGATAGCACAGCCCCTTCTCGGCGCAGCCCTGCATGGTGACGTTCAGCGTGAACGCCCCCCCCGCTTGACTCACCGGAACGCGAACGTCGATGGGCTCGTGATACACCTCCATGTCCTTGCCAAAGGTCTCGTCGCGTTTGACTTCCCCCTTCGGAAACACCGGTGCGCCGAGCGTGACGGCAGGATTGTCGGCTGCGAAAGCAAACCGTTCGCGATAGAGGTAGTAGCCCTTGGCAACGTCGAAATGCAGCAGCACCGCACCGGGCTGCTCCGTCTTCGATACTTTGAAGGCGACATCCGGATCGAGAAAATCGTCAGCAGCATGGGCCCGCCCGGCCGCGAACGACAGGACCGCCACCACCAGCAGTAATGCGGCCGACCATAACCACGAGATCCGATGTCGCATCGTGCCTCGACTATTTCGACTACCTCGCAAAATCGCGGATCCTGCCATCGTGTTCACGTCAAACATGCAACGCCCCCCGCGTCTCATCCTCGACCCACCTCGCATAGGCAGGCAGCGCTGCCGTGGCGGGCCACGCCACGATCTCCGGCACGTCGTATGGATGATGTTCTTTAATGTATTGCTCCAGCGCGCTGTAACGCGCAGCCGTCGTCTTGATCAAGAGCGGCACTTCCACGCTCGTCTCGCGCTTGCCCTGCCAGCGATAACTCGAACGCACGGGTGCCATTTGCTGCACGCACGCCGCGAGCCGCTCGGCAAGCATGCCGTCGATGGCGGCGTTAGCGCTGGCCTCGTCGGGGAACGTCGTCGTGACGATAAGAAGGGCATCCATGATGTGGCGTAGACCATTCGAGCGTGGGGATCGTTCACTGTACACCGACGCCGCAAAATGTGCCCAATCGACCAGCGATTTCCAGACTGACGAGCAGGCCGCGTCAGACGACGCCTCAAAATGAAAAAAGCCAGGTCGTTGACCTGGCTTCTTTTTACGTCTCACGGCCCTGAAAAGACCGTTGCGCGTATCGCTTACTCGCCAACTTCCGGTGCTTCCGTGTCGACTTCCGGACGGTCCAGCAGTTCGACGAAAGCCATCGGTGCGTTATCGCCCACGCGGAAACCCATCTTCAGGATGCGCAGGTAGCCGCCCGGACGGTTGGCAAAGCGCGGGCCCAGTTCGTTGAACAGCTTGGTGACCATGTCACGATCGCGCAGGCGGTTGAACGCCAGACGACGGTTGGCCAGCGAATCCTTCTTGCCCAGCGTGATGAGGGGCTCGACGACCTTACGCAGTTCCTTCGCCTTCGGCAGCGTGGTCTTGATCGCTTCGTGTTGGATCAACGAATTCGACATATTGCGCAGCATTGCCAGACGGTGGCTGCTGGTACGGTTCAGCTTACGAAGACCATGACGGTGACGCATTTCGACTTTCCTTTAAACAGAGTTTTCGACCTAGCTCTTCTATCGGTGACAACCACCGCGGGCCGGTACCTTCGCTATCGGCCGTATCGGAACATTAAGGACATCCCGACGCGCCGCACTTACGTAACGACACGGCCGCCCCAAGGCGGCCATGTCGTTACACCTTACTTCTCGAGACCGGCCGGCGGCCAGTTTTCGAGCTTCATGCCCAGCGTGAGGCCACGCGAGGCAAGCACTTCCTTGATCTCGTTGAGCGATTTGCGACCCAAATTCGGGGTCTTGAGCAATTCGTTCTCGGTACGCTGGATCAGGTCGCCGATGTAGTAGATGTTTTCGGCCTTCAAGCAGTTGGCCGAACGCACCGTCAACTCGAGATCGTCCACCGGACGCAGCAGGATCGGATCGATCTGCGGCGCACGCGACGGCGCTTCGCTGGCGGCTTCCGTGCCTTCCAGTGCAGCGAACACCGACAGTTGGTCGACGAGAATGCGCGCCGACAGACGGATCGCTTCTTCCGGCGACACCACACCGTTGGTTTCGATGTTCATCACGAGCTTGTCCAGGTCGGTACGCTGCTCCACACGGGCCGATTCGACCGCGTAGCTCACACGCTTAACCGGCGAGAACGAGGCATCCAGGACGATGCGGCCGATCACCTTGGCCGATTCGTCGCCGTAACGGCGCACGTTACCCGGGACATAACCACGACCCTTTTCGATCTTGATCTGTACGTCGAGCTTGCCGCCCTTGGCCAGATGCGCAATCACGTGGTCGGGATTGATCAGTTCTACATCATGCGGCACTTCGATATCCGAAGCGCGCACTACACCTTCACCATCCTTGCGCAGCGTAACGGTGACTTCGTCACGGTTATGCAGCTTGAACACCACACCCTTCAGGTTCAACAGGAAGTTAACGACATCTTCCTGGACACCGTCGATGGTGGAATATTCGTGCACAACGCCGGCGATCGTCACTTCGGTCGGGGCATAACCCACCATCGACGACAACAGCACGCGGCGAAGCGCGTTACCCAAGGTGTGGCCGTAGCCACGTTCGAACGGCTCCATCACGACTTTGGCGTGATGCTCACCGACCGGCTCAACCGCAATGATCTTGGGCTTCAACAAACTGGTTTGCATAGGTTTCCTTTTCAATACCCTCGGCTCGTTACACCGATAAGGCTGATGCGTGACAACCTGCACGGAACGCAAAAACGCGCCATGAGGCGCGTCAGCATACGGATATTAACGCGAATACAATTCAACGATCAGGCTTTCGTTGATGTCGCCTGCGATATCGCTACGTTCCGGCAGTGCCTTGAAAGTGCCTTCCATCTTCTTGGCGTCAACCGAAACCCAGATCGGGAAACCGACTTGCTCGGCCAGCGACAGCGCCTCTTGAATACGCACTTGCTTCTTGGCCGCGTCGCGCACCGTGATCACGTCGCCAGCCTTGACCTTGATCGACGGGATGTTGGAAACGACACCATTCAGCGAGATCGCCTTGTGACCGACCAGCTGGCGCGCTTCAGCACGCGTCGAGCCGAAGCCCATGCGGTACACGACGTTGTCGAGACGCGATTCGAGCAGTTGCAGCAGGTTTTCACCCGTGTTGCCCTTGACGCGATCGGCTTCCGCGAAATAGCGACGGAACTGGCGCTCAAGCACGCCGTAGATACGCTTGACCTTCTGCTTTTCGCGCAGTTGGTTGCCGTAATCCGACGTACGAGCACCCGAGGTGCGACCATGCTGACCCGGCTTGCTATCCAGCTTGCACTTGTCGGCGAGCGAGCGGCGTGCGCTCTTCAGGAAGAGGTCAGTACCTTCACGGCGGGAGAGTTTGGCCTTCGGGCCAATATAACGTGCCACGGTTGTTCCTTTATCTCAAAATCTGACGCAGCGAACTTTGTCCACTACGCAAGTCCGGTACCTGTGTACCGGACGGTGGTCTTAGAAATTGCTACGCGCACGGCCGAGACCGTGCGCGAACCCGCGATTATAGCAGGATTTGCTTCTGCGTCTTAGATGCGACGACGCTTCGGCGGGCGGCAGCCGTTGTGCGGGACCGGCGTCACGTCCGAGATGGCCGTGATCTTGATACCCAGCGCGTTCAGCGCACGAACCGCGGATTCGCGACCCGGGCCCGGGCCCTTGATGCGCACTTCCAGGTTCTTCACACCGTATTCCAGTGCGACGCGGCCAGCCGACTCGGCAGCAACCTGGGCAGCGAACGGGGTCGACTTGCGCGAACCCTTGAAGCCCTGGCCACCCGAGGTCGCCCATGCCAGTGCGTTGCCCTGACGATCGGTGATCGTGATGATGGTGTTGTTGAACGAAGCGTGGACGTGCACGACGCCCTCGGCAACGCTCTTCTTGACCTTCTTGCGAACGCGCTGCGAAGCGGCGTTGTTCTGTTGCTTAGCCATGAGTTCCTATCCTCTGGTTACTTCTTCAGCGAGACGCCGGCCTTACGCGGGCCCTTGCGGGTACGCGCATTGGTACGGGTGCGCTGACCGCGAAGCGGCAAGCCCTTGCGGTGACGCATACCACGATAGCAGCCCAGATCCATCAGGCGCTTGATGTTCATGGTCACTTCACGGCGCAGGTCGCCCTCAACCGTCAGTTGACCGACTTGATCACGCAGCTTTTCGAGATCAGCGTCGTCGAGGTCTTTGACCTTCTTCGAGAACGGCACACCGGCGGCGTCGCAAATCTGGCGAGCGCGCG
The DNA here is from genome assembly GCF_902459595.1 of Pandoraea soli. NCBI lineage: Bacteria > Pseudomonadati > Pseudomonadota > Betaproteobacteria > Burkholderiales > Burkholderiaceae > Pandoraea > Pandoraea soli. The sequence continues at coordinate 48,169 of NZ_CABPSG010000007.1, read as the reverse complement.
TGCGGCCGACACCGTAAATGGCCGTCAAGCCGATTGCGGTGTGCTGGTGGTTCGGGATGTTAACCCCTGCGATACGAGCCATTCGTAATTCCCCAACTAAATAGCGTTAAAGGCCGATTAGCCCTGACGTTGCTTGTGGCGCGGATCCGAACTGCAGATCACGCGCAGCACGCCTTTGCGCTTCACAAACTTGCAATTGCGGCAGATGCACTTAACAGATGCCAAAACTTTCATGACAATTCCCTCTCTCTAATCACTTCGCCCGGAAGACGATCCGCGCACGCGACAGATCGTAGGGCGTCAACTCTACCGTCACCTTATCTCCAGGCAAGATTCGGATGTAGTGCATCCGCATCTTGCCGGAAATATGTCCGAGTACTACATGGCCATTTTCCAGCTTTACCCGGAAGGTGGCATTGGGGAGGTTTTCAACGACCTCGCCCTGCATTTGAATAACATCGTCTTTCGACATGACCCAAGGTCAGCGAAGCGTCATGTTATTGCCGCCCTTGAAATTCGCCTTTTTGAGGAGCGACTCATACTGTTGCGACATCACATACGACTGCACTTGAGCCATGAAATCCATCGTCACCACCACGATAATCAGCAGTGAGGTTCCACCGAAGTAGAACGGGACGTTCCAGCGCAACACCAGAAACTCAGGCAGCAAACACACCAGCGTGACATAAGCTGCACCGGCCAGTGTCAAGCGCGTCAGGATCTTGTCGATGTACCGCGCCGTCTGATCGCCCGGACGGATGCCAGGTACAAACGCGCCGCTCTTCTTCAGGTTATCCGCGGTCTCTTTGCTGTTGAACACCAGTGCGGTGTAGAAGAAGCAAAAGAACACGATCGCCAAGGCGTAGAGCATCACGTAGATCGGCTGACCCGGCGACAACTTCGCGGCGAAATCCTTGAGCCAGCGCGTGCTTTCGCCTGCGCCGAACCAGTTCGCGATCGTAGCCGGGAACAGGATGATCGACGATGCGAAGATCGGCGGAATCACGCCTGCCATGTTCAGCTTGAGCGGCAGGTGCGAAGCCTGACCACCGTACACCTTGTTGCCGACCTGACGTTTGGCGTAGTTCACGAGGATCTTGCGCTGACCTCGCTCGACAAACACGACGAAGAACGTCACCAGTACCACGAGGGCGCAGATCACGATGGCCGAGAACGGACCAATCGAACCCGTGCTGACAAGCTCGAACAAACCGCCCACAGCGTTCGGCAAACCGGCCGCGATACCACCAAAGATGATGATCGAGATACCGTTACCGAGACCGCGTTCGGTGATCTGTTCACCGAGCCACATCAGGAACATCGTGCCGGTCACGAGCGTGATCACCGTCGTCAGGCGGAACAGCATGCCCGGATCGACGACGAGCCCAGGCTCGCTCTCCAACGTCACTGCGATCGCTGCCGCCTGGAAGAGCGCGAGTAGCACCGTGAAATACCGGGTGTACTGCGTGATCTTGCGCTGTCCGGACTGACCTTCCTTGCGCAAGGCTTCCAACTGTGGCGAAACCATCGCCAACAGCTGCATGATGATCGACGCCGAAATATACGGCATGATCCCCAGTGCGAAGATCGTGAAACGCGACAACGCACCACCCGAGAACATGTTGAACATGCCCAGGATCCCGCCCGACTGGCGCTGGAACAACTGCGCCAGCTGATCGGGGTCGATGCCCGGCACCGGGATATGCGCACCAATTCGGTAGACGATCAACGCCAGCAGCAGGAAAACCAGCCGCCGGCGCAGATCCGCATACTTCGGGCCCTGCGTACCAGGCTTAGCGAGATTAGGAGACTTGGCCAATGCTGGCTCCGGGGTGACCTAACTTACTCTGCGACCGAACCGCCAGCCGCCTGAATAGCCGTGAGCGCACCTTTGGTGACGCCCAGACCCTTCACAACGACCTTGCGGGTGATCTCGCCCGAGGCGATGATCTTGGCCGCCAGCGACAGCTCGCTCACCAGACCGGCCTGCTTCAGAACCAACAGATCGATCTCGTCGACCGGCAGGTTGTTCAGGTCCGACAGGCGAACTTCGCCCACGAAACGACGCGTCAGCGACTTGAAACCACGCTTCGGCAGGCGACGTTGCAGCGGCATTTGACCGCCTTCGAAGCCAACCTTGTGGAAGCCGCCCGAACGCGACTTTTGACCCTTGTGACCACGACCGGCGGTTTTACCCAGACCCGAACCGATGCCACGGCCAACGCGGCGCTTGGCGTGCTTGGCGCCTTCTGCCGGCTTAATCGAATTCAATTCCATTTTGCCCTCGCTCAGTCGACGATCGCCACAAGGTACGAGACCTTGTTGATCATGCCCCGCACAGCGGGCGTATCCTGCAACTCGCTGACCGAATTGATTCGACGCAGGCCCAGGCCCCTCACGGTCGCGCGATGTTCTTCACGCGTACCGATCAGGCTCTTGACCAGCTTAACTTTCACAGTTTGCTGCGACATATTGATCACCCTTAGCCGAGGATCTCTTCCACCGACTTGCCACGCTTGGCGGCGATGTCAGCAGGAGTCGATTGTTTCTTCAGGCCGTCGAGCGTGGCGCGGACCAGGTTGTACGGGTTCGTCGAGCCAAGGCTCTTCGTCACCACGTTGGTCACGCCCATCACCTCGAACACCGCGCGCATCGGGCCACCGGCGATAACACCGGTACCGTCCTTCGCCGGCGACATCAGGACGCGCGAGGCGCCATGCTGGCCGAGAACGTTGTGTTGCAGGGTGCCGTTCTTCAGGGGCACCTTGAACATATTGCGGCGGGCTTGTTCCATTGCCTTTTGAACGGCAACCGGCACTTCCTTCGCCTTGCCCTTGCCCATGCCGATGCGGCCATCGCCGTCACCAACCACGGTCAACGCGGCAAAACCGAGAATACGGCCACCCTTCACAACCTTCGTGACACGGTTGACCGCGATCATCTTCTCGCGAAGGCCGTCGTCGCGTTCGTCAGCCTGAACTTTCGCTTGCATCTTTGCCATGACGGATCCTTACTTAGAACTTGAGGCCGGCTTCACGGGCAGCGTCGGCCAGAGCCTTGACGCGACCGTGATAGCGGAAGCCCGAGCGGTCGAAAGCCACGCTTTCGATGCCGGCAGCCTTCGCCTTCTCGGCGATACGACGGCCGATCAGTGCAGCGGCCGCAGCGTTGCCACCCTTGCCTTCCTTGTCGCCCAGTTCCTTGCGCACTTCGGCTTCCAGCGTCGAAGCGCTGGCCAGCACTTGCGTGCCGTCTTCCGAAAAAACTTGCGCGTAGATGTGCACGTTGGTGCGATGCACGGAAAGGCGATGCACCTTTTGAGCTGCCAGCTTGATACGAGTCTGGCGAGCACGGCGCACACGAGATTGTTTCTTGTCCATGTTTCGCACCCTTACTTCTTCTTGGTTTCCTTGAGGATCACCACCTCGTCCGCATAGCGGACGCCCTTGCCCTTGTAGGGTTCGGGCGGACGGTAACCGCGAACTTCCGCAGCCACTTGTCCGATGCGTTGCTTATCAACGCCTTTGATGATGATCTCCGTCTGCGTCGGGGTCTCGGCCTTCACGCCTTCCGGCATGGCATGCACGACATCGTGCGAGAAACCCAGCTCGAGCTTCAGGTTTGCACCTTCAGCCTTGGCGCGGTAACCCACGCCAACGAGTTGCAGTTTCCTTTCGAAACCCTTGCTCACACCGGTCACCATATTGTTGACCAGCGCACGTTCCGTACCGTACAGCGCATTCGCTTCGCGGCTTTCATCGGCCGGGGCGAAGGTGACGGTGCCGTCTTCGATCTTGACGATCACAAGGGGATTGATGCCGCGGGTCAGCGAACCCAGGGCGCCCTTGATCGTCAGTACATTGCCTGCCAGCGTTGCTTCTACGCCCTTCGGCAATGCAATGGGACTCTTACCTACTCGAGACATTTCAACGCTCCTCGGTTAGGCGACGTAGCAGATGACTTCGCCGCCCACGCCGGTGGCGCGTGCCTTGCGATCAGTCATCACGCCCTTCGGGGTCGAGACGATTGCAACGCCGAGGCCATTCATGACCTGCGGGATGTCGTTGCGGCTCTTGTACACACGAAGACCGGGGCGGGACACGCGCTCGAGGCGCTCGATCACCGGACGGCCAGCGTAGTACTTCAGTGCGATGTTCAACACTGCCTTCGTTTCTTCTGCTTCAACCGCGAAGTCTTCGATGTAGCCTTCGTCCTTCAGGACTTTGGCGATCGAGACCTTCAGCTTGGAAGAGGGCATCTTCACCGATGCTTTCTCAACCATCTGAGCGTTGCGGATGCGAGTCAGCATATCGGCGATAGGATCGCTCATGCTCATGGTGCTTCTCCTATTACCAGCTTGCTTTGGTCACGCCCGGGATTTCGCCACGGAAGGCGATTTCACGGATCTTGTTACGGGCCAGGCCGAATTTGCGGAAGGTACCGCGCGGACGGCCAGTCAGGTCGCAACGATTGCGTTGACGCGTCGGATTGGCGTTACGCGGCAGCTGTTGCAGCGCCAGACGTGCTTCATAACGCTCGTCTTCCGACTTGCTGGTGTCTTCGATGGTCGCTTTGAGGGCGGCGCGCTTGGCAGAAAACTTCTGCGCCAGACGGGCGCGTTTCTTTTCGCGTTCGATAAGTGCCAGTTTAGCCACGATTACCTCAGTTACGGAACGGGAATTTGAACGCCGACAGAAGGGCTTTCGCTTCTTCGTCAGTCTTCGCGGTCGTGGTGATGCTGATGTTCAGACCACGCAGCGCGTCGATTTTGTCGTACTCGATTTCGGGGAAGATGATCTGTTCCTTCACACCGATGTTGTAGTTGCCACGACCATCGAACGCACGACCCGAAATACCACGGAAGTCACGCACGCGCGGCAGAGCCACGGTGATGAAACGATCCAGGAATTCGAACATACGTTCGCCGCGCAGCGTCACCATCGTACCGATCGGGTAACCTTCGCGGATCTTGAAACCGGCAATTGCCTTGCGAGCCTTCGTCACCACCGGCTTTTGGCCAGCAATTTTCGTCAGATCGCCAACGGCGTGCTCAATGATCTTCTTGTCAGCGACGGCTTGACCAAGGCCCATGTTCAGGGTGATCTTGGTGATGCGCGGCACTTCCATGACAGACTTGTAACCGAACTGCTTTGTCAGCTCGGCGACAACCTTGTCTTTATAGAATTCTTGCAAACGGGCCATTATCTATACTCCCTGCGACTTAGGCACCGACGACCGTACCGGTCGTCTTGAGGAAGCGGACCTTCTTGCCGTCTTCGACCTTGATGCCCACGCGCGACGGCTTGCCATTGGCATCCACCAGCGCCACGTTCGACACGTGGATCGGCATCGTCTTGTCGACCACGCCACCTTGCGTACCCTTCATCGGGTTCGGCTTGACGTGCTTTTTGGCAACGTTCACGCCTTCGACGACCAACTTGTCGCCATCAATGGCCAGGACCGTGCCACGCTTGGCCTTGTCCTTACCCGTCAGCACGATGACCTGGTCACCCTTGCGAATCTTGTTCATGTGTCGGCTCCTTACAGCACTTCCGGGGCCAGCGACACGATCTTCATGAAGCGTTCGGTACGCAATTCACGCGTAACCGGCCCGAAGATACGGGTGCCGATCGGCTCAAGCTTGGTGTTAAGCAGCACGGCGGCGTTGCCGTCGAATTTGACCAGCGAGCCGTCCTGGCGACGCACGCCCTTGGCGGTGCGCACGACCACTGCGTTATAGATTTCGCCCTTCTTGACACGACCACGCGGGGCAGCATCCTTCACGCTGACCTTGATGATGTCGCCAATGCCGGCGTAACGACGCTTGGAGCCGCCCAGCACCTTGATGCACATCACTTCACGCGCACCGGTGTTGTCGGCTACTTCGAGCCGGGTTTCAGTTTGAATCATGGTGTTATCTTCCCAACTTAATCCGACACATACGCATCGGTCAGTCTTGGTCCCCGTCAGCACCAAAGGGTGCCGTTTGGGTTGAGTCGTTCAAAAGTGGACAACTTTGCTACCTCGACCAAATTCGTAGAGGATACGAATCGGCTTCGGAAGCCATCCACTCCCTTGCGAAACCAAAGACCGGTTTTAGCGAAAGAAGCGGAAAGTCCGGAATTATACATCGATAATTCCGGACTTGCAAGTCAAGCCTTCGCTTCAGCGCGCTTTAGATGACGCGAGCGGCTTCCACGAGACGGGAGACCGTCCAGGCCTTGGTCTTCGACAGCGGTCGGGATTCTTGAATCTCGACCATATCGCCTTCCTTGTACTGGTTGGTCTCATCGTGCGCGTGGTACTTCTTCGAGCGCACGATGTACTTGCCGTAGAGCGGGTGCTTCATTTGACGCTCGACCAGCACGGTAACCGTCTTGTCCATCTTGTCGCTGACAACCTTACCCACGAGGGTACGCTTCAGCGCGGTCTTAGCGGTATCGTTCATTTCTGGCTCGCCTTCTCAGTCAACACGGTACGCACACGCGCGATGTCCTTGCGCACCTTCTTCAGCTGGCTGGTGTTGCTCAGCTGTTGGGTGCCCGCTTGCATGCGAAGACCGAATTGGGCCTTCAGCAGATCCGACAGTTCCTTGTTCAGGCCGTCGAGATCCTTGGCACGAAGTTCGGATGCTTTCATTTCTAATTCTCCCCTCAGGCGCCAAGGCGACGTACGAAGAACGTCGTCTGAATCGGCAGCTTGGCAGCAGCCAGGCGGAACGCCTCGCGCGCCAACGCTTCATCCACACCGTCCATTTCGTACAGCATCTTGCCCGGTTGAATCTCGGCGACGTAGTACTCCGGGTTACCCTTACCGTTACCCATACGCACTTCTGCCGGCTTTTGCGAGATCGGCTTGTCCGGGAAAATACGGATCCAGATACGACCACCGCGCTTGATGTGGCGAGTCATGGCACGACGCGCGGCTTCGATTTGACGAGCCGTCAGACGCCCACGACCGACCGCCTTCAGACCGAATTCGCCGAACGACACTTCGTTACCACGCGTGGCAACGCCAGTGTTACGGCCCTTCTGCTCTTTGCGATACTTTCTGCGTTTCGGTTGCAGCATGATTATTCTCCAGTCTTGGCGTCGCCTTCAGGCTTGCCAGCCGGGCGTCGTGCACCACCGCGCTTCGCGCCGGCCTTATCGCCAGCATCGTCACGACGGGGGCGACGGTCGCCCGGACGCGCGTTGCGGCGCGGACGCTTATCTTCGGCCGGCTCTTCAGCCACCGGAGCGTCGTTGCGGCCCAGCGTGTCACCCTTGTACACCCACACCTTGATACCGATGATGCCGTACGTCGTCTTCGCTTCCGAAGTTGCGTAGTCGATGTCAGCACGCAGCGTATGCAGGGGCACACGGCCTTCGCGGTACCACTCGGTACGGGCGATTTCGATACCGTTCAAACGGCCTGCGCTCATGATCTTGATGCCTTGGGCACCCAGACGCATCGCGTTCTGCATCGCACGCTTCATGGCGCGACGGAACATGATACGGCGCTCAAGCTGCTGAGCGATCGAATCGGCGATGAGCTGCGCATCGGTTTCCGGCTTGCGGATTTCCTCGATGTTCACGTGCACGGGCACGCCCATGCGCTTTTGCAGCTCGGCCTTGAGGATTTCGATGTCCTCGCCCTTCTTGCCGATCACAACACCCGGACGCGAGCTGAAAATCGTAATGCGAGCATTACGTGCCGGACGCTCAATGATGACGCGGCCGACCGAAGCGTTCTTCAGCTTCTTCTTCAGATATTCGCGAACGCCGATGTCTTCCTTCAACATCTGCGCGAAGTTCTGGTTGTTGGCGTACCAACGCGAAGCCCAGTTACGACTGACCGCCAGACGGAAGCCAGTCGGATGAATTTTCTGTCCCATCGTGACCCCTTAGTTGCCCAGCGTCACAGTGATGTGACAGGTTTGCTTCTCGATGCGGTTACCACGGCCCTTAGCACGCGCGGTGAAACGCTTGAGCGAGGTCGCCTTGTCAACGAAAATGCCCTTGACGCGCAGTTCGTCGATGTCAGCACCTTCATTGTGCTCGGCGTTGGCGATAGCCGACTCGAGCACCTTCTTGATGATGACCGCGGCCTTCTTCGGCGAGAAGGTCAGGACATTGAGTGCGCGCTCCAGCGGCAGTCCACGAATCTGGTCAGCGACCAGACGCGTTTTTTGCGCTGAGATACGAGCATCGCGATGAATTGCTTTTACTTCCATGGTCGGCCCCTTATTTCTTCGCCTTCTTGTCGGCCGCATGGCCCTTGAAGGTACGGGTGAGAGCAAACTCACCCAGCTTGTGGCCGACCATGTTTTCCGTCACGTACACCGGCACGTGTTGACGGCCGTTATGCACAGCGATCGTCAGGCCGATGAAATCGGGCAGGACGGTCGAACGACGCGACCAGGTCTTGATCGGCTTTTTGTCACGCGATGCAGCCGCCGCTTCCACTTTTTTCAGCAGGTGAGCGTCGCAAAACGGACCTTTTTTAACAGAACGAGTCATTTGCTAGCTCCAATTAACGCTTCTTGCGACGCTGAACGATCATGCTGTCGGTGCGCTTGGTCGAGCGGGTACGCTTACCCTTGGTATGCTGACCCCACGGGCTGACCGGATGACGACCAGCAGCCGTACGACCTTCACCACCACCATGCGGGTGATCCACCGGGTTCATCGCCACACCGCGAACGGTCGGGCGAATACCGCGCCAACGCTTTGCACCGGCCTTGCCCAATTGGCGCAGGCTGTGCTCTTCGTTACCGACTTCACCGATGGTCGCGCGGCACTCGATGTGCACGCGACGCACTTCACCCGAACGCAGACGCACTTGAGCGTACGTACCTTCGCGAGCCAGCAGCATGGCCGACGTACCGGCAGCACGCGCGATTTGCGCACCCTTGCCCGGCAGAAGTTCGATGCCGTGAATCGTCGTACCGACCGGGATGTTACGGATCGGCAGGGCGTTACCCGATTTGATCGGGGCTTCCGAGCCGCTCACCACTTGCTGACCGACGGTCATGCCCTTCGGTGCCAGGATGTAACGACGCTCGCCGTCGGCGTAGCACAGCAGAGCAATGTTCGCGCTGCGGTTCGGATCGTATTCCAGACGCTCGACCTTCGCCGTGATGCCGTCCTTGTTGCGACGGAAATCGACGATACGGTAGTGTTGCTTGTGACCGCCACCCATATGACGGGTGGTGATGTGACCGTTGTTGTTACGGCCAGCGGTCTTGCTCTTGGTATCGAGCAGCGGGGCGAACGGCTTGCCCTTGTGCAGATCCTTGTTGACGACCTTGACCAGCGAACGGCGGCCCGGCGACGTCGGTTTCGTTTTGACGAGTGCCATGATTACTTGGCCTCCGCTTCAAAATTGATTTCCTGACCCGGCTTCAGGCTCACGTAGGCCTTCTTTTCATGGTCGCGACGACCCATGAAACGGCCAAAGCGCTTTTGCTTGCCCTTGCGGTTCAGAATCTGCACCGACTCGACTTCCACCTTGAAGAGAAGCTCAACTGCAGCCTTCACTTCTTGCTTGTTCGCGTCGCGTGCAACTTGGAACACCACTTGTTCGTTCTTGTCAGCTACCAGCGTCGCCTTTTCGGAGATCACCGGCGAGAGCAGGACCTGATACAGACGATGGTCATTTTTACGCACGTCGCTCATGACAGCATCTCCTCAATCTTGGCGATCGCGCCCTTCGTCACCAGCACCGTCTTGAAGTAGATGAGCGACAGCGGGTCGGCGAAACGCGGCTCGGTGACGGCAACGTGAGCCAGATTGCGCGAGGCCAGGAACAGGTTCTCGTCCACGCTATCCGTGATCAGCAGCACCGACTCAAGACCCATGGCCTTGATCTTTTCAGCGAGCAGTTTGGTCTTCGGCGCATCCAGCTTGATGTCCTCGACCACCGACAGACGACCTTCACGGGCGAGCTGCGACAGAATCGAGCACACACCAGCGCGGTACATCTTCTTGTTGACCTTGTGGGTGAAGTTCTCTTCCGGCGAATTCGGGAAGATACGGCCACCGCCGCGCCACAACGGGCTCGACGACATACCGGCACGAGCACGGCCCGTACCCTTCTGACGCCACGGCTTCTTGGTCGTGTGCTTGACCTGTTCACGGTCTTTCTGCGCACGATTGCCGCTGCGGGCGTTGGCTTGATAAGCCACCACAACCTGATGGATCAGCGCTTCGTTGTAGTCACGGCCGAACACGACGTCCGACGCGTTGACCGCAGCGCCTTCCTGACCTTGCTCATTCAGGAGCTTCAGTTCCATTGTTACGCTCCCTTCGCGAGTTTGGCCTTGACTGCCGTGGTCACGAAAACCTTGCCTTCGTTGGCGCCCGGAACGGCACCCTTCACGAAGATCAGGCCACGTTCAGCGTCAATGCGCGCGATTTCGAGATTCTGCACCGTCGTGGTGACGTCGCCCAGATGACCCGTCATGCGCTTACCCGGGAACACACGACCCGGATCCTGCGCCATACCGATCGAACCCGGCACGTTGTGCGAACGCGAGTTACCGTGCGAGGCGCGGCCCGAAGCGAAGTTGTAGCGCTTGATGGTACCGGCGTAGCCCTTACCGATCGACACGCCTTGCACGTCGACCTTCTGGCCCACTTGGAAGAGATCGACGCCAACGGCTGCGCCCGGCTGCAGTTCAGCAGCTTTGGCAGCGTCGACGCGGAATTCCTTGAGGATTTCACCGGCTTCGACTCCCGCTTTCGCGTAGTGGCCGGCGGCGGCTTTGGTCACGCGCGTGGCGCGACGGTTACCGAAAGTGACTTGAACGGCAGTGTAGCCGTCCGTTTCATCCGTCTTGATTTGCGTCACACGGTTGTTAGACACGTCGAGCACGGTGACGGGAATCGAATCACCGTCGTCCGTGAAAATACGCGTCATGCCAACCTTGCGACCGACAAGGCCAAGGCTCATGATTTTCTCCATTCCCGACTGCGATTGGCCGGGGCTAAATGATAAAAGGATGGTCCACGGATGTGGGCCATCTTTTAAAAACTACACTTGAGCCCGCCATTATAGACGAGCTTTTATCGCTTGACAAGTGTTGGTAAATCGCATAACAAAAGCCCCGCCGAGTCAGCATTGGCGGGGCTCTCCAGCGCAAAGGCGCTTGCAAACCTTACTGCAGCTTGATCTCGACGTCGACGCCAGCCGGCAGGTCCAGCTTCATCAGTGCGTCAACGGTCTTGTCCGTCGGATCGACGATGTCCATCAGGCGCTGGTGCGTGCGGATTTCGAGCTGGTCGCGCGAGGTCTTGTTGACGTGCGGCGAACGCAGGATGTCGAAACGCTCGATGCGCGTCGGCAGGGGCACCGGGCCCTTGACGATCGCGCCGGTGCGCTTGGCGGTTTCAACGATTTCGGCGGCCGACTGGTCGATCAGGCGGTAATCGAAAGCCTTCAGGCGGATGCGGATTTTTTGGTTCGGCATGTCAATTCTCCAAAGAGCATGGCAGCCCTCGTTCGGGTGCCGGGTAAATCACAAAGAGCAAGCACAGCTTCGGTGACGGGAGCGTCAACGCCCCCGTCATCCGTCAATCCGTCATTAGTCTTCGATCTTCGCAACCACGCCGGCGCCGACAGTACGGCCACCTTCGCGGATTGCAAAACGCAGACCTTCTTCCATGGCGATCGGCTGAATCAGGTCAACCTTGATCGACACGTTGTCGCCCGGCATGACCATTTCCTTGCCTTCCGGCAGGGAGATCGAGCCCGTCACGTCCGTCGTACGGAAGTAGAACTGCGGACGATAGTTGTTGAAGAACGGGGTGTGACGACCACCTTCGTCCTTCGACAGGATGTAGACCTCGCCCGAGAACTTGCGGTGCGGCTTGATCGAACCCGGCTTGGCCAGAACCTGACCACGCTGGACGTCTTCACGCTTCGTGCCGCGCAGCAGGATACCGACGTTGTCGCCTGCCTGACCTTGGTCGAGCAGCTTGCGGAACATTTCAACGCCCGTGCAGGTCGTCTTGTCGATCTTCGGCTTGTCGCCGTCCATGGCGATACCGACGATTTCGATTTCTTCGCCGACCTTGATGATGCCGCGCTCGATACGACCGGTCACCACGGTACCGCGACCCGAGATCGAGAACACGTCTTCCACCGGCATCAGGAACGTGCCGTCCACGGCGCGCTCCGGCGTCGGGATGTACGTGTCGAGGGCTTCAGCCAGCTTCATGATGGCTTCTTCGCCCAGGGGACCCTTGTCGCCTTCCAGCGCAAGCTTGGCCGAACCGTGAATGATCGGCACGTCGTCGCCCGGGAAGTCGTACTTCGACAGGAGCTCGCGCACTTCCATTTCGACCAGCTCGAGCAGTTCGGCGTCGTCGACCATGTCGCACTTGTTCAGGAACACGATGATGTACGGCACGCCAACCTGACGGGCCAGCAGGATGTGCTCGCGCGTTTGCGGCATCGGGCCGTCGGCAGCCGAGCAAACCAGAATGGCGCCGTCCATCTGGGCAGCACCGGTAATCATGTTCTTGACGTAGTCGGCGTGGCCCGGGCAGTCAACGTGTGCGTAGTGGCGGTTAGCCGTTTCGTACTCGATGTGTGCGGTGTTGATGGTAATACCGCGTGCCTTTTCTTCCGGTGCCGCGTCGATGTCAGCGTAGTTCTTGGCTTCACCGCCGAACTTCGACGAAAGAACCGTTGCAATAGCGGCCGTCAGGGTCGTCTTGCCGTGGTCGACGTGACCGATGGTGCCAACGTTGACGTGCGGCTTGGTCCGCTGAAACTTTTCCTTTGCCATTTCCGAATCCTCAGATACTGAATAGACGATTAAACAGTGCGCCGGGCGCTGCACCTCGTGGTGCAGACACCCGACAATTCAATTACTTGTTCTTGTTGCTGATGATGGCTTCGCTCACGTTCTTCGGAGCTTCAGCGTAGTGCTTGAACTCCATCGTGTACGTGGCGCGGCCTTGCGTGGCAGAACGCAGCGACGTCGAATAGCCAAACATTTCCGACAGCGGAACTTCGGCGCGCACGATCTTGCCGCCGCCGACCATGTCGTCCATGCCCTGGATAATGCCGCGACGCGACGACAAGTCGCCCATCACGTTACCCATATAGTCTTCCGGCGTTTCCACTTCCACGGCCATCATCGGCTCGAGAATGACCGGGCTGGCGCGGCGCATGGCTTCCTTGAAAGCCATCGAACCGGCCATGCGGAACGCGTTTTCGTTCGAGTCCACATCGTGGTACGAACCGAACGTCAGGCGAACCTTGACGTCCACCACCGGGAAGCCGGCCAGAACGCCGCTCTTGAGCGTGTCCTGAATCCCCTTGTCGACCGCCGGGATGTATTCGCGAGGAATGACACCACCCTTGATCTCGTCGAAGAATTCGTAGCCCTTGCCTTGCTCGTTCGGCTCCAGCGTAATGACGGCGTGACCGAACTGGCCGCGACCGCCCGACTGCTTGACGAACTTGCCTTCGACATCCGCTGCCGACTTGCGAATGGTTTCGCGGTAGGCAACCTGCGGCGCGCCGATGTTCGCTTCCACGCCGAATTCGCGCTTCATCCGGTCAACCAGAATTTCGAGGTGGAGCTCGCCCATCCCCGAAATGATGGTCTGACCCGATTCTTCATCGGTCTGCACGCGGAACGACGGGTCTTCCTGCGCCAGGCGGTTCAGGGCGAGGCCCATCTTTTCCTGGTCGACCTTGGTCTTCGGCTCGACAGCCTGCGAAATCACCGGCTCCGGGAACACCATGCGCTCAAGCACGATCGGGGCGGTCGGGTCACACAGCGTGTCACCCGTGGTCGCGTCCTTCAAACCAACGGCTGCGGCGATGTCGCCTGCGCGCACTTCGTCAATTTCTTCGCGCTGGTTCGCGTGCATCTGCACGATACGGCCCAGACGTTCCTTCTTGCCCTTGACCGAGTTCAGCAACGTGTCGCCCTTGCTCACGACGCCCGAATAGACGCGGAAGAAGATCAACTGGCCGACGAACGGGTCCGTCATGATCTTGAACGCCAGCGACGAGAACTTCTCGTCGTCTGCAGCGCGACGCTCGATCTGCTGTTCCTTCTCGTCCGTACCCTTGACCGGCGGAATGTCGACCGGCGACGGCAGGAAGTCGATCACGGCGTCCAGCATACGCTGCACACCCTTGTTCTTGAACGCGGTGCCGCACAGCATCGGCTGAATTTCGCAAGCAATGGTACGCAGACGAATACCTTCGATGATGTCAGCCTCGGAGAGGTCGCCCTCTTCCAGGTACTTGTTCATCATCTCTTCGCTCGACTCGGCAGCGGCCTCGACCATGCCTTCGCGCCACTTCTGGGCTTCCGCCAGCAGCTCGGCCGGAATCTCGACGTAGTCGAACTTCATGCCTTGCGACGCTTCGTCCCAAATGATCGCCTTCATCTTGATGAGGTCGACCACGCCCGTGAAGCTTTCTTCCGCGCCGATCGGCACCACCACCGGCACCGGGTTGGCCTTCAGGCGAGTCTTCAACTGGTCGTAGACCTTGAAGAAGTTCGCGCCGGTACGGTCCATCTTGTTGACGAACGCCAGACGCGGCACGCCGTACTTGTTGGCCTGACGCCAGACGGTTTCCGACTGGGGCTGCACGCCACCCACGGCACAGTAGACCATGCACGCGCCATCGAGAACACGCATCGAGCGCTCGACTTCAATCGTGAAGTCGACGTGACCCGGGGTGTCGATGATGTTGATACGGTGCTTCTGGTAATTGTTCGCCATGCCGGACCAGAAGCAGGTCGTGGCAGCCGACGTAATCGTGATGCCCCGCTCTTGTTCCTGCTCCATCCAGTCCATCGTCGCGGCGCCATCGTGCACTTCACCGATTTTGTGGTTCACACCGGTGTAGAACAAAATGCGCTCGGTCGTCGTGGTCTTGCCTGCGTCGATGTGAGCGCTAATACCGATGTTGCGGTAGCGCTCGATAGGGGTTGTACGAGCCACTTTAAGCCTCTTTCAATGTAGCCGCCATTTTTGAGGGGGCTACTAACACAAACGGGCGAGGCGCAATTTCTCATGCGCACCCGCCCCGGTTTCTGCTCTAGGTACTGCTTGCCAGCGTCAGAAGCGGAAGTGCGAGAATGCCTTGTTGGCTTCGGCCATGCGGTGAACTTCGTCACGCTTCTTCATGGCGCCGCCACGGCCTTCCGAGGCTTCGATCAGCTCACCTGCCAGGCGCAGGGCCATCGACTTCTCGCTACGCTTTTTCGCGGCCTCACGCAACCAACGCATCGCCAATGCCATACGACGCGACGGACGCACTTCGACCGGAACCTGATAGTTTGCACCGCCAACGCGGCGGCTCTTGACTTCAACCACCGGCTTCACGTTACCGAGAGCCGTGTTGAAGATTTCCAGCGGATCCTTGCCCGCCTTGGTTTGGATCTGCTCGAAAGCACCATAAACGATGCGCTCTGCAACCGACTTCTTGCCGGCAAGCATGAGCACGTTCATGAATTTAGCGACATCAACGTTGCCGAACTTCGGATCGGGCAACACTTCGCGCTTGGGGACTTCGCGACGACGCGGCATGATTTCTTCCTTAATAAATTCAGTTGGAGCTTCGCTCCAGGTCACCTACTAGCCACTTCCTGGCCGAGTGACCACTTACTCAGTGACGATGTACCACCATCACCAAACGTATGTCCGCTGAGCCGCTTAGGCCTTCGGACGCTTCGCGCCGTACTTCGAACGGGACTGCTTACGGTCCTTGACGCCTTGCGTGTCGAGGCTACCGCGCACCATGTGGTAACGCACACCCGGCAAGTCCTTCACACGACCGCCGCGAATCAGCACGACCGAGTGTTCCTGCAGGTTGTGGCCTTCACCGCCGATGTACGAAATGACTTCGAAACCGTTGGTCAGGCGCACCTTGGCAACCTTACGCAGTGCGGAGTTCGGCTTCTTCGGCGTCGTCGTGTACACACGGGTGCACACACCGCGACGCTGCGGGCAGTCCTGCAGGGCCGGGCTCTTGCTCTTGATCTGAGCAGAGGTGCGCGGCTTGCGGACCAATTGGTTAATCGTTGGCATTGTGATTTCCTAAATGTGTCAAAAGCATGAAAACCAAGGCGGGCCGTCATGCAGATTTACTGCGCATTCACCCGGCAATTCTTGCGGATTGCCCGCATCTAAACGCTTGATGCATAAGCATTTTGCATTGGACACGCGCATACCGCCGGAAAAACCGGAGCCTGCGACTATACCTCTGCTCAGCGCAAGTGTCAATGCACTTGCACGCAAATTCACCCCGTAAGTCGTTGATTGTTAACGCGTTGCCGAGCGCCGCCATGAGTCGCGACACGGCGGCATGGGTTGAGGGAATGTCCTCGCGGGTGCCAAACCGCAAACGTCGGCGTTCCGACGCGACAACCGAAATCGTTGCAACAGGAATACTCCGGGCCACCACGGGAAGCGTCCTGTGACATCAATTGGAGTGACCGCGATGTATTTTGCGATTGGAGAATGGCTCACGACCGCGCTGGCAGTGTCGAACCCAATGCCGGACCCGCACCATGCCGCGCACACACACAGCATCACGACCGACCTCAGGCAGATCACGTCGGCGCCGGTCTCAGCCAGCGCTCAACGCGCCACGCCTCGCCATGCGGACGCTGTCGCCAACGGCACGTCGTTCGACTGGTCGCGGCCCCCGGCGACCCGCGCACAGGTCTTCGCCGAGCGGCTGACGGACGTGCGGCCAGTTTGCTTGGTCGGCAGCCGCAACGACAGCGAGAATTGTCTGCTCGACCTCACCCCGGGCGCGAACGTCGACGTCAGCGCAAGCCGTCTGATGTTGGCGGGCTGCGAAGCGTCGCTCCCGGCGCCGGTCCGCACGGCGCTCTCGCGCGATGGACGCGATGCGCGCGGTCTTGAGCATGCCTTTTCCGAGACCTTCGCTGCGGAGTCGCAGGGGAAATTCTCCGTCTCGGCGATCGAGCGGCGGATCACCCAGCGCCTTCGCGAGATATCGCCGGGCACGCCGCACCTGTTGCGCCGCGCCGGTGTCTACCTCGAGATGCCGCGGGTCACGTTCTCGCGCGTGCTGACCAGCGCGCAGGAAGCCCGGCGCCATCATGTCACAGCCCCCTTCACCGGCACGCCCATCCGCCACGTCACCGGCGCGCCGGACGTGCGCGACGCCATGCTTGGGGCCTACATACGGCTCCCGATCGGGGACGGTATCTGCACCTTCCTCGTCTCGCTCGCCACGCCGAATACCGTTGAGCGGATTCGCCAGAATCCGCGCACCCACGCCGATCGGCACCTGTCAGCCCTCTTCGGCGACGTTCCGGAATACCTTCGGGCCACCCGTTTGCAGATGCGCACGGTAGGGCCGGGCGACGACATTGTGCGAACACTCGCGACGTGGCTCCATGACGGACATCAACGCTATCGCGACTTCGCCCGCAGCGAAACGCGCGAGTGTCTCGCACCGGAATCGCATCGCCACGTCGTACAGCGAGCATGCCCTCCGGCGGCCCCGCCACTAACACCCACCGCCGCACAGACGCCGCCCCAGGCCCAAGCATTGATACAGCCCGAGACGCTACCGCAGCCTGGCGCCGCCCCGACCCTCGCCCGTTCGCCACGCGCTCAACAGCCTTCGGTCGCCGAAATCGCGGAAGCCATCGCAGCGCTTGAACGTCTAGACAAACAATACCGTTCGCTGGGGCGCCCTCGCTTCGGCTGAGCCAGGCAACACATCGTCCGGCGCACGCCAGGAACGACGGCCGGGAGGCACGCCCCGGGCCGCCGTCCTGGGATGATATGCACGCCCTATCAAATCTCGCAGCCTCGCCTGTCGTGTCCGGCGTAACGGGTGTCATCCCGCGCGTTTTTCACGGAGGCGCGAATTCGTACACTCGGAGGTTTAGGCGGCGAATCCTCCTGCCCTGACGCGAGCCCACTATCAGCCATGCAGGCGAGTTTCGAAAAAGACAGCATTCTGGTGCTCGATGTCGACGGCACTCTGACCGATTCGGAGCGAATTCATCAGCGCGCGCTGCTCGGCGCCATGACGTCGCTGGAATTCGAAGACCTGAACACCGACTGGGGCAGCTACCCGCATCACACCGACACCGGCATTCTGATTCATGCCCACGCGGAGCACGGACGCGCGCTGCCGCAGCCGCACGATCTGGCGCGCTTCGAGCACGAGATCGACGAGCGCTTCACCGCGCTGCTCAACGCGCACGGTCTGGCCGAAATCCCCGGTGCTCGCGCCTTCGTCGACGCGGCACACCGCTCGCGCTGGGGGGTCGTGTTCGCCACAGGGGGCATCCGGCAGGTCAGCCATCGGAAGCTGCGTTCCGTCGCCATTGAATACACCGACGCGATGCTCATCACCTCCTCCGAGTACAGTTCACGCGAACAACTCGTCGCGGAGGCGATCAAGCGGGCACAAGCCGGCTACGGCATTACGCATCCGCGTGCGGTCGTCTCGATCGGCGACGGGATGTGGGACCTGAAAGTGGCGCGCCGTCTCGGCATCGATTTCGTTGGGATCGGCTCACGCCGCTCGCGCTCGCCGCTATGCGCCGAAGGGGTGCCCGTCTACGACGATATGTGGGATGCGATGCACTGGCTCACGCCGGGCCGCGGACGCGCATCAGGTATTCGCTTGGCGTCACGCCCATGAAGCGGCGGAACATGGTGGAAAACGCGCTCGGAGTGTCATAACCGACTTCGAGCGCCACCTGCGTGATGGGCCGCCCAGCGCCCAACATTGGCAGCGCACCCAGCAGGCGCATGTGCTGACGCCATTCCCGGAACGGCAAGCCGAACTCTGTCGTAAAGCGCCGCTCCAACGTGCGGCTCGATGCGCCGACGTCCAGCGCCCAATCCTGCAGGCTGCGGGGATCCGAAGGCGTGTTCAGGTAGATATCGAAGATTTTGCGCAGACGAGCGTCGCGCGGCACCTGCAAGTGCAGCGGCGACTCGCTCTTCCATTCCACTTCCTCGAGCAACAGTGCCATGACGAGGGCGTCCTTGCCGTCGGGCGACCAATCGGCAGGAAGCGCCATCGCGCGCAGGATCAACTCGCGCAACAACGCGGACACGCCGATGACCACCGGCGCGCTGGGCGCCGACATCCCGCATCGCGCCACGTCGACGTAGATCGTGCGCATTTCGACTCGGCCCCGCATGCGCACTTCATGCGTGACTTCCCCCGGCATCCACAGCGCGCGTTGCGGCGGTATGACCCAGAGCGACGTCTCGGTGCGCACTTCGAGAATGCCGGCACTCGCGTACATCAGTTGCGCGCGCCCGTGGCTGTGCGGGTGCACGACGAAGCCATCCGGGTAATCTTTCGCCAGCGCGCCCACGGGGCGGTCTTGTCCCTGAAATCCCAGGGGTACCCCAGTTGTGATCGGCATCGGCACCAGGCCTTTCAAAGGCGTAATTTTTGGGTCGTTTTTGGCGATCCCGCCAGCGTAACACCGGGTAGCGCCGCCCACCAAACCGAATCCCTTGCTGCGTCGGCGCAAAGCCAACACGGCTCAAAACGGCTTGACGATCACGAGCGAGACGATCGCGGCCATCGAGACCAGCGTAATGGGGAGCGCTCGCCGAAAGAGCGCCGGGGACGTCGTCACGCCATCGCGCTCCAGCCGCCTGAGCGTGGCGGACAGGCGTCCGTGCAATCCCGAGACGATCACCACCAAAACGAGCTTGGCCATCAGCCATGGCGCACTCCACCAGTTCGCCATGATGGCCATCGCGGGGCCGGTTATCCACACCACGATCAACGCGGGCGACGCCAGTCCGTAATCCGCCCGCCGCGCGATGCGCCGCCACTCGGGCTGGGTCTGACGCCCACCCAACGCCATCGCCACCAGGCCGGCGATAAACGTGATCACCGCAATCAGATGGATGGCCTTGATCCATAGATAGAGCATTGGGGATCTCCTTGCGACTCTCGCTTATTATTTCTTATATTGAAATAATTGATTGTCTTTACTCGTATTTATCACCAAACAATGAAGCAATACACTTCAACTGTCGACGATGAATAACACATCGCCTCTTTCAAAAGACAGGAGAAAACATCATGCAACGCACTCTCATTACCTCTGCCCTGGTTTCCGCAATGCTGGCCCTCTCGGCCGGTTCGGCTTTCGCCAGCGACGCGTTCGACGGCCCCTCGGAATTCTCGTGGGTGCCGCAAACCAGCGTCCTGAGCCGCGCCCAAGTGCGCCAGGAGCTGGTCCAGGCGCAACAAGCCGGTCTGGTGGTTCAACACGATGCCGTGTACCCGAAGGCCGCGCCCAGCGCCCAACCGATGGCGGCCAGCGCCCCGATCACGATGGGTTCGGTGGGTGGCCAGCAAAGCGCCGGCTCGACATATTTCGGCTCCTAATGTAACTCGCCGCGCTGCGGGCCTCCCCAAAGGGGCCGCGGCGCGGCGCGCGTTCTGCGCATAACGACGCGTCGGCGGTTGCTGGCGCTCACTGTGATCTCCGGTCGGCCTCCGACCTAAGACTCCTGTCGCTGTGCGTAGTGGTTCAACGCACAGGACTTTGCCCGTCGCTCCGGCGACGGGCTTTTTTAGCGGCCGTACCCGCATTCCGGACGCCCGCGATCCCCTGACAGGAAACGACGAAGCCCGCCAGCGCGGGCTTCTTGTCGTAGACAGGACGACGGACAACGCTTAGTTCGACAGCGACTTCGCGAGAAACTCGAGCGCGCGACCGTGGGCGAGCGCCGCCGACGGCTGATGGTAAGACGCGCGCGCCCAGCAGTTGAAACCGTGGTCGGCGTTGGGATACACGAACACTTCCGTGTTCGGACGCGACTTCACCGCTTCGCTCACCGACGTCACGATATCCGGCGTGATATGGCTATCGAGCGCCCCGTAGTGGAACTGCACCGGCACATTCAGCCGGGCGGCTTCGCCCAGATAGTTGTGAATGCCACCACCGTAGTACGGCACGGCGGCGTCGACCAGCCCGCGTGTGGCGCTCAGGTACGACAGCAGTCCGCCGAAGCAATAGCCGACGGCGGCAATCTTCGCATTGGCATCGAGCTTGCCACGCAGTGCCTTGGTCGTCGCTTCGATATCCGACACGGCCTTCTCGATGTCGACCGATTGACGCAGTTCCATCGCGCGCGCCAAATCGTCGCCCGAGTAGCCGAGTTCGACGCGCGGGGCGACGCGCCAGAAGATGTCCGGCGCGAGCACCACATAGCCGTCCATCGCGTATTGATCGGCCACGCCGCGAATGTGTTCGTTCACGCCGAAGATTTCCTGCACCAGCACGATACCCGGTGCCTTTGCGATCGGACCCGACGGCGGCAATGCCAGATAGGCATCGAAGGCGCCGTCCACGGTTTCGACACGGATCCATTGACTGTTCGACACGGAAGTTGCTCCATCAAAAAAGGGGAAATGCCCGCGCGCGACAACCACCGAGCCCCCGCAGGGATCGGACGCGACACACTTGCGCGATCGCGCGCAGTCAGGCCGAATCAGTATAGGCACTTTCGCGCTCGCGCACAGCGCTCGGCCAAGCCCGCCGCACAAGGCCCAGCAGGGGGCACGACGCGTGCCCCCTTTCGCATCTCTCGGCTCACTCTCCTTGTATCGCAGATGAGGTGAGATGCGCCGTTTCGACGACCGAACCCAAACCTTCGGATCACGCTGAGCGGGCACCGTCACTTCGTCGCTTCTTCCCTTGGCCCTCTCGCCATCCCCCGCAATGCTCCTTACATGTCGTTACCGCCCCCGGGCCGGTCAACGGATGCGCGTTACGCTTGCCACAGGCGTTCGATATCGCCGCGAGTACATTTAATACGGAGTCCATATCATGAAGATAACAACGCGCCATGCCATCAGCACCATTGCAATGTCGCTGGCATTGACAGCCACTGGCATTGCCACGGCCGACACGTTGTCGAGCACCGTGCGAGCGCAGAGCGCGCCGCCGGCGGCCGACGCCGGCAACAAGCGCGACAGGCAAGACATGCGCGACGCCATCGACCTGCCGCCCCCACCGCCGGGCATGGGTCGGCCGTTCGGCGGACCGGGTCCGCAGGGTGTGGCCGCGCCTGCCTTCGCAGCCATTCGCACCATCGACGAAATTGCGCACTGGTACCGCATTGGCGGTCATCCCGAAGATGTCTTGCCGTTCTATCGCGAAACGCTCACGCAAACGCGCGACCCGATGCTGCGCCGTCATCTGCGCGACGCCATCGCGCGCGAGGCGTTGAAACCGGCCGACACCACGGTAGCCATCGCGACATTGCGCGCGCAATTGCGCGAGGATCTCGCCGCATTGCCGCCGCCGTCGTCATCGTCACTTGACGCCAGGCGCCGCTGATGGGGTCACGCGATAACGTACGCGTCAATCCCGTGACGCCGTCATGATTTGCTCGTTCCATTGCGGCAGCCACGCCAGCAAGAACTGCGCGAAACCCTCAGCCGCCGGCGAGGCTGCACGCGAGAGCGGTCGATACACACAGACCTGACGAATCGTCTCGGGCGAGATGACGCGTCGCATCACCAGACCGAACGGCGGCGCGAGCGCCGCCACGTAGCCCGGGGTCAGCGTGGCGGCCAGCCCTTGCGACGCGACGCCGAGCGCGGTCGTCACGTTATCGACCACGTCGATAGGCGTAATGCGCGCATCGGGCGGCGCGGACAAGCGCATCTGCGCGACGCTGCGTTCGTGATCGCGGCCCGCAGCGACGAGCGGTGTATCGCGCAGATCCGCCCAGCGCACGCGACGCCGTCGCGCGAGCGCGTGGCCCGGCGCACACCACAACACCCACGGGCTGTCGAACGCTGGCGCCCCGGCGACATGCGCGCCCGTCGCGCGATTGGGGCCGATCGCCAGATCGAGGTCGCCGTTGGCCACGTGATCGACGAGCGCATCGACGGGCGTATCGACCACGCGCACCACGACCTTGGGCCGCAGGTCGGCATAAGCGCGAATCGCGGCCGGCAGCGCCATGCTCGCGAGCACCAGCGGCGCGCCCACGCGCACGATGCCGGCAGCACGATTGCGCACGTCGTCAGCCGTTTTCTCGGCCGCCTGCACATGCCGAATCACCGACTCCGCCGACGCAAGAAAATCGCGCCCGGCGCTGGAGAGCGCCACACGCCGGGTCGTGCGGTCGAAGAGCCGAAAGCCGAGGACCGATTCGAGTTCGGCAACAAGTTGACTCACGGCCGACGAGGTGAGCCCCAGGCGATTGCCCGCCTCGGCGAAGCTGTGCAATTCGGCAATGGCCACCAGCGCCTCGAACTGGCGAAGTGTGACGCGGGTCAGGGGCATGTCGTGTCGATGATCAAGTGTTGCCTACGAATGGGCCGGAATCGATGGATTGTCCCGTAGACGCGTGGCGCTCACCATCGATGTCCATACGCCCCCATGAAAGCACGGACAGTCCCGCCGAACACCGATGTCCGCGCTAAGGAACCTGTCACTGGGGATACAGGCCATGTACCCGCCCGAACAGGCGCGTCAGGCCGAGCAGTGCGTCGATGTTCGGCGTAGGAACCGACACGCGCTGACCGATCTCGCGCACCACGCTCACCAGCGCGTCGAGTTCGATGGGACGGTGAGCCTCCACGTCCTGCAGCATCGACGTCTTGAATGCCCCGAGCTTCGCCGTCACGGCATGCCGGTCGTCGGGCGACTGATCGATCGCGCAGCCGATCCTGGCCCCGATCGCCGCCGCCTCCCCCATCGCCGCCGAGCAGAACGCGCGCACGAGCGGGTCGTCCAGTAACCGGTCGATCGTCGCGCCCGTGATCGCCGACACGGGGTTCATCGTCAGGTTGCCCCACAGCTTGTACCAGATGTCGAGACGCACGTGCTCCGACGCCTTGACTTCGAAACCCGCCCGCGTCAGCAACCCCGCGAGCCGCTCCACGCGCTCGCTCGCCCCGCCGCCCGGTTCGCCGACGATGAGCCCCCGGCCCATCTTGTGATCGACCACCCCCGGCGCCGATGTCGCCGCACTCGCATGCACCACGCACCCGATCACGTTGCCCAGCGGAATCGCCGCGCCAATCGCCCCGTCCGGATCGACGCTCGCCAGCGGATCGTCGCCAAAAGGCACCACCCCCTTGCAGAACCACCACGGCACGCCGTTCATGGCGGGCAACACCAGCGTTTGCGGGCCGAGCAGGGGAGCGACGGCGCTCGCGACCTGCGTGAGCGCCGGCCCCTTCACCGCAATAACGACCAGGTCCTG
The DNA here is from genome assembly GCF_902459595.1 of Pandoraea soli. NCBI lineage: Bacteria > Pseudomonadati > Pseudomonadota > Betaproteobacteria > Burkholderiales > Burkholderiaceae > Pandoraea > Pandoraea soli. The sequence goes on along the minus strand of NZ_CABPSG010000007.1, from coordinate 23,948 downwards.
CACGCCGAGCTTGCCGGCGTCTTCCAGCGGATGCGCGGCGGCCACGGGCGCCGTCGTCAGCGTCTCGCCCTGCTTCACTCGCCAGCCGTGCTCACGCAACGCCGCCAGCGTCGCACCGCGTGCCAATGCGCTCACTCGCGCCTCCCCCGCCGCCGCCAGTCGCGCTCCGAGCAAGCCGCCGATGGCGCCCGCGCCAATGATCGTCACCTTCATCCCTTCACTCCTGTCGTTGCCCCGCGAGCCGATAGTTTTCCTTGAATCGCTCCGGCACACGTTCGTCAAACCCCAGCGCCACACGGCGCACTTCGGGACTGTCGCCCGGCGGGTGCCCCACACCGAGCGCCGCCGCGCGCGGCGCGTCGATCCCCACGACCTGCCCCACAAGGCAACCGAGTCCGGTGATCTCGCACGCCACCCGATCCCCCGCGTCCACGGAGCGGGAATGACAGGGCGTACCCATCAAGATCACGTCGCCCGGCAGCAGCGTGATATGTCGCGCAATGTCTGCGATCACGTAGTGCGGGCCCCAGATCGTCTCGTCACCGATATGCGCTTCCTGCACGACGCGGCCGTTGCGATAAGTACGTAACGTCTGCTCGAACAGGTTCACGCCGCGCACGATGCCCGGACCAATCGGCAACAGCGTGTCGGCCCCCTTCACGCGCAGCATCGACCCCTGATCGGTATCGCGAAAGTCCTGCAAACCCATGTCCAGCGCCGGGCAGAACCCCTCGATGTAATCCCACGCCTCATCGGGCAGCACATTGCGGCACGTACGCCCGATCACCACCGCATACTCGCCCTCGTAGTTCAGATACCGACAATCCGCCGGCTTGAGGATCTGAGCGTCGTGTCCATTCAACGAGGTCGGCGGCTTCGTGAAATACGTCGGCGTGTCGGTCGGCTTGGGCCGGTTGCGCGTCTCCATGCTACGCGAGCGATAAGAGATATGCACGGCGATGATCTTTGACGGATCCACTGGCGGCAGGTGCGCCACCGCCTGCGGATCCACCGTACGCCCGTCGTCGAGCCGCAGCAGCCCGCGCTCGCGCCCATCCTCGACAATCGTGCCCCAGAACGCACTGCCGCCCAGCATTACGCGACGACGCTCGACGCGCGGGCCGCGCATCACGGCAGGCAATTCTCGCAGCGGAAATTCGAAGTCCATGGTTGGGCCTTGTCAGATCGTATCGAACCAGATGTGCACATTGCCGGTGCCGCGCGCGTTCTCGTATGCCGACAGCACCGTGCCCGGGTGACGGCTCGCCGCACCGCCCAGCGCCCCGATCATCTGCAGGTAATGCGCGCCGTGCGCCTCCCACGGGCGCTTGCGGTAGTCCTCGTTCCAGTTCGCCAGAATCCGGTCGTGACGCCCTTCCCGAAACGCCTCGATGGCACGCTTGTCGCTCTCGATGTTTTCAGGGCGCGACACATTGCTCTCGTGAAAGATGCGCGGATGATTGGGCTGCCAGTCGATGCCGTTGAACCGGTGACTCAACGAACCCGACGCCAGCATCACCACGCGCAGAGGACTGCGACGAATCGCCTCGCCGATCGCGTCGCCCGATTGCAGGAAGTGCTGCGTCTCACAGTTCTGACACGAACTCACGGTCACGACCGGCCAGACGTCGAGCCGCATCTGCTTGATGACGTTGATCGTCGGGTAATGGCGCGGCAAGTCGGGATGCAACACCGCGCGGGCGCGCACGCCGCGCTCGCGCGCCACGGCTTCGACGCTCAGCGCCAACTCGGGATGTCCGCGATAATCGTAAGGCACGCCATGCAGATACCAAGGCATCTCGTCGGAGATGTACATGCCCGAATAGTGCGCGCCGCCGTCGATCAGGTGATAACCGGTGGTGAACCAGTGCGAGTCGAAAATCACGATAACGTCCGGGCGCGCCGCCACGATGCGCTCACGCACCCGCGCATAACCGGCGATCAAGTCCGAATCGGAGCCCGCACCCTGCAGCACGCGGAACTCCTCACACTGCATCAGTCCAGGGTGATGCGACACCAGCGCCGCGCCGACGATCTGTCCCATGGGGCTCTCCTCTTTTCTCGTTGTGATGCCGCGGGCGCATCAGCGATGGCTGAAGCTGGCCTTGAACGGCTGTTTCGGCACGACGACATCCTTCACGTCGCAAAAGAAATCGAAGCTCCAATCGCCGCCCTCGCGTCCGATGCCGGAGCGCTTGATGCCGCCAAACGGCGCCGCCAGGTCGCGAATGCCGAAGCTGTTGATCCAGAGAAAGCCCGTGCGAACCCGCTGGGCGATGGCAATGGCGTGCGCCTCGTCGCCATAACAAACGCCGCCCAGCCCATAGTCCGTGCCGTTGGCCATGTCGACGACCTCGTCATCGCGCGCGAACGTTTGCAGCGTGAGCACCGGGCCGAAGACCTCCTGCTGCACGATCTCGTCGTGCTGACGCAGGTCGGCGAGCAGCGTCGGCGCGAAGTACTGCGCCCCGAACGGATGCCGCGTGCCGCCCCACAGCACGCGCGCGCCCCCTGCCACGGCCCGGTCGACGAAGCCTTGCACGCGTTCGAGTTGACGCAGATGGATGATCGGACCGATCTCGGTCTCCCCGTCGCGCGGATCTCCGACGACGAGACCCTCGACCAGCGCGCGCAGCTTGTCGGTGAACGCGGACGCCACGCCCGCATGCACCAGCAAACGCGTGCCCGCCAGGCACACCTGCCCGGCGTTGCGATACATCAGCGCGGCGGTGGCGGCCGCGGCGTCGAGATCGGCGTCCGCCAGCACGATGAAGGCCGACTTGCCACCCAGCTCCAGACTGCACGGCACGAGGTTGGCCGCCGCCGCCGTGGCGATCCCCTTGGCGGTCGCGACCGAGCCGGTGAACGAGATGCGCGCAAGCCGCGCGTCGCTCACGAGCGCCGCCCCGGTCACGGCCCCCGGGCCTTGCAACAGTTGCAACACGCCCGGCGGCAGCCCCGCCTCGTGCGCGCAGTCCGCCAGCAGCGAGGACGTGAGCGGCGCCCACTCCGGCGCCTTGAGCACCACCGTATTCCCGCACGCCAATGCCGGGCCGATCTTCCATGTCGCCAGCATCAGCGGCGAATTCCACGGCGTGATGACCGCCACGACGCCCGCAGGATCGTAACGCACGAGATGACGCGCCTGCGGCGTCTCGATCACACGGTCCTGCAGCGTCATCGCATGCTCGGCGAACCACGCGATGTTCTGCATCGCGCGCGGCACCACGCCATGCGCCATGCGTGAGCGCAGCACGCCGGCATCGACGCTCTCCAACGTGGCGAACGCATCGGCCCGACGCCCGATCGCTTCGGCAAAGCGCTGGAGATAGTGCAGGCGCCCTGTCGCACCGAGCGCCGCCCACGCGGGAAATGCCACGACGCCGGACGCCACCGCGAGATCGACGTGCGTCGCGTTACCGATGGCGATCTCGCCCAGACGGGTCTGGTCGATGGGTGAGACGCACGCGAACGTGTCGTCCGACGCCACGCGTCGGCCGTCGATATAGTGATCCGGCGAAACGGATACGCCGGCGACGTCAAATCGAATAGCAGTCATGCCATGTCTCGTGGGAAATGCTGGGGAAATGTTTGGGCGACGCGTCCAGCGGCTTGCGATCCGATCAGCGCTTGTCGTCGTCATCGATGGCAAATCGCGCCGCAAGCGAACGGCTCGCGTTTGCGAGCAACGTGGTGTCGATGCCCACCGCCATGAAGGTCACGCCGATGTCGAGATAATGACGAGTAAGCGTCTCGTCGGCGCATAGCATTCCCGCCGCCTTGCCCGCGCGACGAATGCGTGCGATGCCCTCGCCGATGGCCTGACGTACGTCGTGATGCGTCGCGTGTCCAAGGTGCCCCATCGACGCCGCGAGATCCGCCGGGCCGATGAACACACCGTCGACGCCATCGACGGCGGCAATCTCATCGACTTGCGCGAGCGCGTCGGCCGTCTCCACTTGCACGAGCAGACAAGACGTCGCGTTCGCCGCGTGCAGATAGTCGTCGTAGCGGTTCCACCGCGACGACCGCGCCAACCCACTGCCGACGCCGCGCGTGCCGTGCGGCGGATAGCGCGTTGCGCTGACGAGCGCGCGCGCCATGTCGGCGGACTCGACCATCGGCACAAGCAACGTCGTCGCCCCGATCTCCAGTACCTGTTTGATGAGCGTGGCGTCGCCGTGCGGCAAGCGCACAACAGGATGCGTCGGGTACGGCGCCACCGCCTGCAACGTCGCCAGCATCGTGCGCAAATCGTTGGGCGCGTGCTCGCCATCGATCACCAGCCAGTCGAAGCCGCTGCCTGCGCATAACTCGGCGGCATACGGCGAGGCGAGTCCCAGCCATAGGCCGATCTGACGCTCGCCGCGGGCCAATGCCTGCTTGAAGGCATTCGGGGGTGTTTTCATGACATCGTCTCCAGTGAGATGCGGACCATCGGGGCCATTCGGCCCGGTCAGACGAAGCGCACGCCGATTGCACCGAGCGGGCCGTAGTCGGCATGAAACACGTCGCCCGCCGCGCAAGCCACCGGTCGCGTGAACGACCCGGCCAGCACGATCTCCCCCGCTTGCAGTCCTTCGCCGAAAGCGCCCAACGTGTTCGCCAGCCACGCAATGCCGTTGCCGGGATGATTGAGCACCGCCGCACCCAGGCCCGACTCTTCGATCACGCCGTTCCGATAGAGCAGCGCGCCTGTCCAGCGCAGATCGACCGCGTCCGGCTTCACGGGACGTCCACCGAGAATCACGGCCGCGTTCGCCGCGTTGTCGGCAATCGTGTCGAAGACCTTGCGCGGCGCTTTCGTGTCGCGGTCGAACAGCTCGATGCGGCCATCGATCAATTCGAGCGCCGGCGTCACCCAGGCGGTGGCGTCGAGCACGTCGAACAAGGTGACGCCGGGGCCCTTGAGCGGCTTGGCCAGAATGAATGCCAGCTCCACTTCGAGACGCGGCACGATGAACCGCGAGGCATCGAGCGTCGCGCCATCGGTCACAAGCATGTCGTCGAGCAACGTGCCGTGATCGGGTTCCGTGATCTGGGCGGCGACTTGCATGGCGCGCGACGTCAGCCCGATCTTGTGACCGATCACGCGACGCCCTTCGGCGAGCTTCAGCGCCAGCCACGCCTGTGCGATCGCGTAGCTGTCGTCCGTCGTCATCTCGGGATACCGGCGGGAGAACTGCATGACCGGCGTGCAGCGGCGTTCGGCGTCGTGCAGCTCGCGGGCAAGGGCCTGGCAGGTCGCGGCGTCGAGCGTCGGCATCGGGGGAGTCTCCATGGCGCCACCCGCTACAGGCAACGCGTTCTTGTCGGTCGATAACGCCTATTCTTGCGGCCCCCGGCGCCAGGAACAATCAATCGATTCAGGGTCATTAATAAGCAAAACTGGATAATCGAACGCCGCCGGATGCCTTCCGTCAGTCAGGCATCGTCAACACAATTTAGTAATGAGAGTGATTTGCATTTATAATCCGGAACACTTTATTACAAGGCATTACGCAAATCGAACCGAATGCTGTCGGCTGCCGTTCCGGTCAACGCTCGGGTTCGCCACACTCTCGCCGTCAAGAAGGTCAGCCAAGATGAAGATGTCTCTGCGTCGCCGCGCACATGTGGCCGCCGCTCCTCCCTGCGCCCCCCACCTCCCCCCCCGTCCTCGTCTGCCGCACGCCATCGCCAGCGCCGCCGCGCTGCTCGCGACAACGCTCGGCACCGCGTATGCGCAGCAGGCCACAGGTGCGACGGCAGCAGAATCCAGGGCCGAGGTCGAACTCGACGCGGTCAATGTTTCCGGCGACTGGCTCGGGACCGGTCTCGACAGCAGCGCGAAGACCTTCCCCGGTGCACGTACGGTCGTGAAGAAGGATCAGATCGAAGCGTCGGGCGCGACGAACATTGGCGATGTCATGCGTCGCATCCCCGGTGTGCAGGCGAGCGACAACTCGGGCACCGCGGGCAGCGCCATCTCGCTGAACATCGGCGTGCGCGGCCTCACCGGCCGTTACTCGCCGCGCTCGACCGTGTTGCTCGACGGCATTCCGATGGCCGTCGCGCCTTACGGTCAGCCACAGTTGTCCTTTGCGCCGGTCAGCCTCTTCAACATCGAGAGCATCGACGTGGTGCGCAGCGGCGGTGCCGTGCGCTACGGGCCACAGAACGTCGGCGGCGTGATCAACTTCAAGACGCGCGCGATCCCGAGCACGCCGGGCCTTACCACCGACGCCACCGTGCGCGAGAACCTCTACACGACCGGTGGCGGCGCCAACACCCAATACGGCGCGTTCCTCGGTACACAAATGGACAACGGCTTGGGGCTCGCGCTGCTGTATTCGGGCATGGTCGGCCGCGACTGGCGCAAGGGCAGCGACGAACGCGTGAACGACCTCGCGTTGAAATGGCGTTACGATATCTCGTCGAGCCAGCAGGTATACGGCAAGGTCTCGTATTACGACGTGAAGTCGAAAACCCCCGGCGGCCTGAGCGTCGCGCAATTCAATGCCGATCCTTTCCAGAACACACGGCCGAACGACTATTGGAGCGGTAACCGCACCGGCCTCGATGTCGGCTATCTGAACACGATCTCCGAGACGCAGGAATTCGAGATCCGCACGTTCTACAACGAGAGCTATCGCCAGAGCACGCTGATCAACGCGGCACGCACGCAGACCACACACCAGCCTCGTAACTACGAGACGTTCGGCATCGAGCCACGCTTCACGCAGCGCCTGTTCTTCGGCCCGACCGCGCACGACGTGACGGTTGGCTATCGCTACGTGCACGAGCGCGGCGACGACAACAGCTGGACCACGACCCTGGCCACCGGGCGCGACTCGGCCACCCGGACGTTCTACAACTACACCAGCGCGAACGCCTTCTACCTCGACGACCGCATGGCCTGGGGCAACTGGCGACTCACGCCGGGCGTGCGTTACGAGGTCATCAACTCACAGCGCGTCGACAAGTCGACGGGCAACACCTTCCGCTCGGACAACAGCAAGCCGCTGCCATCGGTGAACCTGTCATACCTGGTAAACAGCGCGTGGACGGTCTATGCGGACTACAGCACGTCGTTCGGACCGGTGCAGAACACGCAGTTGAATTCGATGTCGGCCACGAACCCGCTGACGCCGGAGCTCGCACGCACCTATGAAATCGGCACGCGCTGGTCAGACTCGCGTTGGAAGGCCGAGCTCACGGCGTTCAAGATGAAGTTCGACAACCAGATTCTGCAAGTGCCGGGCTCGACCCCGCCCGTCTTCCAAAACATTGGCGCGACGAACCACGACGGCATTGAAACCGCCGTCGATTACACTTTCGATCGCGACAGCGTGCTGCGCGGCTTGAACGTGTACGCGAACTTCACCTACACGCGCGCGATTCAGAAATCGGGCGCGACCGCCGGCCTCGACGTGCCGTTCTACTCGCGCTTCACCGACACGCTCGGCGCACGTTACGACATCGGCGCGTGGACATTCAACGTCTCCACCACGCACCAGAGCGCGCAGTATTCGGATCTAGCCAACACTGAGGCGGAATCGGCCGACGGCAGCAATGGCAAGGTGCCGGGCTTCCGTCTGTGGAACCTGCAGGCGATGTACAAGATCCCCGGCTACAAGAACGCCGACGTCACGGTGGGTCTGAACAACGTCTTCGACAAACGCTTCTACACGCGCAACGTCGACGGCAACGCCGGCCGCATGGTCGGCGCGCCGCGCATGGTCTACGTGCAGGGCCACTTCGGGTTCTGATCGCCGCAGGATCGGTAAACGAAAAAAAACGGCACCCGCGAGGGTGCCGTTTTCGTTACGACGTGGGTATCAGGTTGGCAGCGCCCGCTCTCGCCAGCGCCGCCCGCCCGATTACTCCGCCGTAGGCTCTTCCACCGAGCTTGGCATCGGTGCAAACGCCTCTTCCAGAGCGATCTGGTCGTGACGCTCGCGATCCGACGTCTCGCGGGCCTTGCGGGCCTTGTGATACGCCAGACCCGTACCTGCCGGGATGAGACGGCCGACGATGACGTTTTCCTTCAGGCCACGCAGGTCGTCCTTCTTGCCCATGATCGCGGCTTCGGTCAACACGCGCGTCGTTTCCTGGAACGAGGCCGCCGAGATGAACGAATCCGTCGACAGCGACGCCTTCGTAATCCCCAGCAGCACGTTCTCGTACTGCGCCGGACGCTTGTCCGCGGCGTTCATGGCGTCGTTCTCGTACAGCATGTCCGAGCGCTCGACCTGTTCGCCGATGATGAAGCGCGTATCGCCGTTGTCGGTGATCTGCACACGACGCAGCATCTGGCGAACGATCACCTCGATGTGCTTGTCGTTGATCTTCACACCCTGCAAGCGGTACACGTCCTGCACTTCGTCGACGATGTAACGCGCCAGTGCTTCGATACCCTGCAGACGCAGGATGTCGTGCGGGTCGGCCGGACCGTCCACGATCATTTCGCCCTTGTTCACCACCTGGCCGTCGTGCACCAGCACCTGCTTTTCCTTCGGAATCAGGAACTCGTGCTGGTTGCCGTCGAGATCGGTAATGACCAGACGCTGCTTGCCCTTCGTGTCCTTGCCGAACGACGTGGTACCGGTGACTTCGGCCAGAATGCCGGCGTCCTTCGGTGCGCGCGCTTCGAACAGTTCGGCCACACGCGGCAGACCCCCGGTAATATCGCGAGTCTTTTGCGCTTCGGTCGGGATACGTGCGAGCACTTCGCCCACCGGCACTTGCTGACCGTCCTTGATGGTGATCAGTGCGCCCACCTGGAAGCCGATCGTCACTGCGTGATCGGTCCCCGGGATCTTCACTTCCACACCATGTTCGTCGAGCAGCTTGACCTGCGGACGCACATTCTTCGACGCCGGACCACGACGCTTCGGATCGATCACGACCAACGTGGACAGACCCGTCACATCGTCGATCTGCTTGGCCACCGTGACGCCTTCCTCGACGTTCTCGAACCTGGCGTAACCGCCGTGTTCGGTAATGATCGGGCGCGTCAGCGGGTCCCACGTACCCAGTTGGGCACCGGCCTTGACCTGTGCGCCGTCCAGATGCAGCAGCGTGGCGCCATACGGCACCTTGTGGCGCTCGCGCTCACGGCCATGATCGTCCGTGATCAGGATTTCGCCCGAACGCGAGATGGCGATCTGTTCGCCGCGACCGTTCGTCACGTAACGCATGGTCGCCGAGAAGCGAACCGTACCGTTCGACTTGGCTTCGATCGACGAGGCCACGGCCGCACGCGATGCCGCACCACCGATGTGGAACGTACGCATCGTGAGCTGCGTGCCCGGTTCACCGATCGACTGCGCAGCGATCACACCGACCGCTTCGCCCACGTTCACACGCGAGCCGCGGCCAAGGTCACGGCCATAACAGGAGGCGCACAGACCGAAGCGCGTATCGCAGGTCAGCGGCGTGCGCACGCGCACTTCGTCGACACCCAGCGCTTCGATCATCTCGACGGCGTCTTCGTCGAGCAGCGTGCCCGATTCGTACACCGTCTCTTGCGTTTCCGGATTCACGACGTCAGCCACGGCCACGCGACCCAGGATACGGTCACGCAGGGCTTCGACCACTTCACCGCCCTCGACCAGCGCCTTCATCGCCACACCATTGCTGGTGCCGCAATCCTCTTCGACCACGACCAGATCCTGCGTCACGTCGACCAGACGGCGCGTCAGGTAACCCGAGTTTGCCGTCTTCAGTGCCGTATCGGCCAGACCCTTACGTGCACCGTGGGTCGAGATGAAGTACTGCAACACGTTCAGGCCTTCGCGGAAGTTCGCGGTAATCGGCGTCTCGATAATCGAGCCATCCGGCTTGGCCATCAGGCCACGCATACCGGCGAGCTGGCGAATCTGGGCGCTCGAACCGCGAGCACCGGAGTCGGCCATCATGTAAATCGAGTTGAACGACTCCTGATCCACGATATTGCCGTCGCGATCGGTGGTCTTCTCTTTCGAGAGCTGCTCCATCATCGCCTTGCCCACGGCGTCGCCGGTCGCACCCCAGATGTCCACGACGTTGTTGTAACGCTCTTGCGCCGTGACCAGACCCGACATGTACTGACGGTCGTATTCCTTGACCTTCTTCGACGCTTCGCCGATCAGCTCTTCCTTCTTCGTCGGCACGAGCATGTCGTCGACGCAGATCGAGATACCGGCACGCGTTGCCAGGCGGAAGCCCGACTGCATCAGCTTGTCGACGAAGATCACCGTCTCGCGCAGACCGCAGCGGCGGAACGCCGTGTTGATCAGCTTCGAGATTTCCTTCTTCTTGAGCGACTTGTTCAGCACCGAGAACGGCAGGCCCGGCGGCAGAATTTCCGACAGGATCGCGCGGCCGACCGTGGTCGGGTACAGCGTGATCTTCGGCGTCTTCTCGCCCGTTTCCGGATCGACCGTGTACTCCGTGATACGCACGTTCACACGCGAAGCCAGTTCGACTTCCTTGTTGTCGTAAGCACGCAGCACTTCCGAGACGTCGATGAACGACAGGCCTTCGCCGCGACCGTTGATCTTGTCGCGGGTCGCGTAGTACAGACCCAGCACGATATCCTGCGACGGCACGATCGACGGATCGCCGTTGGCCGGGAACAACACGTTGTTCGAGGCCAACATCAGGGTGCGCGCTTCCATCTGCGCTTCGAGCGACAGCGGCACGTGAACGGCCATCTGGTCACCGTCGAAGTCGGCGTTGAACGCCGCGCAAACCAGCGGGTGAAGCTGGATCGCCTTGCCTTCGATCAGCACCGGCTCGAACGCCTGAATGCCCAGGCGGTGCAGCGTCGGTGCGCGGTTCAGCATGATCGGATGTTCGCGGATCACATCTTCGAGGATGTCCCACACCACCGCCGTCTGGTTCTCGACTTCCTTCTTCGCGGCCTTGATCGTCGTGGCCACGCCCAACACTTCCAGCTTGTGGAAGATGAACGGCTTGAAGAGTTCGAGCGCCATCAGCTTCGGCAGACCGCACTGATGCAGCTTGAGCGTCGGGCCCACGGTAATCACCGAACGGCCCGAGTAGTCCACCCGCTTACCCAGCAAGTTCTGACGGAAACGACCGCTCTTGCCCTTGATCATGTCGGCCAGCGACTTGAGCGGGCGCTTGTTCGCACCGGTCATTGCCTTGCCGCGACGGCCGTTGTCGAGCAGCGAGTCCACGGATTCCTGCAGCATGCGCTTTTCGTTGCGCACGATGATGTCCGGGGCCTTCAGCTCGAGCAGACGCTTCAGACGGTTGTTACGGTTGATGACGCGGCGATACAGATCGTTCAGGTCCGAGGTCGCGAAGCGGCCACCGTCGAGCGGCACCAGCGGGCGCAGTTCGGGCGGGAGCACCGGCAGCACTTCGAGCACCATCCACTCGGGCTTGATGCCCGAACGCTGGAAAGCCTCGAGCACCTTCAGGCGCTTGGCGTACTTCTTGATCTTTGCTTCCGAGCCCGTGGCTTGCAGCTCGGCGCGCAGATGCTCGACCTGTTGGTCGATGTCGATCGAGCGCAGCAGCTCGCGCACGCCTTCCGCGCCCATCTCGGCACGGAACTCGTCGCCGTATTCCTCGACCTTGTTGTAGTAATCCTCCTCGGTCATGATCTGGCACCGCTTGAGCGGCGTCATGCCCGGTTCGAGAACCACATACGCTTCGAAGTACAGCACGCGTTCGATGTCGCGCAGCGTCATGTCGAGCACCATGCCCAGACGCGACGGCAGCGACTTCAGGAACCAGATGTGCGCGACCGGCGAGGCCAGCTCGATGTGGCCCATGCGCTCGCGGCGCACCTTCGCCAGCGTGACTTCCACGCCGCACTTCTCGCAGATCACGCCGCGATGCTTCAGGCGCTTGTACTTGCCGCAAAGGCACTCGTAATCCTTGATAGGACCGAAGATCTTTGCGCAGAATAGGCCGTCACGCTCGGGCTTGAACGTCCGATAGTTGATCGTTTCCGGCTTCTTCACTTCGCCGAACGACCACGAGCGGATCTTGTCCGGCGAAGCCAGACCGATCTTGATCGCGTCGAACTGTTCGACCTGCTGAACTTGCTTGAATAGATCGAGCAAAGCTTTCATTGCTTTCTCCTGTTGCCTGAACGCAATTAACTGCGCTCCAGGTCGATATCGATACCGAGCGAACGGATTTCCTTGACCAGCACGTTGAACGACTCCGGCATGCCGGCATCGATCACGTGATCGCCCTTGACGAGGTTCTCGTACACCTTCGTACGCCCCGTCACGTCATCCGACTTCACGGTCAGCATTTCCTGCAGCACATACGATGCGCCGTACGCTTCCAGTGCCCACACTTCCATTTCACCGAAGCGCTGACCACCGAACTGGGCCTTACCGCCCAACGGCTGTTGCGTCACCAGCGAGTACGGACCGGTCGAACGCGCGTGCATCTTGTCGTCGACCAAGTGGTGCAGCTTGAGCATGTGCATGAAGCCGCACGTGACCGGACGCTCGAAGGCTTCACCGGTACGGCCGTCGAACAGCGTGACCTGGTTCTTCGACGGCGTCATGCCGAGTTCCTTCGCGACGTGATCCGGGAACGCCAGATCCAGCATGCGACGGATTTCGTCTTCATGGGCACCATCGAACACCGGCGTTGCGAACGGCACGCCGTTCTGCAGGTTGCGCGCCAGCGACATGATTTCGTCGTCCGACAGGCTGTCGATATCTTCTTGTTGACCGCTCTCGTTGTAGATCTTCGTCAGGAACTTGCGAACTTCCTGGACCTTGGTGTGCGCCTGCAGCATTTCGCCGATACGCCAGCCCAGACCCTTCGCTGCCCAGCCGAGGTGCGACTCGAGAATCTGACCCACGTTCATCCGCGACGGCACGCCGAGCGGGTTGAGCACGATGTCTGCCGGACGGCCATCGGCCATGTACGGCATATCCTCGATCGGCACGATCTTCGAGACCACGCCCTTGTTACCGTGACGGCCGGCCATCTTGTCGCCAGGCTGCAGACGACGCTTGACCGCCAGGTAGACCTTGACCATCTTCAGCACGCCCGGCGGCAGTTCGTCGCCCTGCGTGAGCTTCTTGCGCTTCTCTTCGAAGGCGAGGTCGAACTGGTGACGCTTCTGCTCGATCGATTCCTTGATCTGCTCGAGCTGTTGCGCACCTTCGTCTTCCGCCAGACGGATGTCGAACCAGTGGTAACGGTCCAGATCCGCCAGGTATTCCTTCGTGAGCTTGGTGCCCTTGGCGAGCTTCTTCGGACCGCCATTGGCCGTCTTGCCCACCAGGAAGCGCTCCAGACGCTGGAATGCATCGCCTTCCACGATACGCAGCTGGTCGTTCAGGTCGAGGCGGTAGCCCTTGAGTTCATCGTCGATGATCTGCTGGGCGCGCTTGTCGCGTTGAATGCCTTCACGCGTGAACACCTGCACGTCGATGACGGTGCCGCTCATGCCCGACGGCACGCGCAGCGAGGTGTCCTTCACGTCCGATGCCTTCTCGCCGAAGATCGCGCGCAGCAGCTTTTCTTCCGGCGTGAGCTGGGTTTCGCCCTTCGGCGTGACCTTGCCCACCATGACGTCGCCGGCTTCGACTTCCGCGCCGATGTACACGATGCCCGACTCGTCCAGACGGCCGAGTTGCACTTCCGCCAGGTTCGAGATGTCGCGCGTGATTTCCTCAGGCCCGAGCTTGGTGTCGCGAGCGACCACGTTCAGCTCTTCGATGTGGATCGACGTGTAACGGTCTTCCGCAACGACACGCTCCGAGATCAGGATCGAATCCTCGAAGTTGTAGCCGTTCCACGGCATGAACGCGATCAACATGTTCTGACCCAGCGCCAGCTCACCCAGGTCGGTCGACGCGCCGTCGGCGATCACATCGCCGCGCGCCACCTTGTCGCCCTCTTCGACGATCGGGCGCTGGTTGATGTTGGTGTTCTGGTTCGAACGCGTGTACTTGATCAGGTTGTAGATGTCCACGCCGACTTCACCGGCGACGGCTTCTTCGTCGTTCACGCGAATCACCACACGGCCTGCGTCGACATAGTCGACCACGCCGCCACGGAACGCCTGCACGGTCGTACCCGAGTCAACAGCCACCGTACGTTCGATACCCGTACCGACCACCGCCTTTTCCGGACGCAGGCAAGGCACGGCCTGGCGCTGCATGTTCGAACCCATCAACGCGCGGTTCGCGTCATCGTGCTCGAGGAACGGAATCAGCGACGCGGCGACGGAAACGATCTGCGACGGTGCCACGTCCATGTACTGGATGCGGTCCGGCGTGACCATCAGCGTTTCGCCGGCTTCACGCGACGACACCAGTTCGTCGGTCAGTTCGCCGTTTTCGCCGATCGACGCGTTCGCCTGGGCGATCACGTAGCGACCTTCTTCAATGGCCGACAGGTAGTCGATCTGGTTGGTGACCTTGCCGTCTTCCACCTTGCGGTAAGGCGTCTCGAGGAAGCCATACTCGTTCAGGCGGGCGTACAGTGCCAGCGAGTTGATCAGACCAATGTTCGGGCCTTCCGGCGTTTCAATCGGGCACACGCGGCCATAGTGGGTCGGGTGCACGTCGCGCACTTCGAAGCCGGCACGCTCGCGCGTCAGACCGCCCGGGCCCAGTGCGGACACGCGACGCTTGTGCGTGATTTCCGACAGCGGGTTGGTCTGGTCCATGAACTGCGAGAGCTGCGACGAACCGAAGAACTCGCGAATGGCCGACGAGATCGGCTTGCTGTTGATCAGGTCGTGCGGCATCAGGTTTTCCGACTCGGCCTGACCCAGACGTTCCTTCACAGCACGCTCGACACGCACCAGACCGGCACGGAACTGGTTCTCGGCCAGCTCGCCCACGCAACGCACACGACGGTTGCCCAAGTGGTCGATGTCGTCGACTTCGCCGCGACCATTACGCAGATCCACGAGGATCTTGATGGTCGAGAGAATGTCGTCGTCGCCCAGCGTCATCGGTCCGAGCACTTCGTCACGGCCGACACGACGGTTGAACTTCATACGACCCACCTTCGACAGGTCGTACGCTTCTTCGCTGTAGAACAGACGGTTGAACAGGGCCTCGACCGCGTCTTCGGTCGGCGGCTCGCCCGGGCGCATCATGCGGTAGATCGCAATGCGCGCGGCCGTGCGGTCGGCAGTTTCGTCGATGCGCAGCGTGGCCGAGATGTACGAACCCTGGTCCAGATCGTTCGTGAACAGCGTCTGGATGTCCGACACGTCCGACTCGCGCAGCTTGACCAGCACGCTTTCGGTGATTTCTTCGTTGGCGTTGGCGATCACTTCGCCGGTATCGCCATCGATCACGTTCTTCGCGAGGACACGGCCGAGCAGGTAGTCTTCCGGCACCGAGATGAACTTGGTGTTGGCGTTCTCCAGGTCGCGGATGTGCTTGGCGTTGACGCGCTTGTCCTTCTGGACGATGACCTTGCCTTCGCGATCCGTGATGTCGAAGCGAGCCACTTCACCGCGCAGACGCTCCGGCACGAACTCCATCTGTGCGCCTTCCGGCATCAGCTTGAAGTTATCGAACACGAAGAAGTTCGCGAGGATCTGTTCCGGCGTCAGGCCGATTGCCTTGAGCAGGATCGTGACTGGCATCTTGCGACGGCGGTCGACGCGGAAGTACAGGATGTCCTTCGGATCGAACTCGAAGTCCAGCCACGAGCCGCGGTAGGGGATGATACGCGCGGAGAACAGCAATTTGCCCGAGCTGTGCGTCTTGCCCTTGTCGTGTTCGAAGAACACGCCCGGCGAGCGGTGCAGCTGCGAGACGATGACACGTTCCGTGCCATTGATGACGAAGGAACCCGTCGATGTCATGAGCGGAATTTCGCCCATGTACACTTCCTGTTCCTTGACTTCCTTGACGACGGGCTTGTTCGGCGATTCACGGTCGAGAATCACCAGACGAACCTTGGCGCGCAGGGCCGAGCAAAAAGTCAGGCCGCGCTGTTGACATTCCTTGACATCGAACGCGGGCGTGCCGAGCAGATAGCTGACAAACTCCAGGCGTGCGAACCCGTTGTGAGAAACGATCGGGAAAATGGAGGAAAAGGCTGCTTGCAGACCCTCCGGCTTCCGCTCCGATGCAAGCGCTTCGGCTTGCAAGAACGATGTGTACGAGGCGAGCTGGGTGGCCAGCAAAAACGGCACCTTGTGCACGGTCGGACGCTTCGCAAAACTCTTGCGAATGCGTTTCTTCTCGGTGAAGGAATAGTGCATTACGATCTCCGAATCACTACGCTGGCGACGACGGCAGGCATCGTCAACGGGTGTTCATCGACTGAGACCAGACGTCCTCCGCGGCGGGCTTGCCGTGGAGCAACGAGCTTGGTGGTTGGCCGCTACCAACCGCTGGCTGACGGCGACGGATGCCTGTGTTGCCCGTCGCCCGACCAAACTTGCCTTCTGCAGTCGCTTCAGAAGACAAAGAGAAAACCGTCACGGGTTGGATCCCGGCGCGATTTTTTCTTTGGCCTCTTCGGTACTTCCTCTGTCCTTCTTTGTTGCTGCGTTTCGCTCGTCCCCTCGATGATGTGTGCGCTTGACATGGCGCAAATCACGGGTGCTTCGGCGAAATCATTTTTCTTTCAACCACTTGGCGCCGTTTCGCGCCGGCTTTCGAGTTCCGCGCCCCGCTTTCGGGATTTGGCTCTCCTGAAAGCACAAAAAGGCTGACGACGTTTCGTCGCCAGCCTTCCCTACGCGCAGAGCCGAATTACTTGATTTCGACCTTGGCGCCGGCTTCTTCCAGCTTCTTCTTGGCTTCGTCAGCAGCAGCCTTGTCGACGCCTTCCTTGACAGCCTTCGGAGCGCCATCAACCACGTCCTTGGCTTCCTTCAAGCCCAGGCCCGTGATTTCGCGGACGGCCTTGATCACGCCGACCTTGTTCGCACCGACTTCCGCCAGGATGACGTTGAATTCGGTTTGCTCTTCCACTGCAGCAGCAGCGCCAGCACCCGCGGGGCCAGCCACCGACAGGGCAGCAGCCGACACGCCGAACTTCTCTTCGAACGCCTTGACCAGGTCGTTCAGTTCCATAACCGACATTGCGCCAACGGCGTCGATGATGTCTTCTTTCGTGATTGCCATTTGTAAAACTCCTAGATTGTGTTCGGACCGAAGTCAGCGATCGTGTAACCGGGACGAGAATTAAGCAGCTTCTGCTTGCTTCTTCTCGGCCACGGCAGCCAGGACGCGAGCAAAGCCGGAAACCGGCGCTTGCATGACACCCAGCAACTTCGCGAGCAGTTCGTCGCGGCTCGGGATCGAGGCCAGCGCTTGCACGCCTGCCTTGTCCATCACCTTGCCGTCGTACGAGCCGGCCTTCAAGATCAACTTGTCGTTGCCCTTCGAAAAGTCGTTCAAGACTTTCGCAGCGGCTACGGGATCCGTCGAGATACCGTAGATCAGAGGACCGGTCATCTGCTCAGCCAGGTCAGCAAACGGGGTGTTTTCCACCGCGCGGCGAGCCAGCGTGTTCTTCAGAACGCGCAGGTAGACGCCCTGCTGACGCGCATTGGCGCGAAGCTTCGTCAGATCGCCAACCGTGATTCCGCGATATTCAGCCACAACGATGGTCGAAGCGCCGGCGACTTGCGCCGAAACTTCTGCCACGACGGCTTTCTTATCATCAAGATTAAGTGCCACGGTTAACCTCCAAAATTGACATCACCTCATGGTGATGCCGTTCCACTAACGGCTTACCGACATGTCTGGAGTTTCAATCGCCACGCCCGGTTGCCCAGGTGAGACGATGTGACTGCATAACTTGTTCGGGTTCGCCATCTGCGTTGGCTGGCGTATTAAGGGAGCGTCAATCCATGCCCATTCCCGCCAACGGTCTTTGATAACCGGAAGCGACTTCCGAAGAATCCGCTTCCGCCCAAAGTCTTTTGCTACTGACTGCCCATCCTGAGGATGGCAGCCGTCACAGGGGACGCCATCACCCTGCGATTGCGATACGGTCTTGCTTAGGCAGCCAGGCTGGCCTGGTCCACGCGCACGCCAACGCCCATCGTGCTCGACAGGGCGATCTTGCGCAGGTAGACACCCTTGCTCGAAGCCGGCTTCGACTTCGTCAGGGCTTCCAGCAGGGCCGACAGGTTCTGACGCAGCGCTGCCGGGTCGAACGACGCACGACCGATAGTCGCGTGAATAATGCCGCCCTTGTCAACGCGGAACTGCACCTGACCGGCCTTGGCGTTCTTCACTGCCGTAGCGACGTCCGGGGTCACCGTGCCAACCTTCGGGTTCGGCATCAGGCCGCGCGGGCCGAGAATCTG
The DNA here is from genome assembly GCF_902459595.1 of Pandoraea soli. Taxonomy (NCBI): domain Bacteria; kingdom Pseudomonadati; phylum Pseudomonadota; class Betaproteobacteria; order Burkholderiales; family Burkholderiaceae; genus Pandoraea; species Pandoraea soli. Next base: position 5,677 of record NZ_CABPSG010000007.1, on the reverse strand, counting down.
ACCCAGCGTACCGACGACACGCATCGTGTCCGGCGAAGCGATCACGATATCGAAGTCCATCTTGCCGGCCTTGATTTGCTCGGCCAGGTCTTCCATACCCACGATTTCAGCACCGGCAGCCTTGGCTTGCTCGGCCTTTTCGCCTTGGGCGAACACAGCCACGCGAACCGACTTACCGGTACCGGCCGGCAGAACGACCGAGCCGCGAACCACTTGGTCCGACTTCTTCGCATCCACGCCCAGTTGCACGGCGACGTCGATCGACTCGTCGAACTTGGCGCTTGCGCATTCCTTGACCAGGGCCAGAGCATCGCCGACCGGGTACAGCTTGTTGCGGTCGACCTTGGCGGCCAGTGCTTGTTGACGCTTAGAGATCTTAGCCATTACAGACCCTCCACCGTGATGCCCATCGAACGTGCGCTGCCAGCGATGGTGCGAACCGCGGCGTCCAGATCGGCGGCGGTAAGGTCAGGCATCTTGGTCTTCGCGATTTCTTCCGCTTGTGCGCGGGTGATCTTGCCCACCTTGTCGGTGTGCGGCTTGCTCGAACCCTTTTGCAGGTTGGCAGCCTTCTTGATCAGCACCGTTGCCGGCGGAGTCTTCAGGATGAACGTGAAGCTCTTATCCGCAAATGCGGTGATCACCACCGGGGTCGGAAGACCCGGCTCGAGGCTCTGCGTTTGCGCGTTGAACGCCTTGCAGAACTCCATGATGTTCAGGCCACGTTGACCCAGGGCCGGGCCCACGGGGGGCGACGGATTGGCTTTACCTGCAGGAATCTGCAGCTTGATAAAGCCGATGATTTTCTTTGCCATGGTTTACTCCGGAACGAATATGTGGCGCATATTCGGGGTTGAGTCATAGCGCGCGTTCACCAAAAACGGGCTACTGACGCTCCTCGGCGACGGCTGTCACCAACGCAAAAACGCGCCGGACGTCGCGCCGGCGCATTTTATTCTTAGATCTTTTCGACTTGCCCGAACTCCAGTTCTACCGGAGTTGCCCGTCCGAAAATGGTGACGGAAACACGGAGGCGAGATTTTTCGTAGTTCACTTCTTCCACCGAGCCGTTGAAGTCCGTGAAAGGACCATCCTTGACTCGAACCAGCTCGCCCACCTCGAACAACGTCTTGGGACGCGGTTTTTCCACCCCGTCCTTGATTTGCGACATGATCTTGTCGACCTCGGCCTGTCGAATCGGAATCGGGCGATTGCCCGTGCCGCCGACAAAACCGGTGACCTTGGCGGTGTTCTTCACCAAGTGCCACGTGTCATCCGTCATTTCCATCTCGCACAGCACATAGCCGGGAAAGAAACGACGCTCGGTGACCGACTTGTGGCCACCCTTGATTTCAACGACTTCTTCGGTCGGGACAAGAATCTCGCCGAACAAGTCTTCCATGCCGGCACGCGTAATACGCTCACGCAGCGCCTTGGCTACGCTCTTTTCCATGCCGGAATACGCATGAACGACGTACCAGCGCTTCTTACTCGGTGCAGCCCCGGTATCAGACATATCACTTCCAGCCAAGAATCAAAGAGAACACTGCCCATTCAATCGTCTTGTCGCTGATCCAGAGATACAGCGCCATCACGATGACGAACGCGAAGACAATCGCAGTCGTTTGGGCGGCCTCTTTACGGGTCGGCCAAACGACCTTACCCACTTCCCGATACGCATCCTTGGCAAAAGCCAGGAAGCTTTTGCCGGTTTGCGATGCCAATGCAACACCTGCCGCGATGGCTAGAACGACGACGATGGCAGCAACACGCACATACAGTGCCTGTTGCCCCAGCGCGTAGAAGGCCACGACACCAGCAATCACGAGCAGCCCGGCCAGTGCCAGCAGCAGCTTGTCGCCAGTCGTACGTACAGTTTCTACGGGAGAATTCGCCATTTCCAGCTTGCAGACAGTTGTTTGGCAGGGGCAGAGGGAATCGAACCCCCAACCTTCGGTTTTGGAGACCGACGCTCTGCCAGTTGAGCTATACCCCTAAAACAGCAGTGGGGCCAGCCGCCAAAAGCTGACCCCGTAAGCGCGGACCGTTAAGGTACCGGCTTACGCTACGATCTTTGCAACCACGCCGGCGCCGACAGTACGGCCACCTTCGCGAATTGCGAAACGCAGACCTTCGGTCATGGCGATCGGCGCGATCAACTTGACAGTGATCGACACGTTATCGCCCGGCATGATCATTTCCTTGCCTTCCGGCAGGGTGATCGAGCCCGTCACGTCCGTCGTACGGAAGTAGAACTGCGGACGATAGTTGTTGAAGAACGGAGTGTGACGACCACCTTCATCCTTCGACAGCACGTACACTTCGCCGGTAAATTCCGTGTGCGGCGTGATCGAACCCGGCTTGGCCAGAACCTGACCACGCTGGACGTCTTCACGCTTCGTGCCGCGCAGCAGGATACCGACGTTGTCGCCTGCCTGACCTTGGTCGAGCAGCTTGCGGAACATTTCAACGCCCGTGCAAATCGTCTTGACCGTCGGGGTGATACCGACGATTTCGATTTCTTCGCCGACCTTGACGACGCCCGACTCAACGCGCCCCGTCACCACGGTACCGCGACCCGAGATCGAGAACACGTCTTCCACCGGCATCAGGAATGCCTTGTCGATGGCACGTTCCGGCGTCGGAATGTACGTATCGAGGGCTTCGGCCAGTTGCATGATGGCTTCTTCACCCAGGGGACCCTTGTCGCCTTCCAGCGCCAGCTTGGCCGAACCCTTGATGATCGGCACGTCGTCGCCCGGGAAGTCGTACTTCGACAGGAGCTCGCGCACTTCCATTTCGACCAGCTCGAGCAGCTCGGCGTCGTCGACCATGTCGCACTTGTTCAGGAACACGATGATGTACGGCACGCCAACCTGACGGGCCAGCAGGATGTGCTCGCGCGTTTGCGGCATCGGGCCGTCGGCAGCCGAGCAAACCAGAATGGCACCGTCCATCTGGGCAGCACCGGTAATCATGTTCTTGACGTAGTCGGCGTGGCCCGGGCAGTCAACGTGTGCGTAGTGGCGGTTAGCCGTTTCGTACTCGATGTGTGCGGTGTTGATGGTAATACCGCGTGCCTTTTCTTCCGGTGCCGCGTCGATGTCAGCGTAGTTCTTGGCTTCACCGCCGAACTTCGACGAAAGAACCGTTGCAATAGCGGCCGTCAGGGTCGTCTTGCCGTGGTCGACGTGACCGATGGTGCCGACGTTGACGTGCGGCTTGGTCCGCTGAAACTTTTCCTTTGCCATTTTCGACTCCTAACGGGGTTATCTTTTGCCGAGGTTGCTCGGCATGATGACTGCCGCGCTTCATACTATCTTTGGTGCCCATGGGCAGGATCGAACTGCCGACCTCTCCCTTACCAAGGGAGTGCTCTACCACTGAGCCACATGGGCGAATCCTTTACTGCTACTGCATCTGCGCGTCACCTGGAGCGGGTGAAGGGAATCGAACCCTCGTCGTAAGCTTGGAAGGCTTCTGCTCTACCATTGAGCTACACCCGCTTGGATTCCGACTCTCGCCTCAGGCAACAAGCGCCGGAGATTTTAGTTTCCGGCGCTCATTACTTCCGCATTCTGGTGGAGGAGGTTGGATTCGAACCAACGTAGGCGTAAGCCAACAGATTTACAGTCTGCCCCCTTTAGCCACTCGGGCACCCCTCCGCAGAGAATTTGCAATTATGGAGATGTCGCCCCGCCTTGTCAACACTTGCCATGCGTTAAATACGCAGTTTTTGTGCCTGACGCTCTGCGGATTTTCACTATCTGCGGCAAGCCTTTGATTTGCTTGACGATATGAATTCAGTCAAGCGTTGACTCAATGCCAATGCCGCACCGGCGTAAGCCAACGCCGGCGCCAGGCGGCGGCATAACGACTCAGGCTATCCCGCCCCCTGTGAAATTCCCGTTTGAGTTTCTGCCAGGGATTGCGCCTGACCTTATGCCGGCCCACGATCGTGGTACCAAAGTCATCACCTCGATCCAGCACGATATCCGGCGACATCGAGATCATGCGGATGCCATGCTCCCAGTTCCGGTTGAGCATATCGTCGACGGGGTGAATGGGTCGTCTGGCGTAGGCCAGGAGCACAAGCGCTGCCGCGCGCCGGATGAGATAGGCATGGGCACCGCCAGGTTGCTTTCTGTGGTCGCGCAAAATCCCACCGCCAGGCAGTTGGCCAACTCGCCATGCCCCTGCAGCGCCCCCTTCCTTCAATCGCAAGATGCCCCAAGGGACCGTCACGTTCAGTGTCGATGCGAGGCACCGCGGGAAATCGGGAGTCAATTCGACGTCGTCTTCCAGGACGCACCAGATATCGTCGTTGGAACTGGCCAGTGCTTCCCAGACCCGGTAATGGCTCTCATAGCAGCCAACCTCTCCGAGCGTCAAATGATTGCCGTATATCCGCAGGCGTTCGGAAGCGTCATACGTCGACGGATAGTCACTAATCCGTTCGGCGTCGAAGAATCGGAAGGGAACGTCGGCTGCCGCCAACTGCTCGATCATATGTGCGCGACGAACGTCGCTGTCCACGAGTGAAATGACGACAACCGGGGGAAGCTTGGGGCGTGAAATAGGATCCTTGAACATCGCTATGCGCTCGCGCCCAGGAGGCGCGGCGTTTGTGCCGAAAATTTGAATAGCGGCACGATAGCGAACGAAACACAAGATTGCGATGCTTTTGGCGATATTTCGAGCGCTTTCCCACAATCCCCGTCTCCGCCCCATCGTTCGCAACGGTGCGGCACGACAGACTCAGAACGACGCAAAGACCCTGACCCCGGTTCACCCGATTGCGAGTATCGCATCGGCGAACCGCTTGCCCACGCCCGCGCCCCTCGATCAGTTGGCGTACTCGAGAGGTGTCACGGCATAGTCGAACACCATCTCGTGAATGTGGATCTCGCACCATTCCTTGAACATTTTGAGCGTGCGATGACGCGGCCAAAGCGTGGCGTCGACGTACCAATCATTGAGCATCTGCTCGAAAACTGCCTCCCAGTTCCGCTGTACCCAGCGCTTGCCCGGTTCGTCGACTTTGTCATTGACCGGGATCAGGAATGCTGACGGTCCGTCCCGCGCTTCCGTTAATGTGACAGCAACGCTTTCCGGATAAGGGTCTGCGGCATTGATCCAATCAACGAATGGTTGCCGGGGCAGCACGACGATAACCGCGCGGTTGATAACGCAGGACGGTTCGACTGGCATGGGCTTTATCTTCACGAAGGCTATCCGAGAGGCATCTAAAAAGAAGGGCTAACCAGAGGACACCGCTGGTCGAATCGAGCAACGCAAATCAACATCGGCGCCCGGCACAAACGCGTAGTGCGTTGGGTCAGCTAGCCCTACCCCATTCCGGTAACGGCATCCCCTGAGAACCGGCCAGCGAGCTGGTTCCGAAATGGTGGATTCGTCAGGGGAACGTCCGTCAGATCAACCTCACCCGTCACGACCTCGGCCTTGAGCCGCGCAGCCGCTGGGCGTTATCGCCGTGGATACGACCTTGGCATCGAGCCGTGTGGCCGCGCCGGCGCTGGGCGATATCGCCGCGGAAAAGCAAAAACCCCTTGCTACACGAATTAGCAAGGGGTTTTTAAGGGGAGCCTGACGATTACCTACTTTCACACGGGTATCCGCACTATCATCGGCGTGGAGTTGTTTCACGGTCCTGTTC